>NZ_JBIWAJ010000001.1:542266-895488 GCF_044759975.1 Streptomyces sp. NPDC098789
CGAGGGTGCTCGCGGCTTCGGCGCGGGTGGCGTCCGCCGCCGCGACCGCCTCGGTGGTGAGCCGCTCCGCCTCGGCCGCGGCCTCGCCCACGGTCAGGGCGTTCGCGGCCAGGGTCCGCTCCGTGTGGGCCTCGGCCCGCTCCGTCGCCTCGGCGACGATCCGGACACCCTCGGCGCGGGAGGCCTCCAGGGACTCCGCCGCCTCCCCGCGGATGCGGTTGGCGTCCTCACGGGCGTCGGCGCGGGTCCGCGAGGCGTCCCGCTCGGACGCGGCCAGCGCGTCCGTGGCCTCGGTGCGCACCCGCTGCGCGTAGTCGGCGGTGTCCGTGCGCAGCTGCTCGGCCTCGGCGATCGCGTCCCCGACGGTCCGCTCGGCCAGTGCCTTCGCCGCGTCGGTCTCCAGCCGGGCCTCGCTGCGGATCCGGTTCGCGTCCTCGGTGGCCCGCTCCCGCTCGGCGTACGCGTCGCCGCGGACCCGGTCCGCCTCCTCCTGCGCCTCGGTCTTCGTGCGCTCCGCGGCGTGGTCCGCCGCGCTGCGCAGCCCGGCGACCTCCTCCTCGGCCTGCTCGTGCAGGCCGGCGACGGCGTCGCGGACCTGCTGGGCGGTCGTCTCGGCGGCCGACACCACCTCGGACGCGCGCCGCTCGGCCTCCTCGGTCAGCCAGACCGCCTCGGCGGTGGCCTCCTCCGAGCGCTTGCGGGCCTGCGCCAGCAGTTCCTCGCTCTGCTCGCGGGCCTGCGCCCGCTCGCTCTCCGCGTCGGTACGGGCCGAGGTCAGGGTCTCCTCGGCCTCCCGACGACGCCGGGCGGCCTCCTCCTGCGCGGCGGCCAGCGCCTCCGCGGCCTCCGCGGCGACCCGCTCGGCCGCCGCCTTCGCCTCGGCGCGCAGCCGGTTCGCGGTCTCCTGGGCCTCGGTGCGCAGTCGCTCGGCCTCGGTCTGCGCCTCCGCGCGCAGCCGGATCCCGGTCTGCTCGGCCTCGGCCCGGGTCTGCCCGGCCTCCTCGGCGGCGTCCGTGCGCAGGCCGGTGGCCTCCGCCTCCGCCTGCGCCTGGAGGGTGCGGATCCGCTCGGCCGCCTCGGCGCGCAGCCGGTCGCTCTCCTCGGTGGTCTCCCGGCGGATGCCCTCGGCCGCCGCACGGGCGTCCTTCAGCGTCTGCTCGGCGCCCACGAGACGGCTCTCGGCCTCCTGCTGGAGGCGCACCAACTCGGCGTCCGCCTCGGTGCGCTGCGCCGCCAGGGCCCGGTCGGTCTCCTCGCGGCGCGCGGCCACGGCCGCATCCGCCTCGGCGTGCAGCGCCTCGGCCTGCTCCTGGGCCTCGGCGCGCAGCCGGTCGGCCTCGGCGCGGGTGCGCTCCAGGGTCTCCTCGGCCTGTCGGCGCAGGGTGGTGGCGCGCTCGACGGCCTCGGCGCGCACCCGCTCGCTCTCGGCGGTCGCCCCGCCGCGCAGCTCGTCGGCGTCCGCCTTGGACTTGCCGAGCAGCTCCTCGGCGGTCCGGGCCGCCTCCTCGATCTGCTGGACGGCCTCGCGGCGGGCCTCGCCGCGGATCCGCTCGCCCTCGGCGACGGCCTCGGCGCGCAGGTGCTCGGCCTCGCCGCGCAGCCGCCGGGCGTCCGCCTGGAGCTCGACCGTGCGGGCGCGGTACTCCTCGGTGTCGTCCTTCGCCGCGCCCTTGAGCTCGTCGGCGGTGGCCGCGGCCTGGGCGCGCAGCCGCTCGGCCTCCGCCTCGGCCTCGCCACGGATCCGTTCCGCCTCCTCGGAGGCGGCCCGGGTGGTCGCGCGGGCGTCCTCGGACGCCTTGTCGAGCACGTCCTCGGCGGCGCGCGCCGCCCTGGCGAGCTGGGCCGCGGTGTCCTCGGCGGCCGCGCTACGTGCCTTGTCGCCGGCCTCGGCGGTCACCCGGTCGACCTCACCGCGGGCATCGGCGAGCAGCTGCTCGGCCTCGGCCTTGAGGACCTCGGCCTCCTTGGTGGCCTCGCCGACGAGCCGGGCGACCTGCTCCTTGGCGGTGCGGGTGCGCTGTTCGTTGACGGACTCCACCGACGCCAGCTGGCGGGAGGCGCTCTCCTTGGCGTCGCTCAGCACCCGCTCCGCCTCGGAGCGGGCCTCGCGCAGGGCGCCGTCGGCCTCCTGCACCCGCTGCTCGGCCACCCGGCCGAGGTCCATGGTCTGCTGGCGGGTCTGCTCGGCCTCGGCGGACGTGCTGGTGCGCAGCCGCTCGGCGTGCTCGGTCGCCTCCTGGGCCTGCGCGGAAGCGGCGGTCAGCAGCCGCTCGGCCTCCTTGCGGGCCCGCAGCAGGGTGGACTCGGCCTCGGTGCGGGAGGCCTCCGCGTCGGCGGTGAGCCGGCGGCGGGCCTCCTCGGCGAGCCGGGCGGCCTCGGTCCGGGCCGCGTTCAGCGACTGCTCGGCCTCGGCGCGGGACTCCTCCATGAGCCGGCGGGCCTGGGCCTCCGTACGGGCGCGCAGCTGCTCGGCCCAGGCCACGTTCTCGTTGACGTGGGCCTCGACGGTCTGCCGACGCTCGTTCAGCTCCTGGTCCAGGCGCTGGCGCCGGTTGACGGCCTCGCCGTGGAGCTCGGCCTGCAGGCGCGCCTGGTGCTCGGCGTGCTCCTGGAGGATGCGCTGGGTCTGGGCCCGGGCATCGCGCAGCTCGCGCTCGGCGTCCGACCGCATCTGATCGGCCTGGATCTGGGCATTGCGGAGCAGCTGCTCCGCCTGGTAGCCCATGTCCGCACCGTCGTAGGCGGGGCGGGACGCGAGACTGCGGCGCACCTCATGGAGCTTGGCGCGCAGCACCTCGACCTGGTACCCCAGGTCCTCGGCGTGCTGGACGGCCTTCCCGCGTTCCTTCTTCAGCCGCTCCATCTCGGCCTCGAACCGCGAGAGATGGTCGGCCTCGGCCTGATGGCTCTCCTGGCTTTCGTAGCCCCGCACAGCGCGGTCCCATCCGTCCCCTGGTCGCAAGCTCACTCCCAAATGAGCATCGTCCGCCCGCTGAACGACGCCCCCGGGGGAATGGTGTCAGATGGCGGGCCGAGACCCACAGGCCCCGACCCCTCTGCGCACCGAACCCCGGCCGAGCCACCCTCACTCTACCGGCCGGGGAATCGGGCGGTCAGTGCTCAGGGTTGGCGGTGACCAGTTCCGTGAGGACGCCGTGGCAGTCCTTGGGGTGCAGGAAGGTGATCCGGGAGTCCATCGAGCCCCTGCGCGGCTCGTCGTACAGGACGCGGACGCCCTTGCCGCGGATGGCCTCGGAGTCGCCGTCGACGTCCTCGGTGCCGAAGGCGATGTGGTGCACGCCCTCGCCGTTCTTGGCCAGCCACTTGCCGACCGCGGAGTCCTCGCGGGTGGGTTCCAGGAGCTGGATGTAGGAGGCGCCGCCGTCGGAGGTCCCGTTGATCTTGAGCATGGCCTCGCGGACGCCCTGCTCCTCGTTGACCTCGGAGTGGAACACCTCGAAGCCGTACGTGGCACGGTAGAACTCGACGGTCTTGTCCAGGTCGAAGCAGGCGATCCCGATGTGGTCGATTCTTGTCAGCATGGGACCAGTGCACTCTGGAGGAGGGCGGTCACGCAACGTGCCGGCGATCACACCTGCGCCCCGGTGACGGCGCGGGTACCGCTCAGTACATTCGGGTAAACCCTCGTTCACTCCTCTCATCCAAGGGGCTGTGCCTCATGTCCGGAACGAACAACACCACTTCAGTGATCGTCGCCGGGGCCCGCACGCCCATGGGGCGTCTGCTCGGCTCGCTGAAGTCCTTCTCGGGTGCCGACCTCGGCGGTTTCGCCATCAAGTCCGCGCTGGACCGGGCCGGGATCACCGGTGACCAGGTGCAGTACGTGATCATGGGTCAGGTGCTCCAGGCGGGCGCCGGCCAGATCCCCGCCCGCCAGGCGGCGGTCAAGGGCGGCATCCCCATGAACGTTCCCGCGCTCACCATCAACAAGGTGTGTCTGTCAGGTCTGGACGCCATCGCGCTCGCCGACCAGCTCATCCGCGCCGGAGAGTTCGACATCGTGGTCGCGGGCGGCCAGGAGTCGATGACCAACGCCCCGCACCTGCTGCCCAAGTCGCGCGAGGGCTACAAGTACGGCGCCATCGAGATGCTCGACGCGATGGCCTACGACGGCCTCACCGACGCCTTCGAGAACATCGCCATGGGCGAGTCCACGGAGAAGCACAACACCCGCCTGGGCATCGAGCGCGCCCCGCAGGACGCCTTCGCGGCCACCTCCCACCAGCGCGCCGCCGCCGCGCAGAAGAACGGCGTCTTCGCCGCCGAGATCACCCCGGTGGAGATCCCGCAGCGCAAGGGCGACCCGGTCGTCTTCGCCGAGGACGAGGGCATCCGCGCCGAGACCACGGTCGAGTCCCTGGGCCGGCTGCGCCCGGCCTTCGCGAAGGACGGCACGATCACCGCCGGTACCTCGTCCCAGATCAGCGACGGCGCGGCCGCCGTGGTCGTGATGAGCCGGGCGAAGGCCGAGGAGCTGGGCCTGTCGTGGATCGCCGAGATCGGTGCCCACGGCAATGTGGCGGGTCCCGACAACTCGCTCCAGTCGCAGCCCTCGAACGCGATCCTGCACGCCCTGAAGAAGGACGGGCTGGAGGTCGCCGACCTGGACCTGATCGAGATCAACGAGGCTTTCGCGGCCGTCGCGGTCCAGTCAATGAAGGACCTCGGCGTCGACCCGGAAAGGGTGAACGTCAACGGCGGCGCGATCGCCCTGGGCCACCCGATCGGCATGTCCGGCGCCCGCGTGGTGCTCCACCTGGCGCTGGAGCTGCAGCGGCGCGGCGGCGGGGTCGGCGCGGCCGCCCTGTGCGGCGGCGGCGGTCAGGGCGACGCGCTGATCGTGCGCGTGCCGGCTCCCGGTTCCGACTCGAAGGCGTAAGGGCTGATCGCATGACGACGGTGGACGTTCCCTCGCTCGTGGCCCAGGCCCGGGAGGGCAGGCCACGGGCCGTGGCCCGGCTGATCTCGTTGGTCGAGGGGGCGTCCCCGCAGCTGCGCGAGGTGATGGCGGCCCTGGCCCCGCTGACCGGCGGGGCGTACGTGGTGGGCCTCACGGGCTCGCCCGGTGTGGGCAAGTCCACGTCGACCTCGGCGCTCGTATCGGCGTACCGGCGCGCGGGCAAGCGCGTCGGGGTGCTGGCCGTGGACCCCTCCTCGCCGTTCTCCGGCGGGGCGCTCCTCGGCGACCGGGTGCGGATGTCGGACCACGCCTCGGACCCCGGGGTCTACATCCGCTCGATGGCCACCCGCGGGCACCTGGGCGGCCTCGCCTGGTCCGCCCCGCAGGCGATCCGGGTGCTGGACGCGGCGGGCTGCGACGTGGTCCTCGTGGAGACCGTGGGCGTGGGGCAGTCGGAGGTGGAGATCGCCTCGCAGGCGGACACCTCCGTCGTCCTGCTGGCGCCGGGCATGGGCGACGGGATCCAGGCGGCCAAGGCCGGCATCCTGGAGATCGGCGACGTGTACGTCGTGAACAAGGCGGACCGGGACGGGGCCGATGCCACCGCCCGCGAGCTGAACCACATGTTGGGCCTGGGGGAGTCCCGGGGGCCGGGCGGCTGGCGGCCGCCCATCATCAAGACGGTGGCGTACCGGGGGGAGGGCATCGACGAGGTCGTGGAGGCCCTGGAGAAGCACCGGGCGTGGATGGACGAGCGCGGGGTGTTGGAGGAGCGCCGCCGGGCGCGTGCGGCCCGGGAGGTCGAGACGATCGCGATCACCGAGCTGCGGGCCCGGCTGGCCGACCTGCACGGGGACGCCCGACTGGACGCGTTGGCCGCGCGGGTGGCGGCCGGCGAGATGGATCCGTACGCCGCCTCCGACACCCTGCTGGCGACGCTGACGGAGGCCTGATCCGGCGTTCTGATGCGCGCTCCGCGGGGTCCGCCTAAACTGGCGAACGCCCGGAATGCCCCGACCCAGGGAGTGCGTCATGGCGAAGCGCGGCAACAAGAAGCGAGCCCGCAGGAAGAAGAAGGCGAATCACGGCAAGCGTCCCAACGCCTGATCGGACCGCCCGACCCGCGTGCGGAGAGCCGCGTCCCCGGAAGCCGGGGGCGCGGCTCTCGTGCGTCAATTGCTGCCGCCGTCGCTGTTGTCGTTGTTGTCGTTGTTGTCGTTGTCGTGCGACAGGGTGGCCTTGCCCGAGGTGGGGTCGACGTGGACGTTCTGCGTCTGCCCGCCCGAGGTCTTGACCTCGACGTTCCAGTAGCGGGACGTCTTGCCGTTGTCATTGTCGTCGTCGTCCCAGCTGACCGACCGGACCTGGCCGGGGTGGGCGGCGACGGCGGCCTTCAGGGCCTGTACGGCGGTGACCTTGGCGGCGATCAGGGCCGCGTACCCGTTGTCGTTCTCGTCGTTGTCGTCGCTGTTCTGCTGGGTGACCGCGCCGCTGCCGGAGTCGACCTCCAGCTCCGCGTGCTTGCCGCCCTTGCCGATCACGTCGACGTGCCAGACGGAGCCGTCCTTGTCGAGCGACTCGACGACGCCGGGGAACTTCTTCAGCGCCGCGGCGGCGGCCGTCTCGGCCGATACGTCGGCCGGTACGGCGGTCACCGCCGTCGGGGCCCTCGCCGCGTCGCCCGCCGTCGATGCGGCGGCGGCGGCGACGGGGCCGCCGGCGACCAGGACCACGGCCGCGGCGGACGAGACGAACACATTGCGCTTCATGAGTGACCTCCCTGCCGGAAAAGACCCCCTCACCATGCTGGGGGGTGCCGGGAGGATCGGCGCGGCGGGCCCGCGGGCGGGCCGGCCGCGCGCCCGCTCAGGCCTTGCCGCGCTGGTCCCGCAGGTGGTCGGCGACCGGTCCCAGCGAGGCCCGCAGGTCCGCCAGGCCCTCCGGGGTCAGCAGGTCGATGAAGTGCTTGCGCACCGACGCCACGTGGTGCGGGGCGACCTTGCGCATGAGCTCCGTGCCGGCCTCGGTGAGCACGGCGTACAGGCCGCGCCGGTCGGACTCGCAGTTGACCCGGATCACCAGACCCGCCGCTTCCATGCGCGTGATCTGGTGCGAGAGCCGGCTCTTGGACTGGAGGGTCGAGGTGGCGAGGTCGCTCATCCGCATCCGCATGCCCTCGGACTCGGAGAGGTTGACCAGGATCTCGTAGTCGTTGTTGGTGAGCCCGAAGGGCTGGAGATCCTTTTCCAGCTGGTGCATCAGCAGCCTGCTGACGTCCAGGTGCGTGCGCCACACGCACTGCTCGGCGTCGGTGAGCCAACGAGTGGCCGTGTCGGTCTCCATGGTCTCCATGAATGAACTCTACCTAAGAAGTTGAATTACGTACAAAATTGCATGTCAAACCGGCTTCACAGGCCGAAGCGCCGCTGGAGGTCCCCGAGCTGCCCCGGCATCCGCGGCACGCCCAGCTGGGACAGCGGCCCCTGCGCCCCGATCCCGGCCCCCGGCACGCCCGGCTCGCCGGCGCCCGCTCCCACGGCCCCGACCGCCTGCTCCGCCATCAACAGTTCGGTGGACTGGAGCAGCACCGTGCCCGCCCCGATGAACTCGAACTGGTGCTCCTCGCCCGAGGTGCCGCCGATGCCGGTGAGCGAACGCAGCCCGCCCAGTACTCCGGACATGTACCCGTGGTCGTAGTGGTGACACGGCGAGGGGCAGTCCGCCCAGCCCACCAGCGCCTGCGGATCCACCCGCAGCGGCGGTTCCATGAACACCACCGGTCCGTTGGACGCGGCCACGAACTTCCCGGTTCCGATCAGCGTCAGGAAGCCGGGGACGATCGACTGCTTCAGGGCCAGGGTGGGCTGGTAGGCCAGCAGGTTCCCCGACCGGATCGTCAGGTTCCCGTCCTCCAGGTCGAAGGAGTTCACGTCGAAGGCCCGGTCGGCGAGGAGCATCTTGCCCTGCCCCTCGGCCACCACCCAGTCGCTCGCGTGCAGCGGCGAATGGAAGCTCGTGCGCAGCAGCCGGTCGAACCGGCCGTGGCCGATCCCGTTGAACTCGATGCGCCCGTAATAGGCGATCATCTTGCCCTTCTGCAGGAACCACTGACTCCCTTTGAGTTCCACGCAGAAGGTGTACGCGTTGACGTTGTCGTCGGACGGCAGCGTGTGCGGGTCGAAGACCGTCGGCCCGCCGGGGCCGCCCGGCACCGGTCCGTAGTTCACAGCTTGTCCTCCGAGGCCTGTACGTACACCGCGCCCTGGCCGGACAGCTCCAGCTGGAACGCCTCGCCCGAACCGCGCCCCACCATGTCACGCCACCCGAGCGCGGTGGAGAGCTTGTTGCGCACCTCGCCGTGGTGGGCGACGTAGGCCTGCGGATCCACGTGGATCGGGCGCTGCGGGGTGATCGGCAGTTCGATGACCCCGCCGTGCGCCATCACGGCGACCGCGCCGTGCCCCTTGAGGGTCGTGGTGAACAGGCCCTGGCCGGTGACCTGGCCGCGCACCATGCCCATGACCCCGCCCTGCGATCCCATGAACATCGTGCCCTGTTGGAGGGTTCCGTCGAAGGCGAGCAGTCGGTCGGCCTCGACGTAGAGGGTCTCGCCGGTGAGGTTGATGACCTGGACGTGGTGGCCGCCGTGGCCGAACATCACGGTGCCGCTGCCCTCGACCGTCATCAACGGGGTCTGTTCGTTCGCCACCCGGCGCCCGATCATGCCCATGACGCCGCCCTGGCCGCCCGTGAGGTTCGGGGTGAAGGAGACCTCGCCGCGGTAGGCGAGCATCGCCCCGCGCTGGCTGTAGAGCTTCTGCCCGGGCACGACCTGGGCCTCGATCATCTTCGAGTTGATCTCGCGGAACGGCATCAGAGGTCGCCCCCGATGGTGTTGCGCTCGCTGGGCTGCACGTAGACCAGGCCCTCGCCCTCGAAGCGGATCTGGAAGGACTCGCCCGAGCCCTCGCCCATCAAGGTGCGGAAGTTCACCCCGGACTGGAAGTGCTGCTGGAGGTTGCCGGTGTGCGCGATGTACGCGCCCGGGTCCACGGAGAGCGGGTACTGGCCGCTGACCCGCAGCACCACGGCCGGACCGTCGGACATGATCGCCGCCTGCCCCGAGCCCTCGACGGTCGTGGTGAACAGGCCGTTGCCCGTCGCCCCGCCGCGCAGCCCGGTGAAGGTGGTGCCGGTGCGCAGGCCGGCGTCGGTGCACAGGAGGTTGCTGGACTCGACGTAGAGCTTCTCGCCACGGAGATCGACCAGATTGATCTCACTCGCGCGGTCGGCGAAGAAGCAGGTGCCGTGCCCCTGCACTTCCATCACGGTCATCTGCTCACCGGTGAGCCGTCGCGTGACCATCCCGCGGAGGCCCTCGCCACCGCCGGTCATCTTCTTGAAGGCCATCTGACCGTCGTACGCGACCATGGAGCCGTTCTTTGCTTTCACGGCATCCCCGGTCAGGTCGACGGCGAGCACCTTGCTGCCTTGGAGTCGGAACTGAGCCACGGGAAGACGTTATCGGCAGCGGGGCGGTGCGAACAGAGCCCGCTGGCCGATATCCGTCATAGCCGGACCCGCCGGAAGATCACCGGCGGCTGCTGAGACACTGGAGGCGACCCCCGGCCTCCACCCCGAAGGTTCCCCGTGGACATCAAGACCGCCTCCGCCCTGCACCGGCTGCGCCTCATCTCCGTACCGGAGGCGCTGTCGTTCCCGGCGCTGCTGATCTTCGGCTCGGTGCTCAGCCGGATCTCGGACATCGACTACCTGATGATGCCGCTGGGCATCCTGCACGGCATCCTGTTCGTGATCTACGCGGTCTTCCTGCTCGACGTGTGGTTCAAGGCGAAGTGGCCGCTCAAGAAGGTCGCCCTGTTCTTCCTGTTCGCGCTGCTGCCCTTCGGCGGCCTCTTCGGCGACCGGATCCTCAAGCGCGACGAGGCCGACAGCGTGCTGGCCGCGCGGGCCCGCGAGGCGGCGCGCGCATGATCATCGCGTTCTCCGTGACCCCGCTGGGGGTCGGCGAAGAGGTCGGCGAGTACGTCGCCGACGCGGTCCGCGTCGTGCGCGAGTCCGGGCTGCCCAACCGCACCGACGCCATGTTCACCACGGTGGAGGGCGAGTGGGACGAGGTGATGGACGTGGTGAAGCGCGCGGTGGCCGCCGTGGAGGCGCGCGCCCCCCGGGTCTCCTTCATCCTCAAGGCCGACATCCGCCCCGGCGTCAGCGACGGCATGACCTCGAAGATCGAAACGGTCGAACGCCACCTCGCCGAGGGCTGACGCCCCCAGCGCCCTCACACGGCGTGGACGTGCACGTCCGGGGGATTCAGCACGGCCAGGTACGCGGCGATGTCCTCCGGGTCGCTGGTGAAGATCACCGCACTGCCGTGCTTAGCGGCGGCCAGGGCCACGCAGGCGTCCACCGCGTCGGGCCGCTTCTTCGGCGGGAGCTGGGCCTGGCCCAGGACGGTGCCGATCCGGTGCCAGTCGGCGAGGTCGAAGCCCGTTGCGCAGGCGATGCACTCGGGCCGGCCCGCCCTGGTCCCGCGCATCGGCGGGGCCGAACTACGGGCCTGCGGCACCGTGCAGTCCTTGAGCGTTGCCCCCAGCGCGTGCACGAGCGCCGGGTTCGGGCGCCACGCCTGGGCCAGTACCGGCCCGAGGACGAGTGCCCGGTGAGGTGTGGCCTTCAAGGCCTCGTGCAGGTGGGCGGGCTTGGCCTTGCGGTCCGCCAGGGCGATCAGCATGCCCGTGTCATAGACAGGGACCCGTACGGTCACGCGGCTTCACCCGAGCGGGCACCGGATCGGTCGGGCCCGTAGACGAGATCGAGGGCGGATTCGATTTCCCGTCGCTCCTGCTCGGTCAACGCGTCGCGAGGGGCAGCGGCCTCTGGAGGGATGCCTGCGGCCGCGGCCTCGGCCGCCGCGATGGTGCCGTCCACGCTCGCGAACTGATCCTCTATGGCCTCGGTCTCCGCCATTTGCCGTGTCGCCGCGTGTACGAGGTACGCGGAGACGTCCAGGCCAGCCCGCTCGGCGTGCAGCCTGATGCGGTCGGCCTGGTCTTCGTCGAGGCTGATGGTGATCCTGGTCTTGGCCACCACCAAAGTGTATGACGCGTATGACGCTGGGCCAAGTGCGACGACGGGCTCGCCAGGGTGCTGGCCGGTCAGGCCGGGCGAGGAGCAAGCGCGGCGGAAGGGCGGGAGTGCATGGCGGTTCGGTATCGGTTCGGGGCCGCCGATCTGTTGCGGTGTCGGTTCGCGATCTCGCCGCGTTGGGAGACCGTCGAGGCGGTGCGGACCTTGAAGCTGCCCGAGCGGCACGGTTACCACCTGCCCTGGTTGGACGGCATCCGCGGCGCCGCGGCCGGGCTCGACCTGCGGCCCCTGTGGCTGCTCATGCCGCACCGCGGGCACAATCCCGACTTCCTGTGCCCGCCCCCGCTCGGCCCCGACGTCACCTTCGAGGAGGAGCTGGCCCGGGTGCGCGCCGTGGATCCGATCGCCGCGCAGGCGGAGATCCGGCTCTCGCTCTCCTGCACCCCCGGCGCCCTGGAGAGCGGGATCGGCCGGGCGCTGCTCGCCGATCCCGAGCGGGCCGTCCGGGACCTGGCCGACCTCACCGAGCGGGCCTGGCACGCGCTGGTCGCCCCGCACTGGCCCCGGCTGCGGGCCATCCTGGAGGCCGACGTCCTCTTCCACTCGCGCCGCTTCGCCGCCTCCGGGCTGGCCGGGCTCTTCGAGGGGCTCCACCCCGACCTCAGCTGGTCCGACGGGACGCTGACGATCGAGCGCCGTACCCAGCACGACCGCACGCTCGACGGCCAGGGCCTGCTCCTGATGCCGAGCGCCTTCGTCTGGCCGAAGGTGATCGGCATCTACGACCCGCCCTGGCAGCCCACCGTCGTCTATCCGGCCCGCGGTATCGGCGCGCTGTGGTCGAGGGCGGCCGAGGAGACCCCGGCGGCCCTCGCCCGGCTGCTGGGCCGCGCGCGGGCCGACGTCCTGTGCGCGCTGCGCGAACCGGCCTCGACGACCGCGCTCGCCCACCGCCTCGGCCTCGCCCCCTCCTCCGTCTCGGCGCACCTCCAAGCACTGCGCGGCGCGGGCCTGCTGGAGCCGCGCCGCCAGCGCCACCAGGTGTTCTACGAGCGCACCCCGCTCGGGATCGCGCTGGCCACGGGGGTGCCCCCGGCCGAGTCGTGAGCGGCCCCGCCCGCGGTGTCGCGACCGCGCGGCTACTGTCCGTCATGTCACGATGTCCCGGTCCGCAGCCCGTCCCGCCGTCCCGAGGGAGCCGGATGCCAGGCCGCCGCCGCATCACCATCGTGACCAGCCTCGCCCTCCTGTCACTGTCGGTCACCGCCGCCTGCACCTCGTCCGGGCAGGGCGCCGCGCCCGCGCGGACGCAGGCGGCCGCGCCCGCCGACCCGGCGGCCGTCGGGTCGCCGTACTGGGTGGACCCGCAGAGCGACGCGGCCCGGCAGGTGGAGACCTGGGAGGCGCAGGGCCGCAACAGCGACGCCCAGGTGCTGCGCCGGATCGCGGACCAGCCGATGGCCCTGTGGGGGCCGGGCGACGATCCCGGGCCGGAGATCCGCCGGGCCGTGGAAGGGGCCCGCGCGGCGGGGCGGACGGTGGTGCTCGCCGCGTACAACATCCCCTACCGCGACTGCGGCCAGCACTCGGCGGGCGGGGCCCCGGACGCCACCGCCTACCGCAGCTGGATCGGCGCCTTCGCCGACAACATCGGCGACGCGAAGGCGATCGTCGTCCTGGAGCCGGACGCCGTCCCGCACATGGTGGACGGCTGCACCCAGGTCGACCACCACGAGGAGCGCTCCCGGCTGCTGTCGGAGGCCGTCGACCGGTTGAAGCGGAACAAGAACACCAAGGTCTACCTGGACGCGGGCAACCCGGCGTGGATCCCGGACCCGATGAAGCTGGTCGGACCGCTCTTCAAGGCGGGCATCGACCGCGCCGACGGCTTCTCGCTCAACGTGTCCAACTTCCAGCCGGACGCGGCCGGGCGGGCGTACGGCGCGGTCCTCTCCAAGGGCACCAACGGCAAGCACTTCGTCATCGACACCAGTCGCAACGGCGAGGGCCCGCTGCCGGGCGGCCGGCAGCAGGCCTGGTGCAATCCGCCGGGCCGGGCGCTGGGCGTGCGGCCCACCGACCGGACCGGCGATCCGCTGGTCGACGCGTACCTGTGGATCAAGCGCCCGGGGGAGTCGGACGGCCCCTGCCGGGGCGGCCCGGCCGCCGGCCGCTGGTGGCCGGACTACGCGCTGGGCCTCGCCCGCCGCGCCAGGGACTGACCCGCGAGGCCGGGAGCCGGGTCCGCCGGGGACCGACCCGCGACCTCACTCGGGCGGCATCCACCCCACGTCCGAGGTGGGCGGCGCCGTCCGCGGCTCCCTGACCCGGATCCACTTGGCCACCGACGGCGTCCCGTCCGCGTCGGCCACGAAGAGCATGTACCAGCCGGGGGGTACGAGCGTGGGGTCGCCCGGCACCTCCAGCGTGACGCCGTCCTTCGTCCGGGTCAGCCCCAGCTCGACGGAGCGCTGCTCGACGTCCGTGGAGTGGGTGACCGCACTGGGCCGCATGAGCCGGGCCCGCTCGATCCGCTCCGGGTGCGGGCTCGTGAAGGCGGCCCGGCCGCCCGGTTCCACCTCGTCCGGACCCGCGCCGAGGACGGGCCGGCGCGCCGGGTCCCGGTAGAGGTAGGGCGGGGTGTACACCTCCAGCCGGTGCTCGAAGGTGCCGAGCTTGGTGTTGTCCTTGTCGGCGAAGAGCGGGTCGGAGCCGAAGGTGGCCACCCGCCCGTCGGGCAGCAGGAGGGCCTCGGAGTGGTAGTCGCGGCCCACGGTGGGGTCGGCGGCGGCCACGAAGGAGTCGCTGCGCGGGTAGTAGAACTGCGCCTTGTGGATGTCGGAGGCGCCCCGGCCGCGGTAGTCGGTGGAGCCCCCGGTGGTGAAGACCGAGTCGTCGGGGAGCAGCACGCTGCTCAGGTACCGGGTGCCCTGCGGCAGCGGGGCGGTGGTGCGGAAGACGGGCGAGTCCGCCTTGAGGTCGATCACGGCGGTGCGCCGGGTGGAGAGCTTGGACTCGCCGACGCCGCCGCCGCCGAGCACCATCACCTTCTGGTCCTGGGCGGGCGGCAGCAGGACGGAGGAGGAGGTTTCGAGCTGGTCGGTGTCGGCGAGCCCGCCGACCTTCTTGAACTCGTTCGTCGTCGGGTTCCACACGCCCGGCGCGCGGCCCTTGTCCTTGGGCCCGTAGCCCGCGTTGGAGCCGGTGTAGAGCAGGTTGCCGCCCTGGGTGAGGAAGAGGGCGGGGTAGGTGGGGAAGTAGTGGAAGGGGCCCTTGGTCCACTTCTTGGTCTGCGGGTCGTAGATCTCGTTGTCGCCCGGAACCACGTCGCCGACGTCGTTGAGGCCGGAGACCGCGAGCACCCGGCCGTCCTGGAGGCCGACGAGGGTCGGGTACCAGCGGGCGTCCTTCATGGGGTCGACGGGGACGTACTTCTCCGCCAGCGGATCGAACTCGTAGGCCGACTTGATGCCCTGGAAGTCCTGCTTGACGGTGCTCAGCCGCTCGGCCAGACCGTAGACGTTGTCGGCGTCCTTGCCCCGCAGCCCGAGGACCTCGTACTGCGCCGCCTCGGTGGTCAGTCCCTGGCGGCCTTCCCGCACGGCCTCCACGAAGACCCGCGCCTCGGCGGCGGTCACCTTGGTGCGCCAGGGCCGCATCTGCCCGCCCCGCCCGTAGGTGACCTCGAACTCGCGCGTGGCCCTGGGCACGGTGACGTCGAAGCGGGAGACGTACTCGACCCCGGTCGGCGAGCGGAAGCGGGTCCCCTTCTTCAGGGTGACGGCCTTGTCGGGGCTCTCGTTCTTGACCCGCATGCCGCCGCCGGCCCGGGTCACCTTGCCGTCGAGCACCTCGTAGCGGGCGGTGCCGCCCGCCACCAGCAGCCGCCCGTCGGGCAGCTGGGCGTGCCCGGAGCAGAAGAAGTCCTCGGGGGTCGGGATCTTCTTGAAGGTGTCGTTCGAGGGGTCCCACAGGATGGTGTCGAAGGTGCCCTTGTCGAAGTTGCGCTGGTTGTTGCCGGAGCCCGCGATCAGCAGCACCTTGCCGGTGTGCAGCAGGGCCGCGTGCATGGCGTTGACCTTGTACCGGTCGGGAAGGGCGATCAGGTTCCACGAGCCGTACTGGATCTTGTAGCTGGACTGACCGATCTTGTAAGAGTGGAAGGTGTCCCCGGCGAAGGAGAGCGTGGCCGGGGCGTTGAGCGCCACCAGCACGAGGGCCGCGCTCGCGCCCAGGGCCGTCTTCTTGAACCGCTTCGAGGGCCGGTAGGCCATGGGTCACTTCCCTCCTGATGTCGCGAGGGCCGGTTCCGGTTCCTCCCCGGGCTCCTGGCCGCCGCCCGCGCCGCCCCGGCCGCGCCGGGTGCCGGCCCGGCCCCCGGTGCGGCGCGCGCGCAGGAGGGTCGCGGTCCAGACGGCGAGGGGGGCCAAGGTGATGCAGAGCGCGAGGACCGCCCAGACGCGCATGGCCACGTGGGTGTGGTCGTAGCGCACCGAGGCGGCCAGGGAGGCGATCAGTACGAGGGCCCAGAAGAGGTGGATCCGGAAGGTCGTCAGCCGGTCCGGGCTGGCGTCGCCGCCCTTGGGGGTGACGACGAAGGAGCCCCGGGTGCGCAGCACCGCGGAGCCGAGCGACTTCAGGTACACGGGGGCGCAGATCGCGGACATCGCCATGCCGGCCAGTCCGCCGGACCCCTCGGGCTCGTGGGGCGAGACGTTGTGGCGGCGGTTCCACAGGTAGAGGCCCACCTGGAGGGCGGCGGCGTCGGTGTACAGCATCAGCCAGACCTCGGAGGAGACCTGGGTGCCGGAGGCGCCGAGCCAGAGGAACAGCACGCAGCTGAGGATGCCGAGGAGCCAGTTCACGGCGGTCATCGGGTAGTACACGAGCATCAGCGTGTAGTTGAGCCAGCGGCCGGGAGGCATCCGGAAGAAGCTCTTCCAGTACTGCCGGAGGAGGGTCTCGTAGGTCCCGCGCGACCAGCGCAACTGCTGGGTGAAGAAGTCGGTCCAGGAGGCCGGGCCCTCGCCGACGGCGAGCACGTCCGGGGTGTAGACGGAGCGCCAGAACCGTCCGGTGGCGGGGTTGCGGCGCAGGTGCAGCTCGAAACCGGTGGCCATGTCCTCGGTGATCGAGTCGTACAGTCCGCCGACCTGGCGCAGCGCGCTGATCCGCACGGCGTTGTTGGTGCCGACGAACATCGGGGCGCCGTAGCGGTTGCCCGCGCGCTGGATCAGCGCGTGGAAGAGGTACTGCTGGGACTCGGCGGCCTTGGTGACGGAGGCGGTGTAGTTCCCGTAGACCTGCGGACCGACGACGAAGGCGGTGTCGGGGTCACGGAAGTAGCCGAGCATCCGCTCCAGGAAGTCGGGCGTCGGGACGTGGTCGGTGTCGACCGAGGCGAAGAAGTCGTAGTCCTCCCCGTGCCCGACCAGCCAGGAGTTGTAGTTGCCGTGCTTGGTCCTCGCGCGGTGGGCGCCCTTGCGGGTGTTCCACTCGGGTATGCCCTTGCGGGTGAAGTGCCGGACACCGAGCTCCGCGCACAGCTCCCGGGCGGCCGGGTCGTCGCCCTCGTCGAGCAGCCAGACGTCGAGCGGTCCGTCGTGGCGGATGCCCACGGCGCCCCGGAGGGTGGTCCGCACCATGGCGAGGGGCTCCTTGCCGGGCACGTACGTCGTCAGGAACGCCACCCGGGTGCCGGGCTCGGCCGGGACCGGGACCGGATCGCGGGCCACCATGGTGGCGTGGGCGATGGACACCACGTTGACCAGCATGAAGAGCATGATCAGCGCGATGGACACGAGCATCACGGTGTCGCAGTGGACCAGCCAGCGGGCGGCGCCCTCACGGACCGTCCAGTGGCTCGGCCAGACGAGGTAGAGGAAGAGCACGGCGGAGAGCACCGGTGCGAGCGTCATGAGCGCGACGGCGCGTATTCGATGGGGCTCGCGCGACAGGAGGGAGCGGTACCGGACCCGGTAGACACCGGTCGGACCCGGTTCCGGCTCTTCGAGCGGACCGGCGAGACGGCGGTGGGTCTCGTAGTCGAAGCCTTGCGGCCGCACGGTCCCTCCAGTGCTCGATCCAGAATCGATATTCCTACAAAAATGGACAATTCTGGGCGTGTCGAACGGGATGCGGCCGAGCGGGCGATCCTCGATCCCGACCCTCTCCGTTGGGCCGTACGGGGGACCCGGGCCGCCCGGGGAGCCGGACACCTCGCGGGAGATTCGGGTGGGCCCGAATCACTGGGGCGGGTGGGACGGCGGCGGCAGGCTGCGGAACATGGCATCCGCACCCCCCGGCTACGGCGCGGCCTTCCGCGTCCGCGAGTTCCGCCCCGTCTTCGCCGCCCACCTCATGTCCGTCCTCGGCCTCGTCGTCGCGGAGATCTCGCTCACCGTCCTGGTCTTCCGGGCGACCGGCTCCCCGCTCCTGAGCGCCCTCACCTTCGCCCTCGGCTTCCTCCCCTACGCCCTCGGCGGCACGCTCCTCGCCGGGATCGCCGACCGCCATCCCGCCCGCCGGGTGCTCGTCGTCTGCGACCTCGTCTGCGCGCTGTGCGCCGCCGCGATGGTGCTGCCGGGGACGCCCGTCGCCCTGCTCTTCGTGCTGCGCTGCGCCATGGCCTTCGTCGCGCCGCTCTTCCAGGGCACCCGCAGCGCCTCGCTCGCCGACATCCTCGGCGACGGCGACGCCTACGTCCTGGGCCGCTCGCTGCTGCGGATGGTGGCCCAGAGCGCCCAGCTCGTCGGCTTCGGCGTCGGCGGGATCCTGCTCACCGCGGTCCCGCCGCGCGGGGCGATCGCGATCACCGCCGTGACCTTCGTCTGCTCCGCCCTGCTGCTGCGGTTCGGCACCCGCGCCCGTCCGGCCCGGGCCGCCGGCGCCGCCGCGACCTCGCCCTTCGCCGCGGTCCGGGCCGTCTTCGGCGACCGCCGGCTGCGCGCGGTCACCCTGATGTTCTGGCTGCCGCCGCTCTTCGTCGTCGTACCGGAGGCGCTGATGGCGCCGTACGTCGAGCACCTCGGCGCCGGCACGGTCGCCCTCGGCCTGCTGATGTGCGCGATGCCCGTCGGCACCATCGCCGGCGAACTCTGGGCGGGCTCGGCGCTCGGCGCCGGCGCCCGCTCCCGGATCGTGGCCCCGCTGGCGACCGTGGGCCTGCTGCCGCTGCTCGGGTACGCCGTCCGCCCGGGGGTGTGGCCGCTGGCGGCCCTCCTGCTGGCCGCCGGCCTGGCGCACGCCTACACCCTCGGCCTCGACCAGTGGTACGTGGAAGCGGTCCCCGATGAACTGCGCGGGCGGGCCATGACCCTGCTGAGCACCGGGCTGATGACCCTCCAGGGCGTGGGCATGGCGCTGGCCGGGCTCGCGGCGGAGTTCTGGCCGGTGCACGCGGTGGTGGTGGGGTCCGGGGTCCTCGGCACCGGATGCGTGCTGTTCCTGCTGGCCGAACTGCGGGCGAGCGCCCCCTCCGGGTCGAAGTGTGAGACGGCCCCCGCCCTCAAATGACCGGCGGGTAGGGTCGGGTGCGTGCCCAAGCCGCTCAGTCTCCCCTTTGACCCCATCGCCCGCGCCGACGAACTCTGGCAGCGGCGCTGGGGGCCGGTGCCCTCGATGGCCGCGATCACCTCGATCATGCGGGCGCACCAGATCCTGCTCGGCGAGGTCGACGCCGTGGTGAAGCCGTACGGACTCACCTTCGCGCGCTACGAGGCGCTCGTCCTGCTGACCTTCTCCAAGGCCGGCGAGCTGACGATGTCGAAGATCGGCGAGCGGCTGATGGTGCACCCGACCTCGGTGACCAACACCGTGGACCGCCTGGTCCGCTCCGGCCTGGTGGCCAAGCGCCCCAACCCGAACGACGGCCGCGGCACGCTCGCCTCGATCACGGACAAGGGGCGCGAGGTCGTGGAGGCGGCGACCCGGGACCTGATGGCGGTGGAGTTCGGGCTGGGCGCCTACGACGCGGAGGAGTGCGGCGAGATCTTCGCGCTGCTGCGGCCGCTGCGGGTGGCCGCGGACGACTTCGACGAGAAGTAGGCCGGGCCGCCGCGGGCCCGGCCGACGCCCGGGAGGGGCCGCCACCCCCGTCAAGATCGCGCAAAACGGACGGTTACGCTCGTGTTCATGAAACGAAGCGTGCTGACCCGCTACCGGGTGATGGCCTATGCCACCGCAGTGATGCTGCTGGTGCTGTGCACCTGCATGATTTTCAAGTACGGCTTCGACAAGGGCGCCGACCTGACCTTCGTGGTCTCCCAGGCCCACGGCGTGCTCTTCATGATCTACCTGGTCTTCGCCTTCGACCTCAGTTCCAAGGCCAAGTGGTCCTTCGGCAAGATGCTGTGGGTCATGGTCTCCGGCACGATCCCGCTCGCCGCGTTCTTCGTCGAGCGCAAGGTCCGCGCCGAGATCGAGCCCCTGGTGAGCGGCGCCCCCGTGCCCGCGACCGCCAAGGCCTGAGGACGCCGCTCCGCACTGGAGCGGCACTCGATTTCCTCCACCCCGGGACGACTTCCCGGGGTGGGCCATCGACATTTACTAGGACGTCCTAGTAAATTCGAAGCATGGACGCTGACGCCATCGAGCAAGGCCGCCTTCGCTGGCAGGCCCGTTATGACAGGGCCCGCACCCGCGAGGCCGACTTCACCACGCTCTCCGGCGACGAGGTCGACCCGGTGTACGGCCCCCGGCCCGGAGACACCTACGAGGGCTTCGAGCGCATCGGCTGGCCGGGGGAGTACCCGTACACCCGGGGCCTGCACGCCACCGGCTACCGCGGGCGGACCTGGACCATCCGGCAGTTCGCCGGCTTCGGCAACGCCGAGCAGACCAACGAGCGCTACAAGATGATCCTGGCGGCGGGCGGCGGCGGCCTCTCGGTCGCCTTCGACATGCCGACCCTGATGGGCCGCGACTCCGACGACCCGCGCGCCCTCGGCGAGGTCGGGCACTGCGGCGTCGCCATCGACTCCGCCGCCGACATGGAGGTCCTGTTCAAGGACATCCCGCTCGGCGACGTGACCACCTCGATGACGATCAGCGGGCCCGCCGTGCCCGCCTTCTGCATGTACCTCGTCGCCGCCGAGCGCCAGGGCGTCGACCCCGCCGTCCTCAACGGCACGCTGCAGACCGACATCTTCAAGGAGTACATCGCCCAGAAGGAGTGGCTCTTCGAACCCGAGCCGCACCTGCGCCTCATCGGCGACCTGATGGAATACTGCGCGCAGGGCATCCCCGCCTACAAGCCGCTCTCCGTCTCCGGCTACCACATCCGCGAGGCCGGGGCGACGGCCGCGCAGGAGCTGGCGTACACCCTCGCGGACGGCTTCGGCTACGTCGAACTCGGGCTCTCGCGCGGCATGGACGTGGACGTCTTCGCCCCCGGCCTGTCCTTCTTCTTCGACGCGCACCTCGACTTCTTCGAGGAGATCGCCAAGTTCCGCGCCGCCCGCCGGATCTGGGCGCGCTGGATGAAGGAGGTGTACGAGGCGAAGTCCGACAAGTCCATGTGGCTGCGCTTCCACACCCAGACGGCCGGGGTCTCCCTCACCGCCCAGCAGCCGTACAACAACGTCGTCCGCACGGCCGTCGAAGCGCTGGCGGCGGTCCTCGGCGGCACCAACTCCCTGCACACCAACGCCCTCGACGAGACCCTCGCGCTGCCGAGCGAGCAGGCCGCCGAGATCGCGCTGCGCACGCAGCAGGTGCTGATGGAGGAGACCGGGGTGGCCAATGTGGCCGACCCGCTCGGCGGTGCCTGGTACGTCGAGCAGCTCACCGACCGGATCGAGGCGGAGGCCGAGAAGATCTTCGACCAGATCAAGGAGCGCGGGCTGCGCGCCCATCCGAACGGGCAGCACCCGATCGGGCCGATCACCTCGGGCATCCTGCGCGGCATCGAGGACGGCTGGTTCACCGGCGAGATCGCCGAGTCGGCCTTCCAGTACCAGCGTTCGCTGGAGAAGGGCGACAAGCGGGTCGTCGGCGTCAACGTGCACCACGGCTCCGTCACCGGCGACCTGGAGATCCTCCGGGTGAGCCACGAGGTCGAGGTGGTCCAGGTCCGCGAACTGGCGGAGCGCAAGGCCCGCCGGGACGACGCGAAGGTGCGGGCCGGGTTGGACGCGATGCTGGCCGCCGCGCGCGACGGCTCGAACATGATCCCGGCCATGCTGGACGCCGTACGGGCCGAGGCGACGCTCGGCGAGATCTGCAACGTCCTCCGGGACGAGTGGGGCACCTACACGGAGCCGCCCGGCTTCTGATCCGGCCCTTCGCGAGGCGGCTCCTTCGCGAGGCCGGCTCTTCGCGAGGCCGCCCCTTCGAAAGACCGCGCCCCGACGGCGGGCCCCCGACCACCGGGGGCCCGCCGTCAGGTCGTACCGGCGGCGCCCGCGCCCAGCAGGCCGTGCATCAGCAGGCCGGTGAAGGTGGCGACCCAGATCTCGTCCACCGGTTCGGCGCTCACCAGGGCGCGGTGCACCACGGTGCCCGCGATGACGTCGAAGATCAGGTCCGTGGTGCGCCCCGCGAGGTACGGGTCCGGTTCGTGGGGGAGTTCGCCGCGGGCCTGCGCGCGTTCCCGGCCCAGCACGACGAGACGTTTCTGCCGGTCCACGATCGCCGACCGGATCCGGTCGCGCAGCGCCTCGTCGTGGGTGGACTCGGAGACCACCGCCATGAGCGCCGTACGGGCCTCCGGACGCCGCAGCAGCTCCGCGAAGCGCAGGACGACGTACTCGATGTCGCCCTGGAGCGAGCCCCGGTCGGGGAGTTCGAGGGAGTCGAAGAGCTCGGCGACGGCGTCCACGACCAGCTCGCTCTTGCCCGCCCAGCGTCGGTAGAGCGTGGTCTTGGCGACCCCGGCGCGGGCCGATACGTCGCCCATCGTCAGCTTGGACCAGCCGAGTTCCACCAGCGCGTCCCGTGTGGCGGCGAGGATCGCGGCGTCCGCGGTGGCGCTGCGGGGGCGGCCGGTGCGGCCGGAACCGGAGACGGGGTTGCGCATGGACGGTGACCATACCCGCCAGTAGTGCAACCGGGACGACCCCGGACGGTGTGGTTCAGATCACGGGGCGCGAGGGGCCGCGGGGAGTTACGCTACGGCTCGTAGCGTAAGAGCGACAACCACGCGAAGCTACGGCGCCAGGTGGGGACCCGGCGCCACAGCAGTTCAGGTGCACGGCAGTTCGGACGGGGTCCGGCCGTGGTGAGCAGTGCAGTTTTACGACGTCTTTCACGAGGTCTTTTCGTCGGCGCGCGCACACGGGGGAGGATGTACGCATGCAGCCCAGAAACATGTCCATGAGCGGCGTCGTCGACCTCGCCGCGGTGAAGGCGGCCGGCGAGGCCAAGGCGAAGGCGGAGCAGGCGCGCGCGGCCGCGGCCCGGCAGGGCGGCGGCTCCGACGCCGGCGTCCCCGGTGCCGTGGCGCCGTCGGCGCTCGTCATCGATGTCGACGAGGCCGGTTTCGAACTCGACGTGCTCGAACTCTCCCACCAGGTACCGGTCGTCATCGACTTCTGGGCCGAGTGGTGCGAGCCGTGCAAGCAGCTCAGCCCGGTGCTGGAACGCCTGATCACCGGAGCCAACGGCCGACTGGTTCTGGCCAAGATTGACGTCGACGCCAACCAGATGCTGATGCAGCAGTTCGGCGTCCAGGGCATTCCCGCCGTGTTCGCGGTCGTCGCCGGTCAGGCGCTGCCGCTCTTCCAGGGCGCGGTGCCCGAGCAGCAGATCCGCGAGACCCTCGGCCAGCTCATCCAGGTCGCCGAGGAGCGCTACGGCCTCACCGGCATCGTGGTGGATCCCGCAGGCGGGGGCGCCGGGGGCGCCGCCGGCGCCGGTGGCGCGGACGAGGAGCCGGAAGGCCCGTACGACGCTCTGCTCGAAGCGGCCGTCGTCGCGTTGGACGGGGGCGACCTGGGCGGAGCCGTCCAGGCGTACAAGAACGTACTGGCCGACGATCCGGCCAACAGCGAGGCCAAGCTGGGTCTGGCCCAGGCCGAACTCCTCGCGCGGGTGCAGCACATGGACCCGCAGGAAGTGCGCGCCGCGGCGGCCGCCAATCCGACCGATCCGGCGGCGCAGATCGCCGCGGCCGACCTGGACATGGCCGGCGGTCACGTCCAGGACGCCTTCGGGCGGCTGGTGGACGCGGTGCGCGTCACGGCGGGTGACGACCGGGACGCGGTGCGGGTCCGGCTGCTGGAGCTGTTCGAGGTCATCGGCGCGGACGACCCGCGGGTCCCGGCGGCGCGCACGGCGCTGGCGCGGGTGCTCTTCTAGGGCAGGCCCGGGGCCGGTCCCGCGGCTCGCTCGGGTGTCGGTGGACCGCCGACGATTTGTTGACACGGAGATAAACAGCGGCCGCGCTTTGCCAAAACTTGGCAATCGCGGCCGCTGTTACTCGTAGTAAGCCGAACCCCGTGAACTGTCCGGTTGGTTCGTTCTTCCACCCATCTGTCGTGGCCATGGGTGACACCCTGTGTTGCTGCTCGACGGCGACATGTCGCACTGGGGTTATCCAGCCGTTACCCGCCAGTAACGAACCCCCTTGTGCCCCGGCCGGTAATGGACAACGATCGGCCACGCTCGGTCCATCCCGCAGCGCCGGTCACCCGGAACCGCGAGGATGGGTCCCCACCGAGCCGGCCGGTGGCAGTGGCACCGGCCGTGGGACAGGGGGGTCGCCACCACTTCCGGTGGTGCCTGTCCTCATCAGGTTGCGCGAACGCGTGGCCCAGTGGTTGTCGCTCGGGGGTGATCGCCGGTGTTCCTGACGCGGCACAGCCGTGACTCGGCCGCCTGCGCTCCTTCCCGAGGACGTAGCACTTCTCCCATCCCAGGACGGGCAGGGCCCGGACCGGAGATGTACGTCCGATGAGGAGGAACAACATGATTTCCCAGGTTCGTGGTGGGACCAGATGGAAGCGCTTCGCTCTCGTCATGGTGCCGAGCATCGCGGCCACCGCCGCGGTGGGCGTGGGTCTGGCGCAGGGTGCCCTCGCGGCGTCCTTCAGCGTCTCGGGCCAGGACTTCAAGGTGTCGGCCGACGAGCTCGTCGGTGACAACCTGATCCAGTACGGCAGCGTGGCCAAGGGCAAGACCCTCGGCGACGACAAGAAGGACGCGTACCACCCGGTCACCATCTCCGGGTTCAGTCACGCCGAGATCACCAACATGTGCCAGTCGCTGGTCACCCCGGTGCCCGGCCTCGGCAACATCACCCTGCAGCTGCGGACGGGCAACAAGGGCCGTCCCGCCGTCGCGGAGAACATCTACCTCGATGTCGCCGAGCTGGACGCGGACGCCAAGTTCGAGCAGCTCGACATCGGTGTCGCGGTCGGCGACCCGAGCCACGTCACCAAGCCGGTGGCGGGCACGGTGGCCGATGGTGGTCTCTTCTCGCAGCGCGCGAAGAAGGCCACGCTGACCAACGTGCGGCAGAAGGCATGGGCGACGACGGCGGGCACCTTCACGCTGCCGGACCTCAAGCTGCGTCTGCTCAGCGGTGACCAGCCGTGCTACCAGGACGCCAAGTAGTCCGTCCGGTCGCTTGAACCGGCCGGGTGGGCGCGGTGGCCGATCCGCCGCCCCGTCCGCCCGTCCGGGCGCTCCACGTAGTTCTCCGTACGACCGTTTTCAGGGAGCTGTTGTCCATGTACCCCGAGGCCCCCGTAACCCCGGCAGATGATCACTGGCTCACGGCGCTCCGGTACCGGTTCCGCGCCTGGCGCGGGGCCCGGCCG
Organism: Streptomyces sp. NPDC098789; assembly: GCF_044759975.1. Lineage (NCBI taxonomy): Bacteria > Bacillati > Actinomycetota > Actinomycetes > Kitasatosporales > Streptomycetaceae > Streptomyces > Streptomyces sp. NPDC098789. Next base: position 567,059 of record NZ_JBIWAJ010000001.1, read on the forward strand.
TTCTGGGCGGGAGTCTTCACGCTGCTCGGCGGCATCCCGATCGCGTACTTCCCGTACGCGGACGTCCGGTTGGGCAACATCACGATCGCCATGGCCACGACGGCCGGCGCGGGTTCACTGATCATCGGTGTCCTGCTGGTCACGCTCGGCTTCGCCCTCTGGTTCCAGCAGAGCATCAGGATCTTCGCCGGAGTCGCCACGATCCTGCTCGGACTGGTGTCCCTGCCGGTGTCCAACATCGGTGGCTTCATGTTGGGCTTCCTGGCCGCGCTGATCGGCGGCTGCCTCGCCCTGGCGTGGGCGCCCGGCAGGCCCGTCGAGCCCGAGGTCGACCTGCCCGCTCCCCGTGAGGCGGAAACGGACCACGCTTCCCAGACGACTGCCCACGCCGATGGCGGGAGGAACAGTGCGGGGTGACGAAACGCAAAGGGGCCAGTCCCCGGGCGAAGAGTCCCGTGAGAGAAGGGGCCCGCGCCACGCGGCGCCCAGGAAGTCGCTGTTGACCAAGCTCCAGATACCCGTCGGCAAGACGATGGCGCTGGCCGCCATGCCGACAGCGGTCTTCGTCGGGATGGGCATGGCGCCGAAGATGGCGCTGGCCGACGACAAGGAGATCCCGTTCGCGCCCGGACCGTGCGTCACGCGGTCCGACGAGCCCACGGAATCGCCCTCCCCGTCGGCATCGACCTCCAAGAGCCCCTCCCCGAGTACGTCGCCCAGCGCGACCCCCTCGGCGGGCGTCCCGGTGGTCCCGGCTCCCTCGGCCTCCGCGTCGGCGGCCAAGCCCGCGGCCAAGCAGAGCGGCAGCGCGTCGCAACCGGCGAAGCCGGGGGCCGCCTCCGCCTCGCCGTCCGCGAGCGCCTCCCCGTCGGCGACCAAGACCCCGAACCCGCTGGACCCGCTGGGTCTGGGCGACACGGTCAAGGACTTCTTCGACGAGCTCGGCAAGCCCCTCAAGGGTGCCAAGGGCGCGGTCACCCCCGCGCCCGCCACCACCCCGAGCGCGAAGCCGAAGCCCGACCCGGCCGCGGACGCGATCCGCGAGGCGGCGAAGAACGCCGGCGTCTCGGTCTCGGAGCTGCCGCAGGACGTCAAGGACACCGCGAAGGCGGCGAAGGACGAGACGGGCGCGTCGGACGAGGACAAGGACAAGGACGGCAAGGACAAGGACGCCAAGGACGCGAAGGACAAGGACAAGGACGGCAAGGCCGACGACGGCAAGACGGTCGACGGCAAGACGCCCTTCCCCTGCCCGACCCTGGACGCCCAGGCCCTGGCCAACGCCAAGCTGGAGCAGAGCGCTCCGGTCCTGCCCGACCAGCCCTGGTACCTCGACAGCTCGCTGCTGACCCTCTACGGCCTGGACTACGCGGGCATCGTCGAGGTGAAGACGGCGAACGGCACGACCAAGAAGGTCCTGAAGTTCACGGCGGACTCGCTCGACATCAAGGACCTCTACCAGACGGTCGGCAAGAGCGGGAACGTCGCGCACCTCAAGTCCCGCCCGGGCTCCACGTCCACGATCCGCGGCGGCACGGTGACGATGTACACCGAGAGCCTGAAGGGGAACCTGTTCGGGCTCATCCCGATCGAGTTCACCCCGAACACCCCGCCGCCGCTGAACGTCCCCTTCGCGTTCTTCACGAACGTCAAGGTCGTCCAGGCGGGCCAGTTCGGCGGCGACCTGACCGTTCCCGGTCTGCACAACTACATCGGCCCGCCGGAGTAGGAACCACCGGAGCGGGAAGCCGGAGCAGGAACCACCCGAGCGGGACCCGCGCGGGAAGCGCGGCCGGCTCACGTGACGCGCCGAGGGCGGCACCCCGATCGATCGGGGTGCCGCCCTCGTGTGCGTGCGGTGGACGCGCGGCGCGGGCGCCGCGCCACGGCGACGTCAGGCGCCGGCGCCACCGTTCAGGTGGTGGACGCGGACCATGTTGGTCGTGCCCGGGACGCCGGGGGGCGAACCGGCCGTGATGATCATGGTGTCGCCCTGGTTGTAGCGCTTGAGCTTGAGCAGCTCGTCGTCCACGAGGTCGACCATCGCGTCGGTGTTGTCGACGTGGCGGACCACGTACGACTCGACGCCCCAGCTCAGCGACAGCTGGTTGCGGGTGCTCTCGCTGGTGGTGAAGGCCAGGATCGGCTGGACCGCGCGGTAGCGCGACAGGCGGCGGGCCGTGTCACCGGAGTGGGTGAAGGCGACCAGGGCCTTGCCGTCGAGGAAGTCGGCGATCTCGCAGGCCGCACGGGCGACGGAGCCGCCCTGGGTGCGCGGCTTCTTGCCCGGGACCAGCGGCTGCAGGCCCTTGGAGAGCAGCTCTTCCTCGGCCGCGACGACGATCTTCGACATCGTCTTGACGGTCTCGATCGGGTAGGCGCCGACCGAGGACTCGGCCGACAGCATGACCGCGTCGGCCCCGTCGAGGATGGCGTTCGCGACGTCGGAGGCCTCGGCGCGGGTCGGCCGCGAGTTGGTGATCATCGACTCCATCATCTGGGTCGCGACGATCACCGGCTTGGCGTTGCGGCGGCACATCTCGATGAGCCGCTTCTGGACCATCGGGACCTTTTCGAGCGGGTACTCGACGGCCAGGTCACCACGGGCCACCATGACCGCGTCGAAGGCGTCGACGACGGCCTCCATGTTGGCGACCGCCTGCGGCTTCTCGACCTTGGCGATGACGGGGACCCGGCGGCCCTCCTCGTCCATGACCTTGTGGACGTCCTTGACGTCGTTGGCGTCACGGACGAAGGACAGGGCGACCATGTCGCAGCCCATCCGCAGGGCGAAGCGGAGGTCGTCGACGTCCTTCTCGGACAGGGCCGGGACGTTGACGGCGGCACCCGGCAGGTTGATGCCCTTGTGGTCGGAGATGACACCGCCCTCGATGACGATGGTCTTGACCCGCGGGCCGACGACCTCGGTCACCCGGAGCTCGACGTTGCCGTCGTTGATCAGGACCTGGTCGCCCTTGGAGACGTCACCCGGCAGGCCCTTGTAGGTGGTGCCGCAGATGGACTTGTCGCCCGGGACGTCCTCGGTGGTGATGGTGAACTCGTCACCGCGCACCAGCTCGACGGGACCCTCGGCGAAGGTTTCCAGACGGATCTTGGGACCCTGGAGGTCGGCGAGGACGCCGACGGCACGCCCGGTGTCCGCGGAGACCTGCCGGACGCGGTCGTACCGCTCCTGGTGTTCTGCCTGGGATCCGTGGCTGAAGTTGAATCGGGCCACGTTCATACCTGCCTCGATGAGCGCTTTCAGCTGCTCATACGAGTCGACGGCGGGGCCCAGCGTGCAGACGATTTTGGAACGGCGCATGGAGCGGATCCTATCGGTTTGTTTCGTAGCGGAATATTCCGTCTGGTGGAAAGTCCAAAGTGACTAACGGGTAACCAGCTCGTACGCCTGTGTGGCGATCTCCAGCTCCTCCTCCGTCGGCACCACGGCCACGGCCACCCGGGCGTAGTCGGCCGAGATCAGCCGGGGCTCGGGGGAGCGCACCGCGTTGGCCTCCAGGTCCAGCGCGAGCCCCAGCTCGGCGAGACCGTCCACGGCAGCTTCCCGCACCTGGTGGGCGTTCTCGCCGACCCCGGCCGTGAACACCACCGCGTCCACCCGGCCGAGCACGGCCGAGTAGGCACCGATGTACTTCTTCAGGCGGTGGACGTACGCCGCGAAGGCGACGCCCGCCGCCTCGTCGCCCTCGCCCGCGCGCCGCAGCACCTCGCGCATGTCGTTGTCCCCGCACATGCCCAGCAGACCGCTCTTCTTGTTCAGGAGCGAATCGATCTCATCCACCGAGAGGCCGCCCACCCGGGCCAGGTGGAAGACGACGGCCGGATCGAGGTCCCCGGAGCGGGTTCCCATGATCAGGCCCTCCAGCGGGGTCAGCCCCATGGAGGTCTCCACGCACACCCCGCCGCGGACCGCCGAGGCCGAGGCGCCGTTGCCCAGGTGCAGCACGATGACGTTCACGTCCTCGGGCGCCCGGCCCAGCAGCGCGGCGGTCGTGCGGGACACGTAGGCGTGCGAGGTGCCGTGGAAGCCGTACCGCCGGATGGAGTGCTTGTCGGCGGTCGCGGCGTCGATCGCGTACCGGGCCACGTACTCCGGCATCGTCGAGTGGAAGGCCGTGTCGAAGACCGCGACCTGCGGGAGGTCCGCGCGCAGCGCGCGGGCCACCTCGATGCCGGTCACGTTCGCCGGGTTGTGCAGCGGCGCCAGCGGCACGAGCGCGCGGATCTCCGCCAGCACCTCGTCGTCGATGACGGTCGGCTGGGTGAACTTGGTGCCGCCGTGCACCACCCGGTGGCCGATGGCGGCCAGTTCGGGGGAGTCCAGGCCGATGCCGTCGGCGGCCAGCTCGGCCGCGACGGCCGTCAGGGCCGCCCGGTGGTCGGCGATCGGCCCGAGGACCTCACGCTTGGCCTCGCCCGTCTCCGGGCCCGGGGCGTCGGTGAGCCGTTCGTGCACCAGCCGGGAGGTCTCCTCGCCGATGCGCTCCACCAGCCCGACGGCCAGGCGGGACCGGTCCGCCATGTCGAGCAGCTGGTACTTGACCGACGAGGAGCCGGAGTTGAGGACGAGTACGCGCGATGCGGTCACGGGTGCGGAACCTTCTCGTGTGGGGGGTGCGGGGTGGTCGTGCGTCGTGCGGGGTCAGCCCGCGGCGGGCTTGGACTGGGCCTGGATCGCGGTGATCGCCACCGTGGTGACGATGTCCTGGACCAGCGCGCCGCGCGAGAGGTCGTTGACCGGCTTGCGCAGGCCCTGCAGGACCGGGCCGACCGCGACGGCGCCCGCGGAGCGCTGCACGGCCTTGTAGGTGTTGTTGCCGGTGTTGAGGTCCGGGAAGATCAGTACGGTCGCCCGCCCGGCCACCTCGGACTCCGGCAGCTTGGTCGCCGCCACGGACGGCTCGACGGCGGCGTCGTACTGGATCGGGCCCTCGATCAGCAGGTCCGGGCGCTGCGCGCGGACGATCTCGGTGGCCTTGCGGACCTTGTCGACGTCCACGCCCGAACCGGAGGTGCCGGTCGAGTACGAGAGCATCGCGATCCGCGGCTCCAGCCCGAAGGCGGCGGCGGTGGTGGCCGACTGGATGGCGATGTCGGCGAGCTGCTCGGCGTTGGGGTCCGGGTTCACGGCGCAGTCGCCGTAGGCGAGGACCTTGTCGGCCAGACACATGAAGAAGACCGAGGAGACGATGGACGCCTCCGGCTTGGTCTTGATGATCTCGAAGGCGGGCCGGATGGTGGCGGCGGTCGAGTGCACCGCGCCGGAGACCATGCCGTCGGCCAGACCCTCCTGGACCATCAGCGTGCCGAAGTAATTGACGTCCGTGACCACGTCGTTGGCCAGCTCGACCGTCATGCCCTTGTGGGCGCGGGCGGCGGCGTAGTACTCGGCGAACCGTTCCCGCAGCGGCGAGGTCCCCGGGTCGATCAGCTGCGCCGCGCTGATGTCGATGCCGAGGTCGGCGGCCTTCTTCAGGATCGCCTGCTCCTCGCCCAGCAGGGTCAGGTCGCACACCCCGCGGCGCAGCACCACGTCCGCGGCGCGCAGCACCCGCTCCTCGGTGCCCTCGGGCAGGACCACCCGGCGCCGCTCGGAGCGGGCCTGCTCCAGCAGCTCGTGCTCGAACATCATCGGCGTGACCCGGGTGGAGCGGGTGAGCGAGATGCGGTCGCGCAGCGCGGCCGTGTCGACGTGCCGCTCGAAGAGGCCGAGCGCGGTCTCCAGCTTGCGCGGGGTCGCGGAGTTCAGGCGGCTCTGCAGCGCGAAGAGTTCGGCGGCGGTCGGGAAGCTGTTGCCCGCGACCGAGACGACCGGGGTGCCGGGCGCCAGCTTCGAGGCCAGCGTCAGGATGTCCTTGCCGGGGCGCTCGTTCAGGGTCAGCAGCACGCCGGCGATCGGCGGGGTGCCGGAGGTGTGCGCGGCGAGCGCGCCGATGACCAGGTCGGAGCGGTCCCCGGGGGTGACGACCAGGCAGCCGGGGGTCAGCGCGTTCAGGAAGTTCGGCAGCATGGCGCCGCCGAAGACGAAGTCCACGGCGTCGCGGGCCAGCCCGGCCTCGTCGCCGAGCAGCACCTCGCCCCCCAGCGCCCGGGTGATCTGGGCGACGGTCGGAGCGGAGAGCGTCTTGTCGTCCGGCAGCACGTAACAGGGCACGGGAAGGCGCGCGGCCAGCCGCTCGGCTATCACCTCGCGGTCCTCGGCGACCACCCGGTTGACGATCACGGCCACGACCTCGCAGCCCAGGCTCTCGTAGGCCCGGTAGGCGTTGCGGGTCTCCGCGCGGACCGACTCGGCGCTCTGCTTGGTGCCGCCGACCACCGGGACGACGACCGCGCCCAGCTCGTTGGCCAGGCGGGCGTTGAGCGCCAGTTCGTCCGGGAGGTTGGTGTCGGCGTAGTCGGTGCCGAGGACGAGCATGACCTCGTAGTCGCGGGCGGCCCGGTGGTAGCCGTCGACGAGCTGCGAGACCAGTTCGTCGGCCCCCTTCTCGGCGAGCAGCGCGGAGGCCTCGTGGTACTCCATGCCGAAGGCGGTGGAGGGGTCCTGGTCGAGCCGGTAGCGCGCCTTGAGGAGGTCGAAGAGGCGGTCGGGTCCGTCGTGCAGCAGCGGGCGGTACACGCCCACCCGACCCGTCTGGCGGGTCAGCAGCTCCATGAGTCCGAGCTCGATGACCTGCCGGCCGTCCCCCCGGTCGATGCCGGTCACGTACACGCTGCGCGTCACGCGTGCTCTCCGTCCATGTGTGTCGGTTGGCGGCGTCACCACCGGCCCCGGACGGGGCAGGCTGCGGATCTTCCGAGTCAATTTACCCATTTAGTATGGGCTTGCCCTCTTGACAATACCTCTGCTGATGGATAGGGCGCTTGCCGGGAAAAAGGCCTGTCCAGGGGGGTCGAAAGGCCCTCGGGGGGCAGTCGCTCGGAGCGCGGCCCACCGGTGGCGCGTGGAACAATCGGACAGGCTTCATCAATACGGCCTTCATCTGTACGGTGGTCCGCCCGCACGCGGGCCGCTCGGTACGACCAGGAGCAGGAGACACAGCACGATGCGTATCGGAGTTCTCACCGCAGGCGGCGACTGCCCGGGCCTCAACGCTGTCATCCGGTCGGTCGTACACCGTGCCGTGGTCGGACACGGCGACGAAGTCATCGGCTTCGAGGACGGTTTCAAGGGTCTCCTCGACGGTCATTACCGCCCCCTCGACATCAATGCGGTCAGTGGCATTCTGGCCCGCGGCGGAACGATTCTCGGCTCAGCCCGGATGGAGCGCGCCCGGCTGCACGAGGCCGCCGAGAACGCGGTGGAGCTGGCGCAGCGGTACGAGATCGACGCCCTCATCCCGATCGGCGGCGAGGGCACGCTGACCGCGGCCCGGATGCTGTCCGACGCGGGGATGCCGGTGGTCGGCGTACCGAAGACCATCGACAACGACATCTCCTCCACGGACCGCACCTTCGGCTTCGACACCGCCGTCATGGTGGCCACCGAGGCGATCGACCGGCTCAAGACCACCGCCGAATCGCACCAGCGCGTGATGGTCGTCGAGGTCATGGGACGCCACGCGGGCTGGATCGCCCTGGAGTCCGGCATGGCGGGCGGCGCCCACGGCATCTGCCTGCCGGAGCGGCCGTTCGAGGTCGACGCCCTGGTGAAGATGGTGGAGGAACGATTCGCCCGCGGCAAGAAGTTCGCCGTCATCTGCGTCGCCGAGGGCGCGCACCCGGCCGACGGCTCCATGCCGTACGAGAAGGGCGCGATCGACCAGTACGGTCACGAGCGCTTCGCCGGGATCGGCAACCGACTGGCCGTCGAGCTGGAGCGGCGCCTGGGCAAGGAAGCCCGCCCGGTCATCCTCGGCCACGTCCAGCGCGGCGGCACCCCGACCGCGTACGACCGCGTCCTCGCCACCCGCTTCGGCTGGCACGCCGTCGAGGGCGTCCACCGCGGCGACTTCGGCAACATGACCGCGCTGCGCGGCACCGACATCGTGATGGCCCCGCTCGCGCAGGCCGTCACCGAGCTGAAGACCGTCCCCGAGGACCGCATGTACGAGGCCGAGTCGGTCTTCTAGGCGCGCCATCCGGCTCTGCGCCCGGGACCTTCGTCCTGGATCCGCGCGCCGAAGGGCCCCGATCTCGTCCCCTCCCGGGACCGGTCGGGGCCTTCGCGCATCGCTTCTCGGCCGGTCGATCGGCCGGCCGATCGCGCCGCGCCGCGCCTACGGCACCTGCGCGAGCTCCCAGAACCGGTCCACGATGCCCATCAGGAACTCGCGCCCCGCGTCCCCGCTGTCGGCCCGGCCGCCCGAGCCGCCCCAGCTCAAGGTGGACAGCATCCGGGCCTGGTAGTCCCCGTGCAGCAGCTCCAGCACCCGCTCCAGCTGGGCCTTGGGTACCGGGAGCAGCTTGGCCAGCGGCTTCACATAGGCCTGCCAGCGGGTGGTGACCGCGTTGCGCAGCAGCTCCGCCAGCTCGTCCTGCTTGCCGGTGGCGGTCACGAACTGGGCCAGCGTCAGCCCCAGCACCGAGGAGAGGGTGGCCGACTGCCGCTCGTTGCCCTTCCAGCGCCCGGTGTCCTCCATCTTCTGGTAGGAGGCGGGCTCCAGCCCGACCCGTCGGGCCAGCTCCTCCGGTGACACGCCGCGCGCTATCCGGTGCTCCCGCAAGGTGACCGGTTCGGCCAAGAGCTCGCCGGGCGCACACCACAGCACGCCCGCGAGGGCCGTCAGCTCGGCCGAGGTCGGCGTGATCTCGCCGCGCTCCCAGGCCATGACGGTCTCGGGGGTGACGAGGAGCCCGTACTGGGCGCGCAGGCCGTAGGCGACGTGGCCGGGTGCCATGCCCAGGGCCGCCCGCAGGCGGCGGGCGGCGGGAGCATTGAAAGGAGGGCTGGAGTGCACGAGCCACACCGTAGGAGGGGAACGGGCTTGGCGACTACAGACCGTTCAAACAAGCCCACAACTCGTAGGAACCTCCTACGGTGTTCGGGTATTTAGTCCGGTATTTACGCGACCGTCCGGTAATCGGATGGTGTGAAGATCTATTTCCCGGGGTCCGCTTCAAGCCAAGGCTACGGCTTGCCGTCCGAGTGAACCCCGTCACACCCCGTCACGCCACCTGAACCACTTCGGCCACGCAGGCGTGAACCAGGCGGGGGCCCTCGTACACGGGGGTGGCGAGGGCCCCCATGACCGCCAGGGGCCCCGCCGGACTCCCCCCGGCCCGCACCGCCCGACCCTTGCCTTGACGCGGACGTCAAGGATTACGGTCGGCCCATGCGAATCGGCGAACTGGCGGAACGGGCGGGCACCACCACCCGGACCCTGCGCTACTACGAGGACCGGGGTCTGCTGCCCGCACGGCGGACCGGCAACGGCTACCGCTCGTACGACGAGGACGACCTGCGGCTGCTGCGCGAGATCCGGGTGCTCCAGGACTTCGGCTTCGAGCTGGAGGAGACCCGACCCTTCGTGGACTGCCTGCGGGCCGGCCACCCGGCCGGCGACGCCTGCCCCGCCTCCCTCGCCGTCTACCGCCGCAAGCTCGCCGAGCTGGACTCGTTGATCGGCAAGCTCGCCGACGTACGGGACCAGGTCGCGCGGCAGCTCGCGACCGCCGAGGAGGCCGCCGGAGAGTCGGCCACCCCGCGCTGCGAGACCACCGCACAGGACTGACGACCCGAGCCGACGACGAACGACACACGACGAACGACATCACGACAGGGGAGAAGAAGATGCTGCGTGCCCACGGAGTGGACGAGGTCACCGACGAGACCTTCGCGGCGGAGGTGCTCGCCGAGCGCGGGCGCCCCGTGCTGGTCGAGTTCACCGCCGACTGGTGCGGGCCCTGCCGCCAGCTGGCGCCGGTGCTGTCCGCCGTCGCCGCCGAGGAGGCGCACCGCCTGAAGGTGGTGCAGATCGACGCGGACGCCAACCCCGAGACCATGGTCCGCTACGGGGTCCTGTCCATGCCCACCCTGCTCGTCCTGCGCGACGGCGAACCGGTCAAGACCCTCGTCGGAGCCCGGGCCAAGCGCCGGCTGCTCCAGGACCTCGAAGACGTCCTGGAGCGGACCGGGGCGCCGGCTACGGCCTGAGCCACACCGTGGACAGCGGCGGCAGCGTCATCCGCAGGCTGGCCGCCCGCCCCTGCGCGGGCACCGGCTCCGGCCGCAGCGGCCGCAGATGGCGCACCCCGCTGCCGCCGAACCGCTCCGCGTCCGTGTTCAGCACCTCGTGCCACTCGGCGACCTCCTCCGGCACGCCGACCCGGTAGCCGTGGCGCACCACCGGGGAGAAGTTCGAGACGCACAGCAGCTGCGAGCCGTCCACCGCGTAGCGCAGGAAGGCGATGACGTTGTCCTCCGCCGCGTCCGAGGCCACCCAGGCGAACCCCTCCGGCACGGTGTCCCGCTCCCACAGCGCGGCCGTCGCCGTGTAGGTCCGGTTCAGCTCGCCCACCAGGGCGCGCACCCCGCGGTGGTCGGCGGCCGCGGCGTAGGAGGAGTCCAGCAGCCACCAGTCCGGCCCGTGCGCCTCCGACCACTCGGCGCCCTGCGCGAACTCCTGCCCCATGAAGAGCAGCTGCTTGCCGGGGTGGGCCCACATGAAGCCCAGGTACGCCCGGTGGCAGGCCCGTTGCTGCCACCAGTCGCCGGGCATCTTCCCCACCAGCGACCGCTTGCCGTGCACCACCTCGTCGTGCGAGATCGGCAGCACGTAGTTCTCGCTGTACGCGTAGACCATCCCGAAGGTCATGTCGTGGTGGTGGTACTTGCGGTGCACCGGCTCCTTCGACACGTACCGCAGGGTGTCGTGCATCCAGCCCATGTTCCACTTCAGCCCGAAGCCGAGCCCGCCCGCGTCGGTGGGCCGGGTCACGCCCTCCCAGGCCGTGGACTCCTCGGCGATCGTGACCACGCCCGGGCAGCGCCGGTAGACCGTCGCGTTCATCTCCTGGAGCAGCGCCACCGCGTCCAGGTTCTCCCGCCCGCCGTGCTCGTTCGGCGTCCACTCGCCCTCGCCGCGCGAGTAGTCCAGGTAGAGCATCGAGGCCACCGCGTCCACGCGCAGCCCGTCGACGTGGAACTCCTGGCACCAGTACACGGCGTTCGCCACCAGGAAGTTGCGGACCTCCTTGCGCCCGTAGTCGAACTCCAGCGTCCCCCAGTCCGGGTGCGCGGCCCGCTGCGGGTCGTGGTGCTCGTACAGCGGCCGTCCGTCGAACTCGGCGAGCGCCCAGTCGTCCCGCGGGAAGTGCGCGGGCACCCAGTCGACGATCACCCCGATCCCGGCCCGGTGCAGGGCGTCGACCAGGCCGCGGAACTCGTCGGGCGTGCCCATCCGCGAGGTGGGCGCGTAGAAACCGGTGACCTGGTAGCCCCAGGAACCGCCGAAGGGATGCTCGGCGACCGGCATCAGCTCGACGTGGGTGAACCCCAGCTCCTTCACGTAGGCCGGGAGCTGCTCCGCCAACTGCGCGTAGCTCAGGCCGGGCCGCCAGGAGGCCAGGTGCACCTCGTACACCGACAGCGGCGCCTGGTGCGCCGGCCGCAGCCCGCGGGACGCCATCCACTCGGTGTCCCGCCAGGTGTAGTGCGAGGCGGTCACGATCGACGCGTTCGCGGGCGGCACCTCGGCCCGCCGGGCCATCGGGTCGGCCCGCAGGGTGTGGCTGCCGTCCGGGCGCGTGACGTCGTACTTGTACATCGCGCCCTCGCCGACGCCCGGCAGGAACAGCTCCCACACCCCGGTCGCGCCGAGCGAGCGCATCGGGTGGGCCACCGCGTCCCAGTAGGAGAAGTCGCCCGTGACCCGGACCCCCAGGGCGTTCGGTGCCCAGAGGGTGAACCGGGTGCCGGCCACGCCCTGGTGCTCCATCGGCTCCGCGCCCAGCGCCGTCCACAGCTCCTCGTGCCGGCCCTCGCCGATCAGGTGCAGGTCCAGCTCGCCGAGCGAGGGCAGGAAGCGGTAGGGGTCGTGGACCTCCACCTCGTCGCTGTCGTAGGTCACCAGCAGCCGGTAGTCGGGCACGCCGGTCAGCGGCAGCAGCCCGGAGAAGAACCCGTCGCCCTCGTCGTGGAGTTCGGCGCGCAGCCCCTTGGCGACGATCGTGACCGCCTTCGCGTGCGGACGCAGCGCCCGGAAGGCCACCCCGCCCCGGTGGGTCCGGGCGCCCAGCACCGCGTGCGGATCGTGGTGGCGGCCCTCCAGCAGCCGGGACCGTTCGTCCGCGCCCAGCGCCGGTGCGGGCCGGACGCCGTGCGGCGGGGCGGTCCGCCGGGCCCGGGGCGTGCGCGGTTTCTTCGCCGCCTCCGCGGGGGCGGCGGGGGCGGTGGTCGGGCGGGACGTCGGCGACGGCTGTCGGGCGGCGCTCACGTGTGCGGCCTCCTAGGGGGCTGCTCGCGGGGGTGGGGGGTGGGGGAGAGCGGGAGGGGATCGGCGGCGGGCGGCGGGGGCGGCAGGCGGTGGGCCGGCCGCTCGCGTTCGGAGAGCCGCCGGACGGCGGCCATCGGGACGTGCAGCCAATCGGGGCGGTGCCGGGACTCGTAACGGGCCTCGTAGACCGCCTTGTCGGTCTCGTAGGCGCGCAGCAGGACGGGGTCCTCGCGCGGGTCGCGGCCGGTGGTCCGGGCGTACCCCTCGCAGAACGCGGCCCGGCAGGCGTCCGCCCACGCGGGGGCGAACGGCCGGTGGGAGCGGGCCGCGTAGTCGAAGGAACGCAGTATCCCGGCGATGTCCCGGACCGCCGGTTCGGGGCGGCGCCGGTCGGCCAGCGGCCGGGCCGGCTCCCCTTCGAAGTCGATCAACGACCAACTGCCGTCGAGGGTGCGCAGGGTCTGCCCCAGGTGGAGGTCGCCGTGGATGCGCTGGGCGCGGACCCCCGCGCCCCGCGAGGACGCCAGCGCGTCGAAGGCGCCGCGCAGCCCCGCCTCGTACGGGCGCAGTGACGTCACCTCACGTGCGGTGGCGGCCAGTCGCGCGGTCATCCCGGCGGCCAGCCGGGCCGTCTGCTCCGGGCCCAGCGCGACGGTCGGCAGGGCGTCGGCCAGCGCGCTGTGCACCTCGGCGGTGGCCCGGCCCAGGGCGTGCGCCTCGGCGGTGAAGTCGGCGCCCGCGCCGAGGCGGTGCAGCGCGAGCTGCCAGCCGTCGTCGGAGCCCCGCAGGTAGGGCTGGAGCACGCCCAGGGTCAGCGGCTCGGACCCGGCCAGCTGGGCCTCGTACCAGGCGACCGGCGCCGGCACCCGGGCGCATCCGGCGGCGGCCAGCGCCCGGGGCAGCTCCAGGTCCGGATTGACCCCGGGGCCGACCCGCCGGAACACCTTGAGGATGTACGCGTCCCCGTAGATCAGCGAGGAGTTGGTCTGCTCCCCGGACAGCGGCCGGGCCGCCAGCGCCGCCGGGATCGGCGCCGCCGGGTCCCGGTCGAAGCGGAGCGGACCGAGGGAGCCCGGGGCGCGCAATCGTTCCAGCAACAGGGCCGCGAGCCGCGGATCGCCCAGGCCCTCGTAGATCGCCTGACCGGCGTACGGGCCCTCCTCGGCCCGGCCGATCAGCGCGGGCGCGAGCGCGGGCGGCAGCTCGGGACGGATCCCGAGCAGCAGTTGGTAGCAGTCGCCGTCCACGTCGAGCAGGAGGTGCAACAGCCCGGGCGAGGACCCCGGCGGGAGCAGTTCGGCCGCCGAGACCGGGCGCAGGGCGCCGATGGCGCGCCCCTTGCCGGCGAACCAGCGCTGTCTCGGCAGCCAGGCGCGCAGCAGTGGTTCGAGTGGGCCGAGCCGGTCCGGGCGGGGGGTCGCGCGATCGGCCGCCCGGCGGTCCGGCCGGCCGACCTCGCTCCGGGTGGATGCAGCCTCCGACATGGCATCGCGTCCTTTCCCCGGGCCGTCACAGAATGCGCAGAGTGTCCCGGATCGCGGCAGTTGCTGTCCGGTGGTGTGTGCGAGTGTCGGGTCAGGATGGTCCGTACAGGGCGGCGATTGACCCATTCGCCGCCCACGGATCCGCACGTGGTGAGGTCCTGTCCGCCGTGCGGCGGGCGCCCTCCGCTACTGCTCGGCGCGCAGCCTGAACCAGTAGAAACCGTGCCCCGCCAGGGTCAGCAGGTACGGCCATTCGCCGATCGGCGGGAACCGGACGTCACCGGTGAGTTCCACCGGCACCCGCCCGTTGAAGGACCGCAGGTCCAGCTCCGTCGGCTGCGCGAAGCGCGAGAAGTTGTGCACGCACAGCACCAGGTCGTCCGCTTCGCCCTCGGTGGAGGGTGCCTCGCGGAGGAACGCCAGCACCGCGGGGTTGGACGACGGGAGTTCGGTGTAGGAACCGAGGCCGAAGGCGGGGTTCGCCTTGCGGATCTCGATCAACCGCCGGGTCCAGTGCAACAGCGACGAGGGCGAGGACATCGCGGCCTCGACGTTGGTGACCTGGTACCCGTAGACCGGGTCCATGATGACCGGCAGGTTGAGCCTGCCCGGATCGCACGAGGAGAAACCGGCGTTGCGGTCCGGGGTCCACTGCATGGGGGTCCGGACCCCGTCCCGGTCGCCCAGCCAGATGTTGTCGCCCATGCCGATCTCGTCGCCGTAGTAGAGGATCGGCGAGCCGGGCAGGGACAGCAGCAGGGCGGTGAACAGCTCGATCTGGTGCCGGTCGTTGTCGAGCAGCGGGGCGAGCCGGCGCCGGATGCCGATGTTGGCCCGCATCCGCGGGTCCTTGGCGTACTCGGCGTACATGTAGTCGCGCTCTTCGTCCGTCACCATTTCGAGGGTCAGCTCGTCGTGGTTGCGCAGGAAGATGCCCCACTGGCAGCTCGCCGGGATCTCGGGGGTCTTGGCGAGGATCTCGGAGACCGGGTAGCGCGACTCCCGGCGCACGGCCATGAAGATGCGCGGCATGACGGGGAAGTGGAAGGCCATGTGGCACTCGTCCCCGCCCTTGCTGTAGTCGCCGAAGTAGTCGACGACGTCCTCCGGCCACTGGTTGGCCTCGGCGAGCAGCACGGTGTCCGGGTAGTGCGCGTCGATCTCCGCCCGGACCCGCTTGAGCAGGGTGTGGGTGCGCGGGAGGTTCTCGCAGTTGGTCCCCTCCTCGGCGTAGAGGTACGGGACCGCGTCGAGCCGGAACCCGTCGATGCCGAGGTCGAGCCAGAAGCGCAGGGCCGAGACGATCTCCTCCACGACGGCCGGGTTCTCGTAGTTGAGGTCCGGCTGGTGGGAGAAGAAGCGGTGCCAGTAGTACTGCTTGCGCACCGGGTCGTAGGTCCAGTTCGAGGACTCGGTGTCGACGAAGATGATCCGGGCGTCCTGGTACTGCTTGTCGTTGTCGGCCCACATGTAGTAGTCGCCGTACGGGCCGTCCGGATCCTTGCGCGACTGCTGGAACCACTCGTGCTGGTCGCTCGTGTGGTTCATGACGAAGTCGATGATCACGCGCATGCCGCGCTGGTGCGCCGCGTCGACGAACTCCACGAAGTCGGCGAGGTCGCCGAACTCCGGCAGTACGGAGGTGTAGTCGGAGACGTCGTAGCCCCCGTCGCGCAGCGGCGAGGCGAAGAAGGGCGGGAGCCACAGGCAGTCGACGCCGAGCCATTGGAGGTAGTCCAGCTTGGCGGTGAGCCCCTTGAGGTCGCCCACGCCGTCGCCGTTGCTGTCGTGGAAGGAGCGGACGAGGACCTCGTAGAACACCGCACGCTTGAACCAGTCGGGGTCGCGGTCCTTGGCGGGGGTGTCCTCGAAGAGGTCGTGGACGGGATCGTTGATCATCATGAGGTGGGTGACCCTCCGGTGAGCGGGGACGGTCGCAGAGCGGCCAGCACGTGCGCGGGCGTACGGCCCGGTTCCAGACGCACGTAATTCGCCCTGCCCCAGTGATAGGTCTCGCCGGTGAGCTCGTCGCGCACCGCGAGGGACCCGTGCCAGTCGAGGCCGAGTACCGGCATGTCCAACGAGACCGTCGCCTCCTGGGTGTGGTGCGGATCGAGGTTGACGACCACCAGTACGCAATGCGATCCGCTGTGCTTCGAATAGGCGATCACTTGCTCGTTGTCGGTCGGATGGAAATGCACGTCGCGCAGTTGCTGGAGCGCCGGATTGCGCCGGCGCAGCCGGTTCAGCGCGGTGATCAGCGGCGCGATGGTGCGGCCCTCGCGTTCGGCGGCGGCCCAGTCGCGCGGGCGCAGCTCGTACTTCTCGGAATCGAGGTACTCCTCGCTGCCCTCCTTCACCGGGGTGTTCTCGCACAGCTCGTAGCCGGCGTAGATCCCCCAGGTGGGCGAGAGGGTCGCGGCCAGCACGGCCCTGATCTCGAAGGCGGGGCGGCCGCCGGTCTGCAGGTACTCGTGCAGGATGTCCGGCGTGTTGACGAAGAAATTGGGCCGCATGCAGGAAGCCGAATCACCCGACAGCTCGGTGACGTATTCCGTGAGCTCCCGCTTCGTATTGCGCCAGGTGAAGTACGTGTAGGACTGCTGGAAACCGATCGCGGCGAGCGTGCGCATCATCGCGGGCCGGGTGAACGCCTCGGCCAGGAAAATCACGTCGGGATCGCTCTTGTTGATGTCCGCGATCACCCTTTCCCAGAAGACGACGGGCTTGGTGTGCGGATTGTCGACCCGGAAGATGCGTACTCCGTGGTCCATCCAGTACCGCAGGATGCGCAGGGTCTCCTCGACGATCCCGCCCATGTCGGTGTCGAAGTGGATCGGATAGATGTCCTGGTACTTCTTCGGCGGGTTCTCCGCGTAGGCGACCGTCCCGTCCGCGCGGTGGCGGAACCACTCCGGGTGCTTCTCCACCCACGGGTGGTCCGGCGAGCACTGGAGGGCGAAGTCGAGCGCGATCTCCAGGCGCAGCTCGCGGGCCCGCGTCACGAACCGGTCGAAGTCCTCGATCGTGCCCAGCTCGGGGTGGACGGCGTCGTGCCCGCCCTCGGTCGAGCCGATGGCCCAGGGCACGCCCGGATCCCAACTACCGGCGGACAGAGTGTTGTTGGGCCCCTTGCGGTACGTGCTCCCGATCGGGTGGATCGGCGGCAGGTACACCACGTCGAAGCCCATGGCGGCGACGGCCGCCAATCGCTCGGCCGCGGTCGCGAAGGTGCCGCTGACCGGAGCCCCACCGGGCTCCAGCACCGCGCCCTCCGAGCGCGGGAACAGCTCGTACCAGGCACCGAAGAGGGCCCGCTTGCGCTCGACCAGCACGGCCAGCGGCTTCGAGGCGCTCACCAGCTCCCGGAAGGGCTTGCGGGCGAGCGCCGCGTCGACCTCCGGGGCCAGGGCCGCGGTCAACCGGGCCCCGGCCGGGCGGTCCCCGTCGCGCATCGCGTCGGCGGCGGCCAGCACCGCCTCGCGCCCGTCCCGCTTGGGGACCTTGACGGCGGCCCGCTCGTACAGCTCGGCCCCCTCCAGCAGCATCAGGTCCGCGTCGATCCCGGCGGGCACCTTGATCGAGGCGTGCGCGCGCCAGGTCGCGATCGGATCGCTCCACGCCTCGACGACGTACGTCCACCTCCCCTCCGCGTCGGCGGACACCCGGGCGCCCCACCGGTCGGTGCCGGGCGCCAGCTCGCCGAGCGGCACGGGCGGGCGCTGGCGCCCGCTCGGATCTCGCAGCACCACGTGCGCCGCGACCGCGTCGTGTCCCTCGCGGAACACGGTGGCGGATACTTCGAATACCTCGTCCACGACCGCCTTGGCGGGTCTGGCGCCGCAGTCGACGGCGGGGCGGACGTCCAGCACGGGAATGCGACCGATCATGATGGGATCACCTGGGGGCAGTTCGCAGGGCTCGGTGACAACGGGACAGCCGACGACGTTCCGGCTGGTCGTGCACGCTCTGTTCGCTCTGTTTCTAGCCGCTCAGTGGACGGCTGGGCTGCGGGCATGGCCGCTCCTGTCCGCGTTCACTCGGGTGGCGGGAGGTGGGGCGGGGGCTGTGCCGTGCGCGGTACCCGGGGAGCCCTTCCCACTCTCGGCCCGCCCAATCCGCGCGCTTGGTTAACTACTCGTACGTAAGGACGAGCGCAAGGCGCGAGGGTCCGCAGTGGCCGATGTCGTCCCGTCAGGTCGCTGTCCGCGCGCGGGTCCCGCCGAGCGGTGGAGGCGGGATGGCCGAGGAGCGGGCGCGCCGCTAGCCTTCCCGGGGTGATGCGCGGGTGCACAGCGTGGTGCGGCCGCTCCGATGCGTAAGCCCCTGCGAAGGTGGACACGTGAAGGCTATCCGTCGATTCACCGTGCGCCCTGTCCTGCCGGAACCCCTCCTGCCGCTCGCCGATCTCGCGCGCAACCTGCGCTGGTCGTGGCACGGGGAGACCCGGGAACTCTTCCAATCCGTCGACCCCGAGGGCTGGCTGGCCGCCGGAGGTGATCCCGTCCGGCTGCTGGGGGACGTCGCCGCGGCCCGGCTGGAGGAACTCGCGCGGGACCGCAGGTTCCTGCGCCGGCTTCACGCCGTCTCCGCCGACCTCGACGACTACGTCCACGGCGACCGGTGGTACCAGGGGCAGGAGAACAGCGCCGAGCTGCCCGCCGCCATCGCCTACTTCTCGCCCGAGTTCGGCATCACCGCCGCGCTGCCGCAGTACTCCGGCGGCCTCGGCATCCTCGCCGGCGACCACCTCAAGGCCGCCAGCGACCTCGGCGTCCCGCTCATCGGCGTCGGCCTGCTCTACCGCCACGGGTACTTCCGCCAGTCCCTCTCCCGCGACGGCTGGCAGCAGGAGCACTACCCGGTCCTCGACCCCAACGAACTGCCCGTCTCCCTCCTGCGCGGCCCCGACGACCTCCCCGCCCGGATCACCCTCTCGTTGCCCGGCGGCCGCAGCCTGCACGCGCACGTCTGGCAGGTCCGGGTCGGCCGGGTGCCGCTGCTGCTCCTCGACTCCGACGTCGAGGACAACGACACCGCCGCGCGCGAGGTGACCGACCGCCTCTACGGCGGCGGCAGCGAGCACCGGTTGCTCCAGGAGATGCTGCTCGGCATCGGCGGCGTCCGCGCCGTACGGACGTACTGCGCGCTCACCGGCCACCCGGACCCCGAGGTGTTCCACACCAACGAGGGCCACGCCGGCTTCCTCGGCCTCGAACGCATAAGGGAACTGGCGGGCGGGGAACCGGCGGGCGGGGGCCTGGCCTTCGACGCGGCCGTCGAGGCGGTCCGGGCCGGAACGGTGTTCACCACCCACACCCCGGTCCCCGCGGGCATCGACCGCTTCGAGCGCGGGCTGGTCGCCCGGCACTTCGCCGACGGCGGCGAACTGGTCGGCGTACCCGTGGACCGGATCCTCGAACTGGGCGCCGAGAGCTACCCGGGCGGCGATCCCGGCGTCTTCAACATGGCCGTCATGGGGCTGCGGCTCGCCCAGCGCGCCAACGGGGTGTCGACCCTGCACGGCGCCGTCAGCCGCGGCATGTTCGCGGGACTGTGGCCGGGATTCGACCCCGCGGACGTCCCCATCGTCTCCGTCACCAACGGCGTGCACGCACCGACCTGGGTCGCCCCCGAGGTGGTCCGCCTCGGCGCCCGCCAGATCGGCGCCGGGCGCACCGAGGACGCCCTGTCCGTCGGCGGATCGCAGCGCTGGGACGCGGTCGCCGACATCGCCGACCAGGACGTGTGGGACCTGCGCCGGGTGCTGCGCGAGCAGCTCGTCCAGGAGGTCCGCGACCGGCTGCGCGCCTCGTGGCGCCAGCGCGGGGCCGGGGACGCCGAGCTCGGCTGGGTGGACTCCGTGCTCGACCCCGACGTGCTCACCATCGGGTTCGCGCGCCGGGTGCCCTCCTACAAGCGGCTCACGCTCATGCTGCGCGACCCGGAACGGCTGCGCCGACTGCTCCTGGACCCCGAGCGGCCCGTGCAGATCGTCGTCGCGGGCAAGGCGCACCCGGCCGACGACGGCGGCAAGCGGCTCGTGCAGGAACTGGTGCGCTTCGCCGACGACCCGCGGGTGCGCCACCGCATCGTGTTCCTGCCCGACTACGGCATGGCGATGGCGCAAAAGCTCTACCCCGGCTGCGACGTGTGGCTCAACAACCCGCTGCGCCCGCTGGAGGCCTGTGGGACCAGTGGGATGAAGGCCGCGCTGAACGGCTGCCTCAACCTCTCGGTCCTGGACGGCTGGTGGGACGAGTGGTTCGAGCCGGACTTCGGCTGGGCCATCCCCACCGCCGACGGCTACGGCACCGACGAGGACCGGCGCGACGACGTCGAGGCGAACGCCCTCTACGACCTGATCGAGAACCGGGTCGCCCCGCGCTTCTACGACCGCTCCGGGCGCGGCACGCTGCCCGTCCGGTGGATCGAGATGGTCCGGCGCACCCTCGTCTCGCTGGGGCCGAAGGTGCTCGCGGGGCGCATGGTGCGCGAGTACGTGGAGCGGCTGTACGCCCCGGCCGCGCTCGCCCACCGCTCCCTCACCGCCGAGGCGGCGTGGGAACTCGCCTCCTGGAAGGGGCGGGTACGGGCCGCCTGGCCGCGGGTCGGGGCGCTCCACGTGGAGGCCCTGGCCGCCGGTCCCGCGGGAGCCGTGGGAGGCACCGCCGAACTGGGCTCCACCCTCACCCTGCGCGTCCAGGTCGCGCTGGACACGCTCGGGCCCGACGAGGTCGAGGTGCAGGCCGTCGCGGGGCGGGTGGACGCGCAGGACGTCATCGGCGAGGCGCGGACCTTCCCGCTCAAGCCCGCCGGGGGACCGGACCTGGAGGGCCGCTGGCTGTACGAGGGCCCGCTCGCCCTGGACCGTACGGGCCCCTTCGGCTACACCGTACGGATCCTGCCCGCCCACCCACTGCTGGCCACCCCGGCCGAACTGGGCCTGGTCGCGGGCCCGGTGGACCCGCCGACGGCCCCGGGCGGCGGGGTGCTGCTGCGCTGAGGCGGCCCGCCCGCCGGGACACCGGCGGGCGGGCGGTCAGGGGGCGGGCGGCGGATCCACCAGCCGCCCGTCCTCCACCAGCATCCCGGCCCGCTTGATGTTCCGCAGGGTCGGGATCACCTCCACCTGCTGTACGCCCGCCACCGCGCCGATCCGCTCGGTCAGATAGGTGTAGAGCCCTTCCGTGTCCCGGCACACCACCACCGCGAGCAGGTTCGCGGCCCCCGTGACGGCCGCCGCGAACGGCACCTCGGGATGCGTGGCGAGCGCGGCGCCCACCTCCGCCAGCCGGGCGGGCGCAGCCGTGATCAGCAGGGTGGCCTCCGCCTCGTACCCCAGCACGCCCGGGACCGTCTCCACGTCGAAGTAGAGCGCTCCCAGCTCGCGCAGCCGTTCCAGTCGACGGCGCGCCGTCGACTCCGACAGGCCCGAGGCGCGCGCCAGTTCCGGATAGCCGGCCCGTCCGTCGTGACCCAGCACCGCCAACAGGGCCAGCTCGGCCTCGTCCAGTACGTACCGCTCCCGCGACGCGGGCCGCCCGACGGCCGGCTGCGCGAGCGCGGCCACCTGCTCGGGACCGAGCACGTCCAGGCCGAACCAGGCCAGGGGCCCACCGGCGAAGGTCCGCAGGATGGTGTGGGCGCTGATCCCGGTCACCCGCCGGGTGCTCGGCAGCTTGTCCAGCAGCAGCCCGTCGCGCTCCCGTCGGCTCCTCGCCTTGGTCATGCAGTGGATCTCGGTCCCGCCCGAGGCGAGCTGCACCCACGCGATGTCGGGCCGCCGCGCCAGCGCCCCGGCCACCGCGAGCGCCGCGTCCGGCGCGCACTGCACGCGCAGCCAGGACTCCAGGAGCCCGACCCTGCTGCCGAGCGGCAGCCCGACCACGCGCACCAGCCCGGTGGCGCGCATCTGGCGGTAGCGGCGGACCACCGTCTGGTCGGAGACCTCCAGCACCTCGGCGAGGCGACTGAAGGGCGCCCGCCCGTCGATCATCAGGGCCTGGATGAGCGCGTGGTCGAGCCGGTCCAGCTCCGCGGGATTCATGGTTTCCATCATTCCAGAGCCCCGCATGGGAGAAATCCGGCACCAGAGGGCTGCTGGATGGGGGATCCGAGGGGCGGCTGTCACCTTGGAAGCACCGGGAGCCAGCCCCCGGCCGCCGGGATCCTGGCATCGCCGCCCCCGGAACCCCAGAACTGCCCAAGGAGAGTCCCCATGCGTAAGTGGCTGCCGTTGACCGCGGTCTGCCTCGGCGCGTTCATGCTGCTGGTCGACGTCACGATCGTGACCGTCGCCCTCCCCGACATGGCCACCGACATGCACAGCGGATTCGCCGGGCTCCAGTGGGTGATGGACGTCTACGCGCTCGCCCTCGCCGCCCTGCTCCTCGGCGCGGGCTCGCTCGCCGACCGGATCGGCCGCCGCCGGGTCTACCTCGGTGGCCTCGCCGTCTTCGCCGCGGCCTCGCTCGCCTGCGGCCTCGCCGACGGCCCGAGCACCCTGATCGCCTTCCGCGCCGTGCAGGGCATCGGCGGC
The DNA here is from genome assembly GCF_044759975.1 of Streptomyces sp. NPDC098789. Classification (NCBI taxonomy): domain Bacteria; kingdom Bacillati; phylum Actinomycetota; class Actinomycetes; order Kitasatosporales; family Streptomycetaceae; genus Streptomyces; species Streptomyces sp. NPDC098789. The sequence goes on from NZ_JBIWAJ010000001.1 coordinate 589,486, forward strand.
GCCGCCATGTTCGCCACCACCATGGCCCTGCTCAGCGCCGCCTACCAGGGCCGCGACCGCGGGATCGCCTTCGGCGTGTGGGGCGCGGTCAACGGGGCCGCCGCCGCGGCCGGGCCGATCATCGGCGGCCTGCTCACCGAACACTTCGGCTGGCGCTGGATCTTCTTCATCAACCTGCCGGTCTGCGCCCTCGCCGTCCTCGTCACCCTCAAGGCCGTCGCCGAGTCCCGCAACCCGCACGCCAAGGGCATCGACCTGCCCGGCATGGCCACCTTCACCGTCGGCGCCGCCGCCGTCACCTACGCCCTGATCCGGGTCGGCGAGAACGGCTGGACCTCCGCCACCACCCTCGGCCTCTTCGCCCTCGCCGTCCTCTCCTTCGTCGGCTTCGTCGTGGTCGAACTGCGCGCCGCCCACCCGATGCTGGACCTCTCGCTCTTCCGCAGCCCGGTCTTCGTCGCGGTCATGGCCGCCGGACTGCTGCTCTCCGGCGCGGCCTTCTCCTGCCTCATGTACACCTCGCTGTGGCTCCAGACCGCCGAGGGCATGAGTCCCGTCGGCGCCGGCCTGGTGCTGGTGCCGCTCAGCCTGGCCGCGTTCCTGGTCGCCGCGGTGGCCGGGCGGCTGCTGCACGGGCTCCCGCCGCGGCTCACCATCGGCGGCGGGCTGCTGCTGATCGGCGTGGGGGCGCTGCTCCAGGCCCTGATGCTGGACGCCGGTGACGGCTGGGCCGCGCTGGTGCCGGGGCTCGCGGTGACCGGTGTGGGCGTGGGCATGGCGACCCCGGCGCTGGCCGCGGCCGCGATGGGCGCGGTGGCCCCGGCCCGGGCGGGCATGGCGGGCGGCGCGCTGAACACCGCGCGCCAGCTGGGCACGGCCCTGGGCATCGCGGTCCTCGGCGCGGTCTTCCACGCCGGCCTGGTCGACGGGCTGGGCGACGCTCAGGGGGCGCGCCCGATGGCCGACGCGCTGGCCTCGGGCGGAGCCGGGCAGCTGCTCGGCGCGGCCCCGGCGGGGGAGGCCCGGCAGACGCTGGACCACCTGGTGGACGCGGCCTTCGCCAGCGGGCTGCGGGAGACGTTCCTGGTGTCGGGGGCGATGGGCCTGGTCGGGGCGGCGCTGGTCTTCGCCCTGGTGCGGAGCGCCGCACGGACCCCGGCCCCGGCCGGTGCCCCGGCGGCCGCCGGACCGGTGGTCGCCCAGTCGGCCGGGGACCGTACGCCCGTACGACCCTGAGCGCGTCCGGGCCAACGGCCCGGCCCCGCCCGAGTGAACCTTCGAACGCGCTGCGCATGGCGAACCGTTTCGGCAACCCCGTCCGCTCCTACGCTGCCGGCGGATGCCCACCGGACCCGGTATCCGAGGAACCCGAGAAACGGACTCCCCATGCGTCTTCGCACCACCGCCGCGGCCACGTTCGTCGGCGCGCTGGCCCTCGTCCTTCCGGCGGCGGGCCAAGCGCTCGCCAACGACGACGGGCACCACCGCTCGCTCGGTGAGCTGCGCTACCGGATCGAGGACGACGGATGGAGGGAGATCCACCCCCCGGAGAACGACACCTGCTACCGGCTGACCGGCACCAGCTGGGACCAGCCCGCCACCCGCGTCGAGAACGACACGCGGTCCCTGGCGCTGGTGTTCGAGGACCGCAGCTGTGGCGGGCGGGCGGTGCGGACCCTCAACCCGTGGGACTCGACGGGCGGTCTGGAGGTCCGCTCGGTCCTCTTCAAGCCGTCCGACGACGACGATGACGACCACCACCACGGCGGCGGCCACGGGCGCTGGGACGACGACGATGACGACCGTCACCACCAGCGCCGTGACGGCGAGGGCCGGCACGAGCAGGGCGGCCGCGACGAGCAGAGCCGCATGGACGACGACGGCCCGGAGCCGGTGACCCCGGACCAGGCCTCCCCGGACCAGGCCCAGCGCCCGGACCAGGAGCAGGGCCCGGACCAGGCCCAGCGCCCGGACGAGAACCAGCGCCCGGACGAGGCGATGGGTCCGGACGAGAACCAGCGCCCGGACGAGAACCAGGGCCCGGACGAGGCGATGGGCCCGGACGAGAACCAGGGTCCGGACCAGAACCAGCGCCCCGACCAGGCTCAGCAGCCCGAGGAGAACCAGGCCCCGGACGAGGCGCAGGGCCCGGACCAGAACCAGGCCCCGGAGCGGGAGCAGGGCCCGGACCAGGCGCAGGGCCCGGATCAGGCGCAGGGGCCTCGTGAGGACGAGGGCCGGCGCGCCCAGCAGTCCCCGCAGAGCTACCGCGGTGACCGGATCGCGGCCAAGGCGGACGACGAGTCCGACGACTCGCTCATCCACGACGACGGCCTCGGCTTCTTCGAGGACGGCTTCATGGGTCACGCCGGCTGACCCAGGCGCCACGTGAAGGGCCCGGCCCCCCGGCAGCGACCGGGGGGCCGGGCCCTTTCCGGCTGCGCGGCTACGCCGGCCGCGCCTGCGCCACGGGCCGCGCCGCCCCGGCCGCCAGGCCGCCCGCCAGCCACGCCACCACGTCCGCCGCCGTGTAGGGGGAGGCGTCCGGGGAGACCTCCGGCAGGAACGAGAGGTCCTTGCCGATCGTCACCAGCGGCGGTTCGACCCGACCGCCCGGGCGGCGCTGGGCCAGCCCGATCGTGGCCAGCAGCCCGTTGCACAGGCACTGCTTGCCCTCGGCGGCGGCCGCCTCGCCGCCCTTGCGGACGTACGCGGCCACCGGCTCCGCGGCGCACCGGTACACCAGCCCGCGCGGACCGCGCACCGGCGTGCGCAGGAAGCCCAGGTCGCAGACCCGGCGCCGGGCGGCGGCGACCTCCGGCTCGGAGACCGTGCCCGGCAACTCCGCCACCTTGAAGGGGAAGGCGGTCGGCGAGGCGTCCGGGTCGTTGCGGACCACCAGCGTCCCGGCGCGGGCCCGCTCCAGCACCTCCTCGCGCAGGTGGCGGGCCATGCCGGACTCCTCGCACAGGGCGAAGGCGCTGCCGATCTGCACCCCGGCCGCGCCCTGGGCCCGCGCGTCCGCCAGCGCCCGCGGCGAGGCCTGGCCGCCGGCCAGCCAGAACGGCAGCCCGAGCGCGGCCATCTTGGCGAGGTCGGGATGGTCGCGCGGGCCGTAGACCGGCTCGCCGGCCGCGTCCAGGGTCATCGGACCGCGCGGCGGGGCGCTGTGGCCGCCGGCCGAACTGGTCTCGATGACGAACCCGTCGGGCCGGGTGGCCGCGTCCCGGGCGAGGTAGGTGGCCAGCACCGGCAGCGACACGATGGCGATCACCCGCGGGCGGCGCAGCGGCCCCGGCAGGTGCCCGGCGAGCAGCGCCTGCGGGTCGAAGAGCTGGTCCAGCGGTTCCTCGTCGCCCTCGACGTGGATCCGGGAGACGACGGGCTCGTAGCGGGCGAGGCGGGTCGCGAGCGCGGGGATGTGCCCGGGGACCCCGGCGCCCACGCAGACGTAGTCGGCCCCCGCCAGGATCGCCCCGAACATCGCGGGCGCGGTCGCCAGCTGGATCTTCTCCAGGTAGTTGATGCCGACGGGACCGTCGTGGCCCTCCTTGGCGAGCCACACCTCGACGAAGTTCCCGAGCACGGTGAGGACTTCGGCCTGGCTGCCGCCGGTGGCGCGCAACCGCGGGGTGGTGCGCATCGGGGCGCCGTCCGCGACGTCCCCCTCCTCGCGGAAGTAGCAGTCGAGCACGGTCTGGGCGAGCTCGGCCAGCGGGAAGGCGGCGAGCGCGCGGCGCGCGTGGCCGCCGGGGTCGCCGGTCTGCAGGACGCGGGCCAGGACCACGTCGAGGGCCGTGCCGGACACGACGCCCAGCTGACCGGTGAGCGCCACCGCGCGGGCGAGCCGCCAGCCGGAGACCCCGACGCCCATGCCGCCCTGGATCAGCCACGGGTGGTCGTCGGACCCGGTGCGCGCGGGGGTGTCGGCGAGGGGCTGCTGTGCTGTCGCGGGCATGTGTGCGTCCGTCCGTGCCGGTGCGGGTGTCCTGAACCTACGGTTCCGTAGGTTCGCTCCCGTTCAGTGTGAACCGGCCCGGCACGCCTGTCCGGCGCCGAAGGTCCCGCACCTGCGGGGAGCAGGTCCCGTAGCAGAGCGGCCCTTCGGCCGTGGCCCCGGCGGTCGTGGCGCCGGACATGGGACAGGGCCGTCCGGGAGGTTTCCTCCCGGGCGGCCCCGTGTCGGATCAGTTGGTGCTCACTGCCCCCGAGGGGATCAGAAGGTGAGCTTCCAGCTGTTGATGTAGCCGACGTCCTGGCTCGCGAGGTCCGCGACCCGGAGCTTCCAGACACCGTTGGCGACCTCGGAGGAGGCGTTCACGGTGAACTGCTGGACGATGTTGTCCGCGCTGCCGCCGGTGCGGTTGCGCAGGTTGTACACGCTGCCGTCGGGGGCGACCAGGTCGACCTTGAGGTCACCGACGTAGGTGTGGACGATGTTCACGTCGACCTTGAGGGTGCTCGGCGCGTTGCCCGAGCGGGACACGGTGATCGGCGACTCGACCGTCGAGTTGTCGTTGATCGTGTAGTCGGTCGTGTTCTCGAAGACGTTCTGCTGCGAGGTGCCGACGGTCCAGGTGAAGGACGTCGTACCCGTCTTCGAGGCGGAGTCGGTCACCGTGACGGTCACGTTGGACGTGCCGGCGGTGGTCGGCGTGCCCGAGATCAGACCGGTCGAGGCGTTGATCGACAGGCCGGCCGGGAGGCCGGTCGCCGCGTAGCTCAGCGCGCCCGGGTTGGTGCTGGTGGCCTGGACCTGCAGGCTCACCGCGGTGTTGATCTGGGTGGTCTGGTTGGGGACCGCGGTGACGGAGACTCCGCTCGCCGGCGGGCGGGCTCCGACGGCGATACCGGCCCAGGCGTTGGCCACGTTGTTGTAGGTGGCCGAGCTGGCGCCGTACAGGTCGGCCGCCGCCTGCAGGGTCGCCGTACGGGCGGCCGCGTAGTTGGTGTTCGACTTGAAGTAGCCGACCGTCAGGGCGCGGAACCAGATCTTCGCGGCGGCGTCGCGGCCTATCGCGGTGACCGGGAGGTTGTCCGAGGTCGGGGAGTTGTAGCTGACCCCGTTGATGACCTTGGCGCCGGAGCCCTCGGACATCAGGTAGAAGACGTGGTTGGCCGGGCCCGACGAGTAGTGCACGTCGATGCTTCCGATGCCGGAGTACCACGCGTCCTTGGACCCGCCGTCCTTGCTCGGCTTGTCCATGTAGCGCAGCGGGGTGCCGTCGCCGTTGATGTCGATCTTCTCGCCGACGAGGTAGTCGCCGACGTCGTTGGCGTTGTTGGCGTTGAACTCGACGGCCGCCGCCATGATGTCGGAGGTCGCCTCGTTCAGGCCGCCGGGCTCACCGCTGTAGGTCATGTTGCCGGTGACCGAGGTGAGGCCGTGGGTCATCTCGTGCGCCGCGACGTCGATCGAGGTGAGCGGGTGCGTGTTGCCCGTACCGTCGCCGTACGTCATGCAGAAGCAGGAGTCGTCCCAGAACGCGTTCACGTACGCGTTGCCGTAGTGGACCCGGCTGTACGGGGCCACGCCGTCGTTGCGCAGGCCGTTGCGGCCGTGCACGTTCTTGTAGTAGTCCCACGTCAGCTGAGCGCCGTAGGCCGCGTCCGCACCGGCGGTCGCGCGGTTGGAGGCCGCGCCGTTGCCCCAGGTGTCGGTGGTGTTGGTGAAGAGGGTGCCGGTGCCCGACGAACCACCGTTGAGGTCGTACGTCTTGTGGTTGCCGCGGCCCGCGTCGTTCAGCGTGTAGTTGCTGCCCGACTGCGTGGTGCCCAGGGTGACCTGGCCGCTGTACATGGTGTTGCCGACGCCGGACTCGATCTTCTGCCACTCGGTGATCTTGGCGCCGGTCTTGGCGTTGGTGACCACGTGCAGCTCGCTCGGGGTGCCGTCGCGCTGGACGCCGCCGACCACGGTCTCGTAGGCGAGGACCGGGGCGCCTTCGGCCGCCCAGACGACCTTCTTCGCGCCCTTGGCGGCCTTGACGTCCTTGCCGCCCGCCGCGGACGCGGCGGAGAACGCCGTGCCCTCGGCCGCGGACGGGGTCACCGCGGCGGTGGTGTCGACCTTGATCTCGGCGTTGGTGGCCTTGGTGACGCTCTTGGTGACGCCGCCCTTGGCGTGGACGGTCAGGTCACCGCCGAGCACCGGCAGGCCGCCGAAGGTGCGCTCGTAGGTGGTGTGGGTGGTGCCGTCCACGTCCTTGACGACGTCGCGGACGATCAACTTCTCCTGGTCGCCGAGGCCGAGGGCCTTGGCAGCCTGCGCGGTGGTCGAGTTGGCCTCTGACAGGAGCGTCGCACGCTCCGAAGCCGACAGGTTGTAAGCGGCCGCGCCCGGGTTGGGCTGAGCGGCGGTGCGGGCCTGCGACGCGGTGGCGTCGGCGGAAGCGGTGCCGGTCTGGATGCCTACGGCCAGCAGTGCAGCAGCGGCAACGAGAGCGCCGGCCGCGGTGGCACGCCGGTGGGGGGTGGGACTCAACGCAGACTCCTTCTGCAAGGGGGTTCCGGAAGCTGGGTGGGCCTCCGGGCAGAACAGGCTGGTGCGCAGAACGGATCGAAGAGTGCCATCAACCGAGTGGGATGTCAGGGGCGCGTCAAAAGGTTGGCCAGAAACGGTTCGTTGTCCGAAGAGACGAGTCCGCTATACGAACTGTTCACCAACGTGTGCGTGTTGGAGGGGCCGTACATATGGAACCGGTCGTACCGGCCGCTAACGAACGGGCAACGAGACGGCTCGTTCACGTAAACGGCACTTACCGTACGGGTGTTTGTCGTAGTGTTTCCCGGTGCGACGCATGTTCGGGGCCAGGGGAAGCCACGGGCATACGCCATCGTCATAGTCCACGTGCCAGGGGGGCCCATGAGGCATGTCCATTTTCCTGCGCAAAGAGTGGCCGGAACGGCTCAGGGGACAGCTGCGCCCGCGCGACGCCTCGGTGACAAAGCCCGTTGGTACCTGCCCGCGGCCCTGACCGCCGACCTCGTCGGCGCGGCCGTGCCCGTCGGCCTGGTCTTCGAGGCCGCCGAACAGGCCCGACCCTTCTACTGCGCGCTCGGCGCGGCCTTCGCCTGGGTCACCGTGCAGGCCTTGCGCCGCCGTTATGCCTCCCGACTGCTGGGAGAATCGCGCGGCGTTCTGCCCGTCGTGCACGACTGGCTGATTCTCATCGGTGTCCTGGCCGTGGCCCGCGTGGTGACGGACGAGAGCACCCCTCGGATGGCCGCGCTCGGCGCGCTGTTGCCCGCCCTCCTCATCACGGTCGCCTGCCACAAGCTCACCTACCGGCACCTCTCCGGCGCCCGCCGCGAGGCCCAGGCGGTCAGCCGGGTGCTCGTCATCGGCGAGCCCGACACGGCCGAGGACGTCATCGCCCACCTCGCCGCGCGCACCGACCACCCGTACGTGGTCGTCGGCGTCGTGCCGGTCGGCCAGGGCGCGCTCGGCAGCGGCCTCCCGGTCGCGGCCCGACTCGCGGCGGACATGCCCGCCCTGCCCGGCGGCGACGCCGGGGCCGTGCTGGAAGCGGTCGCCAGCCACCACGCGGACCTGGTGCTCGTGGCGCCCGGCGCCCGGATGGCGGGGGAGCGGCTGCGCCGGATCGCCTGGACCCTGCACGACGCGGGCCTCGAACTGGCCGTCTTCCCCGGTCTGGTGGAGGTATCCGTCAAGCGGCTGGAGACGCTGACCGCCGGCGGGCTCACCGTGCTGCGGATCGCGCCGCCGGTCAGCCGGGGCGTCCAGCCCGTACTGAAGTCCGTACTGGACCGGGTCGGGGCCGCGCTCGGGCTGCTGGTGCTGTCCCCGCTCTTCCTCGGGGTCGCCCTGGCGATACGTTTCGGCTCCCGCGGCCCGGCCTTCTACAGCCAGCGCCGGATCGGCCGCGACGGCGCCCCCTTCGTGATGTGGAAGTTCCGCACGATGGTGGTCGACGCCGACGCGAAGAAGGCGGAGCTCTCCGGCTCCAACGAGAACGACGGCCTGATGTTCAAGATGCGCCGCGACCCCCGGGTGACCCGGGTCGGCCGGCTGCTGCGCCGGACCTCGCTCGACGAACTCCCCCAGCTCCTGAACGTGCTGACGGGGGACATGTCGTTGGTCGGCCCGCGCCCGCCGCTGCCGGACGAGGTGGCGCGGTACGACGAGGTCGCACTGCGCCGGCTCACCGTGCGTCCCGGGATGACCGGGCTGTGGCAGATCAGCGGACGCTCCGACCTGTCGTGGGACGAAACGATTCAGCTAGATCTTCAGTACGTCGACAACTGGTCCTTCACCAGCGACGTCGACGTCGTGGCCCGTACGTTCCGCGCCGTCGTCGACGGTCGCGGAGCGTACTGAGGTCAGTCGATGCGTTCAGTTCCCGACCTGGGAGTCCAGCCACCACCGGTAGGTGGACGTGATGCCCTCGCGCAGTCCGATGCCGGGCTTCCAGCCCAGCGACGTCAGCCGGCTCACGTCCAGCAGCTTGCGGGGGGTCCCGTCGGGCTTGGACGTGTCCCAGGCGAGCCGGCCACGGAAGCCGGTCACCTCGGCGACCGTCTCGGCCAGTTCCTTGATGGTGAGGTCCTCGCCGCAGCCGATGTTGACCGGCTCGTCCCCGTCGTAGGACTCCAGCAGCACCACGCAGGCCGCCGCGAGGTCGTCGACGTGCAGGAACTCCCGGCGGGGAGTGCCCGAACCCCAGAGCGCGACCTCGTCCCTGCCTGCCGCGGCCGCCTCGTGGAAGCGCCGGATCAGGGCGGGCAGGACGTGCGAGGACTCCAGGTCGAAGTTGTCGCCCGGGCCGTAGAGGTTCGTCGGCATGGCCGAGACGTACGAGGCCCCGTACTGCTTGCGGTACGACTGCACCTGGACGATGCCCGCGATCTTGGCCAGCGCGTACGCCTCGTTGGTCGGCTCCAGCGGGCCGGTCAGCAGGGCGTCCTCGCTGATCGGCTGCGGCGCGAGCTTCGGGTAGATGCAGGAGGAGCCGAGGAACAGCAGCCGGCCCACTCCCGCGTCGTGCGCGCCGGCGATCACGCTGAGCTGGATCTTGAGGTTGTCCTCCAGGAACTGCACCGGGTAGGTGCTGTTGGCCATGATCCCGCCGACCTTGGCGGCCGCCAGGACGACGGCGTCCGGGCGGACGTCCTTCAGGTACGCGGCGGTCGCGGCGGCGTCCCGCAGGTCGAGGTCCGCACGGCCCCGGGTGAGCACGTCGTGGCCGTCGGCGGTCAGCCGTCGGGCGACCGCGGAGCCGACGAGGCCGCGGTGACCGGCGACGAAGACGCGGGCGTGCGGGGGCAGGAGCGGCAGCGAGCTTGTCATACCGGCGATGATGCCAGCCCGCGGGAGCGCGCCGCGGCCCAGGTGCCCGCAGCGGCCGGATCGCACGCCCGGGGTGCGGGAGCCGTCGTGCGCCCCGGCCGCCGTGGGGGCGATCCGGATCAAGGGGCTCCGGATGTGCCGTGTACGGTACGCATCCAGTTCCCCAGCGGCTCCTGCCGGACCCGGAGCCGCCGCCGGATCCGCGGTCGGACCCGGGCCCGCAGTCCCGCGGGTACTCCCGCCGCCGCGCCCGGGACCCGACCGTCCGGGCCGAACTCCGGGGCGCCGCCCCGCCGCAGTGGGGTGGGCCGCGCCCACCCGTACCGAACCGCAACGACCACCAGGGGAACCACATGGGCAAGACCGCACTGATCACCGGCGTCACCGGACAGGACGGCTCGTACCTCGCCGAGCTCCTGCTCTCCAAGGGCTACACGGTGCACGGCCTCGTGCGGCGGTCGTCCAGCTTCAACACCGAGCGCATCGACCACGTCTACCAGGACCCGCAGACCGCCAACCGGTCCTTCGTCCTGCACCACGCCGACCTCTCGGACGGCGTCGCCCTCGTGAACCTGCTGCGCGACATACGGCCCGACGAGGTCTACAACCTCGGCGCGCAGTCCCACGTCCGCGTCTCCTTCGACGCCCCGCTCTACACCGGCGACGTGACCGGCCTCGGCGCGCTGCGCCTGCTGGAGGCCATCCGGGCCAGCGGTGTGGACACCCGGATCTACCAGGCCTCCTCCTCGGAGATGTTCGGCGCCACTCCGCCGCCGCAGAACGAGGGCACCCCCTTCCACCCGCGCAGCCCGTACGGCGCCGCCAAGGTCTTCGCCTACTGGACCACGGTGAACTACCGCGAGGCGTACGGCATGTTCGCGGTGAACGGCATCCTCTTCAACCACGAGTCCCCGCGCCGCGGCGAGACCTTCGTGACCCGCAAGATCACCCGCGCGGTGGCCCGGATCAAGGCCGGCCTCCAGGAACACCTCTACCTGGGCAACCTGGACGCCGTGCGCGACTGGGGCTACGCGCCCGAGTACGTCGACGCGATGTGGCGGATGCTCCAGCAGGACGAGGCGACCGACTACGTCGTGGCGACCGGCGTCGCCGCCACCGTCCGCGAGTTCGTCGAGGCCTCCTTCACCCACGTGGGCCTCGACTGGAACGAGCACGTGCGCTACGACGCCAAGTACGAGCGCCCGAGCGAGGTCGACGCCCTCATCGGCGACGCGAGCAAGGCCCACGCGCTGCTCGGCTGGAAGCCGACGGTCCTGGTGCAGGAACTGGCCCAGATCATGGTGGACGCCGACGTGCGCCAGGTCGAGGACCAACTGGCCGGGGCCACCGTCCGCATCGACCGCTGAGGTGCCGTAACACCGTGCGCCTCGCTTAAGGTTTGCCGTGTCCCGGTCGCGTCTTCCAGGGCGTGACCGGGCCTTTTCCGCCGTATGTCCGCACCGCACCCTCCTTCCTGATCCCCGTTGATTCCAAGTTGGTATGCAATGGGTCAAGTGAGGTGACCAGGCCGTCCAGTGAGCCCTAGTCTGCGCCAGTACATATGGCTGTTCGGATAGTTTCAGCCAATTGAAACCGGGCTATTGCCCTGGGGGGCTCATGCGTAGATCCAGAGGGCTGACTGCTGCCCTCGCCCTGTCACTGGTCGGTGCCGGCGCCGGATTGGGTCTGGTGCTCATGCCCCAGGCCTCCGCCATCACACCGCCCGTGGCCTTCACCGCCGACGACCTGCCGACCTGGCAGCCGAACGGCGTCGTCTTCGCGATGGCGCAGACGAGCGGGACCGTCTTCGCCGGTGGCACCTTCTCGACGGTCCGTCCGCCGGACAACGCCGGCAGCGGTTCCGAGCAGGAAGCGGTCAACTTCGTCGCGCTCGACGCCGCGACGGGCAACCCGACCGCCTGCAAGCTCAGCTTCACCGTGGGCGACGGCACCGCCACCGTGCGCGCCCTCACCGTCTCCAAGGACGGCAAGACCCTGTACGCGGGCGGCTACTTCGGCGCCGTGAACGGCACCCCGGTCGCCAGCCTCGCCGCGATCGACATCGCCACCTGCGCGCCGAAGGCCTCGTTCCACCCCAGCTTCCCCGCCACCGTGCGCGCGCTCGCCGTCACCGACGACACCCTGTACGTGGGCGGCGACTTCAACACCGTCGAGGGCCAGACCCGCGGGCGGTTCGCCGCGGTCGACGCGACCTCCGGTGCCCTCAAGCCCTTCGTCGCCGACGCCGACGAGCCGGGCCGCGCCATCGCGGTCACCCCGGACGGCAAGAACGTCATCCTGGGCGGTGACTTCTTCGACATCAACGGCAAGAGCACGCACGCGCTGGCCGTGGTGAACGCGACCACCGGCGCCCTCACCAAGACGTACAGCAACATCCCGAGCAACTCCGTCGTCAAGACGATCGCCACCGACGACAACGGCGGCTTCTACACCGGCAACGAGGGCTCGGGCGGCGGCGTCTTCGACGGCCGCATCGGCCTCAACCTCAGCGACTTCAACGAGAAGTGGCGCGACCGCTGCCTCGGCGCCACCCAGTCCGTCCTGCCCTACGACGGAGTCCTCTACAGCTCCTCGCACGCGCACGACTGCTCGCTGGTGAACGAGTGGCCCGACGGGAAGCGCAACTTCCTGCTGGCCCAGCCCACGAACTACACCGGCGCCGCGCCCGCGCCCGAGGGCGGCTTCGTCGCCAGCCCGCGCAAGCTCGGCTGGCACCCCACCGCCAACGACGGCATCGGCGAGGGCATCGGCCCGCGCGTCATGGCCGTGGCGGAGAAGAGCGACGTCAAGTACCTCTGGGTCGGCGGTGAGTTCACCCTCATCAACGGCAACCCGCAGCAGGGCCTGACCCGTTTCGCCTCCACCGGTGACGTCGGCGCCCCGACCACCCCGGTCGCCAGCGCCGCGAGCGTCAAGCCCGGCGAGGCCCAGGTCCGCTGGCGCACCAGCTACGACCAGGACGACAGCAAGCTGACCTACCGCATCTACCGCAACGGCTCGGCGAACCCGATCGCCTCGGTGGTCGCGGACTCCGTCGAGTGGGAGCGCCCGCAGGCCTCCTGGGTCGACACCACGGTCAAGCCCGGCCAGTCCTACACCTACCGGGTGACCGCGAGCGACGCGGCGGGCAACACCAGCGCCCTGTCGGCGAACGTCTCCGTCACGGTCCCGACCTCGGTCCAGACCTACCCGAACCAGGTCCGCGCGGACGGCGCCAACCTGTACTGGCGCTTCGACGACACCGTCAGCCCGTACGTCGCCGACTCCTCCGTCGGCGGCAACACCAGCGGCATCCAGCTGAACGCCCCGGCCCTGCGCCAGAGCCCCGGCGCGGTCTCCGGCACCAGCACGGCCATGGGCTTCAACGGCACCAGCCAGCAGGTGTACAGCGACCACCGCCAGACGGTGGGCAGCTCGTACTCGATCGAGACGTGGTTCAAGACCAACACCACGCGCGGCGGCAAGCTGGTCGGCTTCGGCAACAACACCGACCGCGCCAGCTCGTCGAACGACAAGCAGATCTACATGACCAACACCGGTCGCCTGATGTTCGGCACGTACAACGGCTCGTCGCGCACCATCTCCACCGGTCTGTTCGACACGTACAACGACAACAAGTGGCACCACGTGGTCGCGACCCAGGGTCCCGGCGGCATGGCGCTCTACGTCGACGGCCAGAACAAGGGCACGCTGAACGTCACCAACTTCACGCCCTACACCGGCTACTGGCACGTCGGCGGCGACAACCTCGCCAACTGGCCGTCCCGCCCGACGAGCAACTTCTTCGCGGGCCAGATCGACGAGACGGCCGTCTACCCGAGCGTCCTCACCCAGACCCAGGTCAAGAACCACTTCGACCTGGCGAAGGCGCCGACCGACACCGTGTCCAAGGTCTCCGCGAACGAGGACACCTACATCAACCAGGGCGCCCCGAGCACCGCGTACGGCACCTCGTCGTCGCTCGCGGTGCGCGGCACCTCGGCCTACGAGACGTACCTGCGCTTCAACCTCCCGGCCGCTCCTGCCGGTCAGGTCCTGAAGGCCGCGTCGCTCCAGGTCAAGACCAGCACCCAGGCGAACGCCGGGACGACCGACACCATCAACGTCGTCCCGATCACCGGAACCTGGAACGGCACGGACACCACCTTCAACACCAAGCCCGCCCTGGGCGCCACCCCGCTCGGCTCCCTCGCCGGCGTCCCGGACGGCTCCGCCATCCAGAACGTCGAGCTGGACACCACCGCGGTCACCGCGGTGCTGGGCGGCAGCTACAGCATGGCCCTGACCAGCACGGGCACCGACCCGCTCTGGATCTGGTCCAGCGAGTCGACCGCCGCGGACGCCGTTCCGCAGCTCGTGCTCACCTTCGGCCCGAAGTAGCCCCGGCCGGATGACAAGGGGTACGGGGCCCGGCACACCGCCGGGCCCCGTACCCGTATCCACAGCCCGCACCACCCAGTACCACGGGAGCCCCCTGATGTACCGACGCTCCGCAGCGGCCGCGGTCCTGCTGGCCGCCGCCCTGACGCTGACCGCCTGCGGTTCGGACGCCAAGCCCGAGGCCGCGGGAACGGCCAAGCCGAAGCCCCCGGCCTCCTCCGGGGTCCCGGACCCGGCGGACGCGCAGTCCACGGCCACCGCGCCGCCCGCGGCGAAGCCGACCGGGCCGGTGCTGCCGGACGCGAAGCTCACCCCGGCGACGGGCAGCTTCACGGCCCAGGAGAAGAAGTACCTGAGCGGGCGCGTGCCGGCGAAGATGGACCCGGCCGCGGTGCTCCAGACCGGGCAGGAGGCGTGCCAGCGGGTGCAGCGCACCGCGAAGCACGACAAGGACGCGGCGGTCGGCTCCATCATCGCGGGGGAGATCCCCACGGCGAAGGACGCGATCCCGGCCCTGTGCCCCGACCAGCAGCCGGTGCTCACCGCCGCACAGAAGGGCTTCCCCGACGGCACGCGTACGGACCTGGCGGCGGGTTCGTACCGGGCGCTGACCCAGAGCACCACGTGCACCTGGCAGGCGAAGGGCAAGGACGGGTCCGTCCTGGCCTCCAGCCCGATGGCGCTCCCCGCGGGTGCCAAGATCCTTGCCGAGGTCCCGGCCGGCACCTCGGAATTCACCTCGACGGGCTGCTACGCCTGGATCCCCGCGTAGGGGCCTGTGTCTCCGGCGGGGCTGAATTCAGCCCGCCCGGCGTTTGAGGGCCCGCCGGAGGCGACATCGGCCCCGGGTGGCTCACGTGCCTCCGGCGGCGCCTCAAACGCCGGCGGGGCTGGGGGCGGGGCTCGAATTCAGCCCGCCCGGCGTTTGAGGGCAAGCCCAAGCCCCGCCGGAGCGCGCGGCCGGGTCAGCGGCGGGACAGGGCTCCGGTGTAGACGGACAGGACCGTGTCCAGGACGCCGTCCATCGAGAAGGACTCCACGGCCAACTTGCGCGCGGCCAGCGACGCGGCCCCGTTCACCCCCGGATCCAGCAGCTCCAGGACGGCCTCGGCCACCCCCTCCGGCCCCGGCTCCACGGCCCGCCCGGCCCCCGCCGCCACGACGTCCCGCGCCAGCCCGTTCGAGTGGGTCACCACCACCGGCACGCCCACGGACAGCGCCTCCAGCACCGACATCGGGAACGGCTCGTCCACCGACGGCAGCACGTACACGTGCGCCCGGCGCAGCTCCTCCAGCACCTGATCGCTGCTCAGCGCCCCGGGAATCGTCATGCTCCCGTCCAGCCGCATCGTCATCATCTGGTGGAACACGGCCCCGTACTCGCCCTCGTTCGGCCCCGCCACCACGTACCGCGCCTGCGGCACCCGCTGCGCGACCAGCGACATCGCGTTCACGAAGTCCACCGGACGCTTGCGCTCCTGGAGCCGCGCCGAGTAGAGGATCCGCGGCGGCCCCGACAGCGCGGGCCGGGCCTCCTGCGCCGGTACGCCGTTCACCAGCCGCACGGTGTTGTCCAGCCCGGCCCCGCCGACGACCGCGTCCAGGGCCTCCCGTTCGTGCGGGGTCAGGTACAGCACCGCGTCCGCCCCGCGCAGCAGCCGTCGTACCGCCACCGCGTCCAGGACCTTCGCCAGCAGCTTCCCGCTCGGGTCGACCATGCCGTGGGTCTGGAGCACCAGCGGCTTGCCGGCGCGCAGCGCGGCCAGCGCGATCGGCAGGGTCACCAGGTCCCGGGCCAGGTGCACGTGGACCACGTCCGCCCCCCGGACCAGCCGCCCGGCCGCGGCCAGCAGCGCGGGCGAGGTCATCCCGCTGAAGCCCAGCGGCAGCAACCGCTTCGCCGGGTACAGCGCGGCTGGTACGCCCTCGACGTCGGTGGGCCAGGGGTCCGGGAACCCCTCGCCGAGCGCCAGCAGCGAGGCCTCGTGCCCGCGCGCCCGCAGCCCCTTGGCGAGGTTGAGCGCGACCCGCACCGGCCCGCCGAAGGCGTGCGTGGGGGAGTGCAGGGTGACGGCGTGCAGAACTCTCACCGGCGGGGCCTCACTTCGGTTCGTCGACCGGGCGGCGCGTGCCGTCCGCGGTCTGCAGGGTCAGCTCCGGCAGGTCCTTGTGCACGACGGCCCCCGCGCCCGCCACGGCGCAGCGGCCCACGGTCACCCCGGCCAGCACGGTCGCCCGTACGGCCACCCACGCGCCGTCCTCGACGGTGATCGGGGCGTTGCGGTACCGGAAGTCGGCGGCCCGGTGGTCGTGCGAACCGGTGCACAGCATGGCCTCCTGCGAGACGCAGGCGTGCGCGCCGATCGTGATCGGCTCCAGGTTCAGCAGCCAGGCACCCTCGCCGATCCAGGTGTGGTCGCCGATCGTGAGCTTCCACGGCCACAGCACCCGCACCTTGTGCCGGATCAGCACGCCTTCGCCGATCCGCGCGCCGAAGGCGCGCAGCAGCGCGACCCGCAGCCGGGCCGGGCAGAACCACGCCGTGAACACCGTGTTCATCACGGCGAACCAGAGCGCCTGCGTCAGCAGGCCGCGCCCCTTGTCGTAACCGGCCAGTGTGAAGGCCGGGAGATTGCGCACCGAAGTACCCCCCACTCCATCCCCGTCGGGTCAGACTAGACTGCGCGCGGACCAGGCACGGGGGGCGGGGGCACAATGGCGACGGACATGCGCGGACCCGTGTCCGCACCCCCGAGGACGGCACCCGCCGCGCATCCGCAGGACGCGGACCGGCGCTGGGGGAAGGTCACCACCCCGCGCACGCTGCTCTCCCGCGCGCTGTCCGTCCCGCTCGCCCTCGGCTTCAGCGTCTTCCTGCCGCTGTTCGTGGCCTCGCAGTCGGGCGCGGGCGCCCGGGACGCCGCGTTCTGGCTCCAGTTGGCCCTCACCGTGTACGCCGGCGCCCGTCTCTCCGCCATGGTCCTCACCAGCCGCCGCAAGCTGCTCCAGGGCTCCTTCTGGCTCTTCGTCTACATGGCGATGGGCGTCGCCCCGCTCGCGCAGGCCGTCCTCGGCCAGGTCCCGACGCCCGTGGTCGGCCCGCGCTCCGACCTCACCGTGGCCATCGGCCTGGTGCTGCTCGGCTGCACCGCCTTCGACGTCGGGGTGCTGCTGGCCCGGCACCGGCCCGCGGGGCGCGCGGGCGGTTCGCAGCGCGAGCCGCGCCCCGTGATGACGCACCACCGGCGGCTCCAACTGTTGACCCTGCTGGCCTTCCTGGGCAGCGCGGCGCTGATCGTGAAGCTGGGCGGCCCGGCCGTGTTCTTCAGCAGCCGGCAGGAGATCATCGCGGGCATCCAGGAGGCGGGGGTCTCCACCGACGGGCAGGCGGGCCAGGCGTTCCTGCGCGGCTTCGGGACCGTGCCGGCGCTGCTCGCGCTGCTCTGCTACACCCGCTGGCTGGTGACCTCGGTGCACGCGCGCCGCAGGCCCTCCGTGATCGCGGTGTGGAGCGCGCTGGCGGTGCTCAACATCATCGTCAACAACCCGATCTCCAATCCGCGGTACTGGTTCCTGACGGTCATGTTCGCGCTGCTCTTCACGGTCTTCCCGGTCAGTGCGGCGATGTACCGGGCGGCGCTGTCGATGGCCGTGGTGGTCGCGCTCCTCGTCTTCCCCTTCGCGGACCGCTTCCGGTACGACGAGAAGAACTACAAGCCGGTCGAGACGACCTCGTTCCTGGAGCCGATGGCGCTCAAGGACTACGACCAGATCGGCATGTTCGCGAACACGATCACCTTCTCGAACTCCGGTCCCGGCCACTTCTACGGGCGCCAGCTGGCCGGGTCCATCTTCTTCGCGGTGCCGCGCTCGGTGTGGCCGGGCAAGCCGCGCGACACGGGGGTGATGGTCGGCCAGTGGATGGGCACGGTCAACACCAACCTGTCCTCGCCGATCTGGGCCGAGCTGTGGCTCGACTTCGGGCCGCTGGGGATGGGGGCCGGGTTGTTGGGCATGGGGTACGCCGCCGCCCGGGTCGACCGGCGGTACGCGAAGCGGGCCGTGCGGAGCACGCCGCCGGGGAGCCTGATCTCGATCGTCGTCCCGCTGGTCGCGGGCTACTCCTTCATCCTGCTGCGCGGTCCGCTCCTCCAGGCCTCCGGGCGCGTCGCGATCGCCGGCATGTGCCTGGCCCTGATCGCCACCTACCGCCAGGACCGCGCGACAACCCTCCGCTGACGCCCCTGCCCTCAACCGCCGGGCGGGCTGGGTCGGCCCGTTTCAGCCTCGCCGGCGTTTGAGGCGCCCCCGGAGGGCTCACGGTGTGCGCCCGGCGACGGTCCGGTAGTGGTCCGGTCTCCGCCGGTGGTGCCTCCGGCGGGCCCTCAAACGCCGGGCGGGCTGGAGGTGGCCGGGCTCAAACGCCGGGCAGGCTGGATTTGGCGGGCCTTCAATCGCCGGGCGGGCTGGATTTGGCCGGGCTCAAACGCCGGGCGGGCTGGATTTGGCCGGGCTCAGACGCCGGGCGGGCTGGAGGTGGCGGGGCCCTGAGGGACGCTCGGGCTGGAGGTGGCCGGTTCAGCCTCGCCGGCGATTGAGGCGTCCCCGGAGGGGAGGGGGGAGAGGCGGGAGACGCGGGTCCAGGCGGCCACGGCTTTGAGGGCCGAGCCGGCCGCCAGGCCCCAGGCGGCGCCCTGCGCCCCCCACAGGACGTAGCCCGCGAGCAGCAGCACCACGGACACCACCGAGAAGACCACCTGCACGGCGAGCGTCGCCTTGGGCGCGAGCACCCGCAGGGTCAGCAGGGCGCAGGTCCCCAGCCCCATCGCCGCGTACTGCGCCCCGGTCGCCGGGAGCAGCGCCGCCGCCGAACCCCAGGTGTCGCCGAGCAGTTGGCGCCCCAGCCGGTCGGGCAGCAGGTAGAGCGCGGCCGCCCAGCCGGCGCCCAGTACGGCCAGGACCAGGCCGAGCGCGGCCGTCGTACGGACCACCGCCCGCTTGCCCCCGCGCCGCCCCAGCATCGGTGGCCCGAAGGCGTTGGCGGAGTTGAACAGCACGTTGAGCGGCCCGAAGAGGGTCGTCGCACCGCGCAGCGCGCCCACCGCGAGCGGGGTCGCGAAGACACCGAGCCCGAGCACGGCGAGCTGGCTGGAGCCGTTGCCCACCGCGAACTCGACCACGAACCGCTGCCCGAGGTGCCCGCGGCGCAGGTACGGGCGCAGGTCGGCGCGCGCGCCCCGGACGTACGGACGCAGCAGGATCAGCCCGAGCGCGAGCGCGGGCAGCGCCGAGACCCCCCAGACGAGCACCAGCCGGCCGGGGGAGGCCCCCGACGGCTGGAGCAGCAGCGCGGCCACCACGCACACCAGGCGCAGCGCGTCCGCGGCCAGGGCCCGTTCGGGCGTGCGCAGGGCCGAGAAGCAGTACCGCAGCCCGTCCTGGACCAGGACCAGCGGCAACACCACCCCGAGCGCGAGGAACGCCCCGCCCGCCGGGTCGGGCAGCAGCAGGCCGACGAGGGCCAGCGCGGCCCCCACGAGCACCGAGGCGGAGCCGGTGAAGGCCACCGCCGAGCGGCAGACCACGGCCCGCCGCTCCCCGTGCTCCAGGACCACGCTCTGGCCGACGTACGCCATGTTCAGGCCGAGCAGCACGCTGAAGGTCACGTAGACCATCGAGAACGCGGCGAAGCCGGAGACCGAGGACAGCCGCGCGGCCAGCACCAGGACCAGGATGTTGGTGGCGCTGGACGCGGCCTGGTCCAGGACCGAGGCGAGGGCGGCGAGGCCGCGCCGGCTCATCTGCGTCCCGTGCGGACCGTGCGCAGGGCGACCGTGTCGCTGCCGTCGCCGGGGACCTGCTGGTCCGGCTCGGGCGGTTCGCCGGCGGCCGTGGGGTCGACCGCGGGGGTGGCCGCGGGGGCGGGGGCGACCGCGGGCGCGGCCGCCTTCTTCGTGCGCGACGCGGTCCGGCCGCGCTTCTCGCCCGGCAGCGGTCCGTGCAGGACCGCGCCCAGTACGGTGCCGCCCGCGCCGCTGATCAGTTCGCGGATCCGGGACAGGTCGGTGCGGTGCACGGCACGCGGGTCGCAGACCACCAGGACGCCGTCGACCCGGTCGACGAGGGCGAGCGCGTCGGCGTAGGAGAGGACGGGCGGGGCCAGCACGACCACGGTGGAGTTGGGGGAGTCGGCCTCGGAGATCAACCGGGTCGCGCGCGGGGTGGTGAGCGCGCGGGCGACGTTGCGCACCCGCTCGCCGGGGATCAGGTCGAAGGCGCCCGACTCGCCGGCGTCCACGACGAGCTGGCGCCCGTCGGGCCAGT
Source organism: Streptomyces sp. NPDC098789 (assembly GCF_044759975.1). Taxonomy (NCBI): domain Bacteria; kingdom Bacillati; phylum Actinomycetota; class Actinomycetes; order Kitasatosporales; family Streptomycetaceae; genus Streptomyces; species Streptomyces sp. NPDC098789. Next base: position 609,521 of record NZ_JBIWAJ010000001.1, read on the forward strand.
CGGAGTCGCCCTGCCCGGGCTGGCCGCCCTGGGCCGGCCCACCCGGCGTCTGGCTCCAACGGGGCCGCCCGCCCGCGTCGGTGGGCAGCTGGCTGGCGAGCAGCGGTGTCCGCAGGTCCGCCTCGATGAGGAGCACGTCCTTGCCGGTCTCGGCGAAGGAGGCGGCGAGGTTCACGGCCACCGCGGCGGCCGTCTCGCTGCTGCCGCGCGGGGCGACCACGAGCAGGCGCCGGCGGTCGGCGAACCGGGAGTCGTAGGCGAGCCGGAAGGCCACCGACCGGTACTCCTCCGCGAGCCGCGGATCGGCCTCGCCGGCGGCGAGCAGCGGGCCGCCGCCCGTCTTGTCGCGGGGCAGGGTGCCGAGCACGGGCGCGCGCAGGGCGCGCGAGACGTCGCCGTCGGAGCGCGGGGAGGGGTCGAAGACCAGGCGGACCCAGGCGGCCAGCAGGCCGAGCGCGAGGCCGACGGCCGCGCCGAGCGCGAGCGACATGACGATGCCGGGGCCGTCGGGCTGCGTGGGCACGGTGGCCGCGCTGGTGACCCGGCCCGGGGTCATGTCGAGCGCGTCGAGCTTGGCGATGTTCCCGTTGAGCTGGCCCACCTTGCTCTGCAGGTCGGTCCGGGAGGAGTACGCGGCGTCGCGCGCGCTGCCGGCGGGCATCTGGGCGATCTGCTTGACCAGGTCGTCGAGCTGCTTGGCCACCGGGTCGCGCTGGTCCTTGTAGCTCTTGACCATGGCGTCGCGGGTGACGTCGAGGGCGTCGCGCCGCTTGAGCAGGTAGGCCTCGGTCATCGCGTTGGCGCGCTTGGCGGCCTGTGCGGGGGAGCCGGAGGTGTAGGTGAAGCGCAGCACCATGGTCTGCGGCGGGTTGGTGACCTGGAGTCCGGAGCGCAGCGCGGCGAGGCCCGAGTCGTTGATGCCGAGCTTCTTCGCGGCCTCGCCCGCGATGGAACTGCTGAGCGCGACCTGCCGTTCGGAGCCGATGTTGATCGCCTTGTCGGGGGCGATGCTCGGGTTGAACGGGTCGTCGGTGGGCGTGCGCAGCACCACGTCGGCGGTGGCGACGTAGGTGTCGGACGTCGATATGCCGAGGTACACACCGCCCAGCAGGCCGATCCCGATGCCCGCGCCGATGAGCCTGCGGTAGCGGGTCAGCTGGCGGAACTGGTCCCTGAGGAGGTCGGGTTCGTCCTCGACCGGGACCGCTGCCGGACGGTTCGTCTCGATCACGGCCGGGGACCCCCAAGTGCTTCGTCCATCAGTGCGTCGATGCGGGCGAGGCCCGCCGTACGGCTCAGGTGGGCCGCCACGTGGCGCGGACCGGCCGCGCCCAGCGCGTCCGCCCCGTGCGGATCCTCGGCCAGCGCGCGCACGGCCTCCAGCAGCGCGCCCGGGTCCTCCGGGGCGACGAGCACGCCGGCTCCCGAGCGCTCCACCTCCTGGGCGGTGCCGCCTTCCGCCGCCACCGAGGCGACGACGGGTCGGCCGGCGGCGAAGTAGGAGGTGAGCTTGGACGGCACGCTCATGTCGAGGACGGCCGCGTGCTGCGTCACCGTGAGCACGTCCGCCGCCGCGAGGATATCGGGGAACTCGCCGTCGGCGGCAGGGGGGATGATGTCCAGGTTCGGTACGTCCGCCGACAGGCCGGCCAGGGCGCCGCGCTGGCTGCCGTCGCCCATGAGGACGAAGCGGACGCGCGGGTCCAGGCGGGCCGCTCCGACGAGGACTTCGAGGCCCTGCTTGAGGCCCATGTTCCCGGAGTGCAGCACCACGGTCTGGCCGGGGGCCCAGCCCAGGTGGCGGCGGGTCTCGGCGCGCGGCTTGGTGGGCGCGGGCACGTGCGACCAGTTGGGGACCAGGCGGATCTTCTTCGGGTCCACGCCCATGCCCACGACCCGGTCCACGAAGGTCTCGTGGATGACGCCGACCAGGGTGGCCCGCTTGAGGGCGTACGCCTCGGCGCGGGCGGCGATCACGGCCGCCTTGTCGCCGCCGCTGATCCCGCTCTGCGCGGCGGCGGCGCCCATCAGGTCCTGGACGACGGGTACGAAGGGGACCTTCCAGCGCGCCGCGAGGCGGGCCGCGAGCACGCCGCCGGCCAGGCTGGGCATCTGGGCGAGGATCGCGTCCGGCTTCGGCATCCGCGGCGGGGCCACGGCGCCGTGCAGCAGAATCGATCCTTCAAAAAGGGCGCGCTTGACGGCGGTCTGGCGCGCGGGGACGGTGTGCGCACGCCGGTGCACGGTGACCCCGGAGCGCTCCTCGGTGCGCCGCAACGCCCCCTTGTACTCCGGTTCGAGGGACCAGGAGGGGTAGTGGGGCATGCCCGTGAAGACATGGGCGTCGTGGCCGGAATTCGCCCAATGTTCCGCTATTTGTGTGGCGTACGGGCCTATGCCCGCGTGCTCGGGAGCGTAATTGGTGGAAACCAGCAGCAGGCGCCGGTGACCGGATATGGACACTGAACGTTCCCTTCCCCCCACGTTGATGCGCTGCACACCCTAATCGTTCACCCGCACGGCGGAGGACGTGCACGCTATTGTCTGCTAATCCGCCGCGCCGGGGGGTGCGGCTCCTGGGGGGTAACAGATGACGGAGCTGGACATGTCCGGACTTGGCGCGCCCGCGCGCAGGCCGTATCGGGTCGGCTACGCGCCGGGCGCCTACGACCTGTTCCACATAGGGCACCTCAACATCCTGCGGCACGCCCGTAGTCAGTGCGACTACCTGGTCGCAGGAGTGGTCTCCGACGAGATGGCGGAACTGGCCAAGGGGCGCCGCCCGATGATCCCGCTCGTCGAGCGGCTGGAAATCGTCCGCAGCGTCAAGTACGTCGACGCCGCCTTCGTGGAGACGGTTCCGGACAAGGTCGAGACCTGGAAGCAGGTCCGTTTCGACGTCATCTTCAAGGGCGACGACTGGCGCGGCACGCCCAAGGGGCAGCGCCTGGAACAGGACTTCGCCACCGTCGGCGTCGACGTCGTCTACTTCCCCTACACCGTGCACACGTCCAGCACCCAGCTGCGCCGGGCCCTGGACGCGCTGGCCGCCCCGGCGGCCCCGCTCAGCGCCGAACTGCGCTGAGCTCGCGGAACCACTTCGCGAGGAACGCCAACAGGAACAGCGCGGCCACCGCGCCGAGACCCGTGTAGGCCCACCGGAACAGCTCCCCGCCGCCCAGCAGCAGGAACACCAGGCAGAACACGCCGTAGTCCACCGGCAGCAGCGCGATCGCGCGCAGGGTGGAGGGCGCGGCGGCGGGGCTCCCCGGAGCGGGCTTGGGCTTGAGCTTCTCGGTCAGCAGCCCGCCGAAGAAGGTCACCACCGCCGCGAACTGGAAGCCCAGCGGCACCAGGAGCCAGCCGTCCCCGGCGGTCCCGTAGGCCTCGGGGAAGCGGTAGAAGGCGATCAGCACGCAGGTGTGCAGCGCGGTGAGCTTCGCGCAGTCCACCACGTGGTCGAGCCACTCGCCCGCCGCGCTGCCGCCGCCGCGCAGCCGCGCGAGCTGCCCGTCGGCCGAGTCGAAGGCGAAGCCGACGGCCAGCGCCGCCCACACCACGATCCCCAGCGCCCACGAGGGCTCGCTCAGCGCCACCGCCGCGACGGCGGCGAAGCTGAAGGCGGCGCTGATCAACGTCACCTGGTTCGGGCTCAGTCCCGCCCCGTACGAGCCGGCGGCCAGGTACCGGCCGGCCGGCCGGTTCACGTAGCGCGAGTACAGGGACACCCCCTTCGCCGACTTCTGCGCCCCGCGCAACTCCCGCAGCGCGGTCCCCACACTCGCCATCCGCACACAGCCCCTTCGACCTCACGATGCCCCGACGCCCCCGTTGACACGCGCGCGCAGGGGCACGCGTGTACGACGGCACATCATCGCAGGGAGATCCGCGGCGCCCGCCTTCCCGACGGGAAAGACCCCTCAGGACACCACCCGCAGCAGCACCACCGACCGCGCCGGGACCGTCATCGCGCGACCGCCCCGGTGCCGCACCCCGGGAGCCGCCTCCTGGTCCTCCCGCGAGGTGTCCAGCACCACCTCGTACTCCGCGGCCCACGGCGCCCCCGGCAGCGTCCACGACACCGGCCGGTCCCCGGCGTGCAGCAGCGCCAGGAAGCTGTCGTCCGTCACCGGCCGGCCCCGCTCGTCGCGCCCGGGGATGTCCCGCCCGGACAGGTACAGGCCCAGCGCGGCCGTGGGCGCGTACCAGTCCCGCTCGGTCATCTCCGCGCCGTCCGGGGCGAACCACGCCAGGTCCCGCAGCCCGTCCGCGCCCTGGGCCCGCCCCGAGAAGAACGCCCGCCGCCGCAGCACGGGATGCTCCTGGCGCAGCCGCACCAGCCGGGCGGTCAGCGCGAACAGCTCCCGCCAGGCCGGGTCCTCCAGCAGCGACCAGTCCACCCAGCCCGTCTCGTTGTCCTGGCAGTACGCGTTGTTGTTGCCGCCCTGGGTCCGGCCGAACTCGTCGCCCGCCACCAGCATCGGCACCCCCGTCGACAACAGCAGGGTGGTCAGCAGGTTCCGCAGCTGGCGCCGGCGCAGCGCCGCGATCCGCGGGTCCGTGCCCTCGGGCGGCTCCCCCTCCACGCCGCCGTTCCACGACCGGTTGTCGTTGGTCCCGTCGCGGCCGCCCTCGCCGTTCGCCTCGTTGTGCTTGCGCTCGTAGGAGACCAGGTCGCGCAGGGTGAAGCCGTCGTGCGCGGTCACGAAGTTCACCGAGGCGTACGGGCGCCGCCCGCCCCACGCGTAGAGGTCGCTGGACCCCGACAAGCGGTAGCCCAGGTCCCGCACGTCGGGCAGCGCGCCCCGCCAGAAGTCGCGGACCGCGTCCCGGTACCGGTCGTTCCACTCGGTCCACAGCGGCGGGAACGCGCCCACCTGGTAGCCCCCCGATCCCACGTCCCACGGCTCCGCGATCAGCTTGACCCGCCGCAGCACCGGGTCCTGCGCGATCACCGCCAGGAACGGCGAGAGCATGTCCACGTCGTGCATGGAGCGGGCCAGCGCGGCCGCCAGGTCGAAGCGGAAGCCGTCCACCCCCATCTCCGTCACCCAGTACCGCAGCGAGTCGGTGATCAGACGCAGCACGTGCGGGCGCCCGGCGTGCAGGGTGTTGCCGCAGCCGGTGTAGTCGGCGTAGCGCCGCTGGTCGTTCTGCAGCCGGTAGTAGCCCCGGTTGTCGATCCCGCGCAGCGACAGGGTCGGCCCCAGCTCGCCCGCCTCCGCGGTGTGGTTGTAGACCACGTCGAGGATCACCTCGATCCCCGCCGCGTGCAGCGCCCGGACCATCCGCTTGAACTCGCCGACCTGCTGCCCGGTGGTGCCCGAGGCCGAGTAGCCGGCGTGCGGGGCGAAGTAGCCGACCGAGTTGTAGCCCCAGTAGTTGCGCAGCCCCCGGCGCAGCAGGTGGTCCTCGTGCGCGAACTGGTGCACCGGCAGCAGTTCCACCGCCGTCACCCCGAGCCGGGTCAGGTGCTCGATCGCCGCCGGATGGGCGAGGCCCGCGTAGGTGCCGCGCAGCTCCTCGGGGACGCCCGGGTGGCGCATGGTGAAGCCGCGCACGTGCAGCTCGTAGATGACGGAGTCCGCCCACGGCGTCTTGGGCCGCACGTCGTCCGCCCAGTCGTCGTCGTCGTGCACGACCACGCCCTTCGGCACGAAGGGCGCCGAGTCCCGGTCGTCGCGCACGGTGTCGGCGATGTACTGCTGCGGCCAGTCCCGTACGTGCCCGTACACCTCCGGGGGCAGCGTGAAGTCGCCGTCCACGGCGCGGGCGTACGGGTCCAGCAGCAGCTTCGCCGGGTTGTACCGGGCCCCCGTCCACGGGTCCCACCGGCCGTGCACCCGGAAGCCGTACCGTTGCCCCGGGCGTACGCCCGGCACGAATCCGTGCCAGATCTCGTGCGTGAGCTCCGTCAGCCCGCACCGGGTCTCGGCGCCGCCCTCGTCGAAGAGGCACAGCTCCACCGACTCCGCCCCCTGCGCCCAGAGCGCGAAGTTGGTGCCCACGATGCCGTCCGGGCCGGCCCGGAAGCGGGCCCCCAGGGGGTGCGAGGAGCCCGGCCACACGCTCGGTCCGGGGAGCGCGCCGGCCCGTACCGGATCCGCGACCACCCCGCTGACCGGGCCGCTGACCTGGCCGTTGCCGTACCCGGTGCCCCGGCCGCCCCGCCGGGCGTCGGTCCTGCCCGCGGCGTGCGGAACGGATTCCACCGCCTCGTCCTCGGCTGCGCTCGTCACTGCCCGCCTCCACGGCTCCTGGGTACCTGCGGGGGAGGGAAGGGGGCTCCGGCGTCCCGGCCGGGGCCCCTCCCCCTCTGGTCCTTCCCACTGTTCTGCCCGGAACCTGGGCCGCACTCACGTTTCCCCTGGACGGCACGGTCGTTGGACGCACCGTGAGACATGTGAAGAGGCGGGCACGGGCGGCAGTCGCCGCCATGGCGGCGTGGGCGGGCCTGATGGGCACACTGGCCGGATGCACCGAGGGCGGCGGGTCCCCGGTGGAGATCCAGCTCCCCGGGAAGGCCAGGTCGCCGCAGGAGGCCATCCGGGTCACCCCCGAGGACAACGCCAAGGGCGTACCGGCCGAGGGGCCGCTGACCGTGCACGTGCCCGAGGGCCGCCTGGAGCGGGTCGTGGTCACCAAGGTGGAGGACGCCACGGAGGAGCAGGTACCGGGATCGATCGACCCCGACGGGCTGAGCTGGCACCCCGACGCGGCGGCCGGACGGCTCGCGCTCGCCGCCAAGTACACGGTGGACGCCGTCGCGGTCGACGGCCACGACCGCCGCCAGGCCCGGCACACCAGCTTCACCACCTACGTCCCCGAGGAGCGGTTCATCGGCTACTTCAAGCCCGAGAACCGCTCCACCGTCGGCACCGGCATGATCGTCTCCTTCAACTTCAACCTGCCGATCAAGAACCGCGCCGAGGTCGAGCGGGCCATCACCATCACCTCCGAACCCGCCGCGGAGGTCACCGGCCACTGGTTCGGCAGCGAGCGGATCGACTTCCGGCCCAAGGAGTACTGGAAGCCCGGGACCGAGGTCACCGTGGACATGAAGCTCCGCGACGTCGAGGGGGCGCCCGGTTCGTACGGGGTGCAGAGCAAGACCGTCCGCTTCACCGTCGGGCGCCGACAGGTCTCCACCGTCGACGCGGCCGCCCACACGATGGAGGTCCGCCGCGACGGCCGGCTGCTCTCCACCATCCCGATCAGCGCCGGGGCGCCCAAGAACACCACCTACAACGGCAAGATGGTGGTCAGCGAGATGTTCGACGTGACCCGGATGAACGGCCAGACGGTGGGCTTCGGCGGCGAGTACGACATCCCCGACGTCCCGCACGCCATGCGGCTCACCGCCTCCGGCACCTTCCTGCACGGGAACTACTGGGCCAGCCCCGACACCTTCGGCGCCACGAACACCAGCCACGGCTGCATCGGCCTGCGCGACGACAAGGGCGGCGGCTCGGACACCCCGGCGGGCTGGTTCTTCGACCGGACGCTGGTCGGGGACGTGGTCGAGATCGTGAACTCCCAGGACAAGACCGTCGCGGCGGACAACGGCCTCGGCGGCTGGAACCTCTCCTGGCCGGACTGGGTCGCGGGCTCCGCACTCGGCTGAACCGCGACGACCGATCACGGTCCGATCGAGTGATTGTCGGACCGGAATGTCGTAGCGGGGAGTGTCGGTCCGCCCGGCTCGCCGCCGCCGCCGTCCAGCCTGTCAGCGCACACAGCGGAGACAGCGGTGACCGCGGCAGGCAACGGACGGAGCGTCATGTCAGCAAGGAAGTGGACCCTCGGGGTCGCGATCGGGGCCGTACTGGCCACCGGCGCGCCCACGGCCCTGGCGGCGGGCCCGGGCGGCCCCGGCGGCTCCGGCGGCTCCGCGGGCGAGCGCCCCGTGGCGGCGGCGCGCGCCCCGCTGCCCGGTGGGCTCGGTCCCTGCGTACCGGGGGACTGCCCCGACCCGTACCCGCAGATCGGGTTCGACGGCGTCCCCAAGGGCCGCGACAACGGCATCAACATCTTCGTCGGCGGCGACTTCCAGGTCCGCGAGCGCGCCGCCGAGGCCGAGGGCCGGGTCGTCGTGCTCGGCAGCTTCGACCAGGACAAGGTGGCCGGGGCCAGCGCCGCCTACAACATCGGCATCGTCGGCGCCGGCTCCCTCGTCCCGCCGCCCGTCGGCGCGGACTTCCTCACCACCGGCAGGAACGTGAACATCGCCGCCGGCGAGCGGCTGATCTCCGACGGCGGCGTGGTCCGGCACGCGGGCACCGCCCCCGGCGCCGGCACCGTCACCGGCCCGCTGGTCCGCGACCTGAACGCCGCGGCCCCCTACACCCCGCTGCGCGACCGGCTCACCGCCGCCAGCACCTGCTACGCGCACCCCGGTGGGCAGCGCCGCCCGGCCACCGGCACGGTCACCAACGAGTTCGGCACCGTCACCTTCACCGGCGACAACACCTCGCCGCTCCAGGTCTTCGACGTGGACGCCGACCTGGTCGGGCGCAACAACGGGCAGGTCACCATCGCCTTCGCCCGGATCCCGGCGCGCGCCACGGTCCTGGTCAACGTCTACGGCGCGACCCGGACCGTCAACATCTCCAACGGCACCATCAACGACACCGGCCCGGGCGCCGACCCGTGGAACGCCCTGCGCAGCCGGCTGCTGTGGAACTTCCCCGACGCCACCACGGTGCACCTGAACGGCACCGGCCAGTTCCAGGGCAGCGTGCTGGTCGGCCCGCAGGCCTCGGGCACCGAGGTCACCCTGCCCGGCATGAACGGCCGCTTCTTCACCACCGGCAACCTCACCCACACCAGCAGCCAGGGCGGGGGCGGCGGCCAGGAGCTGCACGCCTACCCCTTCAACGGCGACCTGCCGGACTGCGGCGCGCCCCCGGTGGTCAACGGCAGGACCTCCGTCGTCAAGCACGACGCGCAGGGCGCGGCCCTGGCCGGCGCGAAGTTCGAGCTGTGGCACGAGACCAACGGCAGGCCGGGCGCGCAGTTCACCGGCATGGACGCCGACGCCAAGGTCAAGGACTGCACGACCACGGCCACCGGACTGTGCGACTTCACCGGCCCGCTCGGCACGTACTACTGGCGCGAGACGGCCGCCCCGACCGGCTACCTGCTGCCCGCCAACCCGGTCCACACCGTGCGGCTGACCCCGGAGAACGCCCAGGAGGGCGTCCGCGTCGTCGCGGTCAACGAGAAGGAAGTCGTGCCGCCCGCCACCGCCAAGGTGGTCCTGTGGAAGACCGACAAGGACACCGGCGTACCGCTGCGCGGCGCGCGGTTCGAGCTGTGGAAGGAGACCAACGGCGCCCGCGGCCTCCAGACCACGGCTTCCGGCGGCACCGGCCCCGACACCAAGCTCCCCGGTGACTGCGTGACCGACGCGCAGGGCAGCTGCACCGTCGAGCTGCCGATCGGCGCCACGTACTACTGGCGCGAGACCGGGACCCCCACGGGATACGAGCCCCCCGCCAACCCGGTCAGGGAGTTCGCCCTGGACGAGGGGGACGTCAAGGACGGCATCATCCTCAACGTCCCGAACAAGAAGAAGCCCGAGGACCCCAAGGGCAGGATCAAGGTCCTGAAGGTGGACAAGAAGACCCAGCGGCCGCTGCGCGGCGCGGTGTTCGAGGTCTGGAAGGAGACCAACAACACCAAGGGCCTCCAGCGGCGCGGCATCAACGCCGACACGCTGGTCTCGCATGGCTGCGCCACCGACCGGGACGGTGTCTGTGAGTTCCCGAACCTCTCCGACGGCTACTACTACCTCGTCGAGACGGACGTCCCCGACGGGTACGTGCTCCCGAAGGACCGGGTGACCGGACCGCTGCACCTGGACCAGAGGACCCCGAACCACGTCCTGGTCCAGCGCCTCGCCAACGAGCGCGACCACCACGGCAAGGGCAAGGGCGGCCGCGAGCCGAACGGCCCGCGCGGCTGAACCGCCGCGGGGGCTGAAGGCCTCCCGGGTGCGCCGGTGGGGTGACCTCGTCACCGCATCGGCGCACCTGCGCGCGCCGGGAGCGCCGGGGCCGGTTTAGCTGGCAGCGGCGGCCCGGCCGGCGGGCGCGAGGAGGCGGGCATGGCGACTGGCGCGATACGCGGAGCGGCAGCACTGGCCGTCGTACTGGCCCTGGGCGGCCCGACCCCGCCCCCGGGAGCGCAGCGCCCCCCGGACCCGGCGGCGGCCACAGTGCCCGGGCCCGCGCCGGAGGCCGACTGCACCTCAAGCACCGGCCCCTACCAGCGCGAGCTGGAGGCGTACCTGAAGCGTCCGGTCGACGGGATCCAGAGCCCGGCGGACTGCGCCGCCGTGCGGACCTTCCAGCGGGCCCAGGGACTGCGGCCCGCCGACGGGTACGCGGACCTCGGGACCTACCGCACGATGGTCGCCGTACAGGCGCGCCCCGACCCCAACGCGCAGGGGCTCTGCCCGGTCCGCCCGCACCGGGTCACCTGCGTGGACATGGACCGCCAGCTCCTGTGGGTGCAGCGCGACGCCAAGGTGGTCTTCGCCCCGGTCCCCATCCGGACCGGCCGCGACACCCAGGAGACCCGACCCGGCTGGCACGAGGTGTACTGGCGGGACGAGGACCACTACTCCTCCCTCTACGACAACTCGCCCATGCCGTACTCGCAGTTCTTCGACGAGGGCCAGGCCGTCCACGGCCACCGCGGGGACCTCTACGACTACGGCGGATCGGCCGGGTGCGTGAACCTCACCGTTCCCGACGCGGCCCGGCTGTGGGACCTGCTGACCGAGGGGGACGCCGTCTACGTCTGGGGCACCAAGCCCGGCACGGACGACTGAGCGGCCCACCCGCCCACCGCGCCCACCCGTCGCACCCGTCCGTTCCCCGCCTGTTCACAGGCTCTTGGGACGGAACGGTGACACACCCGTTTCCGTTCGTGATCCCCCCGTGTGATTCCATTTCGCCATGCGCGCGACTGCCCGCGCGCGGGGGACATGGGGGAGAACAAGAGTGAACCTGCAGCCGATCCGCGGCCGCTTCCGCACGGGGCTGCCGGCCCTGCTGCTCGGAGCGGCCCTGCTGCTCACCACCGGGTGCAGCGGCGGGTCGCCCGACGCCAAGGTGGGTGGCGGGGACAACGGCAAGGGCGGAGCCGTCGCGAACGGCAAGAGCGGTACCGAAGCCTCCCAGGCGACGGTCACCATCAAGCCGGACGACGGCGCCAAGGAGGTCGCGACGAGCGGCATCCTGAAGATATCCAGCACCGGCGGCAAGCTCACCACGGTGACGGTCGCCGATACGAAGGGCAACGCGGTCGAGGGCAAGCTGGGCGGCGACGGCGCCAGCTGGGAGCCCGCCCGCAACCTCGCCTCCGCCACCGAGTACAAGGTGCACGCGGTCGCCAAGGACGGCTCCGGACGCGAGTCCGCGAAGGACATCACCTTCACCACGCTCACCCCGACGAACACCTTCGTCGGCCACTACGTGCCCGAGGACGGCGACACCGTCGGCGTGGGCATGCCGGTGTCGATCAACTTCAGCCGCGGGATCACCAACCCGCAGGCCGTGGAGAAGGCGATCACCGTGACCGCCGAGCCCGCGGTCCCGGTCGAGGGCCACTGGTTCGGGAACGACCGGCTCGACTTCCGTCCCGAGAAGTACTGGGCGGCGGGCACCAAGGTCACCGTCAAGATCGCCCTGGACGGCGTCGAGGGCCGCCCCGGCGTCTACGGCAAGCAGACCCGCACCGTGACCTTCAAGGTCGGCCGCTCCCAGGTGAGCACCGTGGACGCGGCCGCCCACACGATGCAGGTGGTCCGTGACAACGCCGTCCTCAAGGACGTCCCGATCACCGCGGGCGCCGCGGCCAACACCACGTACAACGGGCAGATGGTCATCAGCGAGAAGTACAAGGTGACGCGGATGAACGGCGCCACCGTCGGCTTCGGCGGCGAGTACGACATATCCGACGTCCCGCACGCGATGCGGCTGTCGAACTCCGGCACCTTCGTGCACGGCAACTACTGGGCCTCCTCCGACACCTTCGGTTCGGAGAACGTCAGTCACGGCTGCGTGGGCCTGCGCGACGCCCGCGGCGCCGGTGACGACGACATGCCCGGCGCCTGGTTCTTCAACGAGTCGCTGATCGGCGACGTGGTGGTCGTGAAGAACTCCAAGGACAAGGAGATCGCCCCGGACAACGGCCTCAACGGCTGGAACATGCCCTGGGCGGAGTGGATCAAGTAGCTCTCACGTAGCTCACGAGCGGCTCCGCCGCGCGGGAGTCCGGGTGGCCCGGTGCTGTGACCCACAGCACCGGGCCACTCCCGGTTAACCCCCGCTAACCTTCCCCGTATGACCATCACCCTCGAAGTCTCGGCAGGCGTCGGCACCATCCGCATGGACCGTCCGCCCATGAACGCCCTGGACATCGCCACCCAGGACCGCCTGCGCGAGCTGGCGGTGGAGGCGACGGACCGGTCCGACGTCCGCGCGGTGATCCTCTACGGCGGCGAGAAGGTCTTCGCGGCGGGCGCCGACATCAAGGAGATGCAGCGGATGGACCACGCGGGCATGATCGCCCGCTCCCGCCCCCTGCAGGACGCCTTCACCGCCGTCGCGCGGATCCCCAAGCCCGTGGTCGCGGCCGTCACCGGCTACGCGTTGGGCGGCGGCTGCGAGCTGGCCCTCTGCGCGGACTACCGGATCGCCGCCGCCGACGCCAAGCTCGGCCAGCCCGAGATCCTGCTCGGCCTGATCCCCGGCGCGGGCGGCACCCAGCGGCTGTCCCGGCTGATCGGCCCCTCCAAGGCCAAGGACCTGATCTTCACCGGCCGCATGGTCAAGGCCGAAGAGGCCCTGGCCCTGGGCCTGGTGGACCGCGTGGTGCCCGCGGCCGAGGTGTACGAGCAGGCGCACGCCTGGGCCGCGAAGCTCGCCCAGGGCCCGGCGCTCGCCCTGCGCGCCGCCAAGGAGTGCGTGGACGCGGGTCTTGAGGCGGACATCGACACCGGGCTGGCGATCGAACGCAACTGGTTCGCGGGCCTGTTCGCGACCGAGGACCGCGAGCGCGGCATGCGCAGCTTCGTCGAAGAAGGCCCGGGCAAGGCCAAGTTCCTCTGAGCGCACGGGCGTCGTCCGCAGGGTCCTCCCTGCGGGTGGATTAGCCAGGGCTTAAGGGAACCTTAAGGAATCGTGGAGATCCACTGTGGGTGATGATCTCGCAGCGGTGAGTCATCGCAGGTGAGGGGGGTGTAATGGCCCTCTGATTGCCTTCGGCATATGACAGGACGCCCCCCGGAATGAAGCATTCCGAGGGGGCGTTTTCGCGCGGAACCGCTCCGAGGGGCTGCTTCGCCCTTCATGATGGGTGCATGGCGGGCCTGGAGGGTGTGGAACAGCCGCGGCAGCGCAGCAGCGCTTCCGCCGTGCGACCGACGGCGGCTCTGGAGGACGAACAGGGCCTGAAAGCAGTGGAGTTGTACGGCAGTCCGGCCGACGGCGAGGTGACCCTGCCCTCGCTCCCCGAGTCCGCGGCGATCGCCCGCCGCCTCACCCAGTGCGTGGCGGCCCGGTTGTGGGGGCTGTCCCCGCAGACCGCCGAGCACGCCGTCCTGCTCGTCTCCGAACTGGTCGGCAACGCGGTCCGGCACACCGGGGCCCGTTCCTTCGGGCTGCGGATGCTGCGCCGCCGCGGCTGGATCCGGATCGAGGTGCGCGATCCCTCGCGCGGCCTGCCCTGCCTGATGCCGGTCCATGAGATGGACACCACCGGTCGCGGCCTGTTCCTGGTCGACAAGCTCTCGGACCGCTGGGGCGCCGACCTCTTACCCCGGGGCAAGACCACCTGGTTCGAGATGCGCGTGTCCGACCGCTGAGCCGCCCCGCCGCCCCGTCCCCGCAACGCAGAAGCCCCCTGTCGCCGTAGTGCGGCGCTTCGGGGGCTTCATGAGTGAGCCGAGGATCGAAGGGGGTGTGATCCTCGGCCGGCGACTTCGCTCGGGTCAATGGGGAAGCCGTGGTTCCGACTATGGCAGATGAGGGCCCAAATGCCAAAAGTCCCAAGTCGGGCATAAGTGTGCATATCCTAAGACTTTCCACCTAAATCCTAGGTGAGGTGGGCCACTCACCTCGCAATCAGTGAATAAATATTGACTGCTCTGCGTAAATCGTTGATCACATAGTGGACAGCCTGTCGGCCGGGCTGCCTGTACCAACGGCCCGAATTGGGTCAATCATTACCTTCAGGGCCAACCACCCCTTAAATGGGCAGGTGCTCTGCTACCCAGACCGTCGTACGGCCCTGCGCGCCGGAGCGGCGGTCGCCGCCGGGGCCCTCACCGCCGCCTGCGGGACGGGCCGCTCCGCCGCCCCGCCCGCGGCCCCGCCCCCCGCCACCCGACGGGCCGCCGCGCCCGCTCGGGCCCCCGCCCCCCGCCGCTTCGCCGGCCAGCCCGTCGAGATCGGCCACGGAGCCCGGGACAGCCCCAAGGTGGCGCTCACCTTCCACGGGAACGGGGAGCCCGCCATCGCCCGCGCGGTCCTCGCCGAGGCCGAGAGGGCCGGGGCGCGGGTGACCGTACTCGCCATCGGCAGCTGGCTCGACACCCACCCGGAGATGGCGCGCCGGATCCTGGACGGAGGTCACGAACTCGGCAACCACACCCAGCGCCACCTCGCGATCAACACCCTGCCCGAGGCGGAGGCCTACGCCGAGATCACCGGCTGCGCCGACCGCCTCAAGCGGCTCACCGGGTCCATCGGCACCTGGTTCCGCCCCTCCCAGACCCAGTACGCCAGCCCGCTGGTGCGCACCCTCGCCGGGCGGGCGGGCTACCCGCACGTCCTCTCCTACGACGTGGACTCCCTCGATTTCACCTCACCCGGCGCCGCGGCCGTCATCCGCAACGTCACCGGGCCGATCCTCGGCGGATCGGTGGTGAGCCTGCACTTCGGCTACGCGGACACGGTCGACGCGCTGCCACCCCTCCTCGAAGACCTCGCGCGCCGCAAACTGCGCGCGGTGACCACCACGGAGCTGCTGACCTCATGACGACCCACCGCCTTCCCCGGAAGGCCACCGTGCTGCTCGCCGGACTGGTCCTCGCCGCCCTCGCCGGCTGCGGAGCGGCCGACAAGGGCACGCCCGAGGCGCTCGGCTCCGGCGGGCCCGCCAAGCCCGTGAAGGCCGTTCCGGCCGCGCCGCCGGGGCTGGCCGGAATGCCGCCCCTGCTCGCACCCGACGACGTGTACGCGGCCGACCGGCCGAACAAGCTCTCGCCCGTGGTCAAGAACTTCCCGTCCCGGGTCTACGTGCCGAACACCAGCTCCAACACGGTGTCCGTCATCGACCCGGCGACGTACAAGGTGATCGAGACCATCCCGGTCGGCGTCCAGCCGCAGCACGTCGTGCCCTCCTGGGACATGAAGACCCTGTGGGTGAACAACAACCGGGGCCACACGCTCACCCCGATCGACCCCGCCACCGGCGAGGCGGGCAAGCCCGTCGAGGTGCACGACCCCTACAACCTGTACTTCACGCCGAACGGCAAGTACGCCATCGTCATGGCCTCCATGGACAAGGAGCTGGTCTTCCGCGACCCGCACACCATGGATCGCGTGAAAACCGTCCCGGTGACCTGTTTCGGCGTCAATCACGCCGACTTCTCCGCGGACGGCCGGTACTTCATCGTCTCCTGCGAGTTCTCCGGTGAACTCCTCAAGGTCGACACCGAGAAGATGGAGGTCGTCGGGCAGCAGAAACTGCCTTTCGAGGGAGCGATGCCGCAGGACGTCAAGGTCTCCCCGGACGGAAAGACCTTCTACGTCGCGGACATGATGGCGCACGGCATGTGGGTGCTCAGCGGCGATGCCTTCGACACCCCCAAGCTGCTGCCCACCGGAAAGGGCTGCCACGGTCTGTACGTGAGCCGTGACTCCCGGGAGATGTACGTCTCCAACCGCGGCGAAGGCAGCATCTCCGTCTTCGACTTCAAGCAGAACCGGCTGACCAAGAAGTGGGACCTGCCCGACGGCGGCAGCCCCGACATGGGCGGCGTCTCGGCCGACGGCAAGGTGCTGTGGCTCTCGGGCCGCTACAACTCCGAGGTCTACGCGATCGACACGAAGAGCGGCGAGCAGCTCGCCCGCATCCCCGTGGGCAGCGGCCCGCACGGCCTCGCCGTCTACCCGCAGCCCGGCCGCTACTCGCTCGGCCACACCGGCATCTTCCGCTGACGCGCCCGCACGTGACGGTGCCCCGGAGGTCCGCCGACCTCCGGGGCACCGTCATGTGCGGCGGCCGCGACTACCAGGCGACGGGGAGCCGCTCCGGGAGCCGCTTGATGAAGCCCGTGCGCCAGACCAGGTTCTCGGCCGGCACCGCGAGCCGCAGCTGCGGCAGCCGGTCGACCAGCACCGACAGCGCGATCTCGGCGTGGGCGCGGCCCAGTGCCGACGCCGGGCAGAAGTGCCGCCCCGCGCCGAAGGCCAGGTTCGCGTTCGGTGCGTCGCGCTCCAGGTCCAGCTCGTCCGGCCGCTCGAAGGCCTCCGGGTCGAAGTTCGCGCCTTCGAGGAGCACGAGGACCAGCTCGCCCTCCTTGATCAGTACGTCCCCGACCTGGACGTCCGCCAGGGCGATGCGCGGCAGCCCGTCACCGACGGACAGGTTCCACCGCAGCAGCTCGTCCACGGCCTTGCCCATGCGCTCCGGGTGGGCGCGCAGGTAGCCGATCAGCTCGGGCTTCTGGAGCAGCGCGAGGATCGCGAGCACCAGGAAGGCCGAGGTGGAGACCGCGCCCGCGCCGAAGAGCGACACGGCCACCGTCGCGAACATGTCGTCGGTCAGGTGCGCCGATTCGGGGTCGGCCTCCTTCAGCTCCGCGAACTTTCCGAGGAGCCCCGTACGCTCCTCGGCCGGCAGCGCCAGCTGCGCCCGCAGCGCGTCGGAGAAGTACCCGACGTCCTTGTACCAGTTGAGGGCCGAGTCGGCGAAGGGCTCGCGCGCGGTCATGAACGCGACGTCCAGCCCCGACATCAGCCGCCGCCAGTCCTCGAAGGGCACGCCCAGCACCTGGCAGTGCAGCGCCGCGGAGAAGGGGTCGGCGAACCCCGCCCGCAGGTCCGCCGGGCCCCCCTCGGCGACGATCTGGTCGATCAGCTCGCCGGCCTTGGCGGCCAGCCAGTCCTGGAGCCCCTTCTGGCGGGGGTTGAGCGCCTTCATGACGGCGTTGCGCAGCCCGGCGCTGTTGATGTTGCCCATGTTGTTGACGACCTCGGGGGGGATCGTCAACGCGTATTGGCGGGGCACCCCGGCGTTCGCGGTGTCCTTGAGGCTGAAGCGCTCGTCCTCCAGCACCTGCTTGGCCAGCGCGTAGCTGCTCACCAGCCAGGCCGGGTCGCCCGTGAGGGTGCGGACCTTGGCGACCGGGGCCTTCTCGCGCAGCCACGTGCACTCCTCGGGCAGTACGTCGCCGCGCCGGGAGAGGGGGAAGTCGAGGACCGCCGTGTCCTCCGTGCCCTCAAGCTGCTCGACGCTCATCGACGGTCCCTTCGGTTGGTGCGGTGTGTGCGCTGTGCGTGGTGCTCGCGACGACCTCGGGCCGTACGACGGCGGAGGCCTGGTTGCGGGTGGCGCGAAGGCCCCCGCCGCGTGCGTAGAGGACATCGGTCAGCGGCATCTTGACGTGGTAGGCCGCGACGGAGGAGGGCACTCCGAGAATGCTCGGGGTGTCGAGGAAGAACGGCAGCTCGGCGGCCATGTAGTCGAAACAGACCTGCAACTGCTCGTCGGTGATGGATTCGCCCTCGGGGAGTTTTGAACCCACGAAGTGGAGTGCCATTTCCTCGCACCCCTTGCGGAATTCGTCGTCGGTCTCCAGGAAATGCAGCACGCGCCGGTGCAGGAGTTCGTACACCGGGTTGCCCTGGAATTCGGAGAGTGCCCTCACCCGGATCTCGGCGTCCTGGGGAGCTGATTCCCCGACGCCCTTCAAGATCCGTCTCCGGACCGCCTTGATCTCCTTGGCGGCACGCTTCTCGGCGTGCTCCTGTGTGTAACCGAAGGCGGCGAACATCCGGTCCACGTGGAGGTCCGCGTAGACGAAGTCGACCTGCGCGAAGCGGGTCGTGGCCCACTGGGTGAGGCTGCTGATGCGCTCGGCGGTGAAGTAGCTGTTACCAGGACTTACGCCAATCAGCACATGGTCGCCATCTTCCCAGATGTGGCGGCAGGTACGGGTGAAGGGCAGAACTTCGAATGATGCGTCAGCTGTGATCGTCACCTGTGTGAACGCCCTTGTTGCCGCTTGTCCCTGGGAGCCCTGCGCTCCTGGTGTGGCGGCAATGTCGGTACGTTATGCCGTGATCCCGGAGCGTGACAAGTGGGGGTCCGATTTGTTGGCTGGAATTGTTGCTTCCGCCTTACTCCGGGGTAATCGAATTTCTATCGACCGCTCGATCGGGCCCCCCGGCGGAAGACGGCTCCGGGGGCGGCTACCCTGAGCCGGTCAACAAGCACCAAGAAGGGGTGGACCCATGGCGGACATCGAGAGCGCGCGGGCGACGTTCGACCGCTTCGACGCGGACGGCGACGGCTTCGTCTCGGCCGACGAGTACAGCGCGGCCATGAAGGCGATGGGCGACGCGTACGTCACCGGTGCGGTCGCGGACGCGATCGTCGCGAGCAAGGACGCCAACGGCGACGGCCAGATGAGCTTCGACGAGTTCTGGGCCTCCCTGAACAAGTAGTCCAGGTCAGGTACCGCACGCGCCTGCGCCCCACCTGCCGGGGCCAGGCGCGTCAGCGACCGCCGGGCTCCATCGCACGCCCGCCGGGCTCCGCCGCCGGCCCCTCGGGGCCCTCGCGGGGCTCCTCGGCGGGCTCCGCGGACAGCCGGTCCACCTCGGCCACGGCCTCCTCCAGCCAGCTCAGCCAGAAGGTCTCCAGGGCGAGCCCGCCGTGCAGCACGAGCCGCCGCACCCGGTCCTCGTCGGCGTCCCGGCCCGGCGGGAAGTCCCGCTCGTCGATGGCCCGGTACTGCGCCAACTGACGCCGGTGCAGCTCCAGGTGGCGCCGCAGCTCCGGTCCCAGCCCGCGCACCCCGACGACCCCGGCCGCCCGCACCCGCAGCAGCAGCGGATCCCGGATCGGCTTGGGATCCTGGCTCTCCCCGATCCAGCGCGCCAGTTCCGCGCTCCCGGCCGCCAGCACCTCGTACTCCTTGCGCTGGCCGCGCACGGGCTGCTCGCTCGGCAGCGCGCGGATCAGCCCGCCCTCCTCCAGCCGCCCCAGCTCGCGGTAGATCTGCTGGTGGGTGGCCGACCAGAAGTACCCGATCGACTTGTCGAACCGCCGGGTCAGCTCCAGTCCGGAACTGGGCTTCTCCAGGAGCGCGGTGAGGATGGCGTGCGGCAGCGACATGCGGTCATCCTAGGTTCGCCCGGACCGGGCGCCGCCCCCGGCGCCGCTCAGCGCCAGGCGGCCAGGGCCTCCGGGGTCGTGGGGCCCGGGGTCTGCGGGGAGAGCAGGCCGTGGGCGCGCAGCAGGGCCGTCACGGACGGGGACCAGGCGGCGCGCAGGCCCGCCGAGGCGAGCAGCTCGGGGTCCGAGAGCAGGGTCTGCGCCGGGCCGAGGCGGATGCCGGTCGGGGTCAGGATCGCGGCGTCGTCGGCCCACCGCACGGCGAGGTCCACGTCGTGCGTCGCCATCACCACGGTCGTCCCGGCCGCGCGCAGGCCCGCCAGGGCCTCCAGCAGCCGTTCCTGGCCGTCCGGGTCGAGTCCGGCCGTCGGCTCGTCCAGGATCAGCACCCGGGGGGCCATCGCCACGGCGCCCGCGATCGCGGCCCGCTTGCGCTGGCCGTAGGACAGCAGGTGCGTCGGCCGGTCCCGCAGTGCGGTGATGTCGAGGGCGGCCAGCGCCGCGTCGACCCGGTCCCGCACCTCCGTCACCGCCAGCCCCAGGTTCATCGGGCCGAAGGAGACGTCCTGTTCCACGGAGGCGGCGAAGAGCTGGTCGTCCGGGTCCTGGACCACCAGCTGCACGGCCTTGCGCAGCCGGGTCAGTCCGGCGCGGCCGTACGAGACCACCGCCCCGTCCAGGTGCAGCTCGCCCGCGTCGGGGCGCAGCCCGCCGCTGAGCAGGCGCATCAGCGTGGTCTTGCCGCTGCCGTTGCGGCCCAGCAGGGCCAGGGCCCGGCCCGGGGCGATCGGGAAGTCCACGCCGGACAGCACGGCGGGCCCGTCCTCGTAGGCGTAGCCCGCGCCCGCCAGCCGGACGAGCGGTTCGGGTTCCACGGGTACGTTCACGAGACGAAGCCCTTCGAGGCGAGGGTGACGGCGACCAGCGCGGCGAGCAGGGCTCCCGACGCGGTCAGGAACCGCCAGGACGGGGAGGACTGCGGTACGAGCACCCGCAGCGTGCCGTCGTAGCCGCGCCCCGCCAGCCCGCTCTGGAGCCGGGACGCGCGGTCGAAGGCGCGGACGAAGGCGGTCGCCGCCAGCCCCGCCACGGACCGCCAGGCGGCGGCCCGGCCGCTGTGGCCCAGCCGGGCGGCCTGGGCCCGGCGGACCTGGGCGAGGGAGTCCAGCAGGAGGAAGCCGATCCGGTACATCACCAGCGCCACGTCGACGACGGGCGCCGGCACCCCGGCCCGCACCAGCCGGGGCAGGACGTCCGAGACCGGGGTGGTGAAGGCGAACAGGAGCACGCCGAGCGAGGCCGCCGACGTGCGCAGCAGCAGTTCGACGGCGTGCCGCGGGCCGTCCGGGGCCAGGGAGACCAGCCCCGCCGGGCCGCCCACCGCGAGCAGCAGGGGAGCCGCCCCGGTGAAGCAGAACCCGAGCGGGATCCGGAAGGCCCGCCACAACTGCCGCGGGGGCACCCCCGCCGGGCCGAGCAGCACGGCGAGGGTGGTGGCGGCCACCAGGGGTCCGCCGGGCCAGGGCGGCAGGCAGACCGCGGTGACGGTCAGCCCGAGCCCCAGCAGGGCCTTCTCCAGGGGGTGTCGGCGGCGCCAGCGGCTGCTGTGCGCCGCGGCGTCGATGGGCAGCACCGCCTCACGCGCCCCGGGAGCTCTGGTCGTCCCCGTGGCCCGCGCCGGCGGCCTCGCCCTGACGGCGCCCGCGGCGCACCCCGAAGTAGTAGGCGAGCACGCCCGCGCCGAGCGCCGCCTGGAGGGCGAAGAGCGCCGACTCGACCTCCCCGGAGGGGGGTTCGTACAGCGGGGAGAACCACGGCTCGTAGTCCGGCCTGAGTTCCGTGATCGCCGTCTCCGCCTGCGCGTCGGCGCCGGCGAACGGCTCCTCCTTGCCCTCGCCGAGGCCCAGGGCGATCGGGAGCACCGCCAGCGCCGCCACCAGGAGCAGCAGCAGGGTGTTGATCTTCGCGTTCCTGGTCATCGGACGGCCGTCCCCTGCTCGCTGCGCGCGGTGGTGCGGGCGCCGGTCAGCTTGGCCACGCCGAGCCGCACCAGGTCCGACTTGCTCGACTGCATCAGCAACCGCATCACGAGCACGGTGAGCAGGCCCTCGCTGACCGCCAGCGGGATCTGGGTGACGGCGAAGATCCCGCCGAACTTCGCGAGCGAGCCCGCGAAGCCGGACGCCGGGTCGGGGAAGGCCAGCGCGAGCTGCACGCTGGTCACGCAGTAGGTGATCAGGTCGGCGAAGAAGGCGCCGCAGAAGACCGAGACCATCAGGGGCGCGTCGAACCGCTTGAGCAGGCGGTAGACGGCGTATCCGGCCCAGGGGCCCGCGATCGCCATCGAGAAGACGTTCGCGCCGAGCGTGGTCAGCCCGCCGTGGGCCAGCAGCAGGGCCTGGAACAACAGGGTGATCGTGCCCAGCACCGCCATGATCGGCGGGCGGAACAGGATCGCACCGAGCCCCGTCCCGGTGGGGTGCGAGCAACTGCCCGTCACCGAAGGGATCTTCAGGGCGGACAGGACGAAAGTGAACGCACCGGACGCCCCGAGCAGCAGGGTGCTCTCGGGATGCGCCTTGACCTCGCGGGTCAGGGCGCGCACTCCGTGGACGACGAAGGGGGCGGACGCGACGCCCCAGGCGGCCGCGTGCAAAGGGGGTAGGAACCCCTCGGCTATATGCATGTGTAGGGAGACCTCTCCAGCACCTCGTGGATGGAACAACGCACCCCGGTCGGTCTCCTGGCTCACGGGTGCTGATGCCGCGGCGCCGCCTTCCCGGCCCGGGCGGTCTCCCGCCCGGTCCAGTGGCTCCCCGCAGGGTGGCGCCGGACTTCCCGTTCACAGTGGCGAGGGCCGCACCGGTTTCCCACCGGTTTCCCGTACACCAAGGCCCGTTGACCCTACCTGACCAGGGGCAACGGGCCGTCGGCGGCGCCGTCGTTCAGGTGCGCGCGGCACCCGGAGCCGTCTCAGCAGACGTTCGGGTGGGCGATGTCGACCACGAAGCGCTCCGGGTTGTGGAGCGTGGAGGTGGTGAACTGCGGTGCGGTGTCGAAGGCGGCGCCGAAGGTGACGTACCCCTCGAAGTCGCCGGTGAAGGCGAGGCCCTTGAGCTTGCTGAGGTAGATCTTCTGGAGCTTGGGGCCGGTGTAGACGGAGTGCCCGGCGTCGTCGTGCGCCTGGGCCGGGTGCAGGCGGATCTCCAGGAAGTACGTCCCGGCGAGCGGGACGGGCTTGCCGGAGCCGTCGTAGACGAGCTCGGAGACGGGAGTGACGGTGACCCCGGGGACGTAGCCCTGGAGGTCGATGACGATCCGGTCGTAGGTGCAGTGCCCGCCCCAGCGGGCATTGGTCACGAGCGGTGTCTGGGTGGCGGAGGCGGAGGCCGGTACGGCGAGGCCGAGTCCGGCGGTGAGGAGCAACCCGGCGGTGACGGCCGCCAGCCGCCGCCGGTGGACGGAGCCGGGGCGCGTACCGCGCCGCAGCGAGTGGACTGAGTTGCGGACGGAGCGTATGAGGTGGTCCAGCATGACGTCCCCCGATTCTTCGGATGTGGGGACAGTAGTGTCATCGTGGAAGACACGCCATACGGCCTCGCGGTTGCACGCGGCGCACGGGCCGGGGCCCGGCCCGCCGATGCGGACCGGGCCCCGGGGGCGGTCGTGCGCGTTACGGGACCGGGTTGAAGACCACGGACTCGTGCGTGTTGGACTGGCCGATGGCGGTGAAGCCGGAGCCGTTCGACTGGGCCGTGTTGTTCTGGTTCGAGGCTCCGGAACCGGTGGCGACCTGCTGCGCGGTGGAGGAGTTGCCGGTGTTGCTGCCGCCCACCCCGCTGCCGAGGATGCTGGCGACGGCCGCGTTCGACGCGTTGGCCGCGCCGGCTCCGTTGTCGGCCTGCGCCACGCCCGTGCACAGGGCGGCGGCGAGGGGGAGCGCTGCGAGCGCCGCCATCACGCGGATGGTGCGGATGCTTGCCATGATCGAGTCCTCCAGTGAGCAAAAGGCGTGTGGTCCAAGACGGTTGGCCGACCGCCGGGTGCTGCGTGCAACGTCGCAGGCCCCACTTTTGCGTACCGGATCATGAAGAAACCAGCCCAGACGCGGTGGTTCCCCCTCAAGCATGATCAATCCATTTCAAACAAATGTTTCCCGCCATTTATGCGGTCTGGATTGTCCATAAGGGGTGCATCTGGGCTGGTCGCCGTCGTTCGGGATCAGGTCCTGGTCAGCACTCGATGACGTTGACCGCGAGCCCGCCGCGGGCCGTCTCCTTGTACTTGATCTTCATGTCGGCGCCGGTCTCCTTCATGGTCTTGATGACCTTGTCGAGGGAGACCTTGTGGCTGCCGTCGCCGCGCATCGCCATCTTCGCCGCGGTGACGGCCTTGACGGCCGCCATGCCGTTGCGCTCGATGCACGGGATCTGCACCAGACCGCCGACCGGGTCGCAGGTCAGGCCCAGGTTGTGCTCCATGCCGATCTCGGCCGCGTTCTCCACCTGCTCCGGGGTGCCGCCCAGCACCTCGGCGAGGGCGCCCGCCGCCATCGAGCAGGCCGAGCCGACCTCGCCCTGGCAGCCGACCTCGGCGCCGGAGATCGAGGCGTTCTCCTTGAACAGCATGCCGATGGCGCCCGCCGAGAGGAGGAAGCGGACCACGCCGTCCTCGTCGGCGCCGGGCACGAAGTTCATGTAGTAGTGCAGGACCGCCGGGATGATGCCCGCCGCGCCGTTGGTGGGGGCGGTGACGACCCGGCCGCCGGCCGCGTTCTCCTCGTTGACGGCCATCGCGTACAGCGTCGCCCACTCCATGGCGTGCGCCTGCGGGTCGCCCTCGGCGCGCAGCTGGCGGGCGGTGCCCGCGGCGCGGCGCTTGACCCGCAGACCGCCCGGCAGGATGCCCTCGCGGGACATGCCGCGCGCGACGCAGGCCTGCATGACGCGCCAGATCTCCAGGAGGCCCTCGCGGATCTCCTCCTCCGTGCGCCAGGCCTTCTCGTTCTCCAGCATCATCGAGGAGATCGACAGGCCGCTCTCGTTCGCGAGCCGCAGCATCTCGTCACCGGAGCGGAAGGGGTACTTCAGCACCGTGTCGTCGAGCTTGATCCGGTCCTCGCCGACCGCGTCCTCGTCCACGACGAACCCGCCGCCGACCGAGTAGTAGGTCTTCTCCAGCAGCGGGTTGCCCGTCTCGTCGTAGGCGAAGAGGGTCATGCCGTTCGCGTGGTACGGCAGCGACCGGCGGCGGTGCAGGATCAGCTGGTTCGGCTCGTCGAAGTCGATCTCGTGGCCATCGCCTATTTCCGCACCCAGCAGGCGCAGCCGACCGCTCTGGCGGATCCGCTCGACCTCGGCGTCGGCGGTCTCCACGTTCACGGAGCGGGGGGAGTGGCCCTCCAGGCCGAGCAGGACGGCCTTGGGGGTGCCGTGGCCGTGCCCGGTGGCGCCGAGCGAGCCGAAGAGCTCGGCCCGTACGGAGGAGGTCTGGGCGAGGACACCGTCCTTCTTCAGCCGGTTCACGAACATGCGCGCGGCGCGCATCGGACCGACCGTGTGGGACGAGGACGGGCCGATGCCGATGGAGAAAAGGTCGAAGACGGAGATGGCCACGGTGGCGGACTCCCTTGTCTGCTCGTGGGGTGGGAGGGGGCAGGAGAGGTGGATTGTTCGGATTTTGTCCGACAGCCGAGCTTAACGCGGTGAGGTGAACGGCTCGGCTGTCGGACGGGTCACAGAAGGGTCAGGCGTGCGACAGCTCACGTCCCCGGTCGTCGGCGGCGCTCTGCTCCGCGGCGGGGTCGCCCGCGTCAGGGTCGGCGTCCAGCACCGGGTCCGGGCCCGGGAGCCCGTCCCGGTGGGCCTTGATGCCGGCCCGCACGGCCCAGTAGTAGACGGCGAGGGCCATGCCCGCGACCAGGGCGATGTCCAGGCCGTCCGGGATCCGGCCGGTGCCGCCGAAGTCGGTGCTGCCCAGGTAGGACAGCAGGGACAGGCAGCCCAGGAAGACGACGATCCACCAGGCCGGGGCGAACTGCTTGACCAGGTCCTTCTCGCCCTTGCGGGCCAGTACGACCGCCGCGATCGGGGCCGCCACCAGGGTCAGGGCGGTCACGATGCCGGTGTTCGGCCACTTCGACCAGTACAGCGCGCAGGCCGCGAAGACGAAGGTCAGCGGGCAGAGCACGGCCGCCAGGGGCAGCCGGAAGGGCCGCTTGAGGCCGGGCTTGGTGACCCGGAAGACGCCGACCGCGATGGGGCCGATCAGGTAGGAGATGACCATGGCGGCCGAGATGATCGGGGCCAGGGTCTTCCAGCTGTGGCCGACGGTGACCAGCAGCAGGACGGAGAAGCCGAGGTTCAGCCACATCGCGGGCCGGGCGGTGCCGTAGACGGGGTGGGTCTGCTTGAGCCTCTTGGGGAAGAAGCCGGTCTCGGAGAGGTTCTGCACCATGTACGCGGCCGAGGCCACGTTCGCGATGTTCGAGCCGGCGGGCGAGATGAAGGCGCCGAACTGGAGCATCACCACGACCCAGTGGATCATCAACAGCTTGGCGAGTTCGGCGAAGGGGGAGTTGAAGTTCACTCCGGCCCAGCCGCCGGCCTGCGCGAGGTGCTCGGGCGGTACGGCGCCCAGGAAGGCGGCCTGCAGGGCCAGGTAGATGACCAGGCCCAGCGACAGCGCGCCGACGAGGGCGATCGGGATGGCGCGACCGGGGTTCTTGGCGGCCCCGCCGAGGTTGACCACGGCCTGGAAGCCGTTGAAGGCGAAGACCACGCCCGAGGTGGTGACGGCCGTCAGGACGGCGGACCAGCCGTTCGGCGCGAAGCCGCCGTGCGCGGTGAAGTTCTCGGTGTGGAAGCCGGAGGCGACCAGCGCGATCACGGCCAGCACCGGGATGGCGAACTTGACCAGGGTCAGCCCCGCGTTGATCCGGGCCAGCAGCTGGACCGACCAGTAGCAGGACAGCCACAGCAGCACGGTCAGCGCCAGGGCGACCAGCATGCCGAAGGTGGTCAGCTGGTGGGACTGTGCGTCGACCAGGTCCTTGGCCCAGGCGAAGCTCCAGGAGGACATGTACTGGGTCGCGGCGATCGACTCGATCGGGATGAGCGAGGCGACCGCGATCCAGACCGCCCAGCCGGTGATGAAGCCCAGCACCGGACCGTGCGAGAGGTGGCCGTAGCGGGCCATGCCGCCCGGGATCGGATAGGCGGCGCCCACCTCGGCGTAGGACATGGCGATCATGCCGATGAAGACGGCGCCGATCACCCAGGCGACGAGCGCCGCCGGGCCCGCGACCTGGGCCGCCGTACCCGCTCCGAAGAGCCAGCCGGAGCCGAAGATCGAACCGATGCCGATCATGATCAGCGCGAAGAGACTGAGTCCCTTCCTGTTCGCTGCGCTCATGTCCATGAGATGGGGTGTCCGTCCTGACGGGGGATGCCTGGCTGGCTGCTGCCGCGCCTTTACATGAAGCCTATTTGCCGTAATTTGGCTATTTCATAGGCAGAAAGGCACACCCGTCTGGGACCTTGGTCGTCAAAGAGGGCCCGGGCCTGTGGAAAACAGGACCGGACCCTCCGGACACACTAGAGCGACGGGTACAGCGGGAACTTCGCGGCGAGCGCGGAGACGCGCGCCTTGAGGTCCTCGGCGTCGAACTCGGGCTTCAGCGCGGCGGCGATGACCTCGGCCACCTCGGTGAAGTCCTCGGCGCCGAAACCGCGGGTGGCCAGGGCCGGGGTGCCGATCCGCAGGCCCGAGGTGACCATCGGCGGCCGCGGGTCGTTCGGGACGGCGTTCCGGTTGACCGTGATGCCGATCTCGTGGAGCCGGTCCTCGGCCTGCTGGCCGTCCAGCTCGGAGTCGCGCAGGTCGACCAGGACCAGGTGGACGTCCGTACCGCCGGAGAGCACCGAGACGCCGACCTTGGTGACGTCCTCCTGCACCAGGCGCTCGGCGATGATCTTCGCGCCCTCCAGGGTGCGCTCCTGGCGCTCCTTGAACTCGGGCGAGGCCGCGACCAGGAAGGAGACCGCCTTGGCCGCGATCACGTGCTCCAGCGGGCCGCCCTGCTGACCCGGGAAGACCGCGGAATTGATCTTCTTGGCCAGCTCCTGCGTGGACAGGATCACGCCACCGCGCGGACCGCCGAGGGTCTTGTGCGTGGTGGTGGTGACGACGTGGGCGTGCGGCACCGGATTGGGGTGCAGGCCCGCGGCGACCAGACCGGCGAAGTGCGCCATGTCGACCATCAGGTACGCGCCGACCTCGTCCGCGATGCGGCGGAAGGCGGCGAAGTCCAGCTGGCGCGGGTAGGCGGACCAGCCCGCGACGATCATCTGCGGCTTGGACTCCTTGGCGAGGCGCTCGACCTCGGCCATGTCCACCCGACCGGTCTCGTCGACGTGGTACGGAACCACGTTGTAGAGCTTGCCGGAGAAGTTGATCTTCATGCCGTGGGTCAGGTGACCGCCGTGGGCCAGGTTCAGGCCCATGATCGTGTCGCCCGGCTTCAGCAGCGCGAACATCGCGGCCGCGTTGGCCTGCGCACCGGAGTGCGGCTGCACGTTCGCGGCCTCGGCGCCGAACAGCGCCTTGATGCGGTCGATCGCGATCTGCTCGACCACGTCGACGTGCTCGCAGCCGCCGTAGTAGCGGCGACCGGGGTAGCCCTCGGCGTACTTGTTGGTCAGGACCGAGCCCTGGGCCTCCATGACGGCGACCGGAGCGAAGTTCTCCGACGCGATCATTTCCAGGGTCGACTGCTGGCGCACGAGTTCGGCGTCGACGGCGGCGGCGACGTCCGGGTCGAGTTCGTGCAGCGGGGTGTTGAGAACAGACATCAGGATCCCCTGGGGTCAGTTGTCGGAGTGGGTGAGCTCGGCGTACTGCTCCGCGCTGAGCAGGTCTTCCGGCTCGCCCGCGAGGCGCACCTTGAACAGCCAGCCACCCTCGAACGGAGCGGTGTTGACCAGGGCCGGGTCATCCACGACGTCCTGGTTGGCCTCGACGACCTCGCCCGTGACGGGGGAGTACAGGTCGCTGACGGACTTGGTCGACTCCAGCTCGCCACAGGTCTCGCCCGCGGTCACCTGGTCGCCCACGGCGGGCAGCTGTGCGTAGACGACGTCACCGAGCGCGTTGGCCGCGAACTCCGTGATGCCGACCGTCGCGACGCCGTCCACGGCGTCCGACAGCCACTCGTGCTCCTTGCTGTAACGCAGCTGCTGGGGGTTGCTCATGACCTGATTCTCCTGGATGCGGGGGAGTGCTGATGAACAGGGGTGTGACGAGGCGCGACGCCCGGCGCGAGGTGCGCCGTGACGTCCGCGGTGTCCGTCGTGGTGCGCGGAGCGGGCTTCCCGATGGGGGGAAGCGTCACTTCTGACGCTTGTAGAACGGCAGGGCCACGACCTCGTACGGCTCATGCGTACCGCGAATGTCCACGCCGACGCCGGAGGTGCCCGGTGCGGCGTGCGACGCGTCGACGTAGGCCATCGCGATCGGCTTGCCCAGCGTCGGGGACGGGGCGCCCGAGGTGACCTCGCCGATGACCTGGCCGTCGGCCACGACCGGGAAGCCGGCGCGCGGGACCCGGCGGCCCTCGGCGATCAGGCCGACGAGCTTGCGCGGGGCCGCGGAGGCGGCGCGCTCGGCGGCGGTCTCCAGGGCGGCGCGGCCGACGAAGTCGCCCTCCTTCTCGAACTTCACGACCCGGCCCAGACCCGCGTCGAACGGGGTCAGCGCGGTCGTCAGCTCGTGCCCGTACAGCGGCATGCCCGCCTCCAGGCGCAGCGTGTCGCGGCAGGACAGGCCGCAGGGGATCAGGCCGACGCCCTCGCCCGCCTTGGTCAGCGCCTGCCACAGCTCCACGGCGTGCTCGGGGGAGACGAACAGCTCGAAGCCGTCCTCGCCGGTGTAGCCGGTGCGCGCGATCAGCGCGGGCACCCCGGCGACCGTGCCGGGCAGACCGGCGTAGTACTTCAGCCCGTCGAGGTCGGCGTCGGTGAGCGACTTCAGGATGTCGGAGGACTCCGGCCCCTGGACCGCGAGCAGGGCGTAGGCGTCGCGGTCGTCGCGGACCTCGGCGTCGAAGCCGGCGGCGCGCTCGGTGATCGCGTCCAGCACGACCTGGGCGTTGGAGGCGTTGGCGACGACCATGAACTCCGTCTCGCCGAGGCGGTAGACGATCAGGTCGTCGAGGATGCCGCCGTCCTCGCGACAGATGTGCGTGTAGCGGGCGCGGCCGACTCCGACGGTGGAGATGTTGCCGACCAGGGCGAAGTCGAGGACCTTGACGGCCTCGGGGCCGGTCAGCGTGATCTCGCCCATGTGGGAGAGGTCGAAGAGGCCGGCCCGGGTGCGCACGGCGTTGTGCTCGTCGCGCTCGCTGGCGTAGCGCAGCGGCATGTCCCAGCCCGCGAAGTCGGTCATCGTCGCACCGAGGGATCGGTGCAGCGCGTCAAGGGCGGTCAGGCGGGGGGCAGTGCTCATGGGTGTGGCTCCCAGGTCCCGGGGCGTCGACAGGGCATGACATGACGAGGATGATCCTCCCCATCTGTCATCGGAACCTGAGAGGTTCGCCGAGAGTTCCTCGACTTGCACCTTGGGTGGAGCGCACCGGCCAGAAGGCGGTGCGGCTCGCTTTTCAGATCTGCCTCATCCACGCGGTACGGGGCCTGAGAGATTCAAGGGAGGGTCTTGCTCCTTCGGCGCCCGGGGTGCGGAGCAACTCCCGGGACTCTCCCGCGCGGATTCAAGCGGCCTTTATGCAGTTGGGTCCAGATGGCGCACATCATTGCACGGCCCGGCCGTGAATGGGCGTGCGGGTCCCGGTCGTGACCCGTACCCCGGCCCGTCCTCCCGCTCCGGCTTGCGGCCGTCCTCCCGCTCGGGCTTCCGCTCGGGCTTCCGCTCCCGCTCCGGCTCCCGATCCGGCGCGATGACCCGACCGGAACCATGTCCGCCGCATTACCGTCTCTTTACACTCAGGGGGCAAGGGTCCTGGTGACCCGATCCGGGGGAGGCGATCACTGTGCGCAGATTCGGCGCGGCGGCGGGGACGACGGCAGGAGCGGCGGCCGGGACGGTGGCGGGAGCGGGTGCGCCGGTGGGCGCCGTACCGGTCCAGCCGGGGCACCGACCACGGGTCGCGGCCGCCGCCGGAGCGGCCCCCGCGGCCGCCGTGCGGGACCTGCGCGGCCGGGGGAGCGCGAGCCGCGGCCCGGCCCGCCTCGGCTTCGCCGAAGGCGACATCGTCGTCGTGTCCGGCCTGCCCGGCGGCGGCAAGAGCACCCTCATCAAGCGGGCCGTCGCGGGCGGCGGGATCGACTCCCAGGACGCCCGCGAGCGCTGGGAGCACCGGATGCCCCGGGCCCTGCCGTACGCCGTCTACCGCCCGCTGGTGCGCGCCGCGCACTACTGGGGGCTGTGGCGGGTGCTGCGCTCGGGGGACTCCGCCGTCGTCCACGACTGCGGCACGCAGACCTGGGTACGGGCGCTGCTGGCCGGGGCCGCCCGCCGCCGCGGCCGGGCCCTGCACCTGGTGCTGCTCGACGCCACCGCCGAGGAGGCACTGGCCGGGCAGGCGGCCCGGGGGCGCGGAGTGTCGCGCTACGCCTTCGCCCGGCACCGCGGCGCGGTCACCCGGCTGCTGCGCGAGGCCGAGGCGGGCCGGCTGCCGGCGGGCTGCGCCTCCGCCGTCCTGCTCGACCGGGCGGCGGCGGCCCGGGTGACCCGGATCGGCTTCGGCTCCGGGCCCGGGACGCATTAGCCTCACCGGTGACAGGGCCCACGGGCCGCCGGTCCACGGACCGGCGCCGCGGCGGCCTTCGCGACCGTACACACGGGGAGACACGGGCATGCAGGGCAGTGGCTGGCCGGCCAACGAACTCGAAGCGGTCCTGGGCACGGCGATGGGCGACCCGCAGGCCGGACCGCGGATCCTGGAGACCCTGGCCCGCAGCCACGTCTGGGTACCGCTGCCCGCCGGCGGCGGCCCCGACGCGGGGAGCCTGACCCTGGCGACCATGGACATCGGCGGCGACGCCTACGCGCCCGTCTACAGCTCCGAGGCGCAGTTCCTGGCCTGCGTGGGCACGGGCATGGACTTCGTCGTCGCACCCGCCGTCGAGTTCGCCCGCGGCCTGCCCCCGCAGCTCGGCATCGCCGTGAACCCCGAGGGCGCCGTCGGCGTCCCGCTGCCGCCGCCCGCCGTGGCACTGCTCTGCCGGACCGGCCGCAGCGAGCTGGACGGCCCGGCCACGGGCGGCCGGGTCCGGCTGTACGAGCCGGACTGGCAGGAGGACCCCGTGGACTTCCTGGCCGCCGCCGCCGAGGAGTTCCGGGCCAGCGGGGTGGTCGCCGCCGCCCACCGCTGCCTGGCCAGCGTCGAGGGCGCGGCCCCGCAGCTGTACGTCGGTGTCCGCCTGCTGGGATGGGAACCGGAGCACCGCAACGCCCCGATGGACGCCCTGGGACGGGCCCTGGGGCGGGTCCAACCGCCCTGGCAGGTGCAGTTGATCCTCCTCGACGCGGTCGAGGACCCGGTGGCCGATTGGATCCGTGAGCGCGTGCGCCCGTTCTACCTGCCGTAGTCGCGCTTAAGCTGTTCGCATTGCCCGGACGCACGCGTGGCCCGGGGGTACGCGTGGACGACGGGCGGACGAAGAGGGGTACCGGGTGAGTGCGTCAGGCACGGCCGCGGCCGGGCAGGTCGAGCACATGCTGCGCCAGGTGACACCCGGGCGCTACGACAGCTACGAGCAGCTGCTCCAGGGGCTGGCCGAGGGCCGGCTGTGGATGCTGCTGTGGCAGGGGCAGTCCGGCTCGCCGGACGCCCAGTACGGGGGCATGGAGGTGGAGGGGCTCGGGTACGCGCCCTGCGTGACCTCCCCGCAGGAGCTGGCCGCCAGCGGCTGGAACCGCGGCTACGAGGTGGTGACCGGGCGCGACGTCGCCCGCGCCCTCTACCCGGACCGCTGGGGTCTGTGGCTCAATCCGCACGCCCAGGGCGGCGGCCTCGGCATTCCCTGGGCCGACCTGCGCCGGATCGCCACGGGCCTGGACCGGATGCCCGCCGGGCCGCTGCGGCTGTCCGAGCCATCGATCGAGCTCCCGCAGTTCTACGGGCTCCTCACCCAGCACGCCCACCGCACGCCCGCCGTGCGCTCGCTGCGGCGCGCCTGGGTCCAGCCGGTGCTCGGCTCGCCCTACCTCGCCGTGGGCCTCGACCTCTACGACGCCTCCGTGCCCGCGCTGGAGTCGGTGCGCGAGATGATGCGCCAGTCCGTGGGGGCGGTGCCCGAGGGCGTACCGGTGTGCACGGTCGCGCTCGCCGACGAGCACGATCCCGTCGCGATGTGGCTGCGCGCCCAGGCACGGCCGTTCTACGACCGTGAGGGTCAGGCGCCGACGTACTGACCACCTGCTGAGACCGCCGTATCAGGCCGCATGGAACCCGCTTCCGTGCGGCCTTTGCG
Source organism: Streptomyces sp. NPDC098789 (assembly GCF_044759975.1). Lineage (NCBI taxonomy): Bacteria > Bacillati > Actinomycetota > Actinomycetes > Kitasatosporales > Streptomycetaceae > Streptomyces > Streptomyces sp. NPDC098789. Next base: position 642,430 of record NZ_JBIWAJ010000001.1, read on the forward strand.
TTGTCCGGATTTGCCCCGTCGCCCGTGTCCAAATAGCGCACGAGAAGCGAGAGTTGACCCGGATGTCCGATTGTGTACCGAACGGACGGTCTTGCTCCGCTGAGGGGCCAGCGAAGTCCGGATAGCGGGTCACGGGTCCGGACATCACGGTTGCGCATCCATTCATCTGCGGGTCTGGCGGGTGATCGAGGGCCCCATGAAGACTCCCCACCCAAGAGCCGATCAGTCCTGCTGTTACCCGGCTCGGCATCTGCATTTCACTCTGCACTTCACCTTGCACTTCCAGCGGTTCCTGCACCTCACGCACCACGCAGCACGCGCCACCGAAGACAACGCACTGAAGCAAACGCAGTCCCCCGAAGTACGCGCAGTCCCCGCAGTTCCGTGCACTCCCGTGTACCGCACGGTCCCACCCGGGCGCACCGTCCCACGCACTCCGAGCGCCACTCCGCACCAACGCCGCCACAGCGGCGGGCATGGGCCGACCCACCCGTCGGCCGAGAGGGGTCCCCACCACGATGACGGCACCACTGCATGACACGAGCGCGGAAACACCCGCTCCCGTGTCCGTAGCCGACGTCCCAGCCAAGGCCATCGAAGGCCGCTCACCCGGCCGCATCGCCTGGATGCGGCTCAAGCGCGACAAGGTCGCGCTCACGGGCGGCATCGTCGTGCTCCTCCTGATCCTGGTGGCGGTGTTCGCGCCGCAGATCGTGAGCCTGCTGGGCCACCCGCCCAACGAGTTCCACGAGGACCTGATCGACCCGAACCTGGGCACGCCGATCGGTTCCTACGGCGGAATGAGTTCCGACTTCCTGCTCGGCGTCGAACCCACCAATGGTCGCGACGTGTTCAGCCGGATCGTCTACGGCGCCCGCATCTCCCTGACCGTCGCCTTCCTGGCGGCCATCGTCTCCGTGGTCATCGGCAGCCTGCTGGGCACGCTGGCGGGCTTCCTCGGCGGCTGGGTCGACGGGGTCATCAGCCGCGTCATGGACCTGCTGCTGGCCTTCCCGCAGCTGCTCTTCACCATCGCCCTGGTGTCCGTGGTCCCCAACTCCCTCTGGGGGTTCGAGGGTTCTGGCGTCCGGATGGGCGTCCTGGTCCTGGTGATCGGCTTCTTCGGCTGGCCGTACATCGGCCGGATCGTGCGCGGCCAGACGATCTCGCTGCGCGAGCGCGAGTACGTGGAGGCCGCCCGCAGCCTCGGCGCGGGCCGGGCGTACATCCTGTTCAAGGAGCTGCTGCCGAACCTGGTCGCGCCGATCCTCGTCTACTCGACGCTGATCATCCCGACCAACATCCTGACGGAAGCGGCCCTGAGCTTCCTCGGCGCGGGCGTCAAACCGCCCACCGCGTCCTGGGGAAAGATGCTCTCCGACGCCGTCCCCATCTACCAGTTCGACCCCATGTACATGGTGGTCCCCGGTGTGACGATCTTCATCACCGTCCTGGCGTTCAACCTCTTCGGGGACGGTCTGCGCGACGCGCTCGACCCCAAGGGCAACTGATCCGAGTCCTCGACTCATCCACTCATGTCATCCACTCATGGAGGTTGGACAAACGTGATCCGCAGAAAGCAGGCAATCGCGATCACCGCCGTGGTCGCAGCCCTGTCGCTGACCGCCGCGTGCGGTGGCAAGGGCGATGACGGTGCGAAGGACAAGGGCTCCACCGGAGCCGCCTTCGACGCCGCGACCAAGGGTGTCGTCAACGCGTCCGACAAGAAGGGCGGCGAGCTCAAGCTCTGGTCGCCCCAGGACGTCGACTACCTCGACCCGGCGCGCGCCTACTACGGCTTCGTCTGGAACATCCAGCGCCTGTACATCCGCCAGCTGCTGGCCTACGACAGCAAGCCGGGCAAGGACGGCACCAAGCTGGTCCCGGACCTCGCCGAGGCCCTGCCGGTGCTCAGCAACGACGGCAAGACCTACACGCTGAAGCTCAAGGACGGCGTGAAGTTCGAGGACGGCACGCCGATCACCTCGAAGGACATCAAGTACGGCGTCGAGCGCGTCTTCGCGCAGGACGTCCTCTCCGGTGGTCCGACGTACCTGATCGACCAGCTGGACCAGGGCCAGAAGTACCCCGGCCCGTACAAGGACACCGACCCGAACAAGATGGGTCTGAAGTCCGTCCAGACGCCGGACGACAAGACGATCGTCTTCAACCTGGCGAGCGCCAACTCGGACTTCAGCTACCTGCTGGCCATGCCGTCCTCCTCGCCGGTCCCGGTGGCCAAGGACGAGGGCGCCAAGTACACCAACAAGCCCGTCTCCACCGGTCCTTACAAGGTCGAGTCCTTCACCTCGGGCAAGGGCGCCACCCTGGTCCGCAACGAGAACTGGGACCCGAAGACCGACACGATCCGCAAGGCCCTGCCGGACAAGGTCACCTTCACGGTCACCACCAACCCGGACGACATGGACCAGCGCCTGCTCACCGGCGACATCGACCTCGCCGTCGACGGCACCGGCGTCCAGCAGGCCGCGAAGAACAAGATCCTGCAGACCCCGGACCTGAAGAAGAACGCGGACAACCCCTTCACGGGCTACATCCGCTACATGGCCTTCCCGCAGACGGTCGCGCCGTTCGACAACATCGAGTGCCGCAAGGCCGTCATCTACGCGGCCGACCCGAAGTCCCTGCAGACCGCCCGCGGCGGCCCGACCAGCGGTGACCTCGGCGCGAACATGCTGCCGCCCGGCATCCCCGGCTCCGACAAGTCCTACGACCCGTGGGGCCTGACCGCAGGCGCCCCGCAGATCGACAAGGCCAAGGCCGCGCTCGCCGCCTGCGGCCAGTCCGGTGGCTTCAAGACCACCATCGCGGTGCGCAACAACCGCGCCCCCGAGGTCAAGACCGCCGAGTCGCTCCAGGCCGCGCTCAAGGCCATCAACATCGACGCGACGATCGACCAGTACGACGGCAAGCTCTCCTCCTCCACGATCGGTTCGCCCGAGAACGTGAAGAAGAAGGGCTACGGCATCATCATCATGGGCTGGGGCGCCGACTACAACAGCGGCTCCGGCTTCCTGCAGCCGCTGGTGGACGGCTCGTTCATCCTGCCGAACGGCAACAACAACTACACGATGCTGAACGACCCCGAGGTCAACGGGCTGTTCAAGAAGGCCGCCTCCGCCGCCACGCCGGAAGAGGCCGCGCCCTCCTACACCGAGATCAACAAGAAGATCATGGAGAAGGCGCTCTACCTTCCCATCAACTTCGACAAGGCCCTCGTCTACCACAACCCGCGGCTGACGAACGTCTACTTCAACGACTCCATGGGCCGCATCGACCTCGCCACCCTCGGCGTCGTCAAGTAACAGTCGGCACGTGCCTTCACCGCACATGCGCTAGTCCGAAGGGCAGGTGAAGGCCGTTAGGCGGTGGCTGCCGTCCCCACAAGGGGCGGCGGCCACCCGCCGGAGCGGCCGACTGCAGTGCTCGTCTACCTCATCAGGCGGCTGTTCAACGTCGTCGCCACTCTGCTGGTGGTCTCCGTGGTCACCTTTGGCATCTTCTTCGCGGTGCCGAAGATCACCGGGTCCGACCCGGCGCTCATGTACGCCGGCCGCGAGACCAACGAAACCGCCTTGGCGGGCATCCGCGTGAAGATGGGCTTCGACAAGCCCATTTCCGAGCAGTACTTGCTCTTCCTCAAGGGAGTCGTGGCCGGTCGCGACTACGACTCCGGCGTCGAGCAGACGCATTGCCCCGCCCCCTGCTTCGGCTACTCCTTCAAGAGCGAGGCCCCCGTCTGGGAGCTGATGACCAGCCGCATGCCGGTCACCCTCTCGCTCGCCTCGGGAGCCGCCGTCATCTGGGTGCTCGCGGGCGTGGCCACCGGCGTGGTCTCGGCGCTCAAACGTCGAACGGCCATCGACCGAACGGTCATGGTCGGTGCGCTCGCCGGCGTCTCGCTCCCCATCTTCTTCACCGGCATGGTCGCCCCGGCCGTCCTCGTCTACGGCCTCGGCTGGCTGGACGTCTCCAACTACCGCCCCATCACCGAGGATCCGGCGGCCTGGCTCAACAGCATGATCCTGCCCTGGATCACCCTGGCCTTCCTCTTCGCCGCCACCTACGCCCGCATCACCCGCGCCACGATGCTGGAGGTGATGGGCGAGGACTACATCCGCACCGCCCGGGCCAAGGGCCTCACCGAGAGCGTGGTCATCCGCAAGCACGCCCTGCGCTCCACCCTCACCCCGATCGTCACGATGTTCGGCCTCGACCTCGGCGGACTCCTCGGTGGCGCGGTACTGACCGAGACGACCTTCAACTTCCAGGGTCTGGGAACGGCGGCCGTCGCCGCCATCGGCCAGGGCGACCTCCCCGTGATCATGGGGATCACCCTGCTCGCCGCGCTCTTCGTGGTGATGGCCAACCTGATCGTGGACATGCTGTACGCCGTCATCGACCCGCGCGTGAGGCTGACGTGACCGAGACCCCTTCGACCCCTCCCCTCGTGCCCGAGCAGGCGGGTCCCCAGGATCCCGCCCGTGCCTTCCTCTCGGTGCGCGACCTCAAGGTCCACTTCCCGACCGACGACGGCCTGGTCAAGTCCGTCGACGGACTCTCCTTCGATCTGGAGCGCGGCAAGACGCTCGGCATCGTCGGCGAGTCGGGCTCGGGCAAGTCGGTGACCTCGCTGGCCATCATGGGCCTGCACCGCACCGGCAACACCCGCAGCCGCCCGCACATCTCCGGCGAGGTGCTGCTGGACGGCGAGGACCTGGTCCGCGCCGACGCCGACGACGTGCGCAGGCTCCGCGGCCAGAAGATGGCGATGGTCTTCCAGGACCCGCTGTCCGCGATGCACCCGTACTACTCGGTCGGCAAGCAGATCATCGAGGCCTACCGGACCCACCAGAAGGTCGACAAGAAGGCGGCCCGCACGCGGGCCATCGAGATGCTCGACCGGGTCGGGATCCCCGAGCCGCACCAGCGGGTGGACTCCTACCCGCACGAGTTCTCCGGCGGCATGCGCCAGCGCGCGATGATCGCGATGGCCCTGGTCAACAACCCCGAACTGCTCATCGCGGACGAGCCGACGACCGCCCTCGACGTCACCGTCCAGGCGCAGATCCTCGACCTGATCCGCGACCTGCAGAAGGAGTTCGGCTCGGCCGTCATCATGATCACGCACGACCTGGGCGTGGTCGCCGAGATGGCCGACGAGATCCTCGTGATGTACGGCGGCCGCTGCGTCGAGCGCGGCAGCGCGGAGCAGGTCTTCTACGAGCCCCGGCACCCGTACACCTGGGGCCTGCTCGGCTCCATGCCGCGCATCGACCGCGACCAGACCGAGCGGCTGATCCCGGTCAAGGGCTCGCCGCCCAGCCTGATCAACATCCCGAGCGGCTGCGCCTTCCACCCGCGCTGCCCCTTCGCCGACGTGCCCAAGGGCGGCGTCACCCGCACCCAGCGGCCCGAGCTGGCCCTGACCAGTGCCGGACACTGGTCCGCCTGCCACATGTCGCAGGAGGACCGGACCCGGATCTGGACCGAAGAGATTGCGCCGAAGCTGTGACCGATACGACGGACGTGAAGAAGACGGCGGAGCAGGCGGCGGACCGGACCGCGGACGGCGCCTCCGCCGCCGAGGAGCCCCTGCTCAAGGTCACCGGGCTGGTCAAGCACTTCCCCATCCACAAGGGGCTGCTGCGCCGCCAGGCCGGGGCAGTGAAGGCCGTCGACGGCATCGACTTCGACGTCCGCCGCGGTGAGACCCTCGGCATCGTCGGCGAGTCCGGCTGCGGCAAGTCGACCATGGGCCGGCTCATCACCCGGCTGCTCGAACCGACCGGTGGCACGGTGGAGTTCGAGGGCAAGGACATCACCCACCTCGGCGTGGGGGCGATGCGGCCGCTGCGCCGTGACGTCCAGATGATCTTCCAGGACCCGTACGGCTCGCTGAACCCGCGCCACACGGTCGGCACCATCGTCAGCGCCCCCTTCAAGCTCCAGGGCGTCAGCCCGGACGGCGGCCTCAAGAAGGAGGTCCAGCGGCTGCTCTCGCTGGTGGGCCTGAACCCCGAGCACTACAACCGCTACCCCCACGAGTTCTCCGGCGGCCAGCGCCAGCGCATCGGCATCGCCCGCGCCCTGGCCCTCAACCCGAAGCTCGTGGTGGCGGACGAGCCGGTATCGGCGCTGGACGTCTCGATCCAGGCCCAGGTGGTGAACCTGCTGGACGACCTCCAGGAGGAGCTGGGCCTCACCTACGTGATCATCGCCCACGACCTGTCGGTCATCCGGCACGTCTCGGACCGGATCGCGGTGATGTACCTCGGCAAGATCGTCGAGTTGACGGACCGCGACTCCCTGTACGCGAGCCCCATGCATCCGTACACCAAGGCGCTCCTGTCGGCCGTGCCGGTCCCCGACCCGCGCCGCCGGGGCGTCAAGAGCGGGCGCATCCTGCTCAAGGGCGACGTCCCCTCGCCGATCTCCCCGCCGAGCGGCTGCCGCTTCCACACGCGGTGCTGGAAGGCGACGGAGATCTGTGGCAAGCAGGAACCGCCGCTGGTGGCCCTCAAGCCGGGCCACGAGGTCGCCTGCCACCACCCGGAGAACGCGGACACCCCGGCCACGGCCGAGGCCTCCGTCTAGCCGGATGCGCCCTGAGCGCCGGCGACCCGCGCCGGCGCTCAGGTGTGTTCTCAGCCCCTCCGGCGTTCGGGGAGCGGGGTCCGGGGCGGAGCCCCGGCAGTGACCCGCACCCGGGTCGGCGCGGCCCGCCGCCGGGCGCCCGGCACAATGAACCGGTGCCCCACGATCTCTTCCCGCCCGGCGTCCAGCATGCCCTGGACCTCGCGGGCATCTTCGTCTTCGCCACCGCGGGCGCGCTGCTCGCGGTCCGCAAGAACTTCGACGTCTTCGGCATCGCCGTCCTCGCCCTCGTCACCGCCCTCGGCGGCGGACTCCTGCGCGACCTGGTCATCGGCGCCGTCCCCCCGGCCGCCTTCGGCGAGCTGAGCTTCTTCGTCACCCCGCTGGTCGCCGCCGCCCTGGTGTTCTTCCTGCACCCCGAGGTGCAGCGGATCAACCAGGCCATCAACGTCTTCGACGCGGCGGGCCTCGGGCTCTTCTGCGTGACGGGCACGACGAAGGCGTACGAGTACGGCCTCGGGCTGACCGCCTCGGCCGCGCTGGGCCTGGCCACGGCGGTCGGCGGGGGCGTGCTGCGCGACGTCCTGGTCAATGAGGTGCCGTCGCTGCTGCGCGACCGCGAGATGTACGCCGTGCCCGCGATCATCGGCGCCGCGATGGTGGCCGTGTTCATCGCCTTCGACATGCTCAACGCCGTGACCAGTGGCGTCGCGATCGTGACCACCTTCGTCCTGCGGCTGCTGGCGATGCGTTACCACTGGCGGGCGCCGCTGGCCTGGAACCGCCGCTCGTCGGTCCCGGAGGAGCCGTAATCGCCCGGACGGGGAAAGCTACCGCTTAGTAGCTACTGGAGGTAACCTCGTCACATGTCTCCTCAAGCAGCAGCCCTGGCCGCCATCGGCGACAGCGAATTCGACCGCGACGCCGCCGTCACCGAGCGCGCGGACGAGCCCGGTGTGTACGACGCGGAACTCTCCGGCGGATGGACGATCATCACCGCCGTCAACGGCGGGTACCTGCTCGCCCTGGTCGGCCGGGCCCTGTCGGCGGCCCTGCCGCACCCGGACCCCTTCACGGTGTCCGCCCACTACCTGACCTCGTCGGTTCCCGGCCCCGCCGTGATCCGCACCCAGGTGGTCCGGGCGGGGCGCGCGCTGTCCACGGGCCAGGCCTCGCTGTTCCAGTACGACGAGAACGGCGTCGAGGTCGAGCGCATCCGCGTCCTCGCGTCCTACGGCGACCTCGCCGCGCTGCCCGACGACGTCCGTACGACGGCCACGCCGCCGGTGATGCCGGCCCACGCCGACTGCCTGGGCGCCGAGGCGGGCCCTGCCCCGATCCCCGGCAGCTCGGCCATCGTCGACCGCCTCCGGCTGCGGCTGGATCCGGCCACGGCGGGCTGGGCGGTGGGCGCGCCGTCCGGCAAGGGCGAGATGCGGGCCTGGTTCGAGCTCGCCGACGGGCGGGACGCGGACGCGCTGTCCCTGCTGCTCGTCGTCGACGCGCTCCCGCCGACCTCCTTCGACCTGGGCCTCATCGGCTGGACCCCGACCCTGGAACTCACCACCCACGTCCGCCGCCGGCCCGCGCCGGGCCCGCTGCGGGTCTCGATCACGACGCGCAACCTCGCCGGCGGCATGCTGGAGGAGGACGCGGAGGTATGGGACTCCACGAACCACCTGGTGGCCCAGTCCCGCCAACTGGCCCGAGCCCCCCGCCCGACGGCCTGACCCGCTCGCCCGTCGGGCCCTCTCCCAGCCCGTCCGGCGTCTGAGGACCCCCCGGAGGCCGAGCGGCCCGGCACCCGCGCACCGGCCCGACGTCCCGTCCGCCTTGCGCGGCGCCGGCCCGGGCCGACCTCTTCCAGCCCGTCCGGCGTTTGAGGACCCGCCGGAGGCCGAGCCGCCCGGCACCCGCGCACCGGCGCACCGGCGCACCGGCCCGACGTCCCGTCCGCCTTGCGCGGTGCCGGCCCGGGCCGACCATTCCCAGCCCGTCCGGCGTTTGAGGACCCGCCGGAGGCCGAGCCGCCCGGCACCCGCGCACCGGCCCGACGTCCCGTCCGCCTTGCGCGGCGCCGGCCCGGGCCGACCATTCCCAGCCCGTCCGGCGTTTGAGGACCCGCCGGAGGCCGAGCCGCCCGGCACCCGCGCACCGGCCCCGGCCCCCACCGGCCCGACGCCCGTCCGGCCAGGACCACGGCCCGGCCCGTCCGATGGCTGGATGCCCGGTTCGGCCCCGCCCCGGGGACTCGTAGAATCGGGGAATCATGGCCTACCTCGACCACGCCGCCACCACGCCGATGCTGCCGGAGGCCGCCACGGCGATGACCGCGCAGTTCGCCGCGACGGGCAACGCATCCTCCCTGCACGCCGCCGGCCGCCGGGCCCGCCGTACCGTCGAGGAGGCCCGCGAAGCCTTCGCCGAGGCACTCGGCGCGCGTCCGAGCGAGGTGGTCTTCACCGCCGGCGGCACCGAGGCCGACAACCTCGCCGTCAAGGGCCTGTACTGGGCCCGCCGCGACGCCGACCCGGCCCGTACCCGGATCCTCGCCAGCCCCGTGGAGCACCACGCCGTCCTCGACGCCGTGCACTGGCTCGGCGAGCACGAGGGCGCCCGCGTCGAGTACCTCCCGGTCGACGGCCACGGCCGCGTGCACCCCGAGGCCTTCCGCGAGGCCATCGCCCGCAACCCGGACGACATCGCCCTCGCCACCGTCATGTGGGCCAACAACGAGATCGGCACCGTCATGCCGGTCCACGAACTCGCTCGCACCGCCCGCGAGTTCGGCGTCCCGATGCACTCCGACGCCGTCCAGGCCATCGGCCAGCTCGACGTCGGCTTCGCCGACAGCGGCCTCGCCGCGATGGCGGTGAGCGGCCACAAGATCGGCGGCCCCTACGGCATCGGCGCGCTGCTCCTCGGCCGCGACCAGAGCCCCGTCCCCGTCCTGCACGGCGGCGGCCAGGAACGGCACGTCCGCTCCGGGACCCTCGACGTGCCCGCCATCGCCGCCTTCGCCGTGGCCGCCGTACTGGCCACCGAACGCCGCGAGCTCTTCGCCCGCGAGGTCGGCGCCCTGCGCGACGAGCTGATCGCCGCCGTCCGCGCCGCCGTGCCGGACGCGATCCTCGGCGGCGACCCGGACGACCGCCTCCCCGCCAACGCCCACTTCAGCTTCCCCGGGTGCGAGGGCGATTCCCTGCTCCTCCTCCTGGACGCCCAGGGCATCGAGTGCTCCACCGGCTCCGCCTGCACCGCGGGCGTCGCCCAGCCGAGCCACGTGCTGCTGGCCACCGGCACGGACCCGGACCTGGCCCGCGGCACCCTGCGCTTCTCCCTCGGGCACACCTCCACCAAGGAGGACGTCGCCGCCGTGGCCGCCGCCATCGGCCCGGCGGTGGAGCGCGCCCGCACCGCCGGTCTCAGCTGAGCCGCGCCGCGCGCCCCGTGCGGTCCGCTCAGCGCAGCAGTTCGCCGACCAGGCGCAGGTAGCGGTCCCAGTCCCAGTACTGCCCGGGGTCCGTGTGGTCGGCGCCGGGCACCTCGGAGTGCCCGAGCAGGTGCTTGCGGTCGGCGGGTATCCCGTACCGCCGGCAGATGTCGGCGGCCAGCCGCGCGGAGGCGGCGTACATCGCGTCCGTGAAGTCCTGCGGGCGCGTGACGAAGCCCTCGTGCTCGATGCCGATGCTGCGCTCGTTCATGGAGCGGTTGCCCGCGTGGAAGGCGACGTCGAGCTCGCGGACCATCTGCTCCACGTGCCCGTCCTGGCGGACTATGTAGTGCGCGGACGCCTTGTGCCACGGGTTCTGGAAGGCCTCCACGGACGAGGCGAAGTCGCCCTGGGTCACATGGATCACGATCCGGTCGACGCGGTAGTCGTCCGGCCGGTCGGCCAGGCGCCAGTTCGCCGGCGAGGCCGCCGACCAGCTCGCGCCCGCGTGATCCAGCGCACCCTCCTGACGCGGCTTGCGCACCCCCGGCAGCAGCCACCAGCCCCGCGCGATGCTGTCCCGGCCCGCCACGGCACCGGCCGCGACCACCCCGAGCCCTCCGATCAAAAACGCCCGGCGCCCCCTGGAACCCATCCGAACCACCCCCCGCACCCGATAACGCGCTGTGACCCCGCGCGGTTCCCCGTACCCTGGACGGTGCTATGACTGAGAACCTGCCGAGCACTCGCCCCCTTCGCGTCCTGGCCGCCATGTCCGGCGGCGTGGACTCCGCCGTCGCCGCCGCCCGCGCGGCCGAAGCCGGGCACGAGGTGACCGGTGTCCACCTCGCGCTCTCCGCGAACCCGCAGTCCTTCCGCACCGGCGCCCGCGGCTGTTGCACGATCGAGGACTCCCGCGACGCCCGCCGCGCCGCGGACGTCATCGGCATCCCCTTCTACGTGTGGGACCTGGCCGACCGCTTCCGCGAGGACGTCGTCGAGGACTTCATCGCCGAGTACGAGGCCGGCCGCACCCCGAACCCCTGCCTGCGCTGCAACGAGAAGATCAAGTTCGCCGCGCTGCTCGACAAGGCCCTGGCCCTCGGCTTCGACGCCGTCTGCACCGGCCACTACGCCACGGTCGTGCTGAAGGAGGACGGCGGCCGCGAGCTGCACCGCGCCTCCGACATGGCCAAGGACCAGTCGTACGTGCTCGGCGTCCTGGACGAGAAGCAGCTCGCCCACGCCCTCTTCCCGCTCGGTGACACCCTCACCACCAAGGAAGAGATCCGCGCCGAGGCCGAGGCGCGCGGCCTGGCCGTCGCCAAGAAGCCCGACAGCCACGACATCTGCTTCATCGCCGACGGCGACACCCAGGGCTTCCTCGCCGGCCGCCTCGGCAAGGCCGAGGGCGACATCGTGGACGAGTCCGGCGCGAAGCTCGGCACCCACGAGGGCGCCTTCGGCTTCACCATCGGCCAGCGCAAGGGACTGCGCATCGGCCACCCGGCCGCCGACGGCAAGCCGCGCTACGTCCTCGACATCTCCCCGGTGAACAACACCGTCACCGTCGGCCCCGTCGAGGCCCTCGACGTCAGCGCCCTCACCGCGATCCGCCCCCGCTGGTGCGGCTCCACGCCGGCGGCCCCCGGCACCTACACCGCGCAGCTGCGCGCCCACGGCGGCGAGACCGAGGTCTTCGCCGAGGTGGTCGACGGCGAACTCCGCGTCTCCTTCACCGAGCCGGTCCGCGGCGTGGCCCCCGGCCAGGCCATCGTGCTCTACGACGGCACCCGCGTCGTCGGCTCCGCCACCATCGCGACGACCGCGAAGGCCGCCCCCGCGGTCTCCGCCTAAGCGGTCGGGGCGCTCTCCGCCGGGACCACCGACAGGACGATCTTGCCGGTGGTCCGGCCGAGCTCGCCGAGCTCGTGGGCCTTCGCCGCCTCCGCCAGCGGGAACACGGTGTCGATCAGGGGCCGCAGGGCGCCCTCCTCGGCCAGCGCGGCCAGGGCGATCAGGCCCTGGCGGTCCGGCTCCACCAGGAGCACGCTCAGGCGCACCCCGGCCGCCTCCGCGTCGAAGCCCTCGGCGCCGGCGATCGTGACCAGGTGCCCGCCGGGCCGCAGGACCTCCAGCGAGCGCCGCCCGTAGTCACCGCCGATGGTGTCGAGCACGACGTCGACGTCCCGCACCACCTCCGCGAAGTCGGCGCTGCGGTAGTCGATCAGCTCGTCGGCGCCCAGCTCGCGCAGCACGTCGTGCTTGGCCGCGCTCGCGGTGCCGATGACGTACGCGCCGCGCGCCTTGGCGATCTGGACCGCGAGGTGGCCCACCCCGCCCGCTGCGGCGTGCACCAGCACCCGCTGGCCCGGGCGCACGTCCGCGGTGTCCACCAGGGCCTGCCAGGCGGTCAGCGCGGCCAGCGGCAGCGCGGCCGCGGCCACGTGGTCCAGGGCGGCCGGCTTGCGCACGAAGTGCCGGGAGGGCGCGGTGACGTACTCGGCGTAGGCGCCCGCCTGCTTCGGGAAGTGCGGCATGCCGAAGACCTCGTCGCCGGGCGCGAAGAGGGTCACGCCCATCCCGACGGCCTCGACGGTGCCCGAGACGTCCCAGCCCGGTACCGGGACCGCGTCCCACTCGATGAGGGCGCCGGAGGCGCGGGTCTTCCAGTCGACCGGGTTCACCCCGGCCGCGTGGACGCGCACCAGGACCTCGGTCGGGCCCGGCTCGGGGCGGTCGATCGTGGTCTCGGTCAGGACCTCGGGCCCGCCCCACTGGCTGACGACGACGGCGCGCATGGATGTCTCCTTGGATCTGTTCGGATCTGTTTCCCCCCGGCCTTCCGGAAGGTGTCACCAGCTTCCGGCCCGGGTGGCGCCCGTGGTGTTGGCCGTTTGGCCACCATGTGACAGGATCTGGCCATGCACCGTGTCGCCGTACTCGCCCTCGAAGGCGTCGCCCCCTTCGAGCTGGGCATGCCCTCGCGGGTCCTCGGGAACGCCCGGGACGAGGACGGGCGGGCGCTGTACGAGACGGTCGTCTGCACGGCCGACGGGCAGCCGGTGACCAGCGACGCCGGCTTCACCGTGGGCGTCACGGCCGGGCCCGAGGCCCTGGCGGCGGCGGACACCGTCGTCATCCCGCCCACGCACGCCATGGACGACCTGCTGGAGGGCGCGCCGCTGCCGCCCGAGCTGCTCGCCGCCCTGGCCGTGATCCGGCCCGGCACCCGGCTGGTGTCGATCTGCACCGGCTCGCACGTCCTGGCCGCCGCCGGAGTGCTCGACGGGCGGCCCGCGACCACGCACTGGGCCGACGCGGACAAGTTCCGCCGGGCCTTCCCCCGCGTCGCGCTCGACCCGAACGTCCTCTTCGTCGACGACGGCGACGTCCTCACCTCCGCGGGCGTGGCCGCCGGCATGGACCTCTGCCTGCACCTGGTCCGCCGCGACCACGGCAGCGCCGTCGCCAACCGGGCCGCCCGCTTCTGCGTGGTCCCGCCGTGGCGGGACGGCGGCCAGGCCCAGTACATCGACCGCCCGGTGCCCGAGGCCACCGTCGCGACCACCACCGCCACCCGCGCCTGGGCCCTGGAGCGGCTCGACACCCCGCTCTCGCTCGCCGAGCTCGCCGCGCACGCCCGGATGAGCCTGCGCACCTTCACCCGGCGCTTCCGGGACGAGGTCGGGGTCACCCCGGTGCAGTGGATGACCGCCCAACGCCTGGAGCTGGCGCGCCAGTTGCTGGAATCCAGCGACCTCCCGGTGGACCTGGTGGCCCACCGGTCCGGCTTCGGTTCCGCCAACTCCCTGCGCCAGCACATGCGAACCGCGCTCGGGGTGTCGCCGATCGCCTACCGGCGCACCTTCCGCCCCTCGTCGGCGGCATGACCCGCGGGGTAATCGACGGGGGCCGCCCACCAGGGCAGGATCGGACCAACAGCCGGTCCCGCCAAGGGATCCGCCCGGAGGAAGAGGCCGCCGTGACCGCTTACGCCATCGCCCACATACGCCCCGACACGATGCACGTCGACGTCCTGCGCTACATCGAGGAGATCCAGGCCACCATGGACCCCTTCGGGGGCGCGTTCCTCGTCCACGGCACCACCCCCGAGGTCCTGGAGGGCCCCTTCCCCGGGACCGTCGTCCTCATCTCCTTCCCGGACCTCGACCGCGCCCGCGCCTGGTACGCCTCGCCCGCCTACCAGGAGATCCTCCCGCTGCGCACCCGCCACATGCCCGGCGAGGTCGTCCTCCTCGACGGCGTCGCCCCCGGGTACGACGCCACCAGGACCGCCGCGGCGCTGCGCGAGGCCGCCGGGCTCTGAGCGGACGGCCAGGGCGGGGCCGACGGCCCGGACGGGGTGCGAGCATGGGCGGTATGGCTACTCACCTCATCACCGGCGCCGGATCCGGCATCGGCGCAGCCGTCGCGCGCCGCCTGCACGCGCGCGGCGACGACCTCATCCTCATCGCCCGGGACGCCGCCCGCGGCAAGGAGCTGACCGCCCTCTTCCCCGGCTCCCGCGCGCTCGTCGCCGACCTCGCGGACCCCGACCGGATCTCCTGGGCCTTCGGCCAGCAGGCGCTGCCCGACCGGCTGGACTCGGTGCTGCACATCGCCGGGGTCGTCGACCTCGGCCCGATCGCCGAGCTGCGGCCCAAGACCTGGCACCAGCAGCTCAACCTCAACCTGATCGCCCCCGCCGAACTGACCCGCCTCATGCTGCCCTCGCTGCGCGCCTCCCGCGGGCAGGTCGTCTTCGTGAACTCCGGCGCCGGGCTCACCGCGCACGCCGAGTGGGGCGCCTACGCCGCCTCCAAGCACGGACTGCGGGCGCTGGCCGACTCGCTGCGCGCCGAGGAGAAGCCGAACGGGATCCGCGTCACCTCCGTGTACCCCGGCCGCACCGCCACCCCCATGCAGGCCAAGGTCCGCTCCCAGGAGGGCGAGAGCTACGACGCGGCCGACTGGATCGACCCCGAGTCCGTGGCCACGACCATCCTGATGGCCCTCGACCTGCCCCGCGACGCGGAGGTCAACGACCTCTCCGTGCGGCCCGGACGATGAGCGCACCCGCGTACGGCGCCACCGGAATCGGCTCGCTGCCCGGCGGCGACGCCCGCGAGGCCGCCAAGACCGTCACCGGGTCCTTCGAGGACTTCCCGTACCTCGCCGAGCTGCCCGCCCGCGGGCCCGGCGCCGACATGATCGGGCGCTCCCTCGGGCTGCTCGTCGACATGTACGCGCACGTCGAGCCCAGCGGTTGGCGCCTGAGCGACCGGCCCGGCCGGGACACCAAGCGGGCCCGGTCCTGGCTCGGCGAGGACCTCGACGCGCTGGAGGAGTTCACCCAGGGCTACCAGGGCAGGCTCAAGGTCCAGGCGGTCGGGCCGTGGACGCTCGCCGCCGCCCTGGAACTGCACGGCGGCGAGGCCGTCCTGCGCGACCCGGGTGCCTGCCGGGACCTGGCCGGTTCGCTGGCCGAAGGGCTGCGGGAGCACCTGGCCGACGTACGGAAGCGGATCCCCGGCGCCGAGATCGTGCTCCAGGTCGACGAGCCCTCGCTGACCGCGGTGCTGCGCGGGCAGGTCCGTACCGCCAGCGAGTACCGCACCTACCGGGCCGTGGACCGACAGGTCGTGGAGGGGGCGCTGCGGGACCTGTTCGCCGTGCACGAGGGCGAGACCGTCGTGCACTCCTGCGCGCCGGACGTGCCCTTCGCGCTGCTGCGGCGCGCCGGGGTCACGGGCGTCTCGTTCGATTTCTCCCTGCTCACCGAGCGCGAGGACGACACCATCGGCGAGGCCGTCGAAGGCGGCATGAAACTCTTCGCCGGAGTGGTGCCGGGCACCGACAGCCCGTTGTCGGACCCGGGCGGTAGCGTCATGGGTGTCAGGAAGCTCTGGCGCAGGCTGGGACTGTCCCCGGGGACCCTCGCGGAGTCCGTCGTGGTCACCCCGTCGTGCGGTCTGGCGGGCGCTTCGCCCGCATATGCCCGCGCGGCGATGGCCCACTGCGTCAAGGCGGCGAGGTCGCTCGCCGACAACCCTGAGTGACGTAGAGACGGGCCCACGGGAGGACACGGCATGGCAGCCGAACAGAAGCACGGTGACGGCACGGCGGCGGGCGCGGCAGCCGCCGCAGCCGCGCCGGCGGCGGTGCTGGAGCAGCACGCCCTGCTCGCCGAGCAGATCGAGGAGCACCGCTTCCGGTACTACGTGAACGACCAGCCGGTCGTCACCGACGCCGAGTTCGACACCCTGCTGCGCTCGCTGGAGGCGCTGGAGGAGCAGTACCCGCAGCTGCGCACCCCCGACTCGCCCACCCAGAAGGTGGCGGGGGCCTACGTCACCGACTTCGCCTCCGTCGAGCACCGCGAGCGGCTGCTCTCCCTCGACAACGCCTTCGACGACGAGGAGTTGGCGGCCTGGGCCGAGCGGGTGGCCCGGGACGTCAACACCTCCGACTACCACTACCTGTGCGAGCTGAAGGTCGACGGCCTCGCCGTCAACCTCACCTACGAGAACGGCCGCCTCACCCGGGCCGCCACCCGCGGCGACGGCCGCACCGGCGAGGACATCACGCCCAATGTCCGCACCATCGCCGAGATCCCCGACCGGCTGGCCGGGGACCGCATCCCGGCGCTCGTCGAGATCCGCGGCGAGGTCTACTTCCCGATGGAGAAGTTCGAGGAGCTCAACGCCCGCCTGGTCGAGGCGGGGGAGAAGCCCTTCGCCAACCCGCGCAACGCCGCCGCCGGTTCGCTGCGCCAGAAGGACCCCAAGGTCACCGCGGGCCGCCCGCTGCACATGGTGGTCCACGGCATCGGTGCCCGCGAGGGCTTCGAGATCGACCGCCTCTCGCACGCCTACGAACTGCTCCACGAGTGGGGCCTGCCCACCGCCGAGCACAACAAGGTGGTCGCCTCCCTCGCCGAAGTCCGCGCCTTCATCGCCCACTTCGGCGAGCACCGGCACTCGGTGGCGCACGAGATCGACGGCGTCGTCGTCAAGCTCGACGAGATCCCCCTCCAGGGCCGGCTCGGCTCCACCGCGCGCGCCCCGCGCTGGGCGATCGCCTGGAAGTACGCGCCCGAAGAGGTCAACAGCAAGCTGATCGACATCAAGGTCGGCGTCGGCCGCACCGGCCGCGTCACCCCGTACGCGCAGGTCGAGCCGGTGACCGTGGCCGGGTCCGAGGTCGAGTTCGCCACCCTGCACAACCAGCAGGTGGTCAAGGCCAAGGGCGTCCTCATCGGCGACACCGTGGTCCTGCGCAAGGCCGGCGACGTCATCCCCGAGATCCTCGGCCCGGTGGTCGACCTGCGCGACGGCAGCGAGCGCGCCTTCGTGATGCCCGCCGACTGCCCCGAGTGCGGCACCCCGCTGCGCCCGATGAAGGAAGGCGACATCGACCTGCGGTGTCCCAACGCGCAGACCTGCCCCGCCCAGTTGCGCGAACGGCTCTTCTACCTCGTCGGCCGCGAATGCCTGGACATCGAGAACTTCGGCAAGGTGGCCGCCGCCGCGCTCACCAGACCGCTGGAGCCGGCGGTCGCCCCGCTGCTGCACGAGGGCGACCTCTTCGACCTCACCATCGAAGCGCTGCTGCCCATCAAGGCATACGTCCTCGACGCGGACAGCGGGCTGCCCAAGCGCGACCCGAAGACCGGCGAGCCCAAGGTCGTCACGGTCTTCGCCAACCAGAAGGGCGAGCCGAAGAAGAACGCCCTGGCCCTGCTGGAGAACGTGGCGGCGGCCAAGGACCGGCCGCTGGCCCGCTTCCTCAACGGCCTCTCGATCCGGCACGTCGGACCCGTCGCGGCGGCCGCGCTGGCCCGCGAGTTCCGCTCCATCGAGCGCATCGAGGCGGCGACCGAAGAGGAACTGGGCGCCGCCGAGGGGGTCGGCCCCATCATCGCCACCGCCCTCAAGGAGTGGTTCGCGGTCGATTGGCACCAGGAGATCCTCGCCAAGTGGCGGGCCGCCGGGGTGCGGATGGAGGACGAGGTCTCCGCGGAGGAGGAGGGCCCGCGCCCGCTGGAGGGACTGACCGTCGTCGTCACCGGCACGCTGGCGAGCCACACGCGCGACGGCGCCAAGGACGCCCTGCAGAGCCGCGGCGCCAAGGTGACCGGATCCGTCTCCAAGAAGACCTCCTTCGTCGTCGTCGGAGACAACCCGGGCTCCAAGTACGACAAGGCCGTCCAGTTGAAGCTCTCCATCCTGGACGACGCGGGCTTCGCGGTCCTGTTGGAACAGGGTCCCGACGCGGCGCGCGAGGCCGCCCTGCCGCTGGAGGAGCCCGCCGCGACCCTGGACACCGCCGCCGAATCGGAGTAACGAAGGAGCGTGGGTCGAGAGGTGACGGGGCGCCGGGGAGGTCGAAGCGAACTGATGCGTGGCGTGCGTCCGTACGGGCGGGCGCACGCGGGGCGCACACGGCGGTCGCGAACGGCCGGTACCGGCCTAGCCGCAGGGCGTTGACCTGTCGGATCATCGCAAGGGTGACCCGGAAGTCCTGGTCCGGCCTCACCCGTTCGGCGGATACCGTACTGATGAGGATGGCTGGGTCGTATTCGGGCAACCGCCGCCGACCGCTGCACTTGGGAGCCACTCCCGTCCTACTGTTGAGGGGTGCGCCCGTCGTGCACGGTCGCGGGACGCGAATCCAGCCGTGATGGCATGACGTCGGGGCCATCACGAGGCAACGGCATCGCCGGCTGTGAGAGGGACGGGCATGAAACCCATCGAAAGCGCCGACCCGCCACCGGATTTCGGCGGGACGGGCGGGGAGGCGCCGTCGCTGCGGGCGGATCGGGCCGACCGCGCCACCGGACGGGGGAGCCGCGCCGAACACGCGCGCCGCGCCGGACGCGTGCCGCGGGCGGGTCGGACACCGCGCGCGGAGCGTCCGGGACGCCCGACCGCGACCGAGCGACCCGCCCCGGCCGCGCGGTTCGGGATCCTGGGCGCCCGGAGCCCCGAGACCCACCCGCTCGACACCGGGGTCGCGACGGGCTCCGGCGGTGGCCAGGGCGCGCGCGTCCAGGGGTGGCGCGTCGCCGTCCCCTTCGCCGTCGTCGGCCTCTCCCTCGTGGTCCTCGTCGTCGGCATCGCCCGCGCGCTGAGCGACCGTCACCCCCTCTTCCCCGGCGGCTCCGCCGGCTGGGGACTCGCCCTGCTCACCGGCATCATCGTCGGCCACCTCGTCGCGCTCGGCCGTGACCGCTGGTGGGGCGGCACCGGTTCCGGCGCCGCCCTCACCCTCGGCGTGCTCATCCTCTACGGCTGGATCCCGGCCGGACTCGTCTCGCTCGCCGTGGTCTCCCTCGTCGGCGCCGCCCGCCGGCACCGGTGGCGCCAGGGCCTGTTGCACGGCTCCGCGGACATCCTGGGCATCGGCGCGGGGGCGCTCGTACTCGGCCTCTTCGGCCAGGCGCCCAGCGTCGAGGTGCCCTGGCAGCCCACCGGCTGGGGACCCGGAGCGATCCCCGAGATCATCCTCGTCGCCCTCGCCTGCCTGCTGGTCACCCGGGTCCTGCTGTGGCTCGCGCTGACCCCGAGCGGCGGCGGGCTGCCCACCGTCGCCCGCACCGCGCTCATCCGGCAGGCGTTAGTCGCCGCCGCCCTCCTCGGCATCGCCCCGCTGATCTGCGTGGTCGCCATCACCCTGCCCGTCCTGCTGCCGCTGTTCGCCGTGCCGCTGATCGCCCTCGACTCCACCCTGTGGATCGCCCGGGCGCGCGCCGAGGAGGCGCTGCGCGACCCGCTCACCGGACTGCCCAACCGCCAGTGGCTGCTGGAGCGCGCCTGGCGGGCCCTGGACGAGGCTGAACGTATCGGCACCCGCTCCGCTCTGGTCCTCATCGACCTCGACCGCTTCCGCGCCGTCAACGACACCCTCGGCCACCTCGCGGGCGACCGGCTGCTCCTGCAGATCGCCGACCGGCTCCGCCAGGCCCTGCCCGAGGACGCCGAGGTGGCCCGGCTCGGGGGCGACGAGTTCGCCGTCCTGCTGCCCGTCGCCGACTCCACCACCAGTGCCCAGCGGGTGGCCCGCCACCTCGTCGCCGAGCTCAGCTCGCCGCTCGACCTCGACGGGCTCACCCTCGTCCTGGAGGCCAGCGCGGGCCTCGCCGTCTTCCCCGACCACGCCCTCGACGCCGAGGGGCTGCTGCGGCGGGCCGACGTCGCGATGTACCAGGCCAAGCGGGACCGCACCGGGGTCGAGGTCTACGAGTCCAAGCGGGACAGCAACACGCCCGACCGGCTCGGCCTCCTCGGCGACCTGCGGCGCGCCCTGGACGCGGGCGAGGTGGAACTCCACTACCAGCCCAAGGTCCGCTTCGACGGACATGTCGCCGGGCTGGAGGCGCTCGTGCGCTGGGTGCACCCCGAGCGCGGGCGGGTCCCCCCGGACGAGTTCATCGCGATCGCCGAGACCTCCGGCCTGATGCCGCACCTGACCGAGTACGTGCTGGAGACCGCGCTGGCCCAGGTGGCCCGGTGGCGGGCCCAGGGCCTGAAGGTGCCGGTCGCCGTCAACGTCTCGCCGCGCGACGTCCACACCCCCGGTTTCGCGGGGGCGGTGGCCGCGCGGCTCGCCCGGCACGGGGTGCCCGCGAGCGGTCTCCAGCTGGAGATAACGGAGCACGTCCTGTTGGAGGACCCGCAACGGGCCGCCGACACCATGGCGGGGCTGACCGGGCACGGCGTGAAGATGTCGCTCGACGACTTCGGCACCGGGTACTCGTCCCTGGTCCACCTGCGGCGGCTGCCCGTCAGCGAGCTGAAGATCGACCGGTCCTTCGTGGCGCGGCTGGCCGTGGACGCGCAGGACGCGGAGATCGTGCGGTGCACGGTCGACCTCGCGCACTCGCTCGGGCTGCTGGTCGTGGCCGAGGGCGTCGAGGACGACGAGACGTGGGAGCGGCTGCGGGACCTGGGCTGCGACGCGGTGCAGGGGTGGCTGGTGGCGGCCGCGATGCCGCCCGCCGAGGCGACGGCGTGGCTCCTGGCGCGGGGCGAGCGCGGCTGGCGCCGCCCGGCCGACATCACCGCGGAACTGGCCGCCGCCGCAGCCGCCGCTCCGGAGCCCCCGACCCCGTAGCCGACCTCCGGGGGCGGCAATCCAGCCCGCCCGGGGCCGGATGGGGCGCGGGTCCGGCCGCTGCCGCGCCATCCAGCCCGCCCGGCGTTTGAGGGCGTCTGTGAGCGGTGCCGCGTGCGCGGCCCGGTCGCCTCCGGCGGCGCCTCAAACGCCGGCGGGGCTGGATGGGGCGCGGGTCCAGTCGCTGCCGCGCCATCCAGCCCGCCCGGCGTTCGAGGGCGCCCCTCGGCCGGTCCCGCAGGGGCGGGCGCGGGCCCCGGCCGGGTCCTCGCCCCCCTGGGAAGCAACCGTTTCGTGGGTCGGGCCGCGCGCCCCATAGGATTGGGCCCGAAACCAGAAACCCGATACACCACCCCAGAGGATCGCTGCATGCCTGGCATCACGCGCGAGGAGGTCGCCCACCTCGCTCGGCTGGCACGTCTGGAGCTCAAGAGCGAAGAGCTTGACCACTTCGCCGGACAGCTCGACGACATCATCGGCGCGGTCGCCCGCGTTTCCGAGGTCGCCGACCAAGACGTCCCGCCGACCTCCCACCCGCTCCCGCTGACGAACGTCATGCGCGCGGACGAGGTCCGTCCGTCGCTCACCCCCGCGCAGGCGCTCTCCGGGGCCCCCGCCCAGGAGCAGCAGCGTTTCAAGGTGCCGCAGATCCTGGGGGAGGACTAATCACCATGACGGACATCAACATCATCAAGCTCACGGCTGCCCAGACCGCCGAGAAGATCGCCTCCGGCGAGCTCACGGCCGTCCAGGTCACCGAGGCCCACCTCGCCCGCATCGACGCCGTCGACGAGAAGGTCCACGCCTTCCTGCACGTCGACCGCGAGGGCGCTCTCGCCCAGGCGCGCGCCGTCGACGCGAAGCGGGAGCGGGGCGAGAAGCTCGGCCCGCTGGCCGGCGTACCGCTCGCGCTCAAGGACATCTTCACCACCGTCGGGGTCCCGACCACCGTCGGTTCGAAGATCCTGGAGGGCTGGATCCCGCCCTACGACGCCACCCTGACGCGCAAGCTGAAGGAAGCCGACGTCGTCATCCTCGGCAAGACCAACATGGACGAGTTCGCCATGGGGTCCTCCACCGAGAACAGCGCCTACGGCCCCACCGGCAACCCCTGGGACCTCACCCGCGTCCCCGGCGGCTCCGGCGGCGGCTCCGCGGCCGCGCTGGCCGCCTTCCAGGCCCCGCTCGCCATCGGCACGGACACCGGCGGTTCCATCCGCCAGCCCGCCGCCGTCACCGGCACCGTCGGCGTCAAGCCCACCTACGGCGGCGTCTCCCGCTACGGCATGGTGGCGTTCTCCTCGTCCCTGGACCAGGGCGGGCCCTGCGCCCGTACCGTCCTGGACGCGGCGCTCCTGCACGAGGTCATCGCCGGCCACGACCCGCTGGACTCCACCTCCATCGACGCCCCGGTCCCGCCGGTCGTCGAGGCGGCCCGCAACGGCTCCGTCGCGGGCATGCGCGTCGGCGTGGTCAAGCAGTTCTCCGGCGAGGGCTACCAGGCCGGTGTCGTCCAGCGCTTCAACGAGTCGGTCGAGCTGCTCAAGGAGCTCGGCGCCGAGATCGTCGAGCTGGACTGCCCGTCCTTCGACCTCGCGATGGCCGCGTACTACCTGATCGCGCCGTCCGAGTGCTCCTCGAACCTGGCCCGCTTCGACGCCATGCGCTACGGCCTGCGCGTCGGCGACGACGGCACCAAGTCCGCCGAGGACGTCACGGCCCTGACCCGCGAAGCCGGTTTCGGCGACGAGGTCAAGCGCCGCATCATCCTCGGTACGTACGCGCTCAGCTCCGGCTACTACGACGCGTACTACGGTTCGGCCCAGAAGGTCCGCACGCTCATCACCCGGGACTTCGAGAAGTCCTTCGAGCAGGTCGACGTGATCGTCTCCCCGACCACGCCCACCACCGCCTTCGCGATCGGTGAGCGCACCGACGACCCGCTGGCGATGTACCTCGCGGACCTGTGCACCATCCCGACCAACCTGGCCGGCAACTCCGCCATGTCGCTCCCCTGCGGCCTGGCTCCGGAGGACGGTCTCCCGGTCGGTCTGCAGATCATCGCCCCCGCCATGAAGGACGACCGGCTCTACAAGGTCGGCGCGGCCGTCGAGGCCGCCTTCGTCGCGCGTTGGGGTCACCCGCTGCTGGAGGAGGCTCCGTCCCTGTGAGTGCACTGACCAAGGCCAAAGGCTTCAAGAAGTCCAAGTCCGGTACGTACCTGTCGATCGGTACGACCGCCTTCGGCGCGCTGAGCGTGGTCAAGCAGGCCAAGAAGGCCCGCACCGAGCACGACGCGCTGAAGCTGGTCGACGCCGTCGTGTCCGCCGCCGCCATCATCACCGGCCTCGCGATCCTGTACCGCGAGCTGAAGCGCCTGGGCGACGACGACGTCCTGCTCGGCTGAGAGGGAAAGTTTCACCGTGACCGTCACCGAACTCCTGTCGTACGAGGACGCCCTCGCGTCGTACGACCCCGTCATGGGCCTTGAGGTCCACGTCGAGCTGGGCACCCGCACCAAGATGTTCTGCGGTTGTTCGACCGAGCTGGGCGCCGAGCCCAACTCGCAGACCTGCCCCACCTGCCTCGGCCTGCCCGGCGCGCTCCCGGTCGTCAACGAGATCGGCATCGAGTCGGCCATCAAGATCGGTCTCGCGCTGAACTGCGAGATCGCCGAGTGGTGCCGCTTCGCCCGGAAGAACTACTTCTATCCGGACATGCCGAAGAACTTCCAGACCTCCCAGTACGACGAGCCGATCGCCTTCAACGGCTTCCTCGACGTGCAGCTGGAGGACGGCGAGATCTTCCGCGTGGAGATCGAGCGCGCCCACATGGAGGAGGACACCGGCAAGTCGCTGCACGTCGGCGGTGCCACCGGCCGCATCCACGGCGCGTCCCACTCGCTGCTGGACTACAACCGCGCCGGCATCCCGCTGATCGAGATCGTCACCAAGCCGATCGAGGGAGCGGGCGAGCGCGCCCCCGAGGTCGCCAAGGCGTACGTCGCCGAGCTGCGCGAGGTCATCAAGGCGCTGGGCGTCTCCGAGGCCCGCATGGACAAGGGCCAGATGCGCTGCGACGTGAACCTGTCGCTGCGCCCCACCCCGGAGTCCGAGTTCGGCACCCGCAGCGAGACGAAGAACGTCAACTCGCTGCGCAGCGTCGAGCGCGCGGCCCGCTTCGAGATCCAGCGCCACGCGGCGGTGCTCTCGTCGGGCGGTTCGATCCTCCAGGAGACCCGTCACTTCCACGAGGAGGACGGCTCCACCACCTCCGGCCGCATCAAGGACAACGCCGAGGACTACCGGTACTTCCCGGAGCCCGACCTCGTACCCGTAGCCCCGGCCCGCACCTGGGTCGAGGAACTGCGTGCCGGGCTCCCCGAGATGCCCCGCGTGCGCCGCAACCGGCTGCGCGAGGAGTGGGGGGTCAGCGAGCACGACATGCAGTCGATCCTCAACGCGGGCGCGGTGGACTCCATCGTCGCCACCACCGAGGCCGGCGCCGACTCCGCCGCCGCGCGCAAGTGGTGGATGGGCGAGCTGGCCCGCAACGCCAACGAGCAGGGCGTCGTCGTCGACGAACTGCCGATCACCCCGGCGCAGGTCGCCCGGGTCGCGGCGCTCGTCGCGGGCGGCGAGCTGAACGACAAGCTCGCCCGCCAGGTCATCGAGGGCGTCCTCGCGGGCGAGGGCACCCCGGACGAGGTCGTCGAGAAGCGCGGCCTCAAGGTCGTCTCGGACGACGGCGCGCTCGGCGCGGCCGTCGACGAGGCCATCGCGGGCAACGCGGCCATCGCGGACAAGATCCGCGGCGGCAAGGTCGCGGCCGTCGGCGCACTGGTCGGCGCGGTCATGAAGACCACGCGCGGCCAGGCGGACGCGGCGCGCGTGAAGGAACTGATCCTGGAGCGCCTGGGCGTCTCCGAGTAGGTTCCACAGGCTCCGCGCGACGGCCCCGCACCGGATCTCCGGTGCGGGGCCGTCGGCGTTCCGGATGCCCTGCCGCAGTGGCCGGCGATAGTTCTGTAGCGATCGATAGGTAAATAGGGTACGGTTCTTTCCGTAGTGATCGTTACGGAATTTACGGGGAGACCGTCATGTCCCATGCCCACGCGCATGCCACCGCTGTTGCCGCCACCACCGCCACCTACGCCCGCACCGTCCGCGGGCAGCGCGGCGGGCCCGGGCTGCTGCTCGCCCACGGGGGCGGCGGGTCCGTGGAATCGAACTTCGGGACGCTCCTGGACGGGCTCGCCGCGCGGCGCACGGTCGTCGGCGTCGACTATCCCGGCTCGGGCGGCACTCCGCGCGCCGACCACCCGCTGACGCTGGACGAGCTGGCGGACGAGCTGGTGGCCGCGGCGGACGCCGAGGGGTTGGAGCGGTTCGCGGTGCTCGGCTACTCGCTCGGCGGGCACGTCGCGGCCCGGGTCGCGGCCCGCCACCCGGAGCGGGTGACCGCCCTCGTCCTCACGGCGACCTTCGCCCGAGCCGACAACCGGCTCTCGCTCGTCACCTCGCTCTGGTCCGAGCTGGCCGCGCGGGGCGAGGCGGAGCTCCTGGCGAAGGTGTTGGCACCGCTGGCGCTCAGCCCGGAGGTGCTGGAGTCGCTGACCCCGGAGCAACTGGCCGAGACCGTGGCCGCGACGGCCGCTTCCTTCCCGCCCGGCGGCGGGGACCAGGCGGCCCTGGTGCCGGGCGCGGACGCGCGCCCCGACCTGGCGTCCGTCGACGTGCCGGCCCTGGTCATCGCGACGACCAGGGACCGGCTCGTACCGCTGCCGCGCCAGCGGGAGGTCGCGGACTCGATCCCCGGCGCCCGCTGGGCCGAACTGCCCACCGGACACCTGCCCTTCGCCGAGAACCCCGCCGCGTGGGAGGCGCTGATCAGCGGGTTCCTCGCCGAGGTCGAGGCGGGGGCCGGGGCCGGGGCCGGGGGTGTTACGGGCGCGGAGGGCGCGGAACGCTGAGGAACGCGAGGCGGGCCGGCTTCGCGGGGAGGTGGACCTCGGGCAGGTCGATCTCGGGGAGTTCGACCTCGGGGCCCAGGACGAAGCCGGTCCGCTCCAGGCGCGCGATCGCCTTCTCGTTGCGCGGGTCCGGCTCCGCGACGACGCGGACCGTGCGCCCGTCGGTGAAGACGTAGCCCATGAAGGCGGTCA
Organism: Streptomyces sp. NPDC098789; assembly: GCF_044759975.1. Classification (NCBI taxonomy): domain Bacteria; kingdom Bacillati; phylum Actinomycetota; class Actinomycetes; order Kitasatosporales; family Streptomycetaceae; genus Streptomyces; species Streptomyces sp. NPDC098789. The sequence goes on from NZ_JBIWAJ010000001.1 coordinate 668,763, forward strand.
TCAGGCGGGCGCTGAAACCGCGCTCGACCCCACCGTCCGCGGGACCGATCAGCAGGTGGACGCCCGTGTCCCCGGGCCGGACCTCGTAGCACTCGCCGACCCGGTCCGCCGCGCAGTCGTACGTCTGGAAGAGCGCCACCGGCGCGCCCTCGCGCCGTGCGATGAAGGCGTGGTGCGTGTCGCGCCGGTCGACGTCCGCGTAGATCTCCCGGACCAGTTCCAGGCTCGCCCCGTTCATGCCCCAGAAGGAGGCGCGCTCGTCGGTGACCCAGCCGTGGATCAACTCGGCGTCGCCGACCGGGTCCACGGGGGTGATGGTGACCGTGCCGAAGCCCTCCACGTGCTGGGTGTGGACGGGCTGTCGGCAGGAGAGGGCGGGGGAGGTCATATCGATTCCTTGGTGAGCCGGGTCCAGTCGGTGACGACCGGTACGAGTTCGCCCCGCGCCCAGAGCGGGAGCTGGTCGAGGTGGTGCGCGGAGCCGGTGACCCCGTCCGCGCCCAGCGGGACGACCCACAGGCTGTCCTCGCGCCGGGCCAGGTCCCAGACGTAACGGGCCGCCGACGCACGGGAGCTGAGGTCGGTGACCCCGGGGACGGACGAGGTGGCGTTCACGCAGTCGTGGTCGCCGCCCAGCCCGGGCCAGCTCGCCCCGGAGTCGTGCAGCGCCTGCCAGGGCGCGAGCCGGTGGACCTCGGACCACGCCGTGTCGGGGGCGGCCGCCGCGGCCGTCTCCTCCAGGGCGGCGCGCAGGTGCGCGGCGCGGTCGAGCGCGGGCAGCAGATCGCTGGCCAGCAGGCCCTCCAGGGCGTAACCGACCCGGGGGACGAGGTACAGCCAAGGGTGGAAGACCGACGGGCCGGTCGGCGCGCCGGCCAGCCCCGCGAGCGCCGGGTCGGCGGCGATCCGCCGCACCAGCGCCGTGCGCAGCGCCGCGAAGACGGTGGCGTCGGTGCTCCCGGCCGCCATGTGCCGGTCCCAGCCGAGCAGCCGCTCGCGCAGCTTCGCGGCCTCGGGGGAGAGGCCGTCCGGTGCGGGCAGCCGGTCCAACACGGCGGCGGCGGAACCGAGGAAGGCGTCCCGGTGCACGTCGGCCATGTCCGGCGCGGACCAGTCGTCCGAACCGCTGAGCAGCTCCCGGATCCGGTGGGCCCGGTGCGGGGGCGCGAACTCCACGCCCAGCGGGGAGGCGATCCCGCGCGCGTTGGCCATCACCGCGAACCCCTGTACCGGCTCGACGGGCGGCTCGGCCCAGCCCCGCCACTCGTATCCCGCCTCCCAGGCGGGCACCGGGCGCAACCGGTTGTCCGGGTGGCGCAGCGGTACGGCACCCGCGACCCGGTGCAGCAGGCCGCCCCCGGTGTCGGCGGCGTGCACGACGTTGACGGGCTCGGCCCACCGGTCGACCGCGCGGCCGATGTCGGCGACCGTACGCGCGCGCAGCAGGGCCGGGAGCGCGGCGAAGCCGAGGTCCGCGCGGACCCGGGCCGGGTAGCGCAGGCTGACGCTCCGGTCGGCGGTGTCGATGACGACCGGGCCGCGGGCGGTCTCCAGCACCTCGACCTCGACCTCGGTGGGGGCCGCGCCGTCGGCGCCCGCGACCGTGATGGTCTCGATGTGCCGGTCGACGGGCTCGGTGGCGCCGTCCGGGCCGAGGGCCTCGACGCGCTCGCCCGTGGCGTCGGCGATCCGGGTGAGCCGCTCGACGTACAGGTCCTGGTAGTCGGCCATGGCGTTGGTGATCGCCCAGGCGGCGGAGCCGGTGTGGCCGAAGTGCGCCAGGCCCGGGACCCCGGGGACGGCCAGGCCGACCACGTCGAACTCGGGGCAGGCCAGGCGGATCTGCTGGTAGACCCCCGGGTCCTCGATGAAGCGGTGCGGGTCGCCCGCGATGATCGCGGAGCCGGTGGAGGTGCGCTCGCCCGGCACGAGCCACCCGTTGCTGCCGGCGGTGCCGGGGCCGTCGGTGGCGAACAGGGTGATGGCCTCGTCGCCGAGGGCGGCGGCGACCTGCGCGCGCCAGAGCTTGGTGGGGAAGCCGGCGAACAGGACGTGGGTGGCGAGCCAGATCCCGAGCGGGACCCAGGGCTCCCAGGGGGTGGGCACCAGGCCGGTGCGGTCGAACCGCTCGTCGCGGGCCGCGCCCGCGGCCATGCCGTCGTTGACCCCGTCGACGTACGCCCGCACCCACGCGGCGGTGTCGGCGTCGAGTGCCTCGAAGCAACGGCGGGCGGTGTCGTCGAGCCGGCACTGGCGGGCGAACCGGTCCCAGGCGACCTCGCCGGCGCCGAGGAAGGCGGCGGTGGAACCCTGCGAGCGGCGCCGCTCCACCTCCACCTGCCAGGCGCGGTCCAGGGCGGTGGTCCGGCCCTGGGCGTAGGAGAGCCGGATGCCGTCGACCGCGCGGAGATGGGGAACGCCCCATGCGTCCCGGTAGCGGGCGTGGTCGTCGGGGGCGTCCTGCGGAGGCGTCTCCGGACCCGAATTGGTAACGCTGCTCACACGGTTCCCCAAGTGCATTAGGTTAGGCTGGCCTAACTATAGGGCTGCAAGCGTGTGCCAGGGGACATCAGGGGAAGGGCGGACATGGGCGTTGCCAAGGGCTGGGAGGGCGTGGTCCTCAAGCTGCTGCGGGGCAAGGACTTCACGTTCACGGTGACGGGGGCGGAGCAGGTCACGGAGAACTACCGCCGCGTCCACCTCTCCGACGGCGGCCTGCTCGCCGCCGCGGGGGAGTCGCTGCACCCGACGATGTGGGTGCGCGTGTGGTTCGAGAGCGAGGGCAAGCCGCACCAGCGGGCCTACACGCTGGTCGACCCCGACCCGGCCGCGGGCACCTTCACCCTCGAATTCGCGCTGCACGACGGGGCCGCCAGCCGCTGGGCGCGCGACGCGAAGCCGGGTGACACCATCGACGCCACGGTGCACGGAACCGGCTTCACCGCGCCCGCCCCGGCGCCCGAGCGGCTGCTGGTGATCGGCGACGCCGCCTCGCTGCCCGCCATCAACTCCCTGCTGGACGCCTTCCCGCAGACCCCGGCCACCATCTGGTTCGAGACGCAGCACGACTCGGACGTCGACCTGCCGGTCCGCGCGGACGCGGCGCGCCACGAGGTGCGCCGGGTCGCCCGCGGGGGATCGGCCCTGGTGGAGAAGGTCAAGGCGCAGCTGCCGGCGCTGATCGACGACCCGGCCTCCGCCTACGTGTGGCTGGCGTGCGACACGACGACCACGCGGACGCTGACGTCGTACCTGCGCAAGGAGCTGGCCCTGCCCAAGCAGCGGGTCAACGGGCTCGGTTACTGGCGGGCCGCGTAGCTCAGGCGCCGGTGGTGCCGTCGATGGCCTCGCGCAGGAGGTCGGCGTGGCCGCTGTGGCGGGCGTACTCGTGGATCAGGTGCTGCATCACCAGGCGCAGCGAGACGTCCGCCTCCCACTTCTCGAAGTAGGCCGTCACGTCGAGGGAATCGGCCGCGGCCTCGAACCGGCGGGAGAAGGCGATCTCCGCCTCCCACGCGGCGAAGGCCTCGGCGCGGGTGGAGGTGGAGGCGTCGTACGCCTCCTGGAAGTCGTGCTTGTCGGACCAGACGTGCGCCACGTCCTCGCCCGCCAGCACGCGCCGGAACCAGTGGCGCTCCACCTCGGCCATGTGCCGCACGAGGCCCAGCAGGGTGAGGGTCGAGGGCGGCGACGCCGCCAGACGAAGCTGCTCGTCGGTGAGGCCCTCGCACTTCATGGAGAGGGTGGCGCGGTGGAAGTCGAGGAAGCCGCGCAGGGTTTCGCGCTCGTCGCCGGTCAGTGGGGGTGCTATGCGTTCCATGCCGCTGATCTTGCCCGCCCGGACCGGCGGGAGGAAGGGCGGTGGGGCCGGACCCGCGGTGACCCGGCCCCGCGCCACCGCTACTTCCCGACCCACACGTACGGCACCGTCACCCCCAGCACCCCGAAGCCCAGCCGCTCCAGGATCGGGCGGCTCTCGCTCGACGCGTCCACCTGGAGGTAGGGGATCCCCAGCTCGGCCGCCGCGAGCGCGCGGTGGGCCACCAGGGCGCGGTAGATGCCCTTGCCCCGCCACTGCGGCGCGGTGCCACCGCCCCACAGGCCCGCGAAGGAAGCGCCCGGGGTGATCTCCATCCGCGCGGAGCTGACCGGCTGGCCGTCCGCCATCGCGACCACGGCCAGGATCGTCTCCGGGGCCTGGGTCACCTGGGTGATCAACGCGTGCCGGATCCGCGGCCGGTTCTCGCCGAAGGCCTGGGCGTGGACGTCCATCATCAGGTCGACGCCCTCGACGTCCGTCACGTCCACCAGCGTCACCCCCTCGGGCGTCGCCACCTCGCGCGCGATGTCCGCGACCCGCGCCACCATCAGCGTCTCGGGCGGCTCCGGCACGAAGCCCGCGGCCAGCAGGCGTGCGCCCAGGTCCGCCGGGGCGTCGTAGTCGTACATCTTCCACTCGAACTCCGGCACCTCGCGGCCCTCGAAGTAGGCGATCTGCGCCGCGATCCGCGCGTCCGCGGTGTCCTCGTCGAGATCCGACCAGAGCACTCCGTTCCAGCCCGGGCCGCGCGAGACGCGCCGTACGACGTCCCCGTCGTGCTCCACCAGGGAACGGTCCCCGTCCGACCGCGCCCCGCGGCGGGCCTCGGCGTCGAACAGGGCCCTCACTACATCAAGATCCGTCGTCATCCGTGCAGCTCAGCAGGCAATATGCCATCAACGCAAGTGCATTAGCCTCCCCACATGACCGATGCGACCGATCGCACCCACCGCTCCGTCCCCGCGCGTTCGGACGGGGTCGTCCACACAGGTAGGGCGGGCCCCGAGGCCGCCGCCGACCGCGGTTGGCTCCTCGGCCACTTCAAGGCCGCCGACGACCCCCGGCACAGCGCGGACGTCGAGATCAAGTGGGGCGTGCACCCGAAGGGCGAGGAACGCGCCCAGTGGGTGAGGGGAGAGGAGCGCACCGCGCTGCAGGTCCTCATCAGCGGTCGCTTCCGGCTGGAGTTCCCCGGGCGGACCGTGGTCCTCGCCGAACAGGGGGACTACGTGATCTGGGGACGCGGCGTGGACCACTCCTGGTACGCGGAGGAGGACGCCGTCGTCCTCACCGTGCGCTGGCCCTCGCTCCCGGGCTACCGGGCGGACGAGGGCGCGGGGGAGCAGGACCACCGGGCGGGGGGTTGAGGGACCTTGGTGAGGGGGCCGCGGGCCCTTGGTGAGGGGACGAGGTCCCGGTCCCGGTCCGTTCCCGCTCCGGATCCTGTGACGATGCCCACGAACCGGGCCAACGATCACCAATCGTTGAGATCGTGACGGTGTAGACCACCTCGGGCATACGCGTTCTTTCCGACGGGCTGTTCCCCGGCAAAGGATCCGAACCACCAGGGAGCACGTTCGTTGGCAGCAATCGCACGGTGGTGCATGCGGCACCGCCTCGTCGCCGTCATGCTCTGGCTACTGGCCCTCGGCGCCACCGCGGCGGCCGCCGCGAGCGCCGGAACCGCCTTCTCCAACGACTACGAAGTCCCCGGCACCGAGTCCGGCAGGGCCCACGCCCTGCTGCGCGAAGGCTTCCACGGCCAGGGCGGTGACACCGACACCATCGTGTGGCGGACCCCGGAGCACGAGAACGCCCGCTCGCCCGAGGTCCAACAGCGCATGAGCCGGGCCCTCGACGCGGTCGCCGCACTGCCCGGAGTCGGCTCGGTCGTCGGCCCGTACGGCCTTGAGGGCGCGGCCCGGATCAGCGCGGACGGGCGCACCGCCTACGCCGTCGTCACCTTCGACCGGCCGGCCGACGCGGTCCCCAAGGCGCAGGCCAAGGCGGTCCTGGCCGCCGCGAAGAACCCCGCCACCGAACGCGACGGCCTCCAGGTCGAGCTCGGCGGCCGGGCCATCGGCCTCACCGAGGCCCCCTCGGCCCACCTCGCCGAAGTGCTGGGCGTCGCCATCGCCGGTGTCGTCCTCTTCCTCGCCTTCGGCTCGCTCGCCGCCAGCCTGCTGCCCCTGGCGACCGCCCTGGTCAGCGTCGGCACCGCGTACTTCGGCATCACCCTGCTCGGGCACGCCATGCCGGTCGCCGACTTCGCCCCGATGCTGGGCACCCTGGTCGGGCTCGGCGTCGGCATCGACTACGCGCTCTTCATCGTCACCCGGCACCGAAAGGGGCTGCGGCGCGGCCTGTCCGTGGACGAGGCCGCCCGCGCCGCCGTCGCCACCACCGGCCGGGCCGTCGTCTTCGCCGGGGCCACCGTCTGCATCGCGCTGCTCGGCATGCTGGTCCTGCGCCTGAACTTCCTCAACGGGGTCGCCCTGGCCGCCTCGCTCACCGTCGTCCTGACGGTCGCCGCCTCGGTCACGCTGCTGCCCGCGCTCCTCTCGTACATCGGCATGCGCGCCCTGTCCCGCCGCGAGCGCCGCAAGCTCGCCGTGGACGGCCCGCGGCCGGAGCCGCCCACCGGCTTCGCCGCCCGCTGGTCCGCCTTCGTGGAACGCCGGCCCAAACTGCTCGGTGCGCTGGCCGCCGTGGTCATGGTCGTCCTGGCGCTGCCCACCCTCTCCCTCCACCTCGGCACCTCCGACCAGGGCAACAACCCGGCCGCATCCACCACCCGGCAGGCCTACGACCTGCTCGCGGACGGCTTCGGCCCCGGCGTGAACGGCCCGCTCACCCTCGTCGCCCGGCTCGACGGCCCGGCGGACCGCGTCGCCCTCGACGGCCTCGGCGAGACCCTGCGCACCACCCCCGGCGTCGCGGCCGCGGGGCCGGCCGTCTTCAACCGGAGCGGGGACACCGCCGTCCTGACGGTCGTACCGACCTCCGCCCCGCAGTCGCGGGACACCAGCGACCTGGTCGACCGGCTGCGCCAGGACGTCATCCCGCGCGCCGAGCGCGGCCACACCATGGACGTCCACGTCGGCGGCGTGACGGCGGGCTACGACGACTTCGCCGAGGTCATCATCGGGAAGCTGCCGCTCTTCGTCGGCGTCGTCATCGCCCTCGGCTGCGTCCTGCTGCTGCTCGCCTTCCGGTCCATCGGCATCCCGGTCAAGGCGGCCGCCATGAACGTCGCCGCCGTCGCCTCGTCCTTCGGCGTCGTCGTCGCGGTCTTCCAGTGGGGCTGGGGCAGCGAACTGCTGGGCCTGGGCAGCGCGGGCCCGATCGAACCCTTCCTGCCGGTGATCATGGTCTCCGTCCTCTTCGGGCTGTCGATGGACTACCAGGTCTTCCTGGTCAGCCGGATGTACGAGGAGTGGTTGGAGACCGGTGACAACCGGCGGGCGGTCCGGGTCGGCCTCGCCGAGACCAGCCGGGTGATCAACTCGGCGGCGGTCATCATGATCTCCGTCTTCCTCGCCTTCGTCCTCAGCGGCGACCGGCTGATCGCCATGTTCGGCATCGCCCTCGCCGTCGCCGTCGCCCTCGACGCCTTCGTCCTGCGCACCCTGCTCGTGCCCGCCCTCATGCACATGCTCGGCGGCGCGAACTGGTGGATCCCCGGCTGGCTCGACCGCCGACTGCCCAAGATCAGCATCGAACCTCCCGAGTGCCGCTCCCGTGCGACACTGCCCGCGCAGCGCAGCACCACCGACGAACCGGCCGCCGCGCCCCGCTGACGCGCCGGGCCGGGCACCGGAGGAGCCGAAGGGACCCGCATGTTCTCGATACATCTGGCCGACGACGCCCAGCTGTTCCCCCTGGAGATCCGGCACGCCGAAGAGTTCTTCGCGCACATGGAGCGCGGCCGCGCGTACATCGGGGAGCACATCGGCTTCCCCGACGCCGCCACCGACCTCGGGTCGTCCCGCACCCTGCTGGGGAACTACGCCCAGAAGGCGGCCACCGACACGGGCCGGCTCTACGGCATCCGGGTCGACTGCACCCTCGTCGGCGGGGTCCTCTTCCGGACCTTCGACGCGGACGGCGGCACCTGCGAGAGCGGCTGCTGGCTGGAGCCGACCGCCGCCGGGCGCGGCCTGGTCACCAAGGCCTGCCGGATCCTGATCGACCACGTGTTCCGGGAGCGCGGCATGCGCCGCATCGAGTGGCACGCCTCCGCGCTCAACACCAGGAGCCTCGCCGTCGCCCAGCGCCTCGGCATGACCCGCGAGGGCGTGATGCGCGAGAGCCACCGCCACCGGGGCGTCCTCCAGAACACCGAGGTCTGGGCGCTCCTCGCCCACGAATGGGACGCCGCCCAGCAGGGCTGAGCCCGCCGACCGGCGCACCCGTCCGACCGCGGTCGGACGGGTCGTCCGGACCAGCGGACCCGGGCGCCGGCCGCCCGCGGTCGGCCCGGCGGACGGTCGCACATGCGGCTCTCAGGAACCTCTCAGATACGCCGCCTACGGTGCCCCGCATGGACACCACGAAGACCCCCGCCCAGAACGCGCCCGAGTCGGACTCCAAGGAGCCGACCGAGGCCACCGTCACCGCACCCACCGCCACCGATGTCGAGGTCACCGATATCGCGGACGTGGTCGGCGACCCGGACGGGGAGCTCGACGACGAGGAGTCCGACGCGTTCCTGGACCAGGACGTCGAGGACCGCCCCACCGGTGTCTTCGCCGCCGCCGCGGCCATCGCGGGCGCCGGTCTCTCCCTCGTGGCCCTCAGCGGCACCTGGGTCGCCCGGGTGATCACCGAGCGCCAGGGCCTCATAGGCCAGATCGATTCGGTCAACGCCACCTCGACCGAGCAGAAGATCCAGGCCCTGTACAGCGACGGCTGGCACATGACCGCCCTCGTCAACGGCGTCTTCTCCACGATCGCCCTCCTCATCGGCATGTTCGTGCTGGTCGGCCCCTCCTTCGGCGCCCCCGGTCGGGTCAACCCGCAGTGGGTCAAGGCCGTCTCCTGGGTCGCCGTCGCGCTCGGCGTCATCGGCGTGCTGATCTTCGGCCTCATGTACTTCGACGTCCTCTTCCCCCTCCCCAAGGCCGCGGCCGCCGCCTAGTACCGTCCCTGGGCAGGGCCTTGGAGCAGCCCTCCTAGGGCGTGTTTCGAAAGTGGCGCCGGGCGCCCGAAGGGCGCGGCTCGCGGCGTCTGGTGCCGTGCATCGCAAGGCGGAGGAATGCCCGCCTACTGGACGTAATCGGGCGTTCCGACAACGCCGCGAGGCGCGGTGCCAGGCGTCGCGAGCCCGGGGGCACCTCCCAGCGGTAGCTGGGGGAGGGACTTTCGAAACACGCCCTAGGCCCGATGCCTAGGCCGCCGGGCGGGTGCGCACCCCGCCTTAGTCCGCCCGGCGCCCCGGGGCCACCCGCCTAAGGCCCCCGACCGCACCGAGATGCGGCATGCGCCCGATGCCCGCGCACCCCCTGGGACGAGATTCTTGGACCACACCGAACGAGGTGCCCGACAGGACCAGGGAGTACGAGATGTTCGTGTACGAGATCGCCATCGCCCACCGCGACGAGCTCATCCGTGAGGCCGCCGAGTACCGCCAGGTGCGCCTGGCCAAGGCCCGGGTCGGTCGCCGCGCCTTCTCTCTCAAGAAGGCCTCGGAAAGGCCGGTGAGGGAGACCCGCAGCCGGTTCACCCCGGCCGCGTAACCCGCGCCACGCACCACGTGATCTGACACGTGATGAGAAGCGCACCAATATCCGGTGTCACTCCCGAGCGACGCTGTGCGATGCTCGGCGGCGTGGAGACCAGATCTGTCAGCCCGGTGTTCGTCGGCCGCGCCGATGAACTGGCCGTACTCACCGACGCACTGACCCGGGCCGCGGGCCCGGAACCGCAAGCCCTCCTCATCGGGGGCGAGGCCGGGGTCGGCAAGACCCGCCTCACCGAGGAGTTCCTCGCGGAGGCCGAGCGGCGCGGCGCCGTCGTCGCGGTCGGCGGCTGTGTGGAGATAGGGGCGGAGGGTCTTCCCTTCGCCCCCTTTTCCGCCGCCCTGCGCAGCCTGCGCCGCCAGTTCCCCGAGCAGCTGACCGCCGCCGCCGCGGGCCAGGAGGACGAACTCGCCCGGATCCTCCCCGAGCTCGGCGAGACCCCCCGCGGACCGCACGACGAGGAGAGCACCGCCCGGCTCTTCGAGCTGACCGTACGCCTGCTGGAACGCCTCGCCGCCGACCGCACCGTCGTCATCGTGCTGGAAGACCTGCACTGGTCGGACACCTCGACCCGGCACCTCCTCGCCTACCTCCTGCGCACCCTCTCCACCGGCCGGCTCGTCGTCGTCGCCACCTACCGCGCCGACGACATCCACCGCCGCCACCCGCTGCGCCCGCTGCTCGCCGAACTCGACCGGCTGCGCTCCGTCCAGCGGATCGAGCTGTCCCGCTTCAACCGTGCGGAAGTGCGCCGCCAGCTCGCCGGGATCCTGGCCGCGCCGCCCGAAGAGGCACTGGTCGAGACCGTCTTCGACCGCTCCGACGGCAACGCCTTCTTCGTCGAGGAACTGGTCGCCTGCCGCGAGAGCGGCTGCCGCACCGGCCTCACCGAATCCCTGCGCGACCTGCTGCTCGTGCGCGTCGAGGTGCTGCCCGACGCCGCCCAACGCGTGGTGCGCATCGTCGCCGAAGGCGGCTCCACCGTCGAACACGAACTCCTCCTCGCCGTCGCCCAGCTGACCGAGGACGCCCTGATCGAGGCGCTGCGCGCCGCCGTCGGCGCCAACATCCTGCTGGCCAGCGCCGACCGCGACGGCTACCGCTTCCGGCACTCCCTCGTCCGCGAAGCCGTCAGCGACGACCTGCTGCCGGGCGAACGGGCCCGGGTCAACCGCCGCTACGCACAGGCCATGGAGGCCGACGAGAACCTCGTCTGCAGCTCGGAGCGGACCATCCGGCTCGCGAGCTACTGGTACTACGCCAACGACCCGGCCAAGGCCCTGCCCGCCGTGCTCGCCGCCTCCGTCACCGCCCGCCGCCGACACGCCTACTCCGAACAGCTCCGGCTGCTGGACCGGGCCATCGACCTGTGGGAGAGCGCGCCCGCGGAGGTCCGCGCGGAGCTGCGCCCGGCGGACTACACCGAGGTGTACCCGCCCTGCGGCTGCGACCCGGAGACCACCCCGCTGCGCCGCCTCGACCTGCTGGCCGAGGCCACCGTCGCGGCCCGCTTCGGCGGCGAGCGCGATCGTGCCCTGAAGATAACCAAGATGGCCCTGCGGGTGCTGGAGGACGAGGACGACCCGCTGCGCTCCGCCTGGTTCTGGACCGAGCGCTCCAAGCTGGTCGCCAGCCTGGGCCGCGGCGACGGCTGGACCGAACTGAGCACCGCCCAGGAGCTCGTCGAGGGGCTGCCCCCGTCCCACGTGCACGCCGAAGTGCTCTCCCGCGCCGCGGGGTGGGGCATGATCCACAACCCCGGCCTCGACAACATCGCGGCCGCCGAACGCGCCGTCGAGTACGCGCGGATGGTCGGCGCCCAGGAAGTCGAACTGCACTCCCGCATCACCCTGGGCTCCCTGCTCGCGGACGCCGGGGACGTGGCGGGCGGGCTCGCCCTGATGGAGGAGGTCAAGGAACGGGCCGCCGAACTGGGCCTGGCCATGCTCTCGGGTCGTGTTCACATCAATCTCACCTCTCAGCTCGAAAACAACGGCCGCTCACGGGAAGCGGTGGAACTCGCGGAAGCGGGGGTCCAACTCGTCGGAGCCTCCCGGCTCCTGGACTCCGAGGCCTGGGTCCGCGGCAACATGGCGGAGAGCCTGTACAGCCTCGGCCGCTGGGACGAGGCCACCGAGGCGGCCCAACGCACCCTGCGCGTCAGCCAGAGCGCCGCCCCGCGCGGCATGGCCTCGGCACGCCTGTCCTACCTCGCCCTGGCCCGCGGCGACGTGGCCGGCGCCGCCCAGTGGCTCGGCGCCGCCCACGAACACTTCGGCACCCACGACGCCCAGCCCCAGCACCGGATCCCGATGTACCGCCTGGCGGTCGGCCTGGCCGCGCTGGAGGGCCGGATCACCGACGTCCGCACGGAGGTCGCCGAGGCGATCGGCGCCGGATTCCCGCTCGGCCACCACCGCTACGCCTGGCCCCTGCTCCTGGCCGCCGCCTCCGCCGAGGCCGACGCCCGGGGCCTCCCGGCCGCCGCCGCGGGCCACGAGGAGGCCGTGCGGACCCTGCGCCGGGCCATGCTCGACCTGGCCGCCCCGGTGCCGCTGTGGGCCGCCCACGCCGACTTCGTCCGCGCCGAACTGCTGCGCGCCGAGGACCGCGACACCCCCGCCGACTGGACCGCCGTCGAAGCCGCGATCGAACCGCTGGAGCGCCCGTACCTACTGGCCCGGGCCCGCCACCGGGTCGCCGAGTCACTGCTGGCCGCGGGCGGCGACCGCGAGCACGCCGCCGCACTCGTCCGCGCTGCCCACGCGACCGCCGAGCACCTGGGCTCGCTCCGGCTCCGCGACGACCTGGCCCTGCTCGCCCGGCGCGGCCGCCTCCAGCTCACCGACCCCGACGAGGGCGCCGCCCCGGCCGCCACCGGGCCCGACACCGACCCGGTCGAGAGCCTGGGCCTGACCAGCCGCGAGCGGGACGTACTGCGTCTGGTCGCGGCGGGCCACAGCAACCGTCAGATCGCCGAGGAGCTCTTCATCTCCCCGAAGACGGCCAGCGTCCACGTCTCGAACATCCTGGCCAAGCTGGGCGTAGCCGGCCGCGGCGAGGCGGCCGCCCTCGCCCACCGCCTGCGCCTGTTCACCCCCGTCCCTTCCTGAGGCAGCGGCTCCCCGCCCCGGCGGCCGGGAGCGGCGGACTACCGGACCGTCAGGCTCAGGATCCGGTCGTCCCCCGCCTCCGGCGTCCCGCGCCCGTCCGTCTCGCTCGTGACCAGCAGCAGCTTGTCCCCGCCCAGGGACACCACCGTCCGCAGGCGCCCGTACGTCCCCTGGAGGAAGGCCTCGGGCTCCGCCAGCGCCTTGGTACCGTCCAGCGGGATCCGCCACAGCCTGGCGCCCTTGAGCCCGGCCATCCAGATCGAGCCCTGCGCGAAGGCGATCCCGCTCGGTGAGGCGTCAGAGGTCTTCCACTGGGCCACCGGATCGATGAATCCGGGCTTGCCCGCCTTCCCCTCCACCTCGGGCCAGCCGTAGTTGCCGCCGGGCTGGATCAGATTCAGCTCGTCCCAGGTGTCCTGGCCGAACTCCGCGGCCCACAGCCGCTTGTCCTTGTCCCAGGCCAGCCCCTGCACATTGCGGTGCCCGTAGGAGTAGACGACCGAATCCGCCTCCGGATTCCCGTGCACGGGCTGCCCGTCCGGGGTCATCCGCAGGATCTTCCCGCCCAGCGACTTCTTGTCCTGGGCGAGCCCGGTCTCCCCGGTCTCGCCCGTCCCCGCGTAGAGCATCTTGTCCGGGCCGAAGGCGATCCGGCCGCCGTTGTGCACGAGCCCCTTGGGGATCCCCCGGAACACGGTGTCCGGGGCGCCCAGTTGCTGGCCGGGCGCTCTCTGCTCGTCGTACCTGAGCCGGGCGATCCGATTGTCGGACTCCGTCGTGAAGTACACGTAGACCAGGTGGTCCGAGGCGTACGAGGGGGACAGGGCCAGACCGAGCAGCCCGCCCTCGCCGCCCGGAGCCACCCCGGAGACCTTGCCGATCTCCGTCAGCTTCCCCGTCTTCGTGTCGACCCGGGTGATCGTGCCCTTGTCCCGCGAGGCGACCAGTAGGTCCCCGCCCGGCAAGGGCGCCACGCCCCACGGCGATTCCAGACCCTTGGCCACCTCACCGGACACCGTCACCGCCCCCTTCGCCGGCGGCCCCGGGGTCGAGGCTCCGGCAGAACCGCCCCCCGAAGGGCTCGCCCCCGTAGCCGGTGGCGAGGAACCCGCAGGGGCCCCGGCCCCCGGCCCACCGGCCGGAGCACACCCACCCACCAACAACGCCCCGCACCCCGCCAAGGCCACCACCCACGCCCCCCGCACCGCTCCCACACCCATCACCCTGCTCCTCTCCTCCGACTACCCACTGCCCGTCGATCCTGCCGGTCACCAGTCTCAACAGCCGGCGCAGTCGGCGAAGTTCCGCTCCTTCGTACACTCGATCGAGTGGGGATGGGCGCCCCCGAACGGGGAAGAGGGCCATCCGGCGCCCCCGGCCCGTCCCCGCCCCGACCGCGCCACCGCGCCCCGGTCAGTCCTCCCGGGCCCTCACTGCCACGGGCAGGGCGAGCCGAGGAGACACTCGTGCCCGTCCCCGCCCCGACCGCGCCACCGCGCCCCGGTCAGTCCTCCCGGGCCCTCACCGCCACGGGCAGGGCGAGCCGAGGAGACACTCGTGCGCGTCCCCGCCCCGACCGCGCCACCGCGCCCCGGTCAGCCCTCCCAGGCCCCCACTGCCACCGGCAGCGCCGCGACCTCCTCCAGGTCCAGCGCCGTCAGCCGCACCTCGGCCGCCCCCGCGTTCTCCGCCGCCCAGGACGCCCGCTCCGCCCCCGGCACCGGTACCACCTGCGGCCCCTGGGCCAGTACCCACGCCAGGGCCACCTGGGCCACCGTCGCGGGCCGCCCGCCCGGCCCCTCGTGCCGCCGGGCTATCCGCCGCAGCCCCGCGACGAGCACCTGGTTCGCCGCCATCGCGTCCGCCGTGAACCGCGGGTGCCGGGCCCGCGCGTCCGCCTCCTCGAAGCCCTGCCCCGGCGTCAGCGTCCCGGTCAGGAAGCCGCTGCCCACCGGCATGGCCGCCAGCAGCCCCACCCCGCGCGTCCGGCACCACGGCAGCAACTGCCAGGCCGCCTCAGGCGACCACACCGACAGCTCCGCCTGCACCGCGCTCACCGGGAACACCTGCTGCATCCGGTCCAGGTGGCGCAGGGTCGCCGTGTAGGCGCGGTCCCCGAGCCGCCCCGCCCCGGGCCCCGCGCCCGCCCCGAGTGCGCAGAACCCCAACGCGCGCACCTTGCCGGCCCCGACCAACTCGGCCATGGCCCCCCAGGTCTCCTCCACCGGCACGTCGGGATCCACCCGGTGCAACTGGTAGAGGTCTATGACGTCGGTCCGCAGCCGCCGCAGCGAGGCGTCACAGGCCCGCCGCACGTACCCGGGCCGCCCGTCGGCCACCACGTGCTGGTCGCCCGTCCGCAGCCCGACCTTGGCCGAGACGAACGCCTCCGCCCGGCGCTCCTGGAGCACCCGCCCCACCAGCAGCTCGTTGGTGTACGGCCCGTAGATATCGGCCGTGTCCAGCAGGCTCGCGCCCAGATCCAGTGCGGTGTGCACCGTCCGCAGCGATTCCTCGCCCTGGCGCCCCGAGGCGGCGTACCCCCAGCTCATCGGCATGCAGCCGAGCCCGATGGCACCCACCGTCAGAGCCGATGCCCCGATCGACCTGCGCTCCACTCCTGGGTCCCCCTCCCGGTCCGCCACACAAACTAACGGCTCGACCGGGATCGCTTCGCATAGCCTCGCGATCATGACTTCAAAGACCGAGGACGTCTGGCTGCCCTTCCCCGCCGAGGAGATCGAGGGTCTCCCCGACGTCTACCGCTACCGGCACTGGGACGGTGAGGAGGAGTTCCCGGCCGACCCGGCCGCCTGCGTCTTCTACGTCACCCCCTACATGAAGTCCCCGGAAGTCACCCTGCGCCCGCTCGCGCACATGCCCGACCTGCGCGCGGTGCAGACCCTGACCGCGGGCATCGACCACGTCCTGGGCGGCCTCGACGACCTGCGGCCCGGCGTGCACCTCTGCAACGCCCGCGGCGTCCACGAGGCCAGTACGGCCGAGCTGGCCCTCACCCTCGTCCTCGCCTCCCTGCGCGGGATCCCCGGCATGGTCCGCGGCCAGGACCGCGAGGAGTGGCGTTCCGGCTTCTACGACGCCCTCGCGGACAAGACCGTCCTCGTCGTCGGCTACGGATCGATCGGCGCCGCCATCGAGGACCGGCTCGCCCCCTTCGAGTGCGCGCGGATCATCCGCGTCGCCCGCTCGGCGCGCACCGCCGCCCACGGCCCCGTACACGCCCTCGCCGACCTGCCGGGGCTGCTGCCGCAGGCCGATGTGGTGATCCTCTCCACCCCGCTCACCGAGGACACCCGGGGGCTCGCGGGAGCCGGTTTCCTGGCCCGGATGCGGGACGGCGCGCTGCTCGTCAACGTCGCGCGCGGACCGGTCGTCGACACCAACTCCCTGCTGAAGGAAGTGGAGTCGGGGCGGTTGCGGGCGGCCCTCGACGTCACGGACCCCGAACCGCTGCCCCAGGGGCACCCCCTCTGGCATGCTCCGAATGTCCTGATCACCCCCCATGTCGGGGGCAGCAGCTCCGCTTTCGAGCCACGGGCGAAGCGACTGGTGGTCCGCCAGCTCACCGCACTGGCCGCCGGCGAGCCGCTCGCGAACACGGTGTTGACCACGACCTGAGCCCGCCCCGCGCACCCCCCGTAGTCGCGCGAGCGCGCCGTGTGTCCACAACTCCCTTGGTGGTGACGGAGAGTAGAGCATCTATGTCCCTGAGTGACGAAAGTGGTGTATCGTCCGGACCAAGGGGCTGCAGCGCGTTCGTCTGGCGCTGGGGAGTGATTCAGACATTTTGGGGGGCGACGGGCGATGTACGGGCAATGGGCGAAGGATCCGACGCGGCTCGGCCGCCGGAAGCGACGACAGTGCGTGCCGAAACCGGCCACCGGGGCGGACCGGTGAGCGCCCCCGGGGCCCTGCTGACCCGGCCGCCCGCCGTCAGCGGCGGCCGGGGCCTGGCGGCGCAGCTCCTCCTCGCCGTGATCAGCGCCGGCTATGCCGTAGGGGCCGCCGTCGGCTGGGGGACCCAGGAAGCCGCCGAGATCATGGGCGACTTCGGCCTCAGCGCCGCCGGATTACTGGCCGCGGTCTCCTGCTTCCACTACGCGAGGACCATCGGCCGCCGTGAACGCCCGGCCTGGCTGCTGTTCGCGTTCTCCTCGCTCATGGCGGCCGTCGGCAACCTCCTCTGGGGCTGGTACGAGGTCGTCCTCGGCCAGGAGGTGCCGAAACCCTCGGTCGCCGACTTCGCCTTCCTCTGCTTCGCACCGTCCGCCATCGTCGGACTCCTCGTCCTCGCCAAGCGCCCCGTCACCCGGGCCGGCTGGGTCTGCCTCGCACTCGACTCCTGGCTGATCGCCGGATCCCTGCTGACCCTGTCCTGGAGCCTGGCCCTCGCGCACGCGGCCCGCACCGCCCAGTCGGGCGCCCTCGGCAGCGTCCCGCGCGCCGCGCTGTCCCTGGCCTACCCGCTGCTGGACATCGCGCTCGTCTCGATGGTGCTGGTCCTGCACTTCCGCCGCTCCGCGACCAACCGCTCGGCCGTCAACACGGCCATCGCGGCCCTCGCGCTCACCGTGCTCAGCGACGCCCTCTTCACCTCGCCGCTGCTGAGCGCCCACTACCAGTCCGGCCAGCTGCTCGACGCCGGCTGGTTCGCCGGCTCGCTGCTCCTGGCCTACGCGCCCTGGGGCGCCCGGCGGATGCATCCGGTCCCCGAGGCGCCCCGCCCCGCGCCCACCCCGCGCCCGCGGCGCGGGGGCAGGGGAGCGCGGCGCGCGGCAGCCGCCCGCCGGCGCGCCCAGCACGGCGCCGGCGAGCAGCTCTCCGCGCACGCGCGCGAGGGCCGCCCGGTCAGCCGCCCGATCACCGGGTCGCTGCCCGCGCTGACCCCGTACCTCGCCGCCGCCGTGTGCACCCTCGGCATCCTCTACAACGTGATCGAGGGCCGGAAGGTCGACCGCATGGTCGTCTTCACGGGCTGCACCGTCGTGCTCGCCCTGGTCATCCGGCAGGGCATCATGCTCCTCGACAACATCGCGCTGACCCAGGAACTGGCCCAGAAGGAGAACCACTTCCGCTCCCTGGTCCAGGGCTCCAGCGACGTGATCATGATCGCCGCGCCCACCGGGATACTGCGCTACGTCAGCCCCGCCGCCGCCGGGGTCTACGGCCGCGACGCCGAGGAGCTGGTCGGCAGCGAACTCTCGGCGCTGATCCACCCCGAGGACCTCGGCCGGGTGGTCCACGAGGTGCGCCGGTTCCTCGCCGCGCCACCGGCCGAGGAGCCCACCACCCGCATCGAATGCCGTTTCAAGTCCGGCGACGGCGAGTGGCTCAATGTGGAGTCCACCGTCAACCGGCACCAGGGCGGGCTCATCCTCAACAGCCGGGACGTCACCGAGCGGGTCCGGCTCCAGGCCCAGCTCCAGCACAGCGCCGAGCACGATCCGCTGACCGACCTGCCCAACCGGGCCCTGTTCACCCGCCGGGTCCGCCAGGCCCTCACCGGCCGCCGCGCCGGGGACCACAGCACCGCGGTGCTCTTCATCGACCTCGACGGTTTCAAGGCCGTCAACGACACCATCGGCCACCAGGCGGGCGACGAACTGCTCATCGAGGCCGCACGCCGCCTGCAGGACTCCGTCCGGGCCGGCGACACCGCGGCCCGGCTCGGCGGGGACGAGTTCGCCGCCCTGATCCTCGGCGACGGCAGTCGGGACCGCTCCGCCCGCGAGTACCAGGTCCACGAGATCGCCGACCGGCTGCGCACCACGCTCTCCCAGCCCTACCGGATCGCGGGCAGTGAGGTCCGGGTCGCCGCCAGCATCGGCGTGGCCTTCGCCGACCCCGGCATCACCCCTTCGGACCTGATGCGCAATGCGGATCTGGCCATGTACCGGGCGAAGGCCGGCGGCAAGAACCGGGTGGAGCTGTACGCGCCCCAGATGCAGGCCGAGGTGGTCCGCAAGGCGGAGCTGGCCGGGCGGCTGCGCACCGCGCTCCATGAGGGCGAGTTCGCGCTGCTCCACCAGCCCGTCGTCTGCCTCGGCAACGGCGCGGTCACGGCGGTGGCCGCGCAGGCCCGCTGGCGATCGGCCCAGGGGATCCTCTTCACCCCCGCGGAATTCCTCCGGGTGGCCGAGTGCAGCGAGGGCGCGGCGGGCCCCGGCGGGCCCGCGGGGCCGGCCTCGACCGCCGCGCCGGACGCCACCCGGACCGCCGAGCTGAGCCGCTGGCTGCTGGAGGAGGCGGTCGACCAGGCGGCCGACCGCCACCGCTCCGGGCACGACGTACCGGTGGCCGTCCGGATGACCGCACAGCGCCTCCTGGACCGGTCGATGCCGGGCGGCTCGGTGGAATCCCTGCTGAGCCGCTACGGGCTGCCCCCCGACGCGTTGGTGATCGAGCTGGCGGACAGCGACCCCAGAGTGCCCTTCGACGAGCTGGAGCGCCGCCTGACGGCCTTGCGGCGGCTCGGTGTCCGGATCGCCCTGGACGGCTTCGGCAGCGGTTACGCGGCCATCAGCGCCCTCCGCAGGCTTCCCGTCGACGTGCTCAAGCTGGACCGCGGCCTGGTCGAAGGTGTGGTCGAATCGCCCAGACTGCACAAGATCACCGCAGGTCTCTTGCGGATCGCAAACGATCTGGGAATGCAGTCGGTGGCCGACGGGGTGGACCTCCCCGAGCAGCTCATGGCGCTGCGCGCGATGGGCTGCACACACGGCCAGGGGATGGCCTTCTCCGGGCCGCTCGACGAGTACCGGCTGCGCCGCGCGCTCGTGCGCGGTACGTTCCCTGTACCGGGCGCGGCGGTTCACCCCGCCTTGGCCGGCGGGTCCCTCGGGGGCTCGATGGCCGTGCATAGGGGCTCAAATAATGAGACGCCCGTCCCACCCGCTTGACATCGACCTCCCGCCGGAGGGAGGGTCAGTGCCATGCGCACCCGAATTCTCGTACTTGGAAAGCGCGTCGGCTGAAGCAGGGTCAATCATGCCCCCGCTCATTGCACCCGACGCGCTCCCCTCGCTTGCCTCCCGGCACGAGGGGTTTTTTGTTGCACTGGCACACACCGAACCCTCGCAAAAACCCTCAGCTTCGAGAAGAGAATGCCGATGACCGAGCAGGCCACCGGGGCCCACCATCCGCAGCCGCGGGCCCGTAACGGCGGATCCCACACCGCCGCAGTTGAGCACGTCACGGGTGCGCAGTCCCTCATCCGCTCTCTCGAAGAGGTGGGGTGCGACACCGTCTTCGGCATCCCGGGCGGCGCCATCCTCCCCGCGTACGACCCGATGATGGACAGCCGCAAGGTCCGTCACATCCTGGTCCGCCACGAGCAGGGCGCCGGTCACGCCGCCACCGGCTACGCGCAGGCCACCGGCAAGGTCGGCGTCTGCATGGCGACCTCCGGGCCCGGCGCCACCAACCTCGTCACCCCGATCGCCGACGCGCACATGGACTCCGTGCCGCTCGTCGCGATCACCGGTCAGGTCTCCTCCAAGGCGATCGGCACCGACGCCTTCCAGGAGGCGGACATCGTCGGCATCACGATGCCGATCACCAAGCACAACTTCCTGGTCACCAAGGCCGAGGACATCCCGCGCACGATCGCCGAGGCGTTCCACATCGCCTCCACCGGCCGCCCGGGACCGGTCCTCGTCGACATCGCCAAGGACGCCCTCCAGGCGAAGACCACCTTCAGCTGGCCGCCGCAGCAGGACCTCCCGGGCTACCGCCCGGTCACCAAGCCGCACGCCAAGCAGATCCGCGAGGCCGCCAAGCTCATCTGTCAGGCCAAGCGCCCGGTCCTGTACATCGGCGGCGGCGTCATGAAGTCCGGCGCGACCGCCGAACTGAAGGTGCTGGCCGAGCTGACCGGCGTCCCGGTCACCACCACCCTGATGGCGCTCGGCTCCTTCCCCGACAGCCACCCGCTGCACGTGGGCATGCCCGGCATGCACGGCGCCGTCACCGCGGTCACCGCGCTGCAGAAGGCGGACCTGCTGATCGCGCTGGGCACCCGCTTCGACGACCGCGTGACCGGCAAGCTGGACAGCTTCGCCCCCTTCGCGAAGATCATCCACGCGGACATCGACCCGGCCGAGATCGGCAAGAACCGGGCCGTCGACGTCCCGATCGTCGGCGACGCCCGCGAGGTCATCGCCGACCTGGTCCAGGCCGTCCAGGCCGAGCACACCGACGGCCACGCGGGCGACTACACCGCCTGGTGGAAGGACCTCAACCGCTGGCGCGAGACCTACCCGCTGGGCTACGACCTGCCCGAGGACGGCATGCTCTCGCCGCAGCAGGTCATCGAGCGGGTCGGCGCGCTCGCGCCGAAGAGCACGATCTTCGCGGCGGGCGTCGGCCAGCACCAGATGTGGGCCTCGCACTTCGTCAACTACGAGGAGCCCCGCACCTGGCTGAACTCCGGCGGCGCCGGCACCATGGGCTACGCGGTCCCGGCCGCGATGGGCGCCAAGGTCGGCATGCCGGAGCGCACGGTCTGGGCGATCGACGGTGACGGCTGCTTCCAGATGACCAATCAGGAACTGGTCACCTGCGCGCTGAACAACATCCCGATCAAGGTCGCGATCATCAACAACGGCGCGCTGGGCATGGTCCGCCAGTGGCAGACCCTGTTCTACAACCAGCGCTACTCCAACACCGTCCTGCACGCCGACGAGACCGGCCAGGACACCGCGGTCGGCTCGCAGCTCGGCGAGTCCAGCGCCCCCCGCAAGGGCACCCGCGTCCCGGACTTCGTCAAGCTGTCCGAGGCCATGGGCTGCGTGGCGCTGCGCTGCGAGGACCCGGCCGACCTGGACAAGGTCATCGCCGAGGCCAACGCGATCAACGACCGGCCGGTGGTCATCGACTTCATCGTCCACGAGGACGCCATGGTGTGGCCGATGGTCGCCGCCGGCACCTCGAACGACGAGGTCCTGGCAGCTCGGGGCGTCCGTCCCGACTTCGGCGACAACGAAGAGTGACTGAGCGAAGAGCGAAAGAGAGAACGACCGACATGTCCAAGCACACGCTCTCCGTCCTGGTCGAGAACACGCCCGGCATCCTCGCCCGGATCGCCGCGCTGTTCTCCCGCCGCGGGTTCAACATCGACTCGCTGGCGGTCGGTGTCACGGAGCACCCCGACATCTCCCGCATCACCATCGTCGTCAACGTCGAGGACCTGCCGCTCGAACAGGTGACCAAGCAGCTCAACAAGCTGGTCAACGTGCTCAAGATCGTCGAGCTGGAGCAGCACCACGCCATCGAGCGCGAGCTCGTCCTGGTGAAGGTCCGTGCCGACAACGAGACCCGCTCGCAGATCGTCGAGATCGTCCAGCTGTTCCGCGCCAAGACGGTCGACGTGTCCCCGGACGCCGTCACCATCGAGGCGACCGGCGGCACGGACAAGCTCGGCGCGATGCTGAAGATGCTGGAGCCCTTCGGCATCAAGGAACTCGTGCAGTCCGGCACGATCGCCATAGGGCGTGGCGGCCGGTCCATCACGGACCGCAGCCTGCGCGCGCTCGACCGCAGCGCCTGAGCCGCTCTTCCCCCTCGCCCGGCGGCAGAGCTCTCTGCTCGCATGGCGGCGGAGTCTTCTGCTCGCATAGCGGCAGAGTCTTTTGCTCGCATAGCGAGACTTGAAACCTGATATTCCGTTCCCCGCCGTACGGTGGGAGCAACACCCGCGCACCAAGGAGATATCCCAGTGGCCGAGCTGTTCTACGAGAACGACGCCGACCTGTCCATCATCCAGGGCCGCAAGGTCGCTGTCATCGGCTACGGCAGCCAGGGCCACGCCCACGCGCTGTCGCTGCGCGACTCCGGTGTCGACGTCCGCGTCGGCCTCCAGGAGGGCTCCAAGTCCAAGGCCAAGGCCGAGGAGCAGGGCCTGACGGTCGTCTCCGTCGCCGACGCCTCGGCCTGGGCCGACGTCATCATGATCCTCACCCCGGACCCGATCCAGGCCGAGGTCTACGAGGCGTCCATCAAGGACAACCTGAAGGCCGGCGACGCGCTCTTCTTCGGTCACGGCTTCAACATCCGCTACGGCTTCATCCAGCCGCCGGCGGACGTGGACGTCGCCCTCGTCGCCCCGAAGGGCCCGGGTCACCTGGTCCGTCGCCAGTACGAAGAGGGCCGCGGCGTCCCGTGTATCGCGGCGGTCGAGCAGGACGCGACCGGCAAGGCCTTCGAGCTGGCCCTGTCCTACGCGGCCGGCATCGGCGGCACCCGCGCCGGCGTCATCAAGACCACCTTCACCGAGGAGACCGAGACCGACCTGTTCGGTGAGCAGGCCGTGCTCTGCGGTGGCGCCTCCGCCCTGGTCAAGGCCGGTTTCGAGACCCTGACCGAGGCCGGCTACCAGCCGGAGATCGCGTACTTCGAGTGCCTCCACGAGCTGAAGCTCATCGTGGACCTCATGTACGAGGGCGGCCTGGAGAAGATGCGCTGGTCGGTCTCCGAGACCGCCGAGTGGGGCGACTACATCACCGGCCCGCGTGTCATCACCGACGCCACCAAGGCCGAGATGAAGAAGGTCCTCGCGGAGATCCAGGACGGCACCTTCGCCAACAACTGGATGGCCGAGTACAAGGCCGGTCTGCCGAAGTACAACGAGTACAAGAAGGCCGACGAGGAGCACCTGCTCGAGACGACCGGCAAGAAGCTGCGCAAGCTGATGAGCTGGGTCGACAACGACGAGAGCTGAGCCGTTCGCGGCGGGGCCGGGACGCGTCGTCCCGGCCCCGCCGCGTACCCGCACCACCGGATTCAGGCCTTCCGGGTACGCGCCTTGTCCACCCCGTCCAACCACGGACGGGTGATCCTTCCGGACAGGCGGAAAAGCGGTCCCGCAACGCGATTAGACTGCGCAACACAACGCGTCAGGCCCACAGTGTCGTGCGTCTTCCACGCGGCTACCCCCTCCACGCCTGCGGCCGTCGGGACGGCCGTCCGCACTGGATTTGTGAGGACCCACGTGAGCTCGAAACCTGTCGTACTCATCGCCGAAGAGCTGTCGCCCGCCACTGTCGAGGCCCTCGGCCCCGACTTCGAGATCCGGCACTGCAACGGCGCCGATCGCGCGGAGCTGCTGCCCGCCATCGTCGACGCCGACGCGATCCTGGTGCGCTCCGCCACCAAGGTCGATGCCGAGGCCATCGCAGCCGCGAAGAAGCTGAGGGTCGTCGCCCGCGCGGGCGTCGGTCTGGACAACGTCGACGTCTCGTCCGCCACCAAGGCCGGCGTGATGGTCGTGAACGCTCCGACCTCCAACATCGTCACCGCCGCCGAGCTGGCCTGTGGCCTGCTCGTCGCCACCGCGCGCAACATCCCGCAGGCCAACACCGCTCTGAAGAACGGTGAGTGGAAGCGGAACAAGTACACCGGCGTCGAGCTGAGCGAGAAGACCCTCGGTGTCGTCGGCCTCGGCCGCATCGGCGTCCTGGTCGCCCAGCGCATGTCGGCCTTCGGCATGAAGATCGTCGCCTACGACCCCTACGTGCAGCCCGCGCGCGCCGCCCAGATGGGCGTCAAGATGCTGACGCTGGACGAGCTGCTGGAGGTCGCCGACTTCATCACCGTGCACCTGCCCAAGACGCCGGAGACCCTCGGTCTCATCGGTGACGAGGCCCTGCGCAAGGTGAAGCCGTCGGTCCGCATCGTCAACGCCGCCCGCGGCGGGATCGTGGACGAGGCCGCGCTGTACTCCGCCATCAAGGAGGGCCGCGTCGCCGGCGCCGGTCTCGACGTGTACGCGAAGGAACCCTGCACGGATTCCCCGCTGTTCGAGCTGGACCAGGTCGTCTGCACCCCGCACCTCGGCGCGTCCACGGACGAGGCCCAGGAGAAGGCCGGCATCGCCGTCGCCAAGTCGGTGCGCCTCGCCCTCGCCGGCGAGCTCGTCCCCGACGCGGTCAACGTGCAGGGCGGGGTCATCGCCGAGGACGTGCGTCCCGGCCTGCCGCTCGCCGAGAAGCTCGGCCGCATCTTCACCGCCCTCGCGGGCGAGGTCGCGGTCCGCCTCGACGTCGAGGTCTGCGGCGAGATCACCCAGCACGACGTGAAGGTGCTCGAACTCTCCGCGCTCAAGGGTGTGTTCGAGGACGTCGTCGACGAGACGGTCTCCTACGTGAACGCGCCCCTGTTCGCTCAGGAGCGTGGCGTCGAGGTCCGCCTGACCACCTCCTCGGAGTCCCCGGACCACCGCAACGTGGTCACCGTGCGCGGCACCCTGTCGGACGGTCAGGAGATCTCGGTCTCCGGCACCCTCGCCGGTCCCAAGCACCTCCAGAAGATCGTCGGCATCGGCGAGTACGACGTGGACCTCTCGCTCGCCGACCACATGGTCGTCCTGCGCTACACCGACCGCCCCGGCGTGGTCGGCGCGGTCGGCCGACTGCTGGGCGAAGGCGGCCTGAACATCGCGGGCATGCAGGTCGCCCGTGCCGAGGAGGGCGGCGAGGCGCTCGGCGTGCTCACCGTGGACGCCGAGGTGCCGGCGGAGGTCCTCGCGGCCATCTCCGAGGAGATCGGCGCGGTCTCCGCCCGCTTCGTCAACCTGGGCTGACCGCAGCACCGCACGATCGTGTGACGGAAGGGCCCGGGGGAGACCCCGGGCCCTTCCGCGTGCGCGGAGCGGCGGGATCCTCCGGATGCTCGGGACAGGGGGCAACGCGGCCGCGGATGGGCGCCGTTGCCCTGGCATCGGCGCTCTCGTTGGCGCTCTCGTCACGCTGCTTGTTAGATTCGTTCGATGCCCACAGCAGAGCCGACAGAAGCCCGCATCGACGATGCGGGCAACATCTTGGTCGCGCCTTCGGCGGTGCGGGACGATGACTCGATCACGGGCTTCTTCGGGGCCGTGATCACGCCGGAGGACCTCGGCTCCGGTGCGGTCGACCTCGCACGGAAGACCGTCTACCTCTGCGGCGACATACCCGGGGTCGATGACGGCCGACTGCGCGAGGCCGCGCGGGTGTTCGTCGTGCGAGAGCTGTCGCACGGGTACCGCGAGGGCGCCGACGCGCCGTGGCCCGTCGTCGACGTCGGCCGCGTTCCCGTCCGGGTGCACGGTGTCGGCGCGTACTACCGGCGCTTCTTCGACCTCGGCGCCGATCACTTCGGACGGATCCGCGCGGAACACGCGTTCCAGTCCCTGACGGAGTCCACCAAGCCCGGAACGGCCCATCGCAGCGGCATCTATCTGACGCCCGTCACGAGAGACGGCGACGCACTGCATTTCCGCCTGCTCCGGTGCTCCACGAACCTCTCGGGGCCGACCGAGGGCTTTCGCCCGACCGACACGGAGATCGTCGACGCCCTGAACCGCGAGGC
Source organism: Streptomyces sp. NPDC098789 (assembly GCF_044759975.1). Taxonomy (NCBI): domain Bacteria; kingdom Bacillati; phylum Actinomycetota; class Actinomycetes; order Kitasatosporales; family Streptomycetaceae; genus Streptomyces; species Streptomyces sp. NPDC098789. Next base: position 694,802 of record NZ_JBIWAJ010000001.1, read on the forward strand.
CGCCTCCGTCTTCCGGAACCGGGCACCGCTGAACCACGTCCTCGCCCAGATCTACCACAACGCCCGTGCCACGGCCGAGCGCAAGCAGTCCAAGGCCAGGATCTCGGCCCATGCCGACAAGACCAAGGACATGCCCGGCAACGGCATCATGGCCTTCTGCACCTTCTACGACCGGGTCGACGGGCTCCAGCCCCTCGCCGCGGACGCCTTCGACCGCGGGGTGAAGGGCGCCAGCGGGCTGACCACGCTCCGCTTCCGTCTCAAAGAGCCGACCGGAGAAGGAGAACTCGACGGGGTCCCTCTTCCGCCGCAGTTCAGCTTGACCCTCTACCCCGGCTCCGTGTTCTTCATGCCGCTGTCCACCAACCGCCTGTACACACACGAAATCCGGCCCTCGGCCTTGGACCCCGATGTGCTTCCGACCCGATTGGGGTACGTGGTGCGCTGTTCCGGCACCGAAGCCGTTCACAGGGACGGCCGCACGTTCATCAAGGGGCCCGGGGGCGCGGTGGAGCTCGGCCCTCCGACACCGGCCGGCCTGGACGAGCTGCGCGGGTTGTACGCCGAGGAGAACAGGACGTCGTCCTTCATCGACTACGGCGACAGATTTCCCTTCAGCATGAACACCGGAGATTACCGTGCCCCACGCGCCTAGGATCTCGGACGAGGTCCTCTCGTACGTCGTACCGACCGAGGGGAACGCCTTTGCGGAGCTGTCCGCGTCGGCCCGTTGGGAAGACGTGGGAAAGGGTCGGCGGGGCGCCGTGCTCGCCAAGGCGGACGCGGCGGGTGGGATTCCGCTCGTGCGCACCACCACGTCGTACAGCTGTCCGGCCCAGCATTTCCGGCCGGTGCACGAACGGCTCGCGGAGCGGATCCGAGAGAGCGCGGCGCTTGCGGTCGGCTTCAACAACGCCCTCATGGAGAGCTACACGAACGCCTACGCCACCATGGGCGGCCACTCCGATCAAGCCCTCGACCTGGCCGACGCGTCGTTCATCGCGGTCTTCTCCTGCTACCAGTTCCCCGAGGCGAGCCCGTCGAGGAAGCTGATCTTCGAATCGAAGGAATCCGGGGGTGAGACGTTCGAGGTTCCCCTCGCCCAGCAGGGCGTCGTCGTGTTCTCCGTCGACTCGAACCGGCGATTCAAGCACAAGATCGTGCTGGAGGCCTCCGCCCGGGCCGTGGACAACCCGTGGCTGGGCGTGACCTTTCGAACGTCCAAGACCTTCGTCCGCTTTCGCGACGGGCACGCCTACCTTCCGCAGGGGGCGCGCCTCCTGTCGGCCGACGACGAGCAGCGGCGTGAGTTCTACCGCCTGCGGCGCCGCGAGAACAGTGAAACGGACTTCGTCTACCCCTGGCTGAGCCACACCGTCAGCGAGAGCGACCTGATGCCGCCGACCTGATGCGGCCGCATCAGGTGCCGCCTCTCCGGTGAGGCCCCTAGGCCCCGACGTCCACGTGGGCTCAGCCGCGCAGCCGGGACGCCTTCAGGGCCATGTGGAGCAACAACCGGTCCTCGCCCGCGTCGAGGTCGAGACCGGTCAGCTTCTCCACCCGGGCCAGCCGGTAGTACAGGGTCTGGCGGTGGATGCCCAGGGCCGCCGCCGTCCGGCCCGCCTGGCCGGCGCAGTCGAGGTACACCTCCGCCGTACGGGCCAACTCGGCGTGGGCCGGCGCCAGCAGGGCGCGGGCCGCCGGGTCGTCCCTGGCCAGCTCCGGGGCCGCGGCCAGGGCCGCCAGCATCCGGTACGGGCCGATCTGCGACCACTGGGCCACGGGCCCCAGCCCGGGCTGCGCCGCCGCCGCCCGGGCCGCGGCCACCGCCTGCTCCCAGGCGCCCGGGAGCCCGGCCAGGCCGGTCCCGGGCAGCCCGACCCCGGCGGTCGCGGTCCGGGCGGTCGTGGTCGTGGCCGCGTCGACCCCGGCTCCCGCGGGACCCGCTGCGGTCCCGGCCAGCAGCCGGGTCGCCGTCGAGAGCACCGGGGCCAGCTGGTCCGTGGTCCGCAGCCGCACCAGCACCGCCAGCGCGAAACCGGAAGGCCCCTCGCCGCCACCGTCCCCGCCGGTCCGCGGGACCAGGCAGACGGCCGCCGCACCCGGCACCGATGGCGGGGCCTGCCCGCTCCAGGGAGTCACGCAGAGCACCGCGTGCGGCCCCTCCGCGCCCGGCCCCAGGGCCACCCGGAGCGCGGCCACCGCCATGTCCCGCTGCCAGCCGCGCCCGGCGGTGACCACCGCGCGGAACTCGCGGGACAGGTCGGCCCCCGCCTTCGCCTCCTCGGCCATCAGGACGCCGATCCGCTCGGCCACCTCCATCGCCGCGGCCAGCTGCTCGGGCCCGGGCCCGGGCTCGGCGTCCAGGAGCCACACGTACCCCTGGGCGATCCCGCGGTAGCGCACGGGCAGGCAGATCCGGCCGCGGAAGACCCCCGCCTCGGGCGCCGCGGGGATCCGGACGGGCGCGGTGGCCCGGGTGATGCCGAACCCCTCGAACCAGGCCCGGACGGCCGCCGTCGACTGGCGGGTCAGGATCGAGCGGGTCCGTACGGGGTCCATCGCGAGGTCGTCCTCGCTGTCGTGCGCGCCGAAGGCGATGAGGCGGAAGTCCCGGTTCTCCAGCGTCGCCGGGGCGCCGAGCAGCGCGGAGAGCTCGTCCACCAGGTCCTGGTAATCGCCTTTCACCCGGACATTCTCCCACCCTCCCGTTCATGTTTCAGACACATGTATGAGATCGCGGCCACGGATGCGTGACAGCTGTCGATGGCAGAGGATCGAGGCGATCTCTAGGTTTCACGGTGGTCTTACTTGCCATTCTTTTACTTCTGCCACCCGTTGGAGGTGCCCGTGCTGGGTCCCGCGATCCTTGCCGCTTCGCGCAGCGACAAGATGCGCCGCATCGTTTCCGCCGCTCCGGTGACCAAGCCCGTGGTGAACCGGTTCATCCCGGGTGAGACGGTCGACCAGGTCATCCCGATCGTGGTGGACCTCACGCAGAAGGGCCTGGAGGTCACCCTCGACGTGGTCGGTGAGGACATCACCACCGTCGAGCAGTCGCACGCCGCCCGCGACGCCTACCTCCAGCTCATCGCGCACCTCGCCGAGCTGGGCCTGGGCGAGACGGTCGAGATGTCGGTCAAGCTCTCCATGTTCGGCCAGGCGCTGGAAGGCGGCCACGAGCTGGCCCTCGCCAACGTCCGCCCGGTCGTCGAGGCCGCCGCCGCGATCGGCACCACCGTCACGCTGGACGCCGAGGACCACACCACCCTCGACTCGATGTTCGCCATCCACGAGGAGCTGCGCCGGGACTTCCCGCAGACCGGCTGCGTGATCCAGGCGTACCTCTTCCGCACCGAGGCCGACGCCCGCCGCCTGGCCGCCGCCGGCAGCCGCGTGCGGATCGTGAAGGGCGCCTACAAGGAGCCCGCCGAGGTCGCCTACCAGAACAAGGCCGAGACGGACAAGGCGTACGTCCGCATCCTGAAGACGCTGATGGAGGGCGAGGGCTACCCGATGATCGGGTCCCACGACCCGCGCCTGATCGCCATCGCCCAGGAACTGGCCCGCCAGGCCGGACGCAAGCCCGACGAGTACGAGTTCCAGATGCTGTACGGCATCCGCAGCGACGAGCACCTGCGCCTGGCCGCGGAGGGCCACCGGATGCGCGTCTACACGGCGTACGGCACGGACTGGTACGGCTACTTCATGCGCCGCCTCGCGGAGAAGCCGGCCAACCTGCTCTTCTTCGTCCGCTCGATGATCACCAAGAACTAGGTCCTCTCCTTCGGATCTTGCCGGGCCCGCGACGCCTGGCACCGCGGGCTCGGCCGACAAGATCCGAACGAGACGACCTAGCCGCGAACCGAGAACTAGCTCAAGGAGTTACCAGCCCCATGGATGCTGTGACCCAGGTCCCCGCGCCGGTCAACGAGCCGGTCCACTCGTACGCCCCCGGCACCCCGGAGCGCGCACGTCTCGAATTCCAGCTCAAGCAGCTGGCCGAGAACCCGATCGACCTGCCGATGACCATCAACGGCGAGAAGCGGATGGGCGGCGGCGACCGCTTCGACGTCGTGCAGCCGCACGACCACAAGTCCGTCATCGGTACCTACGCCAACGCCACCCGGGCCGACGCGCAGGAGGCCGTCGACGCCGCCCTCGCCGCCGCCCCGGCCTGGCGCGCGATGGACTTCGACGACCGCGCCGCGATCATCCTGCGCGCCGCCGAGCTGCTGTCCGGCCCGTGGCGCGAGAAGCTGGCCGCCTCCACCATGCTCGGCCAGTCGAAGACCGCCCAGCAGGCGGAGATCGACACCCCGTGCGAGCTGGTCGACTTCTGGCGCTTCAACGTCCACTTCGCCCGCCAGATCCTGGCCGAGCAGCCGGTCGCGAACTCCGCCGGCGTGTGGAACCGCAGCGACCACCGCCCGCTCGAAGGCTTCGTCTACGCGATCACGCCCTTCAACTTCACGGCTATCGCGGGCAACCTGCCGACCGCCCCGGCCCTAATGGGCAACGTGGTCCTGTGGAAGCCGTCCCCGACCCAGACCCACTCCGCGGTCCTCCTCATGGAGCTGCTGGAGGCCGCCGGTCTGCCCAAGGGCGTCATCAACCTGGTCACCGGCGACGGCATCGCCGTCTCCGAGGTGGCGCTGAACCACCCCGAGCTGGCCGGCATCCACTTCACCGGCTCGACCAAGACCTTCCAGTACCTGTGGAAGACGGTCGGCAACAACATCGAGAACTTCAAGTCCTACCCGCGACTGGTCGGCGAGACCGGCGGCAAGGACTTCGTCGTCGCGCACCCGTCCGCGGACCGCGGCATCCTGAAGACCGCCCTGACCCGCGGCTCCTTCGAGTTCCAGGGCCAGAAGTGCTCGGCCTCCTCGCGCGCCTACGTTCCGGCCTCCATCTGGAACGACGGCTTCAAGGAGGAGTTCGCGGCCGAGGTCGACGGCATCACCATGGGTGACGTCCGCGACCTGTCGAACTTCATCGGCGCGGTCATCGACGAGCGCTCCTTCGCGAAGAACAAGGCCGCGATCGACCGTGCGAAGGCCGACCCGACCTGCGAGATCGTCGCCGGTGGCACGTACGACGACACGAAGGGCTACTTCGTCCGCCCGACCGTCATCGCCTGCACCGACCCGGCGAACGAGGTCTTCACGACCGAGTACTTCGGTCCGATCCTCGCCGTCCACGTCTACGAGGACGACGCCTTCGAGGCGATGCTGGAGCAGATGGAGTCGGTGTCGGCGTACGCGCTGACCGGCGCCGTCATCGCCCAGGACCGCTACGCGGCGGCCGACGCGATGGAGAAGCTCCGCTTCGCCGCGGGCAACTTCTACATCAACGACAAGTCGACCGGCGCCGTCGTCGGCCAGCAGCCCTTCGGCGGCGGCCGCGCGTCCGGTACGAACGACAAGGCGGGCGCGGCCTCCAACCTGATGCGCTGGACCTCGACGCGCTCCATCAAGGAGACCCTGGTTCCGCCGACCGAGTACGGCTACCCGCACATGGGCTGACGCCCCGCCCGGGCCGATCCACGGCCCCGCTGAACCCCGCCCCCGCTCCGGTACCCCCAAGTCCGGAGCGGGGGCGGTCCCATGTCCACGCTCGGGCTCCGCCGGTCGGGGTGCGGAAGCCCTCCCGAAGGGCCGTCATCCGGTGCTAGCCTGGCGGGAGTTGTCGTGTACGGCGACACGCTCCACGACTCGGGCCCGGCTTCCCGAGGGGGCGAAGGGCTCTCGCGAGTTCCCGTGCGGGGTGGATGCTCACGCAGGAGATACGCAACCTCTACGCGTCCGTGCCGGGACGGGGGCTCCGAGGAGACGTATGTCCCGGCGCACCGACAACCGCCACCGCGTGGCCACCATCTGCCGCGAGGCCACCGGCCTGGCCCACCACACCTGCATGCGATGGGCCGCCGAAGGGCTGATCACGCGCGCTCTGCCGGTCCCGGACGCGGAGAGCCCCGCGCAGCGGGCCTTCGAGGCGAGGGTGGTGGTCGCCCTCGCCGCCGCCCTCTCCTACGAACAGGAGGACGGCGTGCTGCTCGGGGTCACGGTGGCCCGGCCCACGGCCGCCGGGCTCGGCATCGAGCTGCACCCGGACATGTCGCACCGGGTGTTCGACGCGCTGGTGCCGCGCTTCGACCCCGCGACCGGCGTCCTCGTCGGGGTGCCGGGCCTGCGGCGGGGGCACCGGGGCGACGGCGGGCTCCACGTGTGGTGCGCGGCGGGCGGCGGGGCCGTCCGCTTCCTGCCGTCCGCACCCGCGTGGCAGCGGCCGACGAGCGGGTCGGGTCTGATCGCGCTGGGGCGCGCGGACGCCCCGCTCCACCGTGCCGAGCGGGCGCGGCTCGACGGCTGGGCCCGTGGTCCGGCCGAGCGGGACCGGCTGCTCAGTCGGCTGCTGCGGCGCCCGCGGTTGCTCAACACCGCCGGTGCGGGGCACGGTTGGGCGAACACCCACAGCCACCACGACGAGGACCTCGTCATCGAATGGTGCTGCGGTCCGCAAGCCGGAGACCTGGCGCAGCAGCTCCGGCGCAGCGGACTGGCGGCCCCGCCCGTGCCCCCGGACACGCTCACGCTGACCCGGCCGGAACCGGGGGTCGTCTCCCTGGGTTCGGTACGGGTCACCCTGCGGAGCCTGCGCTGGCCCGGGTGCGCGGCATGCTGACCGCGGCCCTGGTGGCGGCCGCCGTGTTGGGGGTGGCCAAGGTGGTGCGGGACTGGTTGGTCCTGCGGCAGGTGCGGGCGGCCCTGGAGGGGTGCAGCGCCGAGGACCGGGTGCGGATCGGGTTGCGGCTGGCCGCGGCCCTCGGCGGGCGGGAGGTCCCGCCCGCCGAGGGCGGTGGGAACGGTTAGACCTCCACCATGACCTGGTCCAAGGACTTGCGCAGGAGGTCGGGGACCTCGCAGTCGGCGGCGGGGTAGCCGACCGGGATGACCGCGAAGGCCTTCTCGTTCTCGGGGCGGTTCAGGACGTGGCTGAGGAAGCGCATCGGGCTCGGCGTGTGGATCAGGGCCGCCAGCCCGCTCAGGTGCAGGGCGGAGAGCAGCATGCCCACCGCTATGCCGACCGACTCGTCGACGTAGTAGTGCTTGCGCTTGGCGCCGTCGGGGCCGAGCCAGTAGCGCTGTTGGAATACCACGATCAGCGCGGGCGCGTCGGTCAGGTGCGTCTTGACCGCGTCCGTGCCCAGCGGGCGCAGCGCGGCGAGCCACTCGTCGCCGAGCCGGCCGTCGTAGGACAGCAGCTCCTCCTGCTCGGCGGCGTCCCGGATCTGGCGGCGCACCTCGGGGTCCTTGACCAGGACGAAGGTCCACGGCTGCTGGTGCGCCCCGGACGGCGCGGTCGCGGCGCAGGCGATCGCGTCGCGGACGGCCTGCTCGGGCACGGGCTCGGCGGAGAAGTGGCGCACGGTGCGCCGCTGGTCCATCCGCTCCCGCAACTCGGCGGCCCGCGCCAGGGTTTCGGGAGCGGGCATCCGCTCGGGCCGGTAGGAGACGGCGCGGTAGGGCTCGCCGTGGGTGGGGGTCCATTGCTGGGTCTGAGGCGACATGCGCCGAGTCTGCCGAGAGCGGGGCCGCTCTGACCAGCACCGCGTCGGCCGAATCCGGCCGGTGCGACCACCTTCGGCGTCCGCAATGCGGGTACGGTCCCCGCATGAGCGTACGCGTCGTGCACACCGCCGGGCTGGGCGAGGGCGGGCTCCGCGAGGTGCGGGACCTGTTGGACGGGGCCTTCGAGGGGGACTTCAGCGACCTCGACTTCGAGCACGCGCTCGGCGGGATGCACGCCCTGGCGTACGAGGGGGAGCGGATCGTCGCGCACGGCAGCGTCGTCATGCGCCGGGTGGTGCACCGGGGCCGGTCCCTGCGCACCGGGTACGTCGAGGCGGTGGCCGTGCGGCCCGACCGGCGCCGCCGGGGGCTGGGCGCGGGGATCGTGGCCGCCCTGGAGCGGGTGATCGCCGGGGCCTACCCGCTCGGCGCGCTCTCGGCCTCGGAGCAGGGCGCCGCCCTGTACGCGGGCCGGGGCTGGAGCGTGTGGGGCGGGGAGATCGGGACCCTGGGGCCCGGCGGGCCCGAGCGGCTCGCCGGGGAGGAGGGGTCGACGTACGTGTGGGTGCCGCCCGGCGGGGTCCGGCTGGACCCCGCCGGGCGGCTCGACTTCGACTGGCGGGACGGGGACGTGCTCTAGGGCCGTGGCCCGCCGTCGGGCCTCGGCTCAGCCGCTGACGCTCGGGGCGCCCGTCTCGATGTGGCCCGTGTAGCGGCGCGACCAGGTGCCGTCGGAGTCCGCCAGGATCGTGAAGTCGTACCAGCCGTTCGCGTAGGCCACCGCGTTCCAGAAGTCCTCGCGGGAGGAGTTCGCGGGCACCGTGTAGGTCCAGGGCCCGTCCGTGCGGTAGGCGTTGGAGCGGACGGTGAAGGTGACGGGCGAGGCGGAGGTGTTGGTCAGCTTGAAGTAGATCGCCGTCTTGCCGCTGCCCGGCTCGGTCGCGAAGCGGGCCGCCACCTCGATCGACCTGCCCGCCTTGGTGGTGTCGCCGATGAACCGGCGCAGGAAGCGGTTCGGGCCGACCATCGAGAGGTCGTACTTGCCGGAGCCGCTGCCGGTCCCGATGTTGAAGTAGTCGCTCGCGACGCCGCCCGCGTCGACCGTGTACTCCCAGGACGCGGTGTCGCGGTACTGGTGCGGGCGGATCTGGAAGTGCGCCGCGCTCGTGGCCTGCGCGCCCTGGTTGGTCATCGAGAACCAGGCGAGTATCTTGCCGGCCGCGCCGAACTCGAAGCGGTCGAGGTTGCCGTTGACCTGGTAGGGGAGGGCGCGCGCGGGGCGGGTCCCGGACTCCTGCACCGGCAGGGCGTTGTCCTGGGGCACCGGGTTGGACAGCGGGCCGCAGGTCGACTGCCCGATCACCTTCGCGGTGGACGGCAGGCCCGCGGGGACCCCGTAGACCGGGTGGGCGAAGTCGAAGACGCCGGTGAGGTCGCCGGTCACCTTGCGACGCCAGGCGCTGATGTTCGGACAGGTGGCCGGGGTGCCGATGGCCGCGGTCCAGGTCTCCATGAATTGGAGCACTGAGGTGTGGTCGAAGACCTCCGAGCTGACCCAACCACCGCGAGTCCAGGGGGACATCACGATCATCGGGACGCGGAATCCCAGGCCGATCGGGGTGCCGTCGATGTACTCGCCGGGGGTGCCGGGCGGGGCGACGGGCGGCGGGACGTGGTCGAAGAAGCCGTCGTTCTCGTCGTAGTTGAGGAAGAGGACGGTCGAGTCGAAGACCTCGGGATCGGCGGCCAGGGCGCGGTAGACCAGGTCCACGAAGTGCGCGCCGTCCCCGGGCGGGGCGTAGGGGTGTTCGGAGAAGGCCTCGTTGGCCACGACCCAGGAGACCTGGGGCAGGGTGCCGGCGACCACGTCCGCGCGGATGGCGGCCGCGATGTCGTCGGGGGTGGAGCCGGTGACCTTGGGGACCGACCCCATGCCCCGGTCCCACAGCGGGTTGCCGGGGGCGGCGTCGGTGAACTTCTTGAAGTACGCCAGGCCGTTGTCGCCGTAGTTGTCCTGGGCGTTCTGGTAGACCTTCCAGCTCATGCCCGCCCGCTGGAGGGCCTCCGCGTAGGTCTCCCAGGTGAGCCCGGACTCGTCGCCGCCGTCCTTGCTGCCCGCCTCGACCTTGCCGCTCCACAGGAAGGTGCGGTTGGGGCCGGTGGCGCTGAGGGTGGAGCAGAAGTAGGCGTCGCAGATCGTGTAGTTGTCGGCGAGGCCGTAGTGGAAGGGGATGTCCCCGCGGTCGAGGTAGCCGAGGGTGCGGGTGTTGCCGACGCCGGTGACGAAGTTGTCCATCCGGCCCTTGTTCCAGGCCGCGTGCTGCGAGGACCAGCTGTGCGGCAGGTCGCCGTTGCACTGGGCGAGGGTCTCGCCGTCGACCCCGCCGACGGCCGGGGTGGAGCTGAGCTTCCACGGGTACTGCCGGCCGCCCCAGTTGTACTGGTTGAACATGCCCCAGCCGCCCGGGATGTTGCCCGCGGCGCGGTCGCCGAAGCCGCGGACGCCCTTCAGCTTGCCGAAGTAGTGGTCGAAGCTGCGGTTCTCCTGCATGAGGATCACCACGTGCTTCACGTCCGTGATCGTGCCGGTCGCGGCGGCCGCGGCGGCCGTAGCCGTCATCGGGGGCAGGGCCGCCCCCGCCACCAGCCCCGCGCCGATACCCACGAATCCCCTGCGGCTGATCGGAGTCACTGGCCACCACTCCCCACTCGGGTGCCCTGTCGGCACGTCAGCCGCAAGAGTGGCGGCGCGGGGTCCAAAGGTCTACAGCCGTGCGGTAAGGGTTCGGTGAACTTCGGGTGGTCGGATTCAGCCACCGATCCTGACCAGCATCTTGCCGAGGTTCTCCCCGCGGAGCATGCCCAGGAAGGCGTCCACCGTGTGCTCGAAGCCCTGGACAACGGTGGTGTCGGTGCCGATCCGGCCACTGCGCAGGTGCGGGACGAGGAAGTCCTCCAGCTCGTCCTGCAGATTGGTGTGATTGCGAACCAATACCCCTTCCAGGCGGAGCGACTTGTGTACGACCTCGAAGAGGTTGCGCGGCGCGGCGGGCGAACGGTCGGCGTTGTACATCGAGATCGCGCCCACCCAGGCGATCCGGCCGTACTCCCGCAGGACGTCGATCGCCCCCGCCAGATGGTCGCCGCCGACGTTGTCCACGTAGACGTCGATGCCGTCCGGGGCGGCCGCCGCCAACTGCTCGCCGACCGGGCCGTCGTGGTAGTCGAAGGCGGCGTCGAAGCCCAGCTCGCCGGTCAGGTGGGAGACCTTGGCCGCCGAGCCCGCGCTGCCGATGATCCGGCGCGCGCCGAGCAGCCGGGCGATGTGGCCGGTGGCGACGCCGACCCCGCCCGCGGCGGCCGAGACGAAGAGGTCCTCGCCCGCGCGCAGCCCCGCCGTGCGGGTCAGGGCCGCGTAGGCGGTCAGTCCGGTGCCGCCCAGGATGCTCAGGTACGCCTCCAGGGGAACGCCCTCGTGGCCGCGCAGCACGCGGGTCCCGTCCACGCCGCGGGTGACGAGCGCGTGCGTGCGCCAGCCCTCCCGGTGGAAGACCAGGTCGCCCTCGTGCAGGCCCGGGTCGCGGGAGGCGATCACCCGGCCCACCGAACGGCCCTCCAGCGGGGTGCCCAGCTCGAAGCCGCCCTCGCCGCCGTCCATCAGTCCGCGGTGGTACGGGTCCACGGAGAGCAGCAGGTTCTCGACCAGGGCGGTGCCCGGGGCGGGGGAGGGGACGGGGGTGGCGGCGACGGTGAAGTCGGCGGCGGTCGGGAAGCCGGTGGGGCGGGCGCTCTGGTGGACGGCGTACGCGGTCTGGGAGGTCATGATCAGGAGGCTAGGAAGGAATCACCGGGTCGGGCAGGGGGTTGCGTTCATGGATGGGAGCCATCCATGAACGACGCTCATGGAACGAGGTGGGAGGCCCGTGGAGCTGTTGCCCCAGGAGCTCCGGGTGTTGGTCGCGGTCGCCGGGGCGGGTGGCTTCTCGGCCGCCGCCCAGAGCCTCGGACTCACCCAGTCCGCCGTCTCCCACTCGGTCCGCGGCAGCGAGGCCAAGCTCGGCGTCGTCCTCTTCGAGCGGGGCCGTACGGGCGCCAGGCCCACGCCCGCCGGGGAGAGCGCCGTCGCCCACGCCCGCCGGATCCTGCGGTTGTACGAGGTGCTGGCCGCCGAGGCGCGCGGCGCCGGGCGCGGCCCCGGGGGCGGCGCCGGGGCCGACCGCATCGAGGGGCCGTTGCGCGTCACCGCCTTCCGCAGCGCCGCCCTGCACCTGCTGCCGCCGGCCCTGGAACGACTGACCGCGCGGCACCCCGGCATCCGCCCCGAGGTGCGCGTGGTGCGCGAGCTGGGGGCCGGCAGTGCGGGCGAGGTGGCCGCGGGCCGCGCCGACCTGGGCATCGCGACGCTGGGCGGGTCCGGCGAGATGCCGCCCGGGCTGCTGACGGGGGTGCTCGTGGAGGAGGCTTACGCCCTGGTCCACCCGGCCGGGCACCCGAACCCGCGCGCACTGCCCCTGCTGGACTGGGACGAGAACTGCGGCTCCTACACCCGTGCGTGGTGGCGGGCCCAGGACTGGATCCCCGGCGCCACGGTCAAGGCGGAGGACGACGCGATGGTGCTGACGATGGTCGGCCGGGGGGCGGGGATGGCGATCATGCCCGAGCTGTCGCTGCGCGAGGCCACGGATGCCGTGGAGATCGTCGATCTCGGCCCGCGCGGGCCCGTGCGGAGGGTGGGATACGTCACCACGCCGGAATCCGCCTCCACTCTGGCCGTCAAGGCGCTGATCAGGGAACTCAGGGCTGAGAAGGGCTGAAGCGGACCGATCGGGAGGGGCCCGGACGGTTCCTTCCGGTGGGTTCGCCGTCTCAGATAGTAGGAAGTCCGAGTAATTGCGGAGACATACAGGGCGCGCTGGCCTAGCTTTGTAGGAGCCGAACGTCTCGCTGATCCAGCGAATGGCGGTCGAGAGCGTGCGCCCCGAGACAGGCAACCCCTGTGGCGCACCGTTCCCCGCCCCTTCCGGCGCCTTGAAGATCCCCCCTCTTCTCAAGGAGTCGAATCACCATGTCCGAGACCTCTGCCGTCCGCCGCGTCCGCCACGGCTCCCGCCCCGCCGACGCCGACCGCAAGAACGCCGCCGCCGCCCTCCAGCGCGCCCTCGACCGCCGTGACAACGGCGGCTCGACCGGGCACTGACCATCTGCTGCTCACGGCATGTTCCGTCCACATGATGGACGGGACATGTCGAGGGCTGGGACTGGGAGTACGGTTCCGACATGGCGACCAGCATCAATCTCGCAGTGATCCCCGGTGACGGAATCGGCCAGGAAGTCGTGGCTCAGGGCCTCAAGGTCCTTGCCGCGGTCCTGCCCCAGGACGTGAAGCTGGAGACCAAGGAATACGACCTCGGCGCCCAGCGCTGGCACCGCACCGGTGAGACCCTCCCGGAGGCGGACCTCGAATCCCTCAAGGGGCACGACGCGATCCTCCTGGGCGCCATCGGCGACCCGTCGGTCCCGTCGGGCGTGCTGGAGCGCGGGCTGCTGCTCAAGCTCCGCTTCGCCTTCGACCACTTCATCAACCTGCGGCCGTCGAAGCTCTTCCCCAACACCGCCACTCCGCTGGCGGGCCGTCCGGACATCGACTTCGTCGTCGTCCGCGAAGGCACCGAGGGCCCGTACACCGGCAACGGCGGCTCGCTGCGCACCGGTACGCCCGCCGAGGTGGCCACCGAGGTCAGCGTCAACACCGCCTACGGTGTGGAGCGCGTGGTGCGTGACGCGTACGAGCGCGCCAACGCCCGCCCCCGCAAGAAGCTGACGCTCGTCCACAAGAACAACGTCCTCGTCTTCGCCGGCCACCTGTGGAAGAACATCTTCGACACGGTCGGCAAGGAGTACCCCGAGGTCACCACCGACTACCTGCACGTCGACGCCGCGACGATCTTCTTCGTCACGCAGCCCGAGCGCTTCGACGTGATCGTCACGGACAACCTCTTCGGTGACATCCTCACCGACCTGGCCGCCGCGGTGACCGGCGGGATCGGCCTGGCCGCCTCCGGGAACATCAACCCGACCGGCGCCTTCCCGTCCATGTTCGAGCCCGTCCACGGTTCGGCCCCGGACATCGCGGGCACCGGCAAGGCCGACCCGACCGCGACGATCCTCTCCGTCGCCCTCCTGCTGCGCCACCTGGGCTACGAGGCCCAGGCCGCCCGCATCGAGGAAGCGGTCTCGGCCGACCTGGCCGAGCGCGACGGCACCTTCCGCAGCACGGACCAGATCGGCGACGCCCTCGTCGCACGAGTAGCCGGCTGACCCGGCAGCTCCACTTCCAGGAAGCCGCCGGGTGGCACACCGCACCCGGCGGCTTTTCCTGCACGGCCCCGGGTGCCACCATCTCCCCTGGGCCGCAACACCCCCGTTTCACCGGAGCCATCGCGCGCGCGATAATCGAACGCGAGGCCGCGGAATGCGGGGAAGCTCGGACGTCCTAGTACGCCGTGAGCGCGGTCCGCCCTACGAACCGGTGAAGGACAAGCACTCATGACGACGCCCACGATCGAGCTGAAGCCCTCCTCGAACCCCCTGTCCGACGCGGAGCGCGAGGCGATCCTGGCCAGCCCCGGCTTCGGCCGCCACTTCACCGATCACATGGTGACGATCAAGTGGACCGAGGGGCGCGGCTGGCACGACGCCGAGCTGGTTCCCTACGCGCCGCTGTCGATGGACCCGGCCAACATGACGCTGCACTACGCGCAGACGATCTTCGAGGGACTCAAGGCCTACCAGCAGCCCGACGGCACCGTCTCCACCTTCCGCCCGCAGGCCAACGCCGAGCGGTTCCAGCGCTCGGCCCGCCGCATGGCGATGCCGGAGCTGCCGACCGAGCTCTTCATCGAGGCGTGCGACGCGCTCATCAAGCAGGACCGCGCCTGGGTGCCGGACTCCGGCGAGGCCTCCCTCTACCTGCGCCCGTTCATGTTCGCGAGCGAGGTCGGCCTCGGCGTCCGCCCGGCGAACGAGTTCCTCTTCATCGTCATCGCCTCCCCGGCAGGCGCCTACTTCCCCGGTGGCGTCAAGCCGGTCTCCGTCTGGCTCTCCGAGGAGTACGTCCGCGCCGTCAAGGGCGGCACCGGCGACGCGAAGACCGGCGGCAACTACGCCGCCTCCCTCGTGGCCCAGGCCCAGGCCGCCTCGCACGGCTGCGACCAGGTGGTCTGGCTCGATGCGATCGAGCACCGCTGGATCGAGGAGATGGGCGGCATGAACCTGTACTTCGTGTACGGCGACCGCATCGTCACCCCGGAGCTGACCGGCTCGCTGCTGCCGGGCATCACCCGCGACTCCCTCCTCACCATCGCCCGCGACCTCGGCTACACCGCCGAAGAGGGCCGGATCACCACCGAGGACTGGAAGCGCGACAACGAGAACGGCACCCTCACCGAGGTGTTCGCCTGCGGCACCGCCGCCGTCATCACCCCGGTCGGCTCGGTCAAGTCCGAGCGCGCCGACTGGACCCAGGGCAACGGCGAGCCCGGTGAGGTCACCCTCAAGCTCCGCAAGGCGCTCCTGGACCTCCAGACCGGCCACGCGGCCGACACGCACGGCTGGATGCACCCGCTGGGCTAGGCACTCCCGCCCCGCCGGTACGACGACGGCCCGCGCCCCCTCCGTCGGGGGGCGCGGGCCGTCGTCGTACCCGGACGGGGCTCAGACGCCGGCCAGCTCCTCGGCGGCGGCGGCGGCCGCGGCGGCCGGGTCCCGGGCCGGTTCGGCGCGGGCGGTCAGCGCCGCGTAGACCAGGCCCCCGGCCAGGCCGGAGAAGATGAAGGAGCAGTCCACCCCGCCGGTCAGCGCGAGCAGCGGGCCCTCGTAGAAGGGGGTGCTCACGGCGAGCAGGCCGACGCCCGCGCCGATGGCCCAGGAAGCGGTGGCGGCCAGGTTCCAGCCGCCGCGGTACCAGTAGATCCCGCCCACCGCACGGCGGTTGAAGACCTGGAGCGCGTCGGCGTCGTACTGCCCCCGGCACCGGAGGAAGCCGATCAGGGTGATCACGGCCCACGGGGTGCCGAGCGCGGTCAGCACCAGGACGAAGGACGTCATCGCGGACTGCACGTTCCACTCGAAGGAGCCGACGAAGACGAAGGCGGTGGCGACGACGGCGGCGATCACGGTGGCCCGGGTGCGGGTGGCCCTGGGCACGATCGCGTCGAGGTCCAGGCCCATGGAGTACAGCATCAGCCCGGCGTTGCCGACCGAGCCGGCCGCGGCGGCGGCGAGCAGCGGGACCAGGTACCAGAAGGGCGACGCGGCCACGAGCGGCCCGGCGTAGTCGTCGGAGCCCGCCCCCGCGGCGAGCGCGGTGTAGGTGCCGAACAGCTGCGGGATCAGCAGCCCGATCAGCAGGCCGAAGCCGGTGGCCCGGAGCACCTTGCGGGGGCTGTGCGCGCGGGGGGAGACGTAGCGCGTGTAGTCGCCGAGCAGGGTGATGAAGGCGACCGGGCCGCTGAGCCCGGCGGCCACGGCGGCGAGCAGCCAGGTCGGCCAGAAGCCGCCCAGGAGGTAGGAGGCCTCCGCCGGGGCGGTGGTGAAGTCGGGGGCGTAGGCGAAGACGCCGATCGCCAGCAGGACCACCATGGCGACGGAGAGCACCTTGCTCATGCGCAGCAGGAGCCGGTAGCCGAAGACGGCCCCCACGACGGTGCAGGCGGCGAGCACGCCGTACATCGCGGCCCGCGAGACGCCGGTGTCCGGCAGTCCGGTGAGCCGGGACAGGGCGCCCACCATCACGTCGCCGCCGATCCACAGCGTCAGGGCGGTGTAGCCGAGCGAGAGCAGCAGGCCCACGACCGAGCCGACGAGCCGCCCGCGGACGCCGAACTGGGCACCGCTGGAGGTGGAGAGGTTGGTCGCGGTCCGCAGCGAGACCAGCGCCAGTGGCGCGGTGACGGCGATTCCGACGACGGTGCCGGTCACGATGGCGGTGACCGACGGCCACAGGCCCAGTCCGAAGGACGGGGGCAGCCAGCCGAAGACGATCACACCGAGGCACAGGTTGGACCCGAGGAGGATCGAGATCAGGTCACGGGGACCGCTCGTTCGCTCCTCCTCCGGAATGGTGTCGACTCCGCGCTGTTCGATGGGCATGGGGGGACTCCCTTGGCAGGGCGGGGGGCGGCAACGCAATGTTTGAGCGCCATTCAATGTGACCTAAGCCCAGGTCTCAGGTCAATGCTTCATTGCAGAGAAATGAAGAGTTAGAGTGATGCTCTAATCCATCGACGCGCACGGTGGTGGATCGACGTGCAGCTGACCCCTACGTCCCGCAGCCCGGAAGGACCTTCCGCCATGACCGCCACGCCCGCCCGGAACGCCACGCCCGCCTCCGCCGGTTTCCGCATGCCCCCCGAGTGGGCCCCGCACGAGCGCACCTGGATGGCCTGGCCCAGCCCCAACCCGACCTTCACCAACGAGCAGGAGCTGGCCGAGGCCCGCCGGGCCTGGGGCGCCGTCGCCCGCGCCGTGCGCGGCTTCGAACCGGTGACCCTGGTCGTCGCGCCCGGCGACGCCGACAGCGCCCGCGCCGTCGTCGGGGAGGACGTCGAGCTGGTGGAGCGCGAGCTGGACGACGCCTGGATGCGGGACATCGGCCCGACCTTCGTCACCAACGACGCGGGCGAGCTGGCGGCCGTGGACTGGACCTTCAACGGCTGGGGCGCCCAGGAGTGGGCCCGCTGGGAGCACGACTCGAAGATCGCCCGGCACGTCTCCGACCTCGCCGGCACCCGGACGTACAGCACCCCGCTCGTCAACGAGGGCGGCGCGATCCACGTCGACGGCGAGGGTACGGTCCTGCTCACCGACACCGTGCAGCTGGGCCGGGGCCGCAACCCCGACTGGACCCGGGAGCAGGTCGAGCAGGAGGTCCACGCGCACCTGGGCACCACCAAGGCGATCTGGCTGCCCTACGGACTCGCCGGTGACTACGGCACCTACGGCACCCAGGGCCACGTGGACATCGTCGCCGCCTTCGCCCGCCCGGGCGTGGTGCTGGTGCACACCCAGCCCGACCCCGCGCACCCCGACCACGAGCGCTGCAAGCTGATCGCGGCCCTGCTGCGCGGCCAGACCGATGCCCGCGGGCGCCGGCTGGAGGTCGTCGAGGTCCCCGCGCCGACCGTGCTGGAGGAGGACGGCGAGTGGGTGGACTACTCCTACATCAACCACTACCTGTGCAACGGCGGCGTGGTGCTGTGCTCCTTCGACGACCCGCGCGACGAGGAGGCCGCCGAGATCTTCCGCGCACTGTTCCCCGAGCGGACCGTGCAGCTGGTTGACGCGCGTACGATTTTCGCCGGGGGTGGCGGTATCCACTGCATCACCCAGCAGCAGCCGAAGGCATGACCCGCGGCGGACGGTGAGGAGTGGCCCATGGCGGCCCCAGGAGTACGCGCGCGCAAGAACGCGCCGCCGCGCGAGGACGTGCTCGTCGCCGCCATGGCCATGATCGCCGAGTGCGGTCTGGAGGGCCTGACCATGGCCGGTCTGGGCCGCCAGGTCGGCATGAGCAGCGGCCACCTCCTCTACTACTTCCGCAGCAAGGACGAACTCCTGCTGCAGACCCTGGAGTGGAGCGAGTCCGCCCTCGGTGACACGCGGCGTGGCCTGCTCTCGCGCCGCGGCCCGGCCCGCGAGCGGCTCCAGGCGTACGTCGACCTGTACGTGCCCGACGGCGCCCGCGACCCGCACTGGACCCTGTGGATGGAGGTCTGGAACCGTTCGCAGAACGCCGGACCCGAGGAACGCGACCGCCAGGCCGCCGTCGAGGGCGCCTGGCACCGCGACCTGGTGGCGCTGCTCGCCGAGGGCATCTCGCGCGGGGAGTTCCGCCCGGTGGACGCCGACCGCTTCGGGGCCCGGCTGCGGGCGCTGCTGGACGGGTTCAGCATCCAACTGGCCGTGGGCCTGCCCGGGATCGGGCGCGAGGACATCCTGACGCACGTCGGGGAGTTCCTCGACGAGGCGCTCGTCGCCGCCCCCCACCGACCCGCGGACACCCGTTCGACCGGATCGTGAGACGGCCCGCTCGCGGGGCGGACCGTGTGGCAGACTGCGGACGTGCTTGCTCAGCCCATGATTATCGGCAGCAGCGCGCCGGTCCGCAGTGACCGCTGACACCGTGGAAGAACTTCGCGGCAGCGGCATCGTGCCTCAGACCCGCGCGCAGACCTCTCGCACCCGCGAGGGGTTTTTTCGTTTCCCGGCCCCATTCCTGCCGGGAGCGGACCGCGCGCGATGATGGGGGCAAGCGACGGCGGCCTTCCCTCGGGCGGGCATCCGGAGCCACTCATCCGACAGGAGTCAGATCAGCATGACGACGACAGAGGCGACAGCGGCGAGCGCGGTCCTCGACGACGGCTTCCACGTCTTCGACACCACCCTGCGCGACGGCGCGCAGCGCGAGGGCATCAACCTCACCGTCGCGGACAAGCTGACGATCGCCCGGCACCTGGACGACTTCGGCGTGGGCTTCATCGAAGGCGGCTGGCCCGGCGCCAACCCGCGCGACACCGAGTTCTTCGCCCGCGCCCGCAGTGAGATCGACTTCAAGCACGCCCAGCTGGTCGCCTTCGGCGCGACCCGGCGCGCGGGCGGCTCGGCCGCCGAGGACCCGCAGGTCCGCGCCCTGCTGGAGTCGGGCGCCCCGGTCATCACCCTGGTGGCCAAGTCGCACGACCGGCACGTCGAGCTCGCCCTGCGCACCACCTTGGACGAGAACCTCGCCATGGTCCGCGACACCGTCTCCTACCTGCGCGAGCAGGGCCGGCGGGTATTCGTCGACTGCGAGCACTTCTTCGACGGATACCGCGCGAACGCCGCCTACGCCAAAGCGGTCGTGCGCGCCGCCCACGAGGCCGGTGCGGACGTGGTCATCCTCTGCGACACCAACGGCGGCATGCTGCCCGCCCAGGTGAGCGCCGTCGTCGCCACCGTCCTCGCCGACACCGGCGCGCGCCTGGGCATCCACGCCCAGGACGACACGGGCTGCGCGGTCGCCAACACGCTGGCCGCCGTCGACGCGGGCGCCACCCACGTGCAGTGCACGGCCAACGGCTACGGCGAGCGGGTCGGCAACGCCAACCTCTTCCCGGTGGTGGCCGCGCTGGAGATCAAGTACGGCCGCACCGTGCTCCCCGAGGGCGCGCTGGCCGAGATGACCCGGATCTCGCACGCCATCGCCGAGGTCGTCAACCTCACGCCCTCCACCCACCAGCCCTACGTCGGCGTCTCGGCCTTCGCGCACAAGGCGGGCCTGCACGCCTCGGCGATCAAGGTGGACCCGGACCTCTACCAGCACATCGACCCCGAGCGGGTCGGCAACACCATGCGGATGCTGGTCTCCGACATGGCCGGGCGCGCCTCGATCGAGCTCAAGGGCAAGGAGCTGGGCGTCGACCTCGGCGGGGACCGCGCGCTGATCTCGCGGGTGGTCGAGCGGGTCAAGGAGCGCGAGCTGGCCGGCTACACCTTCGAGGCCGCCGACGCCTCCTTCGAGCTGCTGTTGCGGGCCGAGGTCGAGGGCCGCGCGCGCAAGTACTTCCGTACGGAGTCCTGGCGCGCGATCGTCGAGGACCGCCCCGACGGCACGCACGCCAACGAGGCCACGGTGAAGCTGTGGGCCAAGGGCGAGCGGATCGTCGCCACCGCGGAGGGCAACGGCCCGGTCAACGCCCTCGACCGGGCCCTGCGGGGGGCGCTGGAGCGCTTCTACCCGCAGCTCGCCAAGTTCGAGCTGATCGACTACAAGGTCCGCATCCTGGAGGGCAAGCACGGCACGGACTCCACGACCCGGGTGCTGATCGCCACCACCGACGGCCACCGCGAGTGGTCCACGGTGGGCGTGGGCACGAACGTGATCGCGGCGTCCTGGCAGGCACTGGAGGACGCCTTCACCTACGGCCTGCTGCACGCGGGCGTGGAGCCCGCGGAGTAGGTCCGGCGGACGGCCGACCGGGGGTCCGTGGACGGACCCCCGGGGGGCTTATGTCCCACTCACACAGGAAACGACCGGTTCCGGTACCGTCGTGACCATGAGGACCAGGCTGATATCCGTACTCTCCGGCCTGCTGCTGGCCCTGTCCGCGACCGCCCTCGTGGCCGCGCCACAGGCGGCCGCGGCCACCGGACCCGCAGCCGTGGCGGAGGCCCTCAAGAAGGGCCCGGTCTACGTCGACCCCCGCGCCGAGGCGCAGCTCCCCAAGGACCGGGCGGACGCCCTGGCGAAGAAGATCAAGGACGCCGGCAAGCCCGTGTTCGTCGCGGTGCTGCCCGCCACCGCCGAGTTCCCCGCCGCCAGCGTGCTGCGCACGATCCGCACCGAGACCGGCATCACGGGGCTCTACGCGATCCGGCTCGGCGACGGCTTCAACGCCGCGGCCGACCGCACGGTCCTGCCGGCCAACTCGGTCCGCAACCTCACCGACGCCGTCAAGGCGGGCGGTCCCGTCGACGCGGCCACCCAGCTCGACAACTTCGTCGACCAGGCCCTGTCCCAGACCAAGGGCCGCGCCCCGGCCTCCTGGGGCGGCGGCTCGGACGACGGCGGCGGCTCCGGAGCGCTGATCGGCCTGGGCGCGGTGGCCCTCGTGGGCGGCGGTGGCGCGTACGCACTGGTGCGCCGCAGCCGCAAGAAGAAGGAAGAGGCGGAGCGCGAGGCCATCCGCAAGCTCTCCGTGGTCGTCGACGAGGACATCACGGCCTTCGGCGAGGAGCTGGACCGGCTGGACTTCCACCCCGGTGAGCCCGGGGCCGACGACGCGATGCGCAAGGACTACGAGCAGGGGCTCGACTCGTACGAGAAGGCCAAGCAGATCATGGCCTCGGTGCAGCACCCCGAAGAGGTGCAGGGCGTGACCCAGGCGCTGGAGGACGGCCGGTACGCACTGGCCTCGCTGGACGCGCGCCGGCAGGGCAGGCCCGTGCCCGAGCGTCGGGCGCCCTGTTTCTTCGACCCGCGCCACGGACCCAGCACCGCGGACGCCGACTGGGCCCCGGCGGGCGGGGCGCCCCGGACCGTCCCGGTCTGCGCGGCGGACGCCGTCCGGCTGCGCGACGGCCAGGACCCGGCGGTCCGTACGGTCGACACGGAGCACGGCCCGCGCCCGTACTACGACGCCGGCCCGGCGTACGGTCCCTGGGCCGGCGGATACTTCGGCGGCGGCATGCTGCCCGGGCTGCTCATGGGCACGATGCTCGGCTCGATGATGATGTCGGGTCCCGCCTACGCCTCCGACATGGGCGGCGGCGGTTTCGACGGCGGGGACGTCTCCGGCGCCGACTTCAACCCCTCCGACTTCGGCGGGGGCGACTTCGGTGGGGGCGGCGGTTTCGACGGGGGCGGCGGCTTCGGCGGCGGGGACTTCTAGGAGGTCCTGGTGGGCGGGGGGCCGGGCCGATCGGCCCGCCCCCGCCCCCACCCCTCGCGCGCGGCCGCCCGCGGCATCAGCCCTGCTTGATCGCGGAGATGTCGAAGGTCAGCTTCACCTTGTCGCTCACCATCACGCCACCGGCCTCCAGGGCGGCGTTCCAGGTCAGGCCCCAGTCGGAGCGCAGGATCTCGGCGGACCCCTCGAAGCCCACGCGCTCGTTGCCGTAGACGTCCTTGGCGGATCCGCCGAACTCCAGGTCGATGGAGAGCGGCCGGGTGACGTCCTTGATCGTCAGCTCGCCGGTGATGCGGTAGGTGTCGCCGGACAGCGGGGCCGCCGCGGTGGAGCGGAAGGTCATCAGGGGGAAGGCCTCGGCGTCGAAGAAGTCTCCGGAGCGCAGGTGGCCGTCGCGGTCGGCGATCCCGGTGTCGACGGAGGCGATCCGCACGTCGATGGAGGCCGTGGAGCGCGCGGGGTCGGCGCCGTCCAGGTGCAGGGTGCCCTCGTGGTCGGCGAAGGTGCCGCGGACGTTGGTCACCATGGCGTGGCGGACGGTGAAGCCGATGCGGCTGTGGGCGGCGTCGATGACGTAGTCACCGGTGAGCGCGGCCAGTGCCGGGTCCACGTCCAGCGTGGCGACCGCGGTGGATCCGGTCGACGTACCGGCGGGGGCGGTGTTCTGGCTGCGGCGGGTGAAGATTCCCATGACTCACTCCTCGGTTCTGGCGCCCGGTGGGAGCGCTTCTCGTTGAGGCTTGTTGTTTAAGCTTCAACGAGATTGACGTTAGGCCCATTCCGTTCAAATTTCAACATCTCTGCGTCGTGTCGCGCTCCTTTGTAGGGACACCACAAAGGACGAAGGTCCCAACTGGTGGAGTCCTCGCATGACGCACGCCATCTGTCCGGGCCGGACAGCGGATCGGGCCGGAGACTGTGCGGAACCAACGGAGGGTTTTCGGCGGTCCGCTTCGTAAGGTCGGTACATGACCGTTGTGGACCAGACTTCGAGCGAGCCCACGGACGCACGTGGCCGGGTGGCCGAGCTGCACGACCTGCGGGAGCAGGCGCGGCGCGGACCCAGCGACCGTGCGACCGAGGCGCAGCATGCCAAGGGCAAGCTGACGGCGCGGGAGCGGATCGCGCTCCTGCTCGACGAAGGGTCCTTCAAGGAGGTCGAGCAGCTGCGTCGCCACCGTGCGACGGGCTTCGGCCTGGAGTCGAAGAAGCCCTACACCGACGGTGTGATCACGGGCTGGGGCACGGTCGAGGGCCGGACGGTCTTCGTCTACGCCCATGACTTCCGCATCTTCGGCGGCGCGCTGGGCGAGGCCCACGCGACGAAGATCCACAAGATCATGGACATGGCGATCGCGGCGGGTGCTCCGCTGGTCTCGCTGAACGACGGCGCGGGGGCCCGTATCCAGGAGGGCGTCTCGGCGCTCGCCGGCTACGGCGGCATCTTCCAGCGCAACACCAGGGCCTCCGGCGTGATCCCGCAGATCTCGGTGATGCTGGGCCCGTGCGCGGGCGGCGCGGCGTACTCGCCGGCGCTGACCGACTTCGTCTTCATGGTCCGCGACACCTCGCAGATGTTCATCACCGGCCCGGACGTGGTCCGCGCGGTGACCGGCGAGGAGATCTCGCAGAACGGTCTGGGCGGCGCCGACGTGCACGCGGAGACCTCGGGCGTCGCGCACTTCGCGTACGACGACGAGGAGACCTGCATCGCCGAGGTCCGCTACCTGATCTCGATGCTGCCCTCGAACAACCGGGAGAACCCGCCGGTCCACGAGAGCACGGACCCGGCCGACCGCCGCTCCGACGTGCTGCTGGACCTGGTGCCGGCGGACGGCAACCGTCCGTACGACATGCTCAAGGTCATCGAGGAGCTCGTCGACGAAGGCGACGTCCTGGAGATCCACGAGCGCTGGGCCCGCAACATCATCTGCGCGCTGGCGCGGATGGACGGCCAGGTCGTCGGCATCGTCGCCAACCAGCCCGGTCACCTCGCCGGCGTGCTGGACATCCACGCGTCGGAGAAGGCCGCACGGTTCGTGCAGCTGTGCGACGCCTTCAACATCCCGATCATCACGCTGCTGGACGTGCCCGGCTTCCTGCCGGGCGTGGACCAGGAGCACGGCGGGATCATCCGGCACGGTGCGAAGCTGCTGTACGCGTACTGCAACGCGACGGTGCCGCGGATCTCGCTCATCCTGCGCAAGGCGTACGGCGGCGCCTACATCGTCATGGACTCGCAGTCCATCGGCGCCGACATCACGTACGCGTGGCCGACCAACGAGATCGCCGTGATGGGCGCCGAGGGCGCCGCCAACGTGATCTTCCGCAAGCAGATCGCGGACGCCGAGGACCCCGAGGCGATGCGCGCGCGGATGGTCAAGGAGTACAAGTCCGAGCTGATGCACCCGTACTACGCGGCCGAACGCGGTCTCGTCGACGACGTCATCGACCCCGCCGAGACCCGCGAGACCCTCGTGGCCGCGCTCTCGATGCTCCGCAACAAGCACGCCGACCTGCCGTCGCGCAAGCACGGCAACCCGCCGCAGTAAGAAGTGAAGGAGACCTGCCACCCATGAGCATCAGCACCGGCACCCTGCTGCGCGTCGAAAAGGGCCACGCCGAGCCCGAGGAGCTGGCCGCGATCACCGCGATCCTGCTCGCCCGCGCCGCCGCCACCTCCGAGGCCGGCCCGGTCCGCACCACCGGCTCCACCGCCGGATGGCGCCGCCTGGAGCGCACCCCGGGCTTCCGCGCCCCGCACAGCTGGCAGGGCTAGGCACGCGCCCCGGCGGGCCGCGCACCCCGCGGCCCGCACCGCGCACCTCGCACCACACGAAAGGCCCCCCGCACTCTTCCGAGTGCGGGGGGCCTTTCGCTGTCCTGCGGTGGCTACCGCAGGCGGGCCATCAGCGCGTGCTCGACGAGAGTGATCAGGGCACTCTTGGCGTCGCCGCGGTGGCGGGCGTCGGTGGTGATGATCGGTGCGTCGGGTCCGATCTGCAGGGCCTCGCGGACCTCTTCGGGGGTGTACGGCTGGTGCCCGTCGAAACCGTTCAGGGCGATCACGAAGGGGAGGCCGCTGTTCTCGAAGTAGTCGACGGCGGGGAAGCAGTCGGCGAGACGGCGGGTGTCCACGAGGACGACGGCGCCGATGGCGCCGCGCACGAGGTCGTCCCACATGAACCAGAAGCGGTCCTGCCCGGGGGTGCCGAAGAGGTACAGGATCAGGTCCTGGTCCAGGGTGATGCGGCCGAAGTCCATGGCGACCGTGGTGGTCGTCTTGTCCCCGGTGTGGGTGAGATCGTCGATCCCCGCGGAAGCGGACGTCATCACGGCTTCGGTGCGCAGCGGGTTGATCTCGGAGACGGCGCCCACGAACGTGGTCTTGCCCACGCCGAAGCCACCCGCCACCACGATCTTCGCGGAAGTGGTGGAGCGAGTCGCTCCGCCACCGCCGCTAGAGCTTGCGAAGTCCACTGAGCACCCTTTCGAGCAGTGTCACGTCTGGCTGACCGCCGGCGGATTCGTCCCCGCCGGGCTGATGGATGGCGACAAGGCCCGCCTCCGCCAGGTCGGCGACGAGGATTCGGGCGACGCCGAGGGGAATGGAGAGCAGGGCCGAGATCTCGGCGACCGACTTGATCTCGATGCAGAGTCGGCAGATGCGCTGGTGCTCGGGCAACTGCCCTTGCAGGCGCGAGGGGTCGGCCGTGGTGCTGACCAGTGCCTCGATGGCGAGCTGGTAGCGGGGCCGGGTCCGGCCGCCGGTCATGGCGTACGGACGCACCAGCGGGTTGTGCGCCTTGGGGGCCGGCGGCTGCGAAGGCCGCTGCGGCTGCTGGTGCTGCTGGTGCTGCGGGGGCGTGTACGGCTGCTGCCGCTGCGGAGCCTGCGAGGGCTGTCCGTAGGGCTGCTGGGGGTAGGGCTGGTGCTCCGGCACGGGCCGGCTGGGAGTGGAAGGGAAGTTGAAGCGGTTCTGGTCGTGCCCACCCTGCGGCTGCTGCGCGCCGCCATAAGGATGTCCTCCGTGGGGTGTTGTCACGTTTCCTCCTCCGACTCCAAGAACGCAGTACTCCCTGTGGAACCGCGCCACCGCACCCTATGGTGCGATGGCGCGAAACGCACTGCCTGTCTGCTAGTTGAGAAGACTGCCCTGCAGCTCCGCACGCAGGTCCGGAGTGAGGACGCTGCCCGCGCGATCCACGAGCAGGGCCATCTCGTAGCCCACCAGACCGATGTCGCACTCGGGGTGCGCGAGCACCGCGAGGGAGGATCCGTCGGACACCGACATGAGGAAGAGGAACCCGCGGTCCATCTCCACCACCGTCTGGTTGACGGCGCCGCCTTCGAAGATGCGCGAGGCACCCGCGGTCAGCGAGGTCAGTCCGGAGGCCACGGCCGCCAGCTGGTCGGCGCGGTCCCGCGGGAAGCCTTCCGACATGGCCAGAAGCAGGCCGTCGGCGGAGACCACCACCGTGTGGGACACCCCGGGGGTGTTGTCCACGAAGTTCGTGATCAACCAGTTCAGGTTCTGTGCCGCCTGGCTCATCGGGCTCACACTAACGCTCCTGGTCATAGCTGTTACTTGACTGCTCCGAACCCGCGGTGCGTCCCTGTTGGACGCCGCGGCGCAGGTTGCTCAACCTGCCGCGGACGTCCTCCGGTGCGCGGGAGACCTGTGGGCCGCCCTGCGGAGTCGATTCCGCCGCGCCCTCGACCAGGTTGGCCTTGGGCACCCGCCGAGGGAGACCGGACGGGGTGACCCCGCCCGCCTTCGGCTCACGGAGCTTTCCGGCCTGCTGCCAACGCTCGTCATTGCGCGAGCGCCAGGAGTCGGGGCCGGGTGCTTCCTCCGGGGCCGTCTCCGTTTCGGCGGCCTGCTGCTGTCGCTGCTGCCGCCCCTCGAAGAGGGATCCGGTGGACTCCGTTTCCTTCTGTGCCGGCTGCCACTGCTGCTGGCTGCCGCGACGCGGCAGGCCTGCTCCGGTCAGTGTGTGACCGGTGTCGGCAGCGGTGTCCGGACGGTCGAAGCCTACGCGCTCCGGGGCGGGTTCGGCACCGGCCGGTGATTCCGATTCGGTCCCGTAATCCTGCTGGTAGGCGGCCGGATAGGTGTTCTGTTCCGGCCACTCCGCCTGGTGGGACTGGGCATCGTAGCCACCCGCGTAGGGCTGTTCGCCCTGCTGGTTGTCCTGGTACCCGTCTTCCGGATAGGCGTAACCGTCCTGCTGGTACGGCGCGTAGCCGGCCTGCTGGGGGTAGCCGTCGGGGGTGCCCTGGGCGTCGTAGGCGGCAGGCTCGTAGCTCTGCTCGGGCTGCTGCTCGTACCCCTGGTACTGCTGGTAGCCGTGTTCCGGCTGGGGTTCCGCATACGCCTGCTGCGAGGGCTGCGCCTGCTGTTGCTCCTGCGGGAAGCCGACCTGGGCCTCCAGCGCGGCCCGGCGCTCGTCGCGTCCCAGTGAGCGGTTGACCGAGTCCAGCTCGCGCGGGGCGCCGTCCGGGCCGCCCTCGGGGGCCGGTCGGCGGTCGTACTGCGAGTCGTCGAAGCCGAGCTCGGCGGCCGTGCGCAGCGGTGCGCTCTGCTGGAGCTGGTGCTGCTCCGGGATCATCTGCGAGACGGTGAAGTCGTCGTCGGGTATGCCCTCGCCACCACCACCATGGGTGATCGCGTCCGGGAGCATGACCAGCGAGGTCGTACCGGCCTGCTCGCCCGAGGGGCGCAGCTGTACCCGGATGCCGTGCCGGTCCGACAGCCGCCCGACCACGAACAGACCCATGCGCTGCGAGATCGCGGCGTCCACGGTCGGCGGGTTGGCCAGCTTGTGGTTGATGTCCGCGAAGTCCTCGGCGGTGAGGCCGATGCCCTTGTCGTGGATCTCGACCATGACGCGGCCGTCGGGCAGGCGGGTCGCGTTGACGCGGACCTTCGTCTGCGGGGAGGAGAAGGTGGTGGCGTTCTCCAGCAGCTCGGCGAGCAGGTGCACGAGGTCGGTCACGGCCTGGCCGTGGATCTCGGCCTCGGAGACGCCCGACAGCTCGATGCGCTCGTACTGCTCCACCTCGGAGGAGGCGGCGCGCAGGACGTCGACCAGCGGGACCGGCTGGTCCCAGCGGCGGCCCGGTTCCTCACCCGCGAGGATGAGGAGGTTCTCGCCGTTGCGGCGCATACGGGTGGC
Organism: Streptomyces sp. NPDC098789; assembly: GCF_044759975.1. Taxonomy (NCBI): domain Bacteria; kingdom Bacillati; phylum Actinomycetota; class Actinomycetes; order Kitasatosporales; family Streptomycetaceae; genus Streptomyces; species Streptomyces sp. NPDC098789. Next base: position 723,002 of record NZ_JBIWAJ010000001.1, read on the forward strand.
CAGGTGGTCCAGTCGGAAGAGGTTCTCCAGCTGGTCCGGGTCGGCCTCGTTGTTCTCCAGGTCGGTGATGAGGGTCAGCTGGCCCTCGATCAGCGACTGGTTGCGCATGGAGAGGTTCGTGAAGATCGCGTTGACGTTGCCCCGCAGCAGGGCCTGCTCGGCGGCGAGCCGGACGGCTTCGCGGTGGACCTGGTCGAAGGCGCGGGCGACCTCGCCGATCTCGTCCTGGGAGTCGATCGGGATCGGCACGACGCGGGTGTCGACCTTGCCGGGGTCGGTGCGCGAGAGCTGGTCGACGAGCATCGGCAGGCGCTGCTCGGCGACGTCGAAGGCCGCGCTGCGCAGGCGGCGCATGGAGCGGCCCATCTGGCGGGCCATCATGCCGGCCAGGATGAAGGCGGCCAGCAGGGCCACGACGACGATGGCGCCGTTGGTGATGGCGGCGTTGCGGGCGTCGTCGGAGATGACGATGGTGTCGCTGACGGCCTTGTCGAGCAGGTCCTTCTCGACCTCGGCGTAGCCGTCGAACTTGGCGGTGGAGGCGGCCTGCCAGGCCAGCGGGGTGGTACCGCCCGCGGCGAGCTTGGTGTTCTTGTCGCCGCCGGCTATCGCCTCGGTCATGCCCGTCAGGGCGGAGCCGTTGACGAGCGGCGGGGCCTTGAAGGGCGTCCCGGACTGCTGGGCCTGGTTCTGGGCCTCGGCGAGCTTGTTGGCGCCCGCGGTGGCCCGCTTGCCCATGACCGCCTTGAGCTTGTCCGTGTCCTCCTCGGTACCGGCGGAGACGTACTCGCCGATCGCGATGTCCTCGAGGTAGGCGTAGGAGGAGAAGGCGACCAGCTGGGCCTTGCGGATCTCCTCGCTCTCGTTCGGGCGGACCAGGAGGTGGGTGCCGACCGAGCGCTGGAGCGAGTTCGCGGCCTTGGCCAGCTCGATCGCGTAGACCATGCGGCCGTAGCTCGTGATGTTTCCGGTGCCCAGACCCAGTTCGTTGGAGAACGACATGAGGTTGTGCTGCACCAGGACGTAGCCCTCTTCGGTCGGGATGGGCCCGGCCGACTTGGGGAGGTCCTTCTTCGCGGTCTCCGGAGCGGAGTACGCGGTCTTGCGGATGGCGTCGAGCTTGGGCTCTTCCTCCTGGATGAGCTGGAGGCGGCGTTCGAGGCTCTGCTTCTTCGGCATGCCCTTGACGGCCTCGGCGAACTTCGCCTTGGCCGTGTCGGTCGCCGCGTACGCCTTGGTGACCACGTCGCTGCCGCGGTCCCCCTTGAGGAGGGGCTCGGCGGTGAGGTCGCGCTCGTTCAGCAGCGCTTGGCCGTATTCGGCCGCTGCCTGGACGATGCGGGCCGTCTTCTCGGCGTCCTTGGCCTCGTTCCAGGTGTCGACCGAACCCTTCACCTGGAAGCCGCCCATGACCAGGCCGACGAGGACCGGGACGAGCAGGATGGCGTTCAGCTTGGTCGGCACGCGCCAGTTGCGGGGCGCGAACCTGCTGGTGCTGCCACCGCCGACGGGCGCGTCAACGGGCACGTCGAAGGACGCCCCCGCGCGCGGCGGCGGGGTGAAGTTGCCGCGCGCGGGTTCCTCCGCGGGGCTCGAATTGCTTCGCCTCACTCGACCAACAACCTCTCGGCGGTGCTACTAGCTAGTTCATTGATTCCAGCACGGTTAACGGCCGTGTTCCAAACAGTTGAATCCGGCCATACCTAGGGCCTTATGCCCCGCATAAACCGGACATAAAGAGCAACCGACGGGAAAAATGGGGGCAGTTGTGAGCGGAGCGGAACCAACCGAACGCAGCGCGTGTCCGGAGGGGGGCAATTCTCTGTCGAAACGTTATGAAAAGAAAGGGCGGGCCGTGTCGCATGACACAGCCCGCCCTCAAACCGCACAGCGGCGCGCGTGTTACTTCAGGCGCGCCATCAGCGCGTGCTCGACCAGCGTGATCAGCGCGCTCTTGGCGTCCGCGCGGTGGCGGGCGTCGGTGGTGATGATCGGTGCGTCGGGTCCGATCTGCAGGGCCTCGCGGACCTCTTCGGGGGTGTAGGGCTGGTGCCCCTCGAAGCCGTTGAGCGCCACGACGAAGGGGAGGCCGCTGTTCTCGAAGTAGTCGACGGCGGGGAAGCAGTCGGCGAGACGGCGGGTGTCCACGAGCACGATCGCGCCGATGGCGCCGCGCACGAGGTCGTCCCACATGAACCAGAAGCGGTCCTGCCCGGGGGTGCCGAAGAGGTACAGGATCAGGTCCTGGTCCAGGGTGATGCGGCCGAAGTCCATGGCGACCGTGGTGGTCGTCTTGTCCCCGGTGTGGGTCAGGTCGTCGATGCCCGCGCTCGCGCTGGTCATCACGGCCTCGGTGCGCAGCGGATTGATCTCGGAGACGGCGCCCACGAACGTGGTCTTGCCCACGCCGAAGCCCCCCGCCACCACGATCTTCGCGGAGGTGGTGGAGCGGGTCGCTCCGCCACCGCTAGAGCTTGCGAAGTCCACTGAGCACCCTTTCGAGCAGCGTTACATCCGGCGTTCCGCCGGCCTCTCCATTGCCCGGCTGGTGGATGGCCACCATGCCGGCCTCCGCCAGGTCGGCGACGAGGATCCGGGCGACGCCGAGCGGCATCGACAGCAGTGCGGACACCTCCGCGACCGACTTGACCTCGCGGCACAGCGTGCAGATGCGCTGGTGCTCGGGAAGCAGGCCCGACAGGTGCATCGGATCGGCGGTGGTGCTGACCAGTGCCTCGATGGCGAGCTGGTAGCGGGGCCGGGTCCGGCCGCCGGTCATCGCGTAAGGGCGGACCAGCGGCTGGTCGCCTTCCGAGTACGACGGATCGCCGTAGTGATCGGAATAGGCGGGGGGCGGGGTCATGGATCCTCCGGGCTGGACAGCAGTGGTCAACGTGCCGTCCGACGGGGCCGGTGGGGGGACGGGATGACGGCCAAACGGCGGTACTGGTTTCCGGGGCGGGGGCCCCGGTCCCCCGGCCGGCAGTACCCGCCGGCCGGGAGATCTGGACGTCAGATGAGGAGGCTGCCCTGCAGCTCCGCGCGCAGGTCCGGGGTGAGGACGCTGCCCGCACGGTCCACGAGCAGGGCCATCTCGTAGCCCACGAGGCCGATGTCGCACTCGGGGTGCGCGAGCACGGCCAGCGAGGACCCGTCGGACACGGACATGAGGAAGAGGAATCCCCGGTCCATCTCCACCACGGTCTGGTTGACGGCGCCGCCCTCGAAGATGCGGGAGGCGCCCGCGGTCAGCGAGGTCAGCCCGGAGGCCACCGCGGCGAGCTGGTCGGCGCGGTCCCGGGGGAAGCCCTCGGACATGGCCAGAAGGAGGCCGTCGGCGGAGACCACCACGGTGTGGGACACCCCGGGGGTGTTGTCCACGAAGTTCGTGATCAACCAGTTCAGGTTCTGTGCCGCCTGGCTCATCGAACTCAACTATCGCTCCTGCTGGTAAGTGGGGTCGATGTGGTAACTGCCGGTCGCCGGACCGGTGGTGCCGGCCTGACGGCCCTGCTGGATACCGCGCCGGAGATTGGTGAGCCGGCCGCGGACGTCGTCCGGGGAGCGCGAGACCTGCGGACCCGCCTGGGCCTCGGCCTGCTGCTGCGCGGTACCCGCCACGAGGTTGGCGCGGGGCACCCGACGGGGCAGGCCCGAGGTGGTGATCCCGCCCGCGGCGGGCTGGCGCACGCGCTCCGCCTGCCGCATCAGCTCGTCGTTGGGGGAGGAGCGCCAGCTCACCGTGGGCGAACCGGGCGCCGGGTGCGCGGACTGCTCGCCCGCACGCTCCTGGCCGCGCTGCGGCAGCGGCTGCTGCTGGGACGCGGGGACCGGAGTGGGGCCGGTCGCCAGCCCCTGCTGCGGCTGCTGGGGTACGGCCGGCACCGGACCGGAGGGCTGCTCGCCCTCCTGGCGGAACCAGTTCGACTCCAGGTTGTCGAAGAGCGGGGTCCGGGCCTCGCCCAGCGACTGGGCCGGGGGCAGTGCCTCCGGCTGGCGGGACTGGGGCAGGCTCGGGGCCTCGCCGCGGGCGCCCGGTACGGGCCCCCCGAGCGGCTGCTGCGACTGCGGGGCCTGGTACTGCTGCGGAGCCTGGGGCAGCTGCTGGTCGCCGTAGCCGCCGACACCGGGACCACCGGTCCGCGGGGCCGCGAAGTCGGGCCGCGCGAACTGGCCGGTGGTGGAGGGGTCCTGGTTGCCCGGGAAGGCCGGGCGGGGGAACTGGCCCGTACCGGAGGGGTCCTGGGTGCCCGGGAAATCGGGGCGCGCGAACTGACCGGTGGACGCGGGGTCCTGGGGGACGGGGAACTCCGGACGGGCGAACTGGCCCGTCGTGGAAGCGTTGCCGGAACCGGGCATCGGGGCGTTGTAGTCCGGGCGGGCGAACTCGGCCGTGGAGCCGGGGCCCTGGACCTCGTCGTGCCCGCGCGGCACGTCCTGGCCACCGCGGCGGCCCGGGTCGGCGCCCCAGCTGGCGCTGGGCGGGAGCCCGGCGGAAGCGGCGGTGCCGGCGCCCGGGAGCTCCGGACGCGGCGCGCCACCGCGCGGCGGCAGCTGCGGCCGCACCCGCGGGGTCACCGGTCCGCCCTGACCCGGTGCCTGGGGCTGCGGACGCTCGAAGCCGTTGCCGCCCTGCGGCGCGCCGGAGGGGGTTCCGGGTCCGAACGGGTCGTTCTGCGGGAAGGCCGCGGTACCGGACTGCGTGGCACCGGCCGGGGCCGCGCCCGGACGGGCCTGGGGCCCGCCGGCCGGACCGCGACCGGCCACCGGAGCACCGGCGCCGAAGGCGTTCGGGCCCTGCTGGGCCTGGCCGCGGCCGCCCTGCTGGCCCTGCTGCCCCTGGGGACGCTGCTGGCCGGAGTTCTCGCGACCGGGCAGCGCGGCGCGCTGACCGCCACCGGCGACCTGACCGCGCTGCGGGGCCGCGCCCACCGGGGGACGGGCGCCCGTACCGGAGACCGCGCCCTGCTGGCCGGCCGCACCGGGGATGCCCGGGCTGTTCTGGCCCGGCATCGGAGCGGGCTTCTTGCCGCCCTGGGCCACGTCGACCGGGAGCATGACGAGTGCCGTCGTACCGCCGGAGTCGGAGGGGCGCAGCTGGATCCGGATGCCGTGTCGCAGGGACAGGCGGCCGACCACGAACAGACCCATGCGGCGCGAGACCGAGACGTCCACGGTCGGCGGCGAGGCGAGTCGCTCGTTGATCGCGGCGAGGTCCTCGGGGGAGAGGCCGATGCCGGTGTCGTGGATCTCGACCAGCACGCGCCCGTCGGGCAGCGCGTGACCGGTCACCTTGACCTTGGTCTGCGGGGAGGAGAACGAGGTGGCGTTCTCCAGCAGCTCGGCGAGCAGGTGCACGAGGTCGTTGACGACGCGGCCGGCGACGTCGGTGCCGGGCACCGACGAGAGTTCGATGCGCTCGTACTGCTCCACCTCGGACGCCGCGGCGCGGAGCACGTCGACGAGCGGGACGGGGCGGGTCCACCGGCGGCCGGGCTCCTCGCCCGCGAGGACGAGGAGGTTCTCGCCGTTACGGCGCATGCGGGTCGCGAGGTGGTCGAGCTTGAAGAGCGAGGACAGCTGGTCCGGGTCGGCCTCGCGCGACTCCAGCTCGGAGATGAGCGAGAGCTGGCGCTGGATGAGGCCCTGCGAACGGCGCGAGAGGTTGGTGAACATCGCGTTGACGTTGCCCCGGAGGAGGGCCTGCTCGGCGGCGAGGCGGACGGCCTCGCGGTGCACGTCGTCGAAGGCCGCGGCCACCTGGCCGATCTCGTCGCGCGAGTGCACGCCGACCGACTCCACGGAGGTGTCGACGTCCTGCGGGTCGGTCTCCGAGAGCTGCTTGACCAGCTCGGGCAGGCGTTCCTGGGCGACCCGGGTCGCGGTGTCCTGGAGGCGGCGCAGCGAGCGGATCATGGAGCGGGCCATGACGAAGGCGCCGACGAGGGAGACGCCGAGGACGATGAGGATCAGCGCACCGTTGATGATGGCGTCCTGCTGCGACTCGGTCTTGAGCTCGCGGGCCTTCTGCTCCATGTCGTCGAGCAGGGTCAGCTCGATGACCTTCATGGCCGCGAGCTTGGTGTCGTCGGCGTCGTACCAGTCCATCCAGGACCGGTTCTTCTCCTTGCCGAACTGGCCCTCGGTGGTCAGCACGCGGCGGGCGTAGTGGTCGGCGGTGCCGATCTCGCTGTTGCCGTCGCCGAGCGACTGGAGGAGCTCCTCGGGCTTGCCCTGGTAGACGAGTTCGAAGGTCTTCTTCGCCTGGCTCTCGCCGCGCTGGGCGGCCAGGGCGTACAGACGGTCGTTCTCGCTGAGCTTGCCGGGCTTGTCACCGGTCTCGGGGAGCGCGGCGGCGATGACCGCGCGCTGGATCGAGGCGTACTCCTTGGCGGAGGAGAAGGCGGCCAGGGCGCGCGTGCGCTTGATCATCTCCGGGCTGGAGGTGGCCTGGGCCATGTCCTGGGAGAGCGAGAGCAGCGAGACGATGAGGCCGTTGTACTCGGAGACCGTCTGCTGGGCGCTGTTCTGGTACGCCTTCTTGCGGATGTCCTCGATGCCGGCGAGCTGACGGCCGATCTGCAGGACGTTGTTGCGGATCGACTTGAGGGTGTCGTCCTTGTCCTCGGCGCTGTCGATCTTGTCGGTGGCGCCGGCGAAGGCGGTCGCCGCGGCGTCCGTCTGGTCGCGCACACCGGCGACGAGGCTGTTGGCCGGGGCCGGGGTCCCGCCCGCGTTGGCGGCCGCGGCGGCCTTGGCCACCGACAGCGGACCCGCGGACTTGTCGCGCTCCTCCTGGAGCGCGGCGGCCAGGTTGGTGGCCTGCCGGGTCATCGTCGTCAGCAGCTGCATGTGGTCCAGCTGCGCGATGTCGTTCATGGAGTCGTTGATGCGGAAGCCACCGAGCGTGGTGGCGGCGACGACGGGCAGGGTCAGCAGCGACACCAGTCGCGTGCTGATGCGCCAGTTCTGCAGGGCGAGCCGGGAGCCGGGCCCACTGGGGGCCTTCGGTATCGCCTGGTCCCGCTCGGCGGACTCGTCCAGGGCGGTCTTGCCGTTCGCCTTGGCCTTCGTCTTCGCCTTCGGGCTCTTGCCCCTGCCCTTCGCCTTCACGGCGGGGGGCGTGTCGGGGCCACCCGTGCCACCGGCAGCCGGCCCGCGGTTCTGGGCGTGCTGGGGCGAGGAGCCACGGTCGGTCCCGCTGCGCGGCTCCTGCTCCGCCGCAGCGCTGCCATCCCTCTTGAAACGTCCCTGCACTAGCTCGCAACCTCTGGACCAGGCGTCCCTCCGGGCGACCGGTGGGACGGTGTCGAGTCGTGGGGCACTGACGGCCCCATGGTGGTCGTCGGTGACCGGCGCGTCTCCCTCTCCTTGCCACCGCGCTCGGCGCTTGGTCGCGCCGCTTGCGCACCGGCTTGATTCCCGCGGCGGTCCCGCGAATTCCAGCACAGTGCCGGATCTCCAACAAGGTGCGAGGGTTCCCTCGGAGAGTCGGTGACGGCTTGTGACAGAGGAACTACCGGATGTGGGACCTCTTTCGGGGCGAACCGGACTTTCGCTGTGTAATCGCTATGATCCACAAGGTGTCCCAGTCGCCATGATCGGGAGCGGAATGGCGCATTCAGTGGCGCAATGTCCGTTTCTGGCACTTGAATTGACTGACCGTATTGACCGGAATGCCCGGTCGTAGGTGAGCAAACTCACACAGCCATGGCCATTACTTCTCGGTTCCCCGGGGGATTCGGATGTTTAGCCTGGCCCTTTACAGGGATGGCACGCCCGACAACCGGCGCCCACGAGGTGCGTCCGGCCCACACCGATCAAGGGTTCCGACACTCCGATGAGCACGCAGAAGACGACGATGATGTTCCGCAACATAGCCAACCCGCGCCGCACCACCCTCGCGCACCTCAAGGACGCCGAGGAGCTGCAGGCGGTCGAGACGCCGGAGCACTCGGTCGATCTGCCCACCCAGACCGCGAACCCGCGCCGCACCATCCTGATGGACGCCCCGGTGGCCCCCGCCGCGCGGTAACCCCGCCCGCGCACCGCGCACCGACCCCGCACCGCGCGGGAATCGAGCGAAGTGCCCCGGTCCGCCGCGTTAGCCTGGAGTCCGCAGACTCCGGCCCACTCGGGCCAAGCAGTGGACGGACAGAGGGGCAGACGCAACACGTGCGCATCGCCAGGTTCTCGATCGACGGAAATGTCGCCTTCGGCGCGGTCGAGGGCGACGCAGCCCCCGGCGCCGAGGGCGGGCTCGTCCTCGACATCATCAAGGGCATCCCGTACGGGGACTTCGAGCTGTCGGGCACGAAGGTCCCGCTCGACCCGTCCTCCCGGGACCGGGTCCGACTGCTCCCGCCCGTCCTGCCCAGCAAGATCGTGGCCATCGGCCGCAACTACGCCGAGCACGCCGCGGAGCTGGGGAACGAGGTGCCCGACGCCCCGATCACCTTCTTCAAGCCCTCCACCTCGGTGGTGGGCCCCGGTGACCCGATCGCGTACCCCTCCTTCTCCCAGGACGTCCACCACGAGGCCGAGCTGGCCGTGGTGATCGGCCGCATGTGCCGCGACGTCCCGCGCGAGCGCGTCAAGGACGTCATCCTCGGCTACACCTGCGCCAACGACCTCACCGCGCGCGACGTCCAGCAGCGCGAGAAGCAGTGGGCCCGGGCCAAGGGGTTCGACGGAGCCTGCCCCCTCGGTCCCTGGATCGAGACCGACCTCGACCCGAGCGACCTGGCCATCCAGTGCACCGTGAACGGCGAACAGCGCCAGCTCGGCCGCACCAGCGACATGGTCCGCTCCATCGAGGACCTGATCGTGCACATCACCGAGGCCATGACGCTGCTCCCGGGCGACGTCATCCTCACGGGGACCCCGGCCGGAGTCGGCCCCCTCAACGTCGGCGACGAGGTCGCCGTCACCATCGAAGGCATCGGCACTCTCACCAACAAGGTGATCAAGCGTGGTTAACGGACCTGTCCGCGTACGTTTCTGTCCCTCCCCGACCGGCAACCCCCACGTGGGCCTGGTCCGGACGGCCCTCTTCAACTGGGCGTTCGCCCGCCACCACGGCGGTACGTTCGTCTTCCGCATCGAGGACACCGACGCGGCCCGCGACTCCGAGGAGTCGTACGTCCAGCTGCTCGACTCGCTGCGCTGGCTCGGCTTCACCTGGGACGAGGGCCCCGAGGTGGGCGGCCCGCACGCCCCGTACCGCCAGTCCGAGCGCATGGACATCTACGCGGACGTCGCGCAGAAGCTCCAGGACGGCGGCTACGCCTACCACTGCTACTGCACCACCGAGGAGCTCGACGCCCGCCGCGACGCCGCGCGCGCGGCCGGCAAGCCCTCCGGCTACGACGGCCAGTGCCGTGACCTGAGCGCCGAGCAGAAGGCCGCGTACCAGGCCGAGGGCCGCGCCTCGATCGTCCGCTTCCGGATGCCCGACGAGACGATCACCTTCACGGACCTGGTCCGCGGCGAGATCTCCGTCACCCCCGAGAACGTGCCGGACTTCGGCATCGTCCGGGCCAACGGCGCTCCGCTGTACACCCTGGTCAACCCGGTCGACGACGCGCTGATGGAGATCACGCACGTGCTGCGCGGCGAGGACCTGCTGTCCTCCACCCCGCGCCAGATCGCGCTCTACGGCGCCCTGATCGAGCTCGGTATCGCGAAGGCGGTCCCGGCCTTCGGGCACCTGCCGTACGTGATGGGCGAGGGCAACAAGAAGCTCTCCAAGCGCGACCCGGAGTCCTCGCTCAACCTGTACCGCGAGCGCGGCTTCCTCCCCGAGGGCCTGCTGAACTACCTCTCGCTGCTCGGCTGGTCCTTCTCCAAGGATCAGGACGTCTTCTCGATCGAGGAGATGGTGGCGAAGTTCGACATCCCGGACGTCAACGCGAACCCGGCGCGCTTCGACCTCAAGAAGTGCGAGTCGATCAACGGCGACCACATCCGCATGCTGGACGTGAAGGCCTTCGCCGAGGCCTGCACCCCCTGGCTGCGCGCCCCGCACGCCCCGTGGGCCCCCGAGGCCTTCGACCAGGCGGCCTGGGAGGCCATCGCCCCCCACGCGCAGACCCGGCTGGCGGTCCTGTCGGAGATCACGGCCAACGTCGACTTCCTCTTCCTCGACGAGCCGGTCGCCGACCAGCCCTCGTGGGACAAGGCGATGAAGGGCGAGCCGGCGGCCCTGCTGACCACGGCGCGCGCCAACCTGGAGTCGGCGAACTGGAGCGACCCCGAGTCGCTCAAGCAGGCCGTCCTGACGGCGGGCGAGGCCCACGGCCTCAAGCTCGGCAAGGCGCAGGCCCCGGTCCGCGTCGCGGTCACCGGCCGCACCGTCGGTCTCCCGCTCTTCGAGTCCCTGGAGATCCTGGGCAAGGACAAGTCCCTGTCCCGCATCGACGCGGCGCTGGCGAAGCTGTCCGAGTAGCACCACCTCGCACGCTCCCCGGGGGCGGTGGCCGTAAAGGCCGCCGCCCCCGCGGCGTTGCGGCGTAGGGTCGGGGCATGCCGATACGCGCGGTGCTGTGGGACATCGACGACACGCTCTTCGACTACACCGGGGCCGACACGGCCGGGCTCCGGGCGCACCTGGAGCAGGAGGGCCTCGCCGAGCGGTACGGGGCCCCGCACCAGGCGCTGGCCCTGTGGCGGGCCCACACCGACCGCCACTGGGCGCGCTTCGCCGCCGGGGAGGTCGGCTTCCAGGAGCAGCGCAGGGACCGGGTGCGGGACTTCCTCGGGCAACCGGAGCTGGACGCCGCGGGGGCCGACGCCTGGTTCGGCCGCTACGTCGAGCACTACAAGGCGGCCTGGACCGTCTTCCCGGACGTGCTGCCCGCCCTGGACGCCCTGGCCCACAGCCACCGGCACGGGGTGCTCTCCAACTCCTCCCTCGCCAACCAGGACCCCAAGCTGCGCGACCTGGGCCTGCGCGAACGCTTCGAGGTCCTGGTGTGCGCCGCCGAGCTGGGGGTCAGCAAGCCCGACGCGGCGGCCTTCCTGGCGGCCTGTGCGGCGCTGGGGCTGGCTCCGCAGGAGGTGGTCTACGTGGGGGACCAGCCGGAGATCGACGCCCGTGGGGCGCGCGACGCGGGGCTGACCGCGGTCTGGCTCGACCGTGACGGCGGCCCGGAACCCGCGCGCGGGACGGCCCGCGCTCCGGTCCGCGCTCCGGTCCCTGAAGGGGTGCACCGGATCACCGGGCTCGCACAGCTTCCGTCGCTGCTGGCCGGTGATACCCGTTTTGGAGCACGGTCAGCCATCCGGTAATGTTCTTTCTGCGCCGCCGGTGCGGGCCGCAAGGCCGGAACGGAAGCGCAAAACCAAACAAACCCCCCGCAAGGGGTTGCGTTTTGGTGGGCTATAGTGTAATTGGCAACACGAGGGTTTCTGGTTCCCTTATTCTAGGTTCGAGTCCTGGTAGCCCAGCGCAGTGCAGTAGTAACGCAGTGCTTTGCCCCCGTTGTGTAGCGGCCTAGCACGCCGCCCTCTCAAGGCGGTAGCGCCGGTTCGAATCCGGTCGGGGGTACAGATCCTTCCCGCGAGATCTCCAGGGTCGCACCCGGACGTCACGATGCAGGATCGCTAGGGCCCCCGTTGTGTAGCGGCCTAGCACGCCGCCCTCTCAAGGCGGTAGCGCCGGTTCGAATCCGGTCGGGGGTACTGTCTAGCTGGTCTAGACCACTATGGGCTATAGTGTAATTGGCAACACGAGAGTTTCTGGTTCTCTTATTCTAGGTTCGAGTCCTGGTAGCCCAGCGCAGTAAATGCAGGCAGGCCCCCGTTGTGTAGCGGCCTAGCACGCCGCCCTCTCAAGGCGGTAGCGCCGGTTCGAATCCGGTCGGGGGTACGTACAGGAGAGGCCCTCCGCGATCATCGCGGAGGGCCTCTTCGTCGTTTCCGGACGCGGGGCCACAAGTACGGGCCCGAGGGCGCGCGTTCGGACGTGTGCGGCGTCGTACGCGCCCCCGGGCCCGGGGGAGTGGATGGGGTGGGGCGGAACCTGGAGGGGCTCAGCTGGAGCGGCGCAGGGCCTCGCTCAGCCGGGCGGCCGCGTCGATGACGGCCTGCGCGTGCATGCGCCCCGGGTGCCGGGTCAGCCGCTCGATCGGCCCGGAGACCGATACGGAGGCCACCACGCGGTTCGAAGGACCGCGCACCGGCGCCGAGACGGAGGCCACGCCGGGCTCACGCTCGCCGATCGACTGGGCCCAACCGCGGCGACGCACGCCGGACAGGGCCGTGGCCGTGAACCGCGCGCCCTGCAGGCCGCGGTGGAGCCGCTCGGGCTCCTCCCAGGCCATCAGGATCTGCGCGGCCGAACCGGCCTTCATCGGGAGCGTGGAGCCGACCGGGACGGTGTCCCGCAGACCCGACAGCCGTTCGGCCGCCGCCACGCAGATGCGCATGTCGCCTTGACGCCGGTAGAGCTGCGCGCTCTCGCCCGTCACGTCACGGAGGTGCGTGAGCACCGGTCCCGCCGTGGCCAGCAGACGGTCCTCACCGGCCGCGGCGGCGAGTTCCGCCAGCCGCGGTCCGAGGATGAACCGGCCCTGCATGTCCCTCGCCACCATCCGGTGGTGTTCCAGTGCCACGGCCAGGCGATGTGCCGTGGGTCGTGCGAGCCCTGTCGCCGCGACCAGCCCGGCGAGGGTGGCCGGACCGGACTCCAGTGCGCTCAATACCAGAGCTGCCTTGTCGAGAACGCCGACGCCGCTAGAGTTGTCCATGAAACGATATTCGCGTCTCACACTGTGAAACGCAAGTTCAATTTTTCCAAGAACCAGCGAGTCTGTATGTGCAGGTCCACGAACCACGGGGCCTGAGCTGCCGTCCGTCACGTGGGGTACGGGCCGACCGGTGGCTGGAAATCTCTAGAAGCGCCGGCTCAACCAGCCGGCCGGAGGGAAAGCGATGGGTAGGACACTCGCGGAGAAGGTCTGGGACGACCACGTCGTCCGGCGCGCCGAGGGCGAGCCCGACCTCCTCTACATCGACTTGCACCTGCTGCACGAGGTGACCAGCCCCCAGGCCTTCGAGGGCCTGCGGCAGGCGGGCCGCCCGGTGCGGCGCCTCGACCTCACCATCGCCACCGAGGACCACAACACCCCCACCCTCGACATCGACAAGCCCATCGCGGACCCGGTCTCCCGGGCCCAGCTGGAGACGCTGCGCAAGAACTGCGCCGAGTTCGGCGTCCGGCTGCACTCGCTGGGCGATGTCGAGCAGGGCGTCGTCCACGTCGTGGGACCCCAGCTGGGCCTGACCCAGCCGGGCACCACCGTGGTCTGCGGCGACTCGCACACCTCCACGCACGGCGCCTTCGGCGCGCTGGCCTTCGGCATCGGCACCAGCCAGGTCGAGCACGTCCTGGCGACCCAGACGCTGCCGCTGGCCCGCCCCAAGACGATGGCGATCACCATCGACGGCGCACTGGCCGAGGGCGTCACCGCCAAGGACCTGATCCTGGCGATCATCGCCAAGATCGGCACCGGCGGCGGCCAGGGCTACGTCCTGGAATACCGCGGCGCCGCCATCGAGCAGCTGTCGATGGAAGCCCGCATGACCATCTGCAACATGTCGATCGAGGCGGGCGCCCGCGCCGGCATGATCGCCCCGGACGCCACCACGTTCGAGTACCTCAAGGGCCGTGACCACGCTCCGGTCGGCGCGGACTGGGACGCGGCGGTCGCCTACTGGTCGACGCTGCGCTCGGACGACGACGCGGTGTTCGACGCGGAGGTCGTCGTCGACGGGACCACGCTGTCCCCCTTCGTCACCTGGGGCACCAACCCGGGCCAGGGCGCGCCGCTGTCGGCCGACGTCCCCGATCCGGCTTCGTACGAGGACGCTTCGGAGCGACACGCCGCCGAAAAGGCCCTGGAGTACATGGGGTTGACCGCCGGACAGCCGCTGCGCGACATCCGGGTCGACACCGTCTTCGTAGGTTCCTGCACCAACGGCCGCATCGAGGACCTGCGGGCCGTCGCGGGCATCATCGAGGGCCGCAAAGTCGCCGACGGCGTACGGATGCTGGTCGTCCCCGGCTCGGTCCGGGTCGCCCTGCAGGCGATGTCCGAGGGTCTGGACAAGGTCTTCACGGAGGCCGGCGCCGAATGGCGGCACGCGGGCTGTTCGATGTGTCTGGGCATGAACCCCGACCAACTGGCCCCTGGTGAGCGCTCCGCGTCCACCTCGAACCGCAACTTCGAAGGCCGGCAGGGCAAGGGTGGACGCACCCACCTGGTCTCCCCGCAGGTGGCCGCGGCCACCGCGGTACTGGGCCATCTGGCCTCGCCCGCCGACCTGTCCGAAGCCCCCGTGAACGCCGGAGTCTGAACCATGGAAGCCTTCACCACCCACACCGGCCGGGCCGTGCCGCTGCGTCGCAGCAACGTCGACACCGACCAGATCATCCCCGCCCACTGGCTGAAGAAGATCACCCGTGACGGGTTCGAGGACGGGCTCTTCGAGGCCTGGCGCAAGGACCCGGCGTTCATCACGAACCAGCCGGAGCGCGCGGGGGCGACCGTCCTGGTCGCCGGTCCCGACTTCGGCACCGGATCCTCGCGGGAGCACGCCGTCTGGGCCCTGCAGAACTTCGGCTTCAAGACGGTGATCTCGGCCCGCTTCGCCGACATCTTCCGCGGGAATTCCCTCAAGAACGGCCTGCTGACCGTCGTGCTGCCGCAGGAGACGGTCGATCGGCTGTTGGAGCTGACCGAGGCCGACCCCACCGCCGAGATCACGGTGGACCTGGTCGCCCGGGAGGTCCGCGCCGAGGGCGTCGTGGCCGAGTTCGAACTGGACGACAATGCCCGTTGGCGTCTCCTGGAGGGTCTGGACGACATCTCGCTCACCCTTCAGAACGAAGCGGACATCGCGACTTACGAAAGCGTCCGCCCGAGCTTCAAGCCGCGCACGATTCAGGCCTGATCAGCGCTTATTCACCTCTGGTGAACTCGTCTTGGCCAGTGTGCCCCCCGCCTTCCGGCGGGGGGCACACGCGTTTGTTGAGGCCCCATGAGGCGACAACTCGCCCCAGATGGCACAATCTGTGCATGGAACGCGACAGTCAACTCGAGCTCTACGGACTTGTCGCGGACCGGCTGAAAGAAGCGCACACAAGGGTGCGCTCGCTGCAAGTCCCGGAGGGCGTAAGGATGGCGCTGTCCCGGAAGCTGTTGGTCGCCACGGCAGCGGCGAAGCACGATCTCGCCGATGCGGCAAGGCGCCTGGACAGGTTGATGAAGGACCTCGACGAGGGTCGATTCCCTGAAGGCGACTGATGCGAAGGAACTCCGTAACGGCCTACATCGTTGCGGCACTAGGGTGATTAGCCCGTTTCGTGTTTGATTTGCGGTATATATCCGCCTAACGTGCGAAATAAGCTTGAACACATTCGTTCTGGCGAAGTCTCCGAAGGGGAAGACGTGAACAAGGCGCAGCTCGTAGAAGCGATTGCCGACAAGGTGGGCGGCCGCCAGCAGGCCGCGGACGCCGTCGACGCGGTGCTCGACGCGATCGTCCGTGCGGTGGTCGCCGGCGACCGGGTCTCGGTCACGGGCTTCGGCTCGTTCGAGAAGGTCGACCGGCCGGCCCGTTACGCCCGTAACCCGCAGACGGGTGAGCGCGTCCGGGTCAAGAAGACCTCGGTCCCCCGCTTCCGCGCGGGTCAGGGCTTCAAGGACCTGGTCAGCGGCACCAAGAAGCTGCCCAAGGGCGGCGAGGTGTCGGTCAAGAAGGCGCCCAAGGGCAGCCTGACCGGTGGAGCTTCCGCGACGGTCAAGAAGGCCGCGGCCAAGAAGGCCACCACCGCCAAGAAGGCGGCGGCGAAGACCGCGGTCGCGAAGAAGACCACCGCGAAGAAGACCACCGCCACGGTGGTCAAGAAGTCCGCCGCGAAGACCACGGTCGCGAAGAAGGCCACTCCGGCCGCCAAGAAGGCCGCCACGGTCAAGAAGGCCGCGGCGACCGCCAAGAAGGCCACCGCCACGGCCAAGAAGACCGCCCCGGCGGCCAAGAAGGCCACCGCGGCGACGAAGGCGCCGGCGAAGAAGACGGCGACGCGCAAGGCCACCGCGAAGAAGACCACCGCCCGCAAGAAGTAGACGCACGGGCGACGTCACACACGTCGGGCCGGCCCCCCATGCCAGGGGGGCCGGCCCGCGGTGTTGTCCGGACCCCGCGGGGCCCGTCCGGTGCTACACGAAGGTCTGCAAGGTGATCAGGGTGATCCGCAGCCCCGCACCCTCGCCCTCGGTCTCGATCCGCACCCGCTGCCCCGCGCGCAGCAGCCGCAGGCCGCCCGCGTCGAAGGCGGCGGCCTCGAAGGGCACCGGGGTGCCGTCGTCCAGCAGCACACTTCCGCCGCGGGTCTGGGAGTCGTAGGTGAACGCCGTTGCCTGCATGAGCGCAGCTTAAGGGCTGCCCCGCCGGTCGGGGCGGGCGCGGGGCGGGCGGCGGGGAAGGGGCCGACGGTCACCGGGCCTCGGGACGCAGTACGGGCGCGCCGGCCCGCAGTCGGGCCCCGTAACGTCCCGTGTGGGGGCCCAGGCCCAGCAGCAGCGCCTCCCGCAGATCCGCCGCCGTATCGACGTCCCGGCGCACGCTGTCGACGCCGCGGAGCGTGATTTCCACCGCACCCGAGGCGGAATGCCGGGCCCGCGACGGGCCGCCGAAGGCGGGGGCCAATTCGACGCCCGGGGCGGCGGAAAGCAACGTCGTTCCGATTCCTGCCGCATCGGCCAGGAATGCCCGGGGAAATTCCGCCGAGTTTTCGAGCACCCGTTGCAATTCCGAAGGCCGTAGCGCGGGCAGATCCGCGTTCATCGCGGCCACCGCGGCCCCCGGCCGGACCTCCCGGACCGCCCCCGCGCCATGGGCCAGCGCCGCGTTGAGCCCGGCCGCGGGCCGGTCCGCCACGATCCGCGCGCCCAGCGCGGCCAGTTCCGCCCCGGCCAGCGGATCGTCCGTGACGACCACCACATCCCGGACCGCCGCGCAGGTCAGCGCCGCCGCCACGGTGTCCTGGGCGAACGCCAGCGCGAGCCGCGGCCGGTCGGCCCCGGCCGCCGCGGCCAGCCGGCTCTTGGCCACGGAGAGCGGCTTGAGCGGGATCACCAGGCTCCAGACGGCGTTCGTGGCCGACCCCTTCCCCGCTGGACGTGTCATGGACGCGTTCTCGCACACGCGTCGGCCCATTGTCACCCCCTCCCGGGCAGCCCGGCGGTTCGGTGGCGTGAGCGGGGCGTACGGTGTTCTCGACAGAGACCGGACCCGGAGAGAGACTTGTCCGGGCCGATCGGGTGCCCGCCGCGCACCGGTCCTAGAGGAAGGTGTCCGAGTGTCCCGCCGCAGAATCGGCTTCTGGTACCGCCTGGCGGCGGTCATCGCGAAACCGCCGCTGGTAGTGCTCTTCAAGCGGGACTGGCAGGGAATGGAGCACATTCCGGCCGAGGGCGGATTTATCACCGCCGTCAATCACAACTCGTATCTGGACCCGCTCTCCTACGCGCACTTCCAGTACAACACCGGCCGGGTGCCCCGATTGCTCGCGAAGGCCGCCCTCTTCAAGGTGCCGATTGTCGGTTCGATCCTGCGCGGATCAGGACAGATCCCCGTCTACCGGGAGTCCACGAACGCCCTCGTCGCATTCCGGGCCGCCGTCGACGCGATCGAGCGCGGGGAATGCGTGGCCTTTTACCCGGAGGGCACCCTCACCCGCGATCCCGATCAGTGGCCCATGGCCGGCAAGACCGGCGCCGCGCGGGTGGCCCTGCTGACGAAGGCGCCCGTCATCCCGGTGGCCCAGTGGGGCGCGAACCTCGCGGTGCCGCCATACGCCACGGAGAACAAGGTCCGGCTCTTCCCGCGCAAGACCCTCCAGGTGCTCGCCGGACCGCCCGTGGACCTCTCCGAGTTCTACGACAGGGAGCCGACGCCGGACGTCCTCAAGGCCGTCACCGAAGTCATCATGGCGGCCATCACGGAGCTGCTGGAGGAACTGCGCGGAGAGACCGCTCCCGTGCAGCCGTACGACCACCGCAAGGCCAGGGTGGAACAGCGGCGCAAGGCCGCGGGGGAGGGGGAGAAGTGACGCGCACCGTCAAAGCTGCCGTGTTCGGAACCGGCTCGTGGGGCACGGCCTTCGGCATGGTGCTCGCCGACGCCGGCTGCGAGGTGGTCCTGTGGGGCCGCCGCGCCGAAGCGGTCGAGGCCATCAACACCGGCCGGTCCAACCCGGACTACCTCCCGGGCGTCGCACTGCCCGAGAACCTGCGCGCCACCACCGACGCGGCCGAGGCCGCCCGGGGCGCCGACTTCGTCGTCCTCGCCATCCCCTCGCAGACCCTGCGCGGCAACCTCGCCGAATGGGCCCCGCTGCTCCCCGCCGACAGCGTGCTCGTCTCCCTGATGAAGGGCATCGAACTCGGCAGCGCCAAGCGGATGAGCGAGGTCATCGAAGAGGTGGCGAAGGTCCCCTCCGCGCGCGTCGCCGTGGTCACCGGCCCCAACCTGGCCCGCGAGATCGCCGCCCGGCAGCCCGCCGCCGCCGTGGTCGCCTGCGTCGACGAGGGCGTCGCCCAACGCCTCCAGACCGCCTGCCACACCCCGTACTTCCGCCCGTACACCAGCACCGACGTCATCGGCTGCGAGCTCGGCGGCGCCGTCAAGAACGTCATCGGCCTCGCCGTGGGCATCGCCGACGGCATGGGCCTGGGCGACAACACCAAGGGCTCCCTGATCACCCGCGGCCTGGCCGAAGCCACCCGGCTGGGCCTGGCCATGGGCGCCGACCCGCTCACCTTCTCGGGCCTCGCGGGCCTCGGTGACCTGGTCGCCACCTGCTCCTCGCCGCTCTCCCGGAACCACACCTTCGGCACCAACCTCGGCCGCGGGATGACCCTGGAGGAGACCATCGCGGTCACCAAGCAGACCGCGGAGGGGGTCAAGTCCTGCGAGTCGGTGGCCGATCTGGCCCGCCGTCACGGAGTGGACATGCCCATCACGGACACGGTGGTCGACATCGTCCACCACGGCAAGCCGCCGCTGGTGGCCCTGAAGGAGCTCATGGGCCGCAGCGCCAAACCGGAACGCCGCTGACTCCGTTCCGGTACCTGGACCGGGTACCCTCGGACCGATATGAGCAGCCAGAACTCTTCCCAGAGCCCTGACCAGCAGGGTCGCAAGCCGCGCGTGGCCGTCGTGTTCGGCGGCCGCAGCTCCGAACACGCCATCTCGGTCGTCACTGCGGGCGCGGTTCTGCGTTCCATCGACCGGTCCAAGTACGAGGTGCTGCCCATCGGCATCACCACGGACGGCCGGTGGGCCCTGACGGCCGACGAGCCCGAGCGGATGGCCATCGCCGACCGCAAGCTCCCCAGCGTCGAGGACCTGGCCGACTCCGCCGGGGGCACCGTGGTGCTCCCGGTCGACCCGGCCAGCCGCGAGGTCGTCTACACCGAACCCGGTGTCGTGCCCAAGGCGCTGGGCGAGGTCGACGTCGTCTTCCCCGTCCTGCACGGTCCCTACGGCGAGGACGGCACCCTCCAGGGCCTCCTCGAACTGTCCGGCATCCCCTACGTCGGCTCGGGCGTCCTCGCCTCGGCCGTCGGCCAGGACAAGGACTACATGAAGCGGGTGTTCACCTCCTTCGGGCTGCCGGTCGGCCCGTACGTGACCATCCGCCCCCGCGAGTGGGAGCGCGACGAGAGCGCCGCCCGCGAGAAGATCGTGGCCTTCGCCGCCGAACACGGCTGGCCCCTGTTCGTGAAGCCGGCCCGCGCCGGGTCCTCCATCGGCATCACCAAGGTCGACGACCCGTCCGGCCTCGACGACGCCCTCAAGGAAGCCCAGCGCCACGACCCGAAGGTCATCGTGGAGGCGCTGCTGCGCGGCCGCGAGATCGAGTGCGGAGTGCTGGAGTTCGAGGACGGTCCCCGCGCGAGCGTGCCCGCCGAGATCCCGCCGGTCTCCAGCCACGACTTCTACGACTTCGAGGCGAAGTACATCGACTCCGCCTCCGGTCTGGTCCCCGCCCCGCTGACCCCGGAGCAGACCGCGGAGGTCCAGCGCCTCGCGATCGAGGCCTTCGAGGCCGCGTCCTGCGAGGGCCTGGTGCGCGCCGACTTCTTCCTCACCGAGGACGGCACCTTCGTCATCAACGAGATCAACACGATGCCGGGGTTCACCCCCATCTCCATGTACCCGCGGATGTGGCAGGAGACCGGCGTCGCGTACCCGGAGCTGGTGGACCGTCTGATCCAGGCGGCCCTGCGCCGCTCCACGGGGCTGCGCTAGGGTCCCCGCGCCACGACGCACGAGAGACCGCCCGCCGGGTCACGGATCCGGCGGGCGGTTCTCAGTGGGCGCAGGGGGGAGCGATCAGTAGGAGGCGATGCCCTCGGGCACGGTCTTCTTGACCGCGGCCGACAGGGGCACCAGGAGACCGGCGTCCTTGGCGTGCTCCTTGTCCACCGTGACCTCGGTGTACGCCAGGCGCAGCCCGGTGGTGAAGCGGAAACCGCCACCGTCGAGCTGCTCCAGCAGCCACCCCACGCCGTTCACCTCGACGCCGTCCTGTGCGGGATCCGACATCGCGGGGGGCTTGGGGATACCGCACCGCAGTACGATCGCCGAGCCGCCCCACGCGGCGGTCAGGTCGGAAGACGGTTGGGCGGGCGAGCGCTTCAGGCCGGCCACCGTCTCCGGGAGCTCCTCGTGCAGCGCGGCACAGAGCCCCGCGACCTCGGCGGGCGGCGTGGGGGGCGGAGCCACCCGGGCCCCGGCGGTACCCGGGGAGCAGCCCGCGAGGACTGCCACGGCGAGTACGGCCATCGGGGCGGGCAGGGCCAGCAGACGGACGGGCCGGTGGTGGAGGGACATCACCGGCCAAGAGTAGACGGGGGCTACAAATGGACGACCGGGCAGGTCAAGGTGCGGGTGATGCCGTCCACCTGCTGGACCTTCGCGACCACCATGCGGCCGAGTTCGTCCACGGTGTCGGCCTGGGCCCGCACGATCACGTCGTACGGCCCCGTCACGTCCTCGGCCTGGATCACCCCCTGGATCCGGCCGATCGACTCGGCCACCACCGATGCCTTGCCCACCTCGGTCTGGATGAGGATGTACGCCTGTACCACGGAACCTCCAGAGCGGCCGCGAGGATCATTTCCCCTAATCTTCGGGTGGGAAGTCCCGGGCCCGGGGAGAAAGGGACGCCACGGTACCGCGTCGCCGAGCGCCACGGGGAGACCCGGGGGCCCGGTGCCACGCGCAGCGGGGCGTACGGGGAGCAGAAGTTGACGTATCTGTTGACGGTACCCAGAGCTGGGACGGCTCGCGACCGCGAGCGGACTGGGCCAGAAGGAGCACAGCGATGAAGGGCACTGTCGGCGAGCTGGGGGAGTTCGGGCTCATCAAGGAGCTGACCTCACGGCTGACCACCACCCCCGCGGTCCGGCTCGGACCCGGTGACGACGCCGCCGTCGTGTCCGCGCCCGACCGGCGGGTCGTGGCCAGCACGGACATCCTGCTGGAGGGACGGCACTTCCGGCGCGACTGGTCCACCGCCTACGACGTAGGACGCAAGGCCGCCGCGCAGAACCTGGCCGACATCGCCGCCATGGGCGCGGTGCCGACCGCGCTGCTGCTCGGCCTCGTCGTACCGGCCGAGCTGCCGGTCACCTGGCCGACCGAGCTCATGGACGGGCTGCGGGACGAATGCCAGGTCGCCGGCGCGGCCGTGGTCGGCGGGGACGTCGTGCGCGGGGACACCATCACGGTGGCCATCACCGCCCTCGGCGATCTGCGCAACCACGACCCCGTGCTGCGCTCCGGCGCCCGGCCCGGCGACGTCGTCGCCGTCACCGGCTGGCTCGGCTGGTCGGCGGCGGGCTTCGCGGTGCTCTCCCGGGGGTTCCGCTCCCCGCGGGCCTTCGTCGAGGCGCACCGACGCCCCGAACCGCCCTACCACGCGGGCCCCGCGGCCGCCGGACTCGGCGCCACGGCCATGACCGACGTCAGTGACGGCCTGGTCGCCGACCTCGGCCACATCGCCGAGGCCAGCAAGGTCCGCATCGACCTGCGCTCGGCCGCCGTCGACATCCCGACGCAGATGCACGACATCGGTCAGGCCGTCGGCGTGGACCCGCTCCAGTGGGTGCTCACCGGGGGAGAGGACCACGCGATCGTGGCCACCTTCCCGCCCGACGTGAAGCTCCCGGCCCGCTGGAAGGTCATCGGCGAGGTGCTCAACCGGTCCGCGCTGCCCCAGGTGACCGTGGACGGCGCGCCCTGGACCAGCACCGGCGGCTGGGACCACTTCGGCGCCGACCCGGCGCAGGAACCCCCGAGATGAGCGGTGCGCCACCGCTGTGCCTGACCGTCGCCGGATCCGATTCCGGCGGCGGGGCGGGCATCCAGGCCGACCTCAAGACCATGCTGGCCCTCGGGGTGCACGGGATGAGCGTGGTCACCGCCGTGACGGCCCAGAACTCCCTCGGGGTGCGCGGGGTGTGGGAACTGCCGGCCGAGGCCGTGACGGCCCAGTACCGGGCCGTGGTGGACGACATCGGGGTGGGGGCGGTCAAGACCGGCATGCTCTCCTCCGCGGTCCTGGTGGAGACCGTGGCCGCGCTGCTGGCCGAGACCGCGGCTCCGGCCGTGGTGGACCCCGTCGGGGTCTCCAAGCACGGGGACGCCCTGCTCGCGGCGTCCGCGCTGGAGGCCGTCCGCACGCGACTGCTGCCGCGGGCCACCGTGGCCACCCCGAACCTCGACGAAGTGGCCCAGCTGACGGGCGTGCGGGTGGAGAGCGAGGACGACATGCGGCGGGCCGCCGGGGCGGTCCTCGGCTACGGGCCGCGCTGGGCCCTGATCAAGGGCGGCCACCTCGCCTCGGGCCACCAGGCCGTCGACCTGCTCAGCGACGGCTCCACGGAGCTGTGGCTCCGGGCGCCCCGCCACGACAACCGGCACACGCACGGCACCGGCTGCACCCTGGCGAGCGCGATCGCCGCGGGCCTGGCCAAGGGCCTGGACGTCCCGGCGGCGGTCACCGCGGCCAAGGACTACGTCACGGGCGCCATCGCGTCCGGCTTCGCCCTCGGCGCGGGCATCGGCCCCGTTGACCACGCCTGGCGGTGGCGGACCCCCTAGGGGGTCAACGCGGGACGGCCGCCCCGGCAGTGGTCGCGGGGCGGCCGTCCGTACGCGGTCCGCTGTTGTGCCCGGACAAAGGCAAAAGACCGGTCCACCGAGGTGGACCGGTCTTTTTGGCAACCGGAAAGGGCTGCGCTACGACGACGGAAGGCGTCAGCGCGAGACCTTGCCGGCCTTGATGCACGAGGTGCAGGCGTTGAGGCGCTTCGGCGTCCCATTGACCACGGCACGGACGCGCTGGATGTTCGGGTTCCAGCGACGCGAGGTGCGGCGGTGCGAGTGGGAGATGCTGTTGCCGAAGCTCGGCCCCTTGGCGCAAACGTCGCAGTTGGCAGCCACAGGTCACTCCAAAGACTTCAGATGCAATTACAGTGAAACCGGCGCACCGGAATCAGAGATCTGCGAGATCTGAAGTGGTTTGCCGGGGGATTGGCCCGACTCTCATCGGGCAACCGGAGCAGCATACAACGACTGCGTCCGTCCAAGAAAACTACCATGGCGGCCACGGACCCCGTCCCGGGTGCACCCCGGATCCCGGGCCGTCCTTCGTTACCCTGCGGTGAACCCTCGCCCGCTCAAGGAGGAACACCCGGTGCCGCACGAGCCGCACAGCCTGGACGCCGCCGCGGTGCGCACCTGGAGCTCCCTGACCCTGGCCGCACTGGGCCGGGCCCGCGAGGACATCGACGCGATCAACGTCTATCCGGTCGCCGACGCCGACACCGGGACCAACCTCTACCTGACCGCCTGCTCGGCCGCCCGGGCCCTGGAGGCCGCCTTCGACGCCCCCGCGGATGTGAGCGAGGGCACAGCGCGCGGCGACGGCGCGGTCGGAGCCGGCGCCGCCACCTCGCTGGGCGACGCCGTACGGGCCTACGCCCACGGAGCCCTCACCGGGGCCCGCGGCAACTCCGGGACGATCTTCGCGCAGCTGCTGCGCGGGGTGGCCGACGTACTCGGCGGGGAACCCCGCGCGACGGCGTCGGGCGGACTGCTGGCCGGCGCGCTCGCCCGGGCCGCGGAATCGGCGTACCAGGCCGTCGCCCACCCCGTCGAGGGGACCATGCTCACCGTCGCCGCCGCGGCGGCCCGGGCCGCCGGCGCCGCCGAGGCGGCCGCCGGGAGCGCGGCCGACGTGGCCCGCGCCGCCTACGAGGGGGCCCGAGCCGCCCTCGCCGAGACCCCGGGGCAACTGGCCGTGCTGGGCCGGGCCGGGGTCGTCGACGCCGGGGGCTGCGGGATCGTCGCCGTGCTCGGGGCGCTGTGGCAGGCCCTGTCCGGGCAGGAGGTGCCACAGGAGCCGGTGCGCGGGCGGGCCGTGGCCGTACCGACGCGGCAGCAGCCCTGCGACGAGGAGCCGGACGGGCCCGGGTACGAGGTGACCTACCTGCTCGACGCCCCCGACCCGGCCGTCGACCTGCTGCGCGAGGCGCTGGACGCCCTCGGCGACTCGCTCGTGGTCGTCGGCGGCGACGGACTGTGGAACGTCCACGTCCACGTCGACGACCCCGGCGCCGCCGTGGAAGCCGGAGTGGTCGCCGGACGGCCCTACCGGATCCGCATCACCCACTTCGGCGACGAACGCCGCCGCGCCCGCACCGAGCGCGCCCAGCGTGCCGTGGTCGCCGTCGTCCAGGGCGAGGGCCTGGCCGGGCTCTGCCAGGAGGCGGGCGCGACCACCGTGCTCGCCCTGCCCGGCGAACCGCCCGCCGCCGCCGAGATCGCCGCCGCCGTGCGGCGCGCCCACGCCCGCGAAGTGGTCCTGCTGCCCGGCGGCGCCGAACAGCGCGCGGCCGCCGCGGCCGCCGCCGAACAGGCGCGCGCCGACGGCGTACGGGTCGCCGTCATCCCCACCCGGTCCGCCGTCCAGGGCCTGGCCGCCCTCGCCGTGCACGACCCGGACGCCAGCTTCGACGAGGACGTCGTCGCCATGACCGCCGCCGCGGGGGCCACCCGCCACGGCGAACTCGCCATCGCCGAACGGCAGTCCTTCACCTCGGCCGGGATCTGCCAGGCCGGCGACGTCCTCGGACTCATCGACGGCGACGTCGCGGTCATCGGATCGGAGCTCGCGGAGACCGCGGAAGCCGTCCTGGAACGAATGCTGGGCTCCGGCGGCGAACTCGTCACCCTGGTCCTCGGCCCGGAGGTGCCGGACGCGCTCGCCGCGCGCCTGGAGGCGTACGTGCAGCACGGGCACCTGGCCGTGGACACCCTCACCTACCGGGGCGGCCGCTACTCCGCGCCCCTGCTCATCGGCATCGAATAGGCGCCGGGCGGCGGGCCGCCGGGGGGCCGGGACCGGGTCGCGTGTCCGCGTTGTCACAGGGATGGTGTGCAATGAACGGGTGCCCGCGCTCGACGAAGATCTCAAGAAGACCCTCGGCCCCGCCACCGCCAAGGTGCTGGCCGAGCAGCTCGGCCTGCACACGGCCCTGGACCTGCTGCACCACTACCCGCGCCGGTACGCCGAGCGCGGGGAGCTGACCTCCCTGGCGGAGCTGGCCGACCAGATCGACGAGCACGTCACCGTCGTCGCCCAGGTCGCCGACGCCCGCGTGCTCACCTTCAACGGAGGTCGCGGCAAGCGGCTGGAGGTGACCATCACCGACGGCAGCGGCCGGCTCCAACTCGTCTTCTTCGGCGCGGGCGTCCACAAACCGCACAAGGACCTGCTCCCCGGCAGCCGCGCGATGTTCGCGGGCAAGGTCTCGATGTTCAACCGCAAGCTCCAGCTCGCCCACCCCGCCTACGAGCCCCTGGGCCTGGACGCCACCACGGCCGAGGCGGTCGACGCCTTCGCCCAGCAGCTGATCCCGATCTACCCGGCCTGCAAGCAGCTGGAGTCGTGGAAGGTAGCCAAGGCGGTCGACGCGGTCCTGCCCAGCGCCCAGGAGGCCGTGGACCCGCTGCCGCCCGCGCTGCGCGAGGGCCGCGGGATGCTCCCGCTCACCGAAGCGCTGCTCGCGATCCACCGGCCCCGCACCAAGGCCGACGTCGAAGCCGCCCGCCAGCGGCTCAAGTGGGACGAGGCCTTCGTCCTCCAGGTCGCCCTGGCCCGGCGCCGCCACGCGGACACCCTGCTGCCCGCGGTCCCGCGCCGCCCCGCCCCCGACGGCCTGTTGGATGCCTTCGACGCCAAGCTCCCCTTCACCCTCACCGACGGCCAGCTCACGGTCTCCCGGGAGATCTTCGACGACCTGGCCACCGACCACCCCATGCACCGCCTCCTCCAGGGCGAGGTCGGCTCGGGCAAGACCATGGTCGCCCTGCGCGCGATGCTCGCCGTCGTCGACTGCGGCGGACAGGCCGCGATGCTCGCGCCCACCGAGGTGCTCGCCCAGCAGCACCACCGCTCGATCACCGAGATGATGGGCGAACTCGCCGAGGGCGGCCTGCTCGGCGGCTCCGACCGGGGCACCAAGGTGGTGCTGCTCACCGGCTCGATGGGCACGGCCGCGCGGCGCCGGGCGCTCCTGGACCTGATCACCGGCGAGGCCGGGATCGTCATCGGCACGCACGCCCTGATCGAGGACAAGGTGAAGTTCCACGACCTCGGCCTCGTCGTGGTCGACGAACAGCACCGCTTCGGCGTGGAGCAGCGCGACGCCCTGCGCTCCAAGGGCAAGCAGCCCCCGCACCTGCTCGTGATGACCGCGACCCCGATCCCGCGCACGGTCGCGATGACCGTCTTCGGCGACCTGGAGACCTCCGTCCTGGACCAGCTCCCGGCCGGACGCTCCCCGATCGCCACCCACGTGGTGCCCGCCAAGGACAAGCCGCACTTCCTCACCCGGGCCTGGGAGCGGGTCCGCGAGGAGGTGGAGAAGGGGCACCAGGCGTACGTGGTGTGCCCGCGCATCGGCGACGGCGAGGACGACCCGAAGGCCGCCAAGAAGAAGGCCGCGGCGGAGGAGGACGGGGACAAGCGCCCGCCGCTCGCCGTCCTGGACATCGCCGGACAACTGGCCGGTGGCCCGCTCGCCGGGCTGTCCGTCGAGGTGCTGCACGGCCGGATGGACCCGGCCGACAAGGACGACGTGATGCGCCGCTTCGCCGCGGGCGAGGTGAAGGTGCTGGTCGCCACGACCGTCATCGAGGTCGGGGTGAACGTACCCAACTCCACGGTCATGGTGATCATGGACGCCGACCGCTTCGGGGTGTCCCAGCTCCACCAGCTGCGCGGCCGCGTCGGCCGCGGCTCCGCCCCCGGGCTGTGCCTGCTGGTCAGCGAGATGCACGAGGCCAGTCCGGCCCGGGCCCGGCTCGCCGCCGTCGCCGCCACCCTCGACGGCTTCGAGCTCTCCCGCATCGACCTCGAACAGCGCCGCGAGGGGGACGTCCTCGGCCAGGCCCAGTCGGGCGTGCGCTCCTCCCTGCGGATGCTGTCCGTCATCGAGGACGAGGAGGTCATCGCGCAGGCCCGCGAGGAGGCCGCCCGGGTCGTCGCCGAGGACCCCGAGCTGACCGGGCTGCCCGGTCTGCTGACCGCGCTCGACGCGCTGCTCGACACCGAGCGCGAGCAGTACCTGGAGAAGGGCTGACCAGGAGGCCCCGCCGAGGAGGTCCTATCGTGGAGCCGCGAGCATTCCCTGAGCGAAGGACCTCCACATGACCCGCGTGATCGCCGGCAGCGCCGGTGGGCGACGCCTCGCCGTGCCGCCCGGCACCGGCACCCGGCCCACCTCCGACCGGATGCGCGAGGGCCTCTTCTCCACCTGGGAGTCACTGCACGGAGTCGGCGGGGCCCGGGTCCTCGACCTGTACGGCGGCTCCGGCGCGGTCGGCCTGGAGGCCCTCTCGCGCGGCGCCGCGCACACCCTGCTCGTGGAGGCCGACGCCAAGGCCGCGAAGGCGATCCGCGACAACATCGCGACGCTCGGCCTGCCGGGCGCCGAGTTCCGGGCGGGCAGAGCGGAGCTGATCGTCGCCGTCCGGGCGCTCGGGGACCCGTACGACATCGTTTTCCTGGACCCGCCGTACGAGGTCGCACATGACGATCTTGCGGAGATCCTGCTCACACTCCGGTCGAATGCCTGGCTCACCGACGATGCGCTCGTCACCGTGGAACGCAGCACCAGAAGCGGTGCGTTCCCCTGGCCCGACGGTTTCGAGCCGCTCCGCTCCCGGCGGTACGGCGAAGGCACCCTTTGGTACGGTCGCGCCGCCTTCACCAGCGAAGAGTCATGATGCCCGCACCGGAGAGCGAGGGACTTCAGTTGCGCCGCGCCGTCTGTCCGGGGTCGTTCGACCCCATCACCAACGGACACCTCGACATCATCGGCAGAGCCGCCAGGCTCTACGACGTCGTGCATGTCGCCGTGATGATCAACCAGTCGAAGCAGGGTCTGTTCACCATCGAGGAGCGGATCGAGCTGATCCGCGAGGCCACCGCCGGCTACGGGAACGTCGAGGTCGAGTCCTTCCACGGGCTGCTCGTCGACTTCTGCAAGCAGCGGGACATCCCGGCCATCGTCAAGGGCCTGCGCGCCGTCAGCGACTTCGACTACGAGCTCCAGATGGCCCAGATGAACATGGGCCTGACCGGGGTCGAGACGCTCTTCGTGCCGACCAACCCGACCTACAGCTTCCTGTCCTCCTCCCTGGTCAAGGAGGTGGCGACCTGGGGCGGCGACGTCTCCCACCTGCTGCCGACCTTCGTCCACACCGCGCTGATGGAACGCCTGCACGGCAACTGACGCCGCCTGACGCGCTGCCGGGCGCCACCCGGTGGCCGTACAGTCGACCCGTCCGTCTCAGGAACCACCCGAGGCCGAGAGAGTGCGAGCCGCCGTGGACGTGCAGAAGAAGCTCGACGAGATCGTCGCGTCGGTCGGCGGCGCCCGGTCCATGCCGATGTCCGCCTCGTGCGTGATCAACCGCGCCGAACTGCTGGCCCAGCTCGAAGAGGTGCGCCAGGCACTGCCGGGCTCTCTCGCCCAGGCGCGGGAGCTGATCGGCGGACGGGAACAGATGGTCGAGGAGGCCCGCCGCGAGGCGGACCGGATCATCGAGTCCGCGCACGCCCAGCGGGGCTCGCTGGTCTCCGACACCGAGGTCGCGCGGCGCTCGCAGGGCGAGGCGGACCGGATCCTGGCCCAGGCCCGCCAGGAGGCCGAGGCGATCCGGGCCGAGGCGGACGACTACGTCGACAGCAAGCTCGCGAACTTCGAGGCGGTCCTCTCCAAGACCATCGGGTCCGTCGACCGCGGCCGCGAGAAGCTGCTCGGGCGCGGCCCCGGGCTGGACGAGCACGGCTTCGCGGACGCGGAGGCGCCGGAGCGCAGCCACGACCCCGAGACCCAGCGACGCCAGGTCGACGCCTACGTCGACACCAAGCTGGCCACCTTCGAGGCGGTGCTGGCCAAGACCCTGGAGGCGGTCGGCCGCGGCCGCCAGAAGCTGCTCGGCCGGCTGCCCACGGACGACCTGGGCGCGCACATGGCGGCCCAGGACGCGGCGGGCGGGCAGCAGCACACGACGAGCGACGCGGACTTCCTGGCCGGCCTGGCGGAGCCGGCCGCCGTGATCCCGCAGCAGTCCCAGCCGCCGCGGGAACCGGTGTACGAGGCCTACTCCTACGAGCAGCGGCCCCCGCAGCAGCCGGCGCCGGACGGGTACGGCTACCAGGACCCCTACGGCTACCAGCAGACCCCGCAGCAGCCGGACCCGTACGCCGCGTACCAGCCCCAGCACCAGGGCGGCCAGCACCAGCAGCCGGACCCGTACGCCGCCTACGAGCAGCCCGGCCAGCAGCAGCACCAGCAGCCTGGTCAGCAGCACCAGCAGCACCAGCAGCAGCCCGGCCAGCAGCACCAACAGCCCGCGCAGCAGGCGCTCGACGAGACCAGCTTCTTCGACACGAGCATGATCAACCTGGACCAGCTGCGCCAGTACGAGCAGGGCCGCTGACCCTGCCCCGTCGGCCCCGCGGTCCCGGATTGGGCTCAGAGCGAAGCGGCGGGTATCCTGGCTCTTCGGTCGCGCGTATGCGACGCGATCCTTGCTGCCCGCAAGCGGCAAACAGCTCAGCGATTTCGAAAGCAGGACCAGCCCTGAACACCCACCTCGACCACCGCAACCCCCTCGTGTTCGATACGCACGAGCTGGGTCGGCGTCCTGGTGCGTTGCTGCGGCTGACCCGCGAGATCGCGGCGCCGGGGGACTTCGGTCTCGCGGACGTCATCGGAGTGCCGGAAGGCGCGCCGGTGAAGCTGAGGCTCCGGCTGGAGTCCGTCATGGAAGGGGTGCTTGTCACAGGCACCGCCCGTGCACAGGCCGCCGGAGAGTGCGTAAGGTGTCTGGAGGCCGTGGAGCGCGAGCTCAAGGCGGACTTCCAGGAGATGTTCTCGTACCCTGACGCCGACGACCGGGGCCGTGTGAAAACGGAACCGGGCGACGACGTTGAGAATGACGAGGACACGCTCTTCATCGAGGACGGCTTGTTCGACCTCGAATCAGTGCTGCGTGACGCGGTGGTGCTCGCACTGCCGCTGCAGCCGGTGTGCCGGGAGGACTGTCTCGGACTGTGTCCCGAATGCGGGACCAGTCTGAACGACGACCCGGACCACCACCATGACGCCACCGACATTCGTTGGGCAGCGTTGCAGGGACTCGTCGTGACCGATCAGGACGACGAGAAGGACAACATGAGCGGCGTCGCATCTGACGTCCAGCGCGCCGCCGAGAAGCAGGAGAAGTAGCCGTGGCTGTTCCGAAGCGGAAGATGTCGCGCAGCAACACGCGCCACCGCCGGTCGCAGTGGAAGGCTGCGGTCCCCACCCTGGTTTCGTGCGAGCGTTGCCAGGAGCCGAAGCTCCAGCACATTGCGTGCCCGAGCTGCGGCACCTACAACAAGCGCCAGGTCCTCGAGGTCTGAGCGGCTGGTGAGAGGCGCAATGTCTGAGCTTGCCGGCGGCCAAACGCAGGCAGACACGAACAACGCGGCCTCGTCCCACACGCTTCTGGAAGGGCGGCTCGGGTATCACCTCGAGTCCGCCCTTCTGGTGCGTGCACTGACCCACCGTTCGTACGCGTACGAGAACGGCGGTCTGCCCACCAACGAGCGGCTGGAGTTCCTCGGGGACTCCGTGCTCGGCCTGGTGGTCACGGACACGCTCTATCGGATCCACCCGGACCTGCCGGAAGGCCAACTGGCCAAACTGCGGGCCGCTGTGGTCAATTCGCGTGCGTTGGCGGAGGTCGGGCGCGGGCTCGAACTCGGTCTCTTCATCCGGCTCGGCCGGGGCGAAGAAGGCACGGGCGGCCGGGACAAGGCCTCCATCCTCGCCGACACCCTTGAAGCGGTGATCGGCGCGGTCTACCTCGACCAGGGTCTCGACGCGGCAGCGGAGCTGGTTCACCGGCTCTTCGATCCGTTGATCGAGAAGTCCTCGAGCCTCGGCGCAGGCCTGGACTGGAAGACCAGTCTCCAGGAACTGACCGCGGCCGAGGGACTCGGTGTGCCCGAGTACCTGGTCAGCGAGATGGGACCGGACCACGAGAAAACCTTCACCGCTGCTGCTCGCGTCGGTGGTGTCTCGTACGGCACCGGCACCGGCCGCAGCAAGAAGGAAGCGGAACAGCAGGCTGCGGAGTCCGCATGGCGCGGTATCCGCGCCGCCGCGGACGAGCGGATCGGGGCGACAGCCGCTCCCGCCGCCGCACCGGCTGTCACCGAGGCTCCGGCCGAGGACGGCGGGGCGCCGACGCCCGCCGGCCCGACGCCGACGGCCTGACTTCCTTCGGGATTTCCCCCGCCCGCCCCTGCTCCGGCAGGGGCGGGCGGACCCGTTTCCGGACCCCCCGCCGCGCGGCGCTAAGCTCGGGGCGAGTCGAGAAGGAACGCCCGCCCAAGGAGACGCCGTGCCCGAGCTGCCCGAAGTCGAAGTCGTGCGGCGCGGGTTGGCGCGCTGGGTGGCCGGGCGGACGGTCGACTCCGTGGAGGTGCTGCACCCCCGCGCGGTACGCCGCCACCCCGGTGGTGGCGCCGATTTCGCGGCGCGCCTGGCCGGCCGGACCATCGGCGCCCCGCAGCGGCGCGGCAAGTACCTGTGGCTGCCCCTGGACGACCGGGACCTGTCCGTACTGGCCCACCTCGGCATGAGCGGTCAGCTCCTGGTGCAGCCCACCGGGGCCCCGGACGAGAAGCACCTGCGCATCCGGGTCCGCTTCGACGACTCCACGGGGACCGAGCTGCGCTTCGTCGACCAGCGGACCTTCGGCGGGCTCTCGCTGCACCCGACCGTCGCCGACAGCGCCGAAGGGCTCCCCGAGGTCATCGCGCACATCGCGCGCGACCCCCTGGACCCGGCCTTCGACGAGGCCGTCTACCACGCGGCGCTGCGCGCCAAGCGGACCACGCTCAAGCGGGCCCTGCTGGACCAGTCCCTGATCAGCGGCATCGGCAACATCTACGCGGACGAGGCGCTGTGGCGCGCCAAGCTGCACTACGAGCGCCCCACCGCCGCCCTCACGCGCCCCCGGAGCCAGGAACTCCTCGGTCACGTCCGCGACGTGATGAACGCGGCCCTCGCCGTCGGCGGGACCAGCTTCGACAGCCTCTACGTCAACGTGAACGGCGAGTCGGGCTACTTCGACCGCTCCCTCGACGCCTACGGGCGCGAGGACGAGCCGTGCCGGCGCTGCGGCACGCCGATGCGCCGCCGCCCCTGGATGAACAGGTCCAGCTACTTCTGCCCGCGCTGTCAGCGCCCGCCGCGCGCCTCGTCGTAGGACTGCCGGGCGGCCAGCACCGGGGTCATGCTGCCCTCGACGAAGTGGATCAGTGACAGCAGCCGCTCGGCGATCTCCCGGCCCAGCGGCGTCAGCTCGTAGTCCACGCGCGGGGGGTTCGTCGGCTGCGCCTCGCGGTGCACGATGCCGTCGCGCTCCAGCGCGTGCAGCGTCTGGGAGAGCATCTTCTCGCTCACCCCGTCGACCCGGCGGCGCAGTTCGTTGAAGCGGCGCGCTCCGTCGTAGAGGGCGCCGACCGTCAGGCTGCCCCAGCGCCCGGTGACGTGCTCCAAGGTCTCCCGGGACGGGCAGGCGCGCGCGAAAACATCGAACGGTAGTTCGGCCGCTGCGGCACTTTCGGTACAGACAGGGGTCTCCATGAGGAACAGACTACTCCTGCGCAGCGCTAACCAATAGCTTGCGCTTTCCAAAAGTTAGTGTTTACCTTCTCTCGACGCACCACCACGTTCCAGAGGAGATCCACCGTGTCCGCTCCGCTCCCCACCCCCGTCGTCTCGATCGCCTACCACTCCGGCTACGGGCACACCGCCGTCGTCGCCGAGGCCGTCCGCGCCGGCGCCGTCGACGCGGGTGCGACCGTGCACCTGATCAAGGTCGACGAGATCGACGACGCCCAGTGGGAACTCCTCGACGGCTCCGACGCGATCGTCTTCGGTTCCCCGACCTACATGGGCACCGCGTCCGGCGCCTTCCACGTCTTCGCCGAGGCCAGCTCGAAGCGCTGGTTCGCCGACGCCTGGCAGGACAAGCTGGCGGCGGGCTTCACGAACTCCGCGTCCAAGAGCGGCGACAAGGGCAACACCCTGGACTACTTCCAGACGCTGGCCGCGCAGCACGGCATGAACTGGATCAACCTGGGCCTGAAGCCGGGTTGGAACTCCAGCACCGCTTCCGAGAACGACATCAACCGCCTCGGGTTCTTCGACGGCGCCGCCGCGCAGAGCAACTCCGACCAGGGCGTCGAAGGCGTGCACAAGGCCGACCTGCTGACCGCGGAGCACCTCGGCCGCCGCGTCGCCGGGACGACCCGCGTCTTCCTCGCGGGCCGCGTCGCCGTCGCCGCCTGACCCGCGCGGGGCACGGGCCCGGGAGGGCCAGCGGTCAGAAGCCGAAGTCCTGGGTCCACCACGGGCCGCCGGAGGCGAGGTACACCCCGACGCCGAGGGTGCGGTACTCGCAGTTGAGGATGTTGGCCCGGTGGCCAGGACTGTCCATCCACGCCCTCATCACCGCGTCGGCGTCGCCCTGACCCCGGGCGATGTTCTCCCCGCCGAGGCTGGTGATCCCGGCGTTCGACGCGCGGTCCCACGGGGTCTTCCCGTCCGGGTCGGTGTGGTCGAAGAAGCCGCGCACGGCCATGTCCTTGCTGAAGGCGCCGGCGAGGGCGGCCAGCGGCGGGTTCGCGCGCACCGGACCACAGCCGGCCTTCGCCCGCTCCACGTTCACCAGCGTCAGCACGGCGGCCTCCTCGGAGGACCCCCCGCCGGAGGTCGGCGCGGAGGGCTTGGCGGGCGGCGGATCGGCCGGCTTCGGCGGCTTGGGCGCCGCCGGTACGGGCGTCTGCGCGGCCTTCGTCGAGGGCGCGGGCGAGGGGGGGGCCGACGCGGAAGCCGAGGCGGACGGGCTCGGCGAGGCCGACGGCGAGGGGGAGCCCGAAGGGCTGCCGGATGCGCTGCCGGAGGGGGACGGGGCGTCGGGGGAGCGGCCGGAAAGGTTCGCCAGGCCGCCCTGCTCGCTGGCGTCCGAGGCGCCGCCGGCGTCCTTGTGCGCGGAGCCCTTGGCCTCGGTCTTGCCGTCCGAGCCCTGGCCGACGTAGGGGAAGCTCCCGCCGACGGGCACCAGGCCGGTGGTCACGGCCGCGGTCCCCAGGACCACTGCCACGCAGGCGCCGAGCAGGCCGGTGCGCACGGCGAGGCCGCCGCGGCCGTCGCGCTGCGGCGCGGGGAGTCGGTGGCGTCCCATCGGCTGTGCCTTCCAAGATCAACCGTTACTCGCCCAAATGGGTGAGCATTGAGGCGCGACTGTAGCCCATGGCGTGCCGGGGGCAAGGTGACCGGAATCCGATTGCCCGGTTAGCGTTCACGCATGAATGAACATGTCCGGGTGACCGCCTGGGTACGCGGCCGGGTACAGGGAGTGGGCTTCCGCTGGTTCACCAGGGCCAATGCGCTGGAGATCGGCGAGCTGGTGGGCTTCGCGCTCAACCTCGACGACGGGCGGGTACAGGTCGTCGCCGAAGGTCAACGTGAGAATTGCCACCGGCTGCTCGACTGGCTCCGGTCCGCCGACACGCCCGGGCGGGTGGACGGGGTGACCGAGATCTGGGGAATTCCGCGCGGCGGCTATGACGGGTTCGCGATCCGGTGATCGTGCGCTGATCGCATCTACATACCGCCGGAACTGCGCATACGTTGCCGAGCGTGGTCATGAGTGGAAGGCTCGGAGGTGCGGACGATCTCCGTCCCCCTTGCGGGAAACGGGCTGCCCGCCGATACAGGGCGTGATCGTGTTGACCGTCAAACTTTTTGGTGAGACGCTGGAAGCCCCGCGCACCTGAGCTGTTTGGCAGTGTTGGCAGTATTTAGCGCAGTGACTGACAGCCACTGCCGGACAACGCGGGTGCGATTCCCTCACGACCCACACCGCTTCGGTCGGTCACTCAGTGTGGAGGACCATCCATCATGGCAAAGGCGCTTCTCGGTTACGTCGGCGGTTCCGACCCGCGACTCCTCGCCGAGATGCGACGGCTTCAGCAGCGCGTCCAGGACCTCGAGTCCGAGCTCGGACGAATCCAGTCCGAGAATGACGCTCTGAACGCGGCCGCCGCTCAGCACGGAGACTTGCTGCTGGACAGCATCGACATCGACGTACCCCAGGCGGAGCCTGCGCTCACCTGATTCGCGATCTCGTCGCTGTGACTGTCAGCCCGATCTTCTCGACTGTCAGCACCGCTTGATCTGCAAGGGACGCTTCGGCGTCCCTTCTTTTCTTTCCCGTCGTCCTCGTCGATCTCCGCCGGCTTCGCCGTTCTCCCATTGCGCCAGGTGGGGGGCCATTTCCTTTAACGTCAGATGTGCCCTGCACCTTCATGGGCGAAACCGAACGTGAAAGGTAGAGTCCGGCGGCGTGCACCTCAAGGCCCTGACCCTGCGCGGTTTCAAATCGTTCGCATCCGCCACCACCCTGCGTTTCGAGCCGGGCATCACCTGTGTCGTCGGCCCCAACGGCTCGGGCAAGTCCAATGTGGTGGACGCACTCTCCTGGGTCATGGGTGAGCAAGGGGCCAAGTCCCTGCGCGGCGGCAAGATGGAGGACGTCATCTTCGCCGGGACCACCGGCCGGCCGCCGCTCGGCCGCGCCGAGGTCTCGCTGACCATCGACAATTCCGACGGCGCACTGCCGATCGACTATGCCGAGGTCACCATCACCCGGATCATGTTCCGGGGCGGCAGCAGCGAATACCAGATCAACGGGGACACCTGTCGGCTCCTGGACATCCAGGAGCTGCTCTCCGATTCCGGCATCGGCCGCGAGATGCACGTCATCGTCGGCCAGGGCCAGCTGGATTCCGTCCTGCACGCCGATCCGATGGGCCGCCGCGCCTTCATCGAGGAGGCGGCGGGCGTGCTCAAGCACCGCAAGCGCAAGGAGAAGGCGCTGCGGAAGCTGGACTCGATGCAGGCGAACCTCGCAC
Organism: Streptomyces sp. NPDC098789; assembly: GCF_044759975.1. Lineage (NCBI taxonomy): Bacteria > Bacillati > Actinomycetota > Actinomycetes > Kitasatosporales > Streptomycetaceae > Streptomyces > Streptomyces sp. NPDC098789. The sequence continues at coordinate 759,636 of NZ_JBIWAJ010000001.1, forward strand.
GGGTCCAGGACCTCGGCGACGAACTGCGGCGCCAGCTCAAGCCGCTGGGACGGCAGGCCGCGGTCGCCCGGCGGGCCGCCGTCATCCAGGCCGACCTGCGCGACGCCCGGCTGCGGCTGCTCGCGGACGACCTCGTCATCCTGCGCGACGCGCTCGACGCGGAGATCGCGGACGAGTCCGCGCTGAAGGAACGCAAGGAGTCGGCCGAGGCGGAGCTGGCCGGGGCGCTGCGCCGGGAGGCCGAGTCGGAGGAGGCCGTGCGCGTGCTCGCGCCGCGGCTCCAGCGGGCGCAGCAGACCTGGTACGAACTGTCGCAACTGGCCGAGCGGGTCCGCGGCACGGCGTCGCTGGCCGAGGCACGGATCCGCAGCGCGACCGCTCCTGTCGAGGAGGAGCGGCGCGGCCGCGACCCCGAGGACCTGGAGAAGGAGGCCGCCCGGGTCCGCGACCAGGAAGCGGAACTGACGGCCGCGCTGGAGGCGGCGACCCGCGCCCTGGAGGACACCTCGGCGCACCGGGCGGAACTGGAACGCGCGCTGGAAGGCGAGGAACGCCGGCTGCGGGACGCGGCGCGGGCCATCGCCGACCGGCGCGAGGGCCTGGCCCGGCTGACCGGACGGCTGGGAGCGGCCCGTTCCCGGGCCTGGGCCGCGCAGGCGGAGATCGACCGGCTGGTCGCTGCCCGGGACGAAGCGGAATCCCGGTCGGTGGCGGCGCGCGGGGAGTACGAGGCCCTCGCCGAGGAGGTCGGGGCGCTGGACGCCGGCGAGGCCGTGGCGGCGGAACACGAAGCCGCACGGGCCGAGCTGACCGCCGCGGAGGCCGCGCTCTCCGCGGCCCGCGACGCACTGGCCGCGGCGCAGCGATCCAGCGCGGCGGTGTCCGCGCGCAGGGAGGCGCTGGCGCTCGGCCTGCGGCGCAAGGACGGCACCGCGGCGGTGCTGGCGGCCCGGGAGCAGTTGGCGGGCCTGCTCGGCCCGGCGGCGCAGCGGCTGTCGGTGGCCGCGGGGTACGAGGTGGCGGTCGCGGCGGCACTGGGCGCGGCGGCCGACGCCCTCGCCGTGACCTCCCCGGCGGCGGCCGCCGCCGCGATCCGGCACCTGCGCGACGCGGACGCCGGCCGGGCGACCTTCCTGATCGCCCCGACGGCGGTCCCGGCCCAGCCACCGGCCCCGGCGGCCGCCCCGGGAGATGACCCGGGCGCGATCGGGCCCGTACCGCCCGCCCAGGTCCCCGGCCCGAGCTCGCCGCTTCCCGCCCCCTCCACCGCCCCCGGCGCGGAGTCGGCCCTGGAGCCGGGCCCCGCGGGGGCCGTGCGCACCGTGGGGACGCGGGCCCCGGATCCCGTCGCGGCCCCGGCTCCCGGTGGGTCCGGCGTGGCCGTCGCCGAGCTGGTCGGCGGGGACGCCGGGCTGCGCCGGGCCGTGGCCCGGGTCGTGCGGGACTACCGGGTCGTGCCGGAACTGGCGGACGCGGAGGCCCTCGTGGCCGAGCACCCCGAGCTGGTCGCGGTGACCGTGGGGGGCGACGTACTGGGGGCGCACCTCGCCCAGGGCGGGGCCGCCGGAGCGCCCAGCCTCATCGAGGTGCAGGCGGCGGTCGACGAGGCGGACGCCGACCTGGCCGGCCTGGAGGTCGAGTGCCGGGAGCTGACCGGGGCCCGCACGGACGCCGAGGCCCGCCGCCGCGCGTGCGCCGAGCTGGTCGAGGACCTGGCCGAGCGGCGCCGCGCGGGCGAACGGGCGAAGGCCGGGGTCGCCCAGCAGCTCGGGCGACTGTCCGGCCAGGCCAAGGGCGCGGCGGGCGAGGCCGAGCGCTGCGCCGCCGCGGCGGCCACGGCGCAGGACGCGCTGGAGCAGGCGCTGGCCGATGTCGAGGAGTGCGCCGAACGGCTCGCGGTGGTCGAGGAGATGCCCGGCGCCGAGGAGCCGGACGCCGCGGCCCGCGACCGGCTCGCGGCGGACGGTGCCAACGCCCGGCAGACCGAGATGGAGGCACGGCTCCTGCTGCGCACCCACGAGGAACGGGTCAAGGCGCTGGCGGGCCGGGCCGATTCCCTCGACCGCGCGGCCCGGGCGGAGCGCGAGGCCCGGGCCCGGGCGGAGCGGCGCACGGCCCGGCGGCGCCACGAGGCCCGGGTGGCCACGGCGGTGGGCGACGGCGCCCGCCAGCTGTCGGCGCACATCGAGGTGTCCCTGGCCCGCGCGGACGGCGAGCGCCGGGCCGCGGAGTCGGCGAAGGGCGTCCGGGAGGGGGAGCTGGCGCAGGCCCGTACCCGCGGTCGCGACCTCAAGGGCGAACTCGACAAGCTCACCGACTCCGTGCACCGCGGCGAGGTGCTCGGCGCCGAGAAGCGGTTGCGCATCGAGCAGGTGGAGACCAAGGCGCTGGAGGAGTTCGGGGTGACGGCGGCCGGTCTGGTCGCCGAGTACGGACCGGACCAGCCGGTGTCCGCCGGTGAACCCGCCGAGCCCGCCGAGATCGAGGCGCGGGACGGCGGGGGAGCGGAGCGGGGCACCACGGACTCCGCCGCGCCGCTCGTTCCCTATGTCCGGGCGCAGCAGGAGAAGCGGCTGCGGGCCGCCGAACGGGCGCACCAGCAGCTCGGCAAGGTCAATCCGCTCGCTCTGGAGGAGTTCGCGGCGCTGGAGGAACGGCACAAGTTCCTGAGCGAGCAGCTCGAAGACCTGCGCAAGACCCGGGCCGACCTCCTTCAGGTGGTGAAGGAGGTCGACCAGCGCGTCGAGCAGGTGTTCACCGAGGCGTACCACGACACCGCCCGCGAGTTCGAGGGCGTCTTCTCGCGGCTCTTCCCGGGCGGCGAGGGGCGCCTCGTCCTGACCGATCCCGACAACATGCTCACCACCGGCGTGGACGTGGAGGCCCGCCCGCCGGGCAAGAAGGTCAAGCGGCTCTCGCTGCTCTCGGGCGGCGAACGCTCGCTGACGGCCGTGGCCCTGCTGGTCGCCATCTTCAAGGCCCGGCCCAGCCCGTTCTACGTGATGGACGAGGTCGAGGCGGCCCTGGACGACACGAACCTGCAGCGGCTGATCCGGATCATGGAGGAGCTCCAGGAGAGTTCCCAGCTGATCGTGATCACGCACCAGAAGCGGACGATGGAGGTCGCCGACGCGCTCTACGGGGTGTCGATGCAGGGCGACGGGGTCTCCAAGGTCATCAGCCAGCGCCTGCGCTGAGAAGAGGGCTACAGGAGGCCATCTCTTCAAGAAGTGAAGCCAAAGGGGCCCCCTTGCCCTCCCTGTTCCGCCAGATGGGTCACAAGGGCGGGTGGGGTGAAGTTCGGGGCACCTCTTGACTTCACAAAATGAAGACATAGGCTCGCTCCCGCTTGCCCTTCCTTTCGGGTGGTGGCCGATCTTGAACTGTGCGCCACTGGTAGGAATCACCCCCCACATCCGCCCGTCACCGCAGCCGGGCACGCAGGAGCAGACCTTGACCAGCACAGCGCAGGCGTCCTCGCCGGGCGGCGGACGTGCATCGCAGCCCGAGCACCTCGGTCACGTCATCTTCATCACCGCCGCCGCGGCGATGGGCGGCTTCCTCTTCGGGTACGACAGCTCCGTCATCAACGGCGCCGTCGAGGCCATCCGGGGCCGCTTCGACGTCGGCTCCGCCACCCTCGCCCAGGTGATCGCCGCCGCACTCATCGGCTGCGCCCTCGGCGCGGCCACCGCGGGCCGCATCGCCGACCGGATCGGCCGCATCCGCTGCATGCAGATCGCGGCCGTCCTCTTCACCGCGAGCGCCATCGGTTCCGCCCTGCCGTTCGCCCTCTGGGACCTGGCCGTGTGGCGCGTCATCGGCGGCTTCGGCATCGGCATGGCCTCGGTCATCGGCCCCGCCTACATCGCCGAGGTGTCGCCGCCCGCCTACCGCGGCCGCCTCGCCTCCTTCCAGCAGGCCGCGATCGTCATCGGCATCGCCATCTCCCAGCTCGTCAACTGGGGCATCCTGAACCTCGCGGGCGGCGACCAGCGCGGCAAGGTCGGCGGACTGGAAGCCTGGCAGTGGATGCTCGGCGTGATGGTGGTCCCGGCCGTGCTCTACGGGCTGCTCTCCTTCGCGATCCCCGAGTCCCCGCGCTTCCTCGTCTCGGTGGGGCGGATGGAGAAGGCCAAGATCGTCCTGCGCGAGGTCGAGGGCGAGAACATCGACGCCGACGCCCGGGTCCGCGAGATCGACAGCGCCATCCATTCGGAGCAGAAGTCCAGCTTCAAGGACCTGCTCGGCGGCGGCTTCGGCTTCCTGCCGATCGTCTGGATCGGCATCGGCCTCTCCGTCTTCCAGCAGCTCGTCGGCATCAACGTGATCTTCTACTACAGCTCCTCGCTGTGGCAGTCGGTCGGCATCGACCCGAGCTCCTCGTTCCTGTACTCCTTCGAGACCTCCGTCGTGAACATCATCGGTACGGTGATCGCGATGGTGTTCGTGGACCGGATCGGTCGCAAGCCGCTGGCCCTCATCGGCTCCGCGGGCATGACGGTCTCCCTCGCACTGGCCGCGTGGGCGTTCTCCTACAAGGACACCAGCGGCGGCGACATCGCCCTGCCGCACGCCCAGGGCCTGGTGGCCCTCATCGCCGCCAACTTCTTCGTCCTCTTCTTCGCCCTCTCGTGGGGCGTGGTGGTCTGGGTGCTGCTCGGCGAGATGTTCCCCGGCCGGATCCGCGCGGCCGCCCTCGGCGTGGCCGCCGCGGCCCAGTGGATCGCCAACTGGGTCATCACGGTGTCGTTCCCGACGCTCTCGGACTGGAACCTGTCCGGTGCGTACGTGATCTACGCGGTCTTCGCCCTGCTCTCGATCCCCTTCATCCTCAAGTGGGTGCCGGAGACCAAGGGCAAGGCGTTGGAGGAGATGGGGTAACCATTCCCCGCCACCGCCCCGTCTCCCCCGGTACTGCCCCGGCTCAGTCCTTGAGCCGGGGCAGTACCCGTTGGCACAGGAGCTCCAGGCTGCGCTGCCCCTCGTCCAGCGGCATGCCGCCGCACAGCGGGTGCAGGACCAGGTTGCCGGCCTCGCCCGCGCCCCGGGCGTACGTCACCGCCTCGTCCGGGGTCAGGATCCGGTACACCCCCTCCGCGCGCAGCTCCGCCACGGTCCGCGCGCCGGAGCGCACCGCCGAGCGGATGTCCTTGGACTGCCAGGAGGCGTACATGCCGGCCTCGTGCAGGAAGTGGTGGCCGTACAGCGCCCACGCGCGGTCCGGGTCCTCGGCGATGTGCAGCAGCGGCGTCTCGGCCGCGGGCATCATGCAGAAGCCCTCGGTGCCGTACTCCGCCAGCCGCGCGAGGTAGTACGCCTCCAGCTCCGGCAGGTGCGCGCTCGGGAAGAACGGCAGGCCGAGCCGGGCCGCGCGGCGGGCCGCCGCCTGCGAGCTGCCGCCGACCAGCAGCAGCGGGTGCGGCCGGGTGAAGGGGCGCGGGGTGACCTTCACGGTGCGGCCGCGGTAGGCGAAGGGCTCTCCGGTCCACGCCTGGAGCAGGGTCTCCAGCAGCTCGTCCTGGAGCTTGCCGCGCCGGCCCCACTCGACGCCGTGCTGCTCGTACTCCGCGGGCCGGTACCCGATGCCCGCCACGGTCACCAGGCGCCCGCCGCTCAGCAGGTCCAGGACCGCGATGTCCTCGGCGACCTTCAGCGGGTCGTGGAGCGGCCCGATGATCGCCGAGACCGTGACCGCGATCCGCCGGGTGGCGCCGAAGACCGCGCCCGCGAAGGCGAACGGCGAGGGCAGCCAGTTGTTGTCGGTGCCGTGGTGCTCCTCGGTCTGGAGGGTGTCGACGCCGTGCTCGTCGGCGTACCGGGCCATCTCCAGTGCCGCGCGGTAGCGGGCGGAGAGGGTCTCGGGCGTGCCGTCCGGGTCGATGAGGTTGAACCGGGCCACGGTGATGGGCATGAAGAAGTCCCCCTTCGCCTTGCTGCTCGCGGTGACGGGCCGGGCGAAGGGGGACGTTAGCTGACGCGGCGTCAGTTGGACAGGGATCCGGCGGGCTCGGGCTCCCGCACGGGCGCGTCCTCGCCCGCCGCCGGCGCCCCGGTGCGCGGAAGGACGGCGTACAGCAGCCCGGAGGTCACGATGCCGGCCGCCCAGCCGAGGCCGTTCTCGCCGATCCAACTGTCGGCGAGCGGCCCGCCGAACCAGTCGACCTTGGTGAACAGCAGGCCCACGACCAGGGCGATCCCCCACGCGCACATCGCCTGCCAGGCGAAGCCGCCCTTGTACCAGTAGGCACTGGTGCGCCCCGTGTTCAGCAGCGCGGCCCCGTCGTACGTGCGCCCGCGCAGCATGTCCACGCCGAAGACGCCGATCCACGCGGAGAACGCCACGGCCAGCAGGGTCAGGAAGGAGATGAACGACCCGAAGAAGCTGGTGGCCACGACCATCAGCAGGAAGCCGAAGACCAGGCTGATGACGGCGTTGACGCTGACGGCCCAGGCGCGCGGGACCTTGATGCCGAGGGTCTGCGCGGTGAAGCCGGCCGAGTACATCGACATCGAGTTGATCAGCAGCATCCCGACCAGGGCCACGAGCAGGTACGGGACGGCGATCCAGACGGGCAGCAGCTCGCCGATGAAGGAGACCGGGTCCTGCGCGGTGGCCAGGTCGGGGGTGCCGACCGCCATGACCGCGCCCATCAGGACCATCGGGATGACGACCACGGCCGCGCCGCCGATCGTCGCGCCGACCATGCCCCTGGAGGAAGCGGTGCGCGGCAGGTACCGCGTGAAGTCGGGGCCGGAGGGCACCCAGCTGATCCCGCCCGCCGCGATCGTGCCGATGCCCGCGACCATCATCGCGGTCGAGCCGGCCGGCTTGTCGAAGACCGCGGACCAGTCGGTCTCGGCGATCAGATAGCCGAGGACCAGCACGCTGAAGGCGCCGAAGAGGTACGTCGACCACGTCGAGCACACGCGCAGCGCGTTGATGCCGAGCCCGGAGACCACGAAGGTGCAGCCGACGAAGAGCAGCAGCGTGACCACGATCAGCGCGGTGTTCTTGTGGATGTCGAAGAGCAGGTCCAGGACGGTCAGCATGGCGAAGGCGCCGCTGACCGCGTTGATCGTCTCCCAGCCCCAGCGGGCGACCCAGATGAGCGCGCCGGGGAAGAGGTTGCCGCGCTGGCCGAAGACGGCGCGCGAGAGGGCCATGCCCGGGGCGCCGCCGCGCTTGCCGGCGATGGATATCAGCCCGACGATCCCGTAGGAGAGCACGGGCGCCGCGACGGCGACGACGAGGACCTGCCAGAAGTTCAGCTTGTTGAAGATGACCAGACCCGCGCCCATGGTCAGCAGCAGCACGCTGATGTTGGCGGCGACCCAGGTCGGGACGAGTTCACGGACGCGGCCCGTGCGCTCGCCGTCCGGGACGGGTTCGAGGCCGCGGGTTTCCATCGCGGTCTCTGTGGCGCCGTCGGCGGGCTCGGCAGACATGCGGTACTCCGGGAGTGGCTGGAGGGCGGGGGAGGTCGACCATCATCGTAGATTTGATGTGAAAAGCTCAAATAGAGGCTTACGCCCCTTGGCTGATTCGCCAAGGTCCGGGGTCCGGGCCGACGGTGACCGATACTGGGTTGGTTATGGAAATCCTCATCCTTGCTGTAGTCATCGCCCTGGTCGCGGTCGGCGCGATCAGCGGGCTCGTGGTCAGCAGCCGCAAGAAGAAGCAGCTGCCCCCCACGGCGCCGTCGAGCACGCCGACCATCACTGCCCCGCCCGCCGAGCCGCAGGTCGGGGACGACGCCGCACCCACGGTGGACGAGCCGCGGCGCACGATCGAGGAGGTCGTGCTCCCCGAGGGGGAGACCGCCACCGACTCGCCGGTCGCCGCCCTGGACCCCGTCGTCGCGGCGCCCGCCCTGGACGTGCCCGAGCCCACCGCGGGCCGGCTCGTCCGGCTGCGCGCCCGGCTCGCCCGTTCGCAGAACTCGCTGGGCAAGGGGCTGCTGACGCTGCTCTCCCGCGAGCACCTCGACGAGGACACCTGGGAGGAGATCGAGGAGACGCTCCTCATCGCCGACGTCGGCGTCGCCCCCACGCAGGAGCTGGTGGACCGGCTGCGCGAGCGGGTCAAGGTCCTCGGCACCCGCACCCCGGCCGACCTGCGCGCCCTCCTGAAGGAGGAGCTGCTGACCCTGCTCGGCACCGACTTCGACCGCGCCGTCAAGACGGAGAGCGGCGTCGACACCCCGGGCGTCGTGATGGTCGTCGGCGTCAACGGCACCGGCAAGACCACCACCACCGGCAAGCTCGCCCGCGTCCTGGTCGCGGACGGCCGCAGCGTGGTCCTCGGCGCGGCCGACACCTTCCGCGCCGCCGCCGCCGACCAGCTCCAGACCTGGGGCGACCGGGTCGGCGCGCGCACGGTGCGCGGTCCCGAGGGCGGCGACCCGGCGTCGATCGCCTACGACGCCGTCAAGGAGGGCATCGCCGAGGGCGCGGACGTCGTACTGATCGACACCGCGGGCCGGCTGCACACCAAGACCGGCCTGATGGACGAGCTGGGCAAGGTCAAGCGGGTCGTGGAGAAGCACGGCCCGCTGGACGAGATCCTGCTGGTCCTGGACGCCACCACCGGGCAGAACGGTCTGACCCAGGCCCGCGTCTTCGCCGAGGTCGTGGACATCACCGGCATCGTGCTGACCAAGCTCGACGGCACCGCCAAGGGCGGCATCGTCGTCGCCGTCCAGCGCGAGCTGGGCGTCCCGGTCAAGCTGGTCGGCCTGGGCGAGGGCCCGGACGACCTGGCGCCCTTCGAGCCGGAGGCCTTCGTCGACGCCCTGATCGGCGACTGACCCCCGCACCGGCCACCCGGCCGTACGGCCCCCGGGGCCCCCGCGCCACGACGGCGCGGGGGCCCCGTCGCATCGGGGCCGGCCGCAGCCGCCGCAGGCCGGGGCGGCAGCGGCGCTTCCGCGCCGGACGCAGGCGTCAGCGGCTGAAGCGGTGGCAGATGTAGGCCAGCGTGCCCAGCAGCAGCCGGGCCTGCGGGGGGCCGCCCGCGGAGTCGAGGGTCGGCGGGCGCAGCCAGACGACCGGGCCGAGCCCCGCGTGGTCGGAGGGCGGAGCCGTGACGTGGGCTCCCTTGCCCAGAGCGCGCAGGTCGAGGTCCGCGTCGTCCCAGCCCATCCGGTACAGCAGCTGCGGCAGCTCGGCCGCCGCCCCCGGGGCCACGAAGAACTGGGCCCGCCCGTCGGGGGTCGCGGTCACCGGACCCAGCGGCAGACCCATCCGCTCCAGCCGCACCAGCGCCTGGCGCCCGGCCTCCGCGGAGACCTCGATGACGTCGAAGGAACGGCCCGCCGGGAGGAGCACCGCGGCGCCCGGGAAGCCGCCCCAGGCGTCGGTCACCTCGTCCAGCGTGGCCCCCGCGGGGACCACCACCCCGAAGTCCAGCGGGTGCGCCCCCGGGGCCGCGCAGCGCGCGTTCCCGCAGGAGCAGTCCCGGCCGGGGGAGGCGGCCCGGGCGCCGGGAACCGCGTCCCATCCCCACAGTCCGGTGTACTCGGCCACCGCTGTGCATTCCGACATCCGGCCGCGGCGCCGAGTGCCGGACCGGAACTCCTTGGTGCTCCGGCTGCCGCCGATCGTGAAGCCCATGCCCATGCCCCCTCCAACGGGTCGAGCGCGCCGGTGGTTACGACTCACCGCGACGCGGTCGTCGACCGTGCGGCACACGGGCCACGCCCGGCGCACTCCTCGCCGTGCGCGCCCCGGCGTACACCGCTGCGCCGACTGCGGGTCATCCCGTGTCAAGTGAATCGTGCTTGGCGCGTGGCGAGTTCATTCGAAGGGGTGGCGAATGGTGGCGATTCCGCAAACGGCCTCGCGGTAGGGGTGATCGTAGGATTACTTTCAGTGCACGAACCCCGAAGGTGCGCCCGTCCGTGGGTATGCCGGAGGCAATGTGTGAAGGGCTTGTGAAGGCCCCCTGTGGCTCACCCGGGCCCGGCCAGGGTTTCGTGTGAAAGAGGCTGAGCGGATGGGGGCGTTCCAGTGAGCGGCAGCGACGCAAGCGGAACGGACGCGGACTCAGCCGTCCGGGGCCGAGCCGAGGATCCCCGTCCCAACGAGCAGCTGACGTCGTGGTTCGTCCGCAGCGGCTGGTCCAAGGGCGAGCTCGCCCGCCAGGTGAACCGCCGCGCCCGCCAGATGGGCGCCCACCACATCAGCACCGACACCTCCCGGGTCCGCCGCTGGCTCGACGGCGAACAGCCGCGCGAGCCCGTCCCGCGCATCCTCTCCGAGCTCTTCTCCGAACGCTTCGGCAGCGTCGTCGCCATCGAGCAACTCGGCCTGCGCACCGCGCACCAGACCCCCTCCGTCTCCGGCGTGGACCTGCCCTGGGCGGGCGACCAGACCGTCGCGCTGCTCGGCGAGTTCTCCCGCAGCGACCTGATGCTCGCCCGCCGGGGCTTCCTCGGGACCTCGCTCGCGCTCTCCGCCGGCCCCGCCCTCATCGAGCCCATGCAGCGCTGGCTCGTCCCCGCCCCGGCCGCCGACCCGGGATCGCGGGAGGCGGGACCGGCGGGCTCCCGGCCCGGCGCCCTCAGCGGCTACCGACCGCCCCGGCTCTCCGAACCGGAACTCGACCTGCTCGAAGCGACCACCGTCATGTTCCGCCAGTGGGACGCCCAGTGCGGCGGCGGCCTGCGCCGCAAGGCCGTCGTCGGCCAGCTCCACGAGGTCACCGACCTGCTCCAGGAGAGCCACCCGGCCCCGGTCATGCGCCGGCTCTTCAAGGTCGCCGCGGAACTCGCCGAACTCGCGGGCTGGATGAGCTACGACATCGGGCTGCACCCCACCGCGCAGAAGTACTTCGTGCTCGCCCTGCACGCCTCCAAGGAGGCCGGGGACAAGCCGCTCGGCTCGTACATCCTCTCCAACATGAGCCGCCAGATGATCCACCTCGGCCGCCCCGACGACGCCCTGGAGCTCATCCACCTCGCCCAGTACGGCAGCCGCGACTGCGCGGGCCCCCGCACCCAGGCCATGCTGTATGCGATGGAGGCCCGCGCCTACGCCAACATGGGACAGCCCAGCCGCTGCAAGCGGGCCGTCCGGATGGCCGAGGACACCTTCGGGGACGCCGCCCTGGACGGCGAGACCGAGCCGGACTGGATCCGCTTCTTCTCCGAGGCCGAACTGAGCGGCGAGAACGCCCACTCCTTCCGGGACCTCGCCTACGTCGCGGGCCGCAGCCCCACCTACGCCTCGCTCGCCGAACCCGTCATGCGGCGGGCGGTGGAACTCTTCTCCACGGACGAGGAACACCAGCGCTCCTACGCCCTCAACCTGATCGGCATGGCCACCGTCCACCTGCTCCAGCGCGAGCCCGAGCAGTCCGCGGTCCTCGTCGACCAGGCCCTCGACGTGGCGCGAAAGGTGCGGTCCGAACGCGTCAACACGCGGCTGCGCAAGACCGTGGACACCGCCGCCCGTGAGTACGGCCACGTCGCAGAAGTCGTCCAGCTCACCGACCACCTCGCGGCCCGCCTCCCGGAGTCCGCAGAAGCCGTCTGACCCGCTCGACGGCCACCCCCGAGGCCCCGGCCGCGGCAGTCCTCCCGTGAAGCCCGATCGGGCTCCCCCGCCCCAGGTCATCCGGAGGACCGCCGCGGCCGGCTCGCTGTGCCCCCGTTCATGGACGCGTAACACGCCCGACCTCTTCGTCATCGGCGCGAAACACCCAGCGGCGCCGCCGGAAACCGGCCTGCGCGAATCTCAGGGCCAATAACCGGCCAGCCCCGGTCAGCTCCCCGGACCGGGCCCCTTTGACGCCGCTCAGGTTTTCACGATCGCCCGCACGCGAACGTACCGACGACGAGGAGACGCCGATGGCATCAGCCATCACGACCCTCGCGGCAGACGCCCCGACGCTGTCTGCCGCGAACACCGGGTTCATGCTCATCTGCTCCGCCCTGGTCATGCTGATGACCCCGGGTCTCGCCTTCTTCTACGGAGGCATGGTCCGCGTCAAGAGCAGTCTCAACATGCTGATGATGAGCTTCATCAGCCTCGGGATCGTCACGATCCTCTGGGTCCTCTACGGCTTCAGCCTCGCCTTCGGCACCGACAAGGGCTCCCTGATCGGCTGGTCCTCCGACTACCTCGGCCTCAGCGGCATCGGGATCACCGAGCTGTGGGACGGCTACACCATCCCGGTCTACGTCTTCGCCGTCTTCCAGCTGATGTTCGCGATCATCACACCGGCGCTGATAAGCGGTGCGCTCGCCGACCGGGTCAAGTTCAGCGCCTGGGCCCTCTTCATCACCCTCTGGGTCACGATCGTCTACTTCCCCGTCGCCCACTGGGTGTGGGGCACCGGCGGCTGGCTCTTCGAACTCGGCGTCATCGACTTCGCGGGCGGCACCGCCGTCCACATCAACGCGGGCGCCGCGGCCCTCGGCGTCATCCTCGTCATCGGCAAGCGCGTCGGCTTCAAGAAGGACCCGATGCGCCCGCACAGCCTGCCGCTCGTGATGCTCGGCGCGGGCCTGCTCTGGTTCGGCTGGTTCGGCTTCAACGCCGGTTCCTGGCTCGGCAACGACGACGGCGTCGGCGCCGTCATGTTCGTCAACACCCAGGTCGCCACCGCCGCCGCCATGCTGGCCTGGCTCGGCTACGAGAAGCTGCGCCACGGCTCCTTCACCACGCTGGGCGCCGCCTCCGGCGCCGTCGCGGGCCTCGTCGCCATCACCCCCTCCGGCGGCTCCTGCTCCCCGCTCGGCGCGATCGCCATCGGCGCGATCGCCGGCGTCGTCTGCGCCATGGCGGTGGGCCTGAAGTACAAGTTCGGCTTCGACGACTCCCTCGACGTGGTCGGCGTCCACCTGGTCGGCGGTGTCATCGGCTCCCTGCTCGTCGGCCTCTTCGCCACCGGCGGGGTGCAGTCCGACGCGGCCGGCCTCTTCTACGGCGGCGGCCTCGACCAGCTCGGCAAGCAGGCCGTCGGGGTCTTCTCGGTCCTCGCGTACTCTCTCGTCGCGTCCGCGGGCCTCGCCTTCCTCCTCGACAGGACGATGGGGATGCGCGTCACCGAGGACGACGAGGTCTCCGGCATCGACCAGGTCGAACACGCCGAGACCGCCTACGACTTCAGCGGAGCCGGCGGCGGATCCTCGTCCCGGTCCACCAGCTCCGTACCCGTCGCCGCTGCCAGCAAGAAGGTGGATGCATGAAGCTCATCACCGCGATCGTCAAGCCGCACCGGCTCGACGAGATCAAGGAGGCCCTCCAGACCTTCGGGGTGCACGGTCTGACCGTCTCCGAGGCCAGCGGGTACGGCCGCCAGCGCGGGCACACCGAGGTCTACCGCGGCGCCGAGTACACCGTGGACCTCGTCCCGAAGATCCGCATCGAGGTGGTCGTCGAGGACGACGCGGCCGAGGACGTCATGCACGTCGTCGTCGAGGCCGCCCGCACCGGCAAGATCGGTGACGGCAAGGTGTGGAGCGTCCCCGTGGACTCGGTGGTCCGGGTCCGCACCGGCGAGCGCGGCGCTGACGCGCTCTAGCTGACGACAGGAGCCCTGGGTGACGAGCGTCGACAACACGACCGGCACGGCCGACTCGGGACCCAGCGGTTACGCCGCGGCCCGGCTGCGACTCCTCCAGGAGGAGTCGCGGTCCGGGCCCGCCCGGCGTTCCGCCCTCTCCGGGCTGACCGACGACTGGCTGAACGCGCTGTTCGCGACCGCCGTGCGGGAGAGCGGGGTCCGGGGCGCCGCCCTGGTCGCCGTCGGCGGCTACGGGCGCGGCGAACTCTCCCCGCGCAGCGACCTCGACCTCCTCCTGCTGCACGACGGCAAGGCGGACCCGAAGGCGCTGAGCGTCCTCGCCGACCGCATCTGGTACCCCGTGTGGGACCTGGGCCTCGCCCTCGACCACTCCGTGCGGACCCCCGGCGAGGCCCGCAGGACCGCCGCCGAGGACCTCAAGGTGCACCTCGGGCTGCTGGACGCCCGCCCCGTCGCCGGCGACGTCGGACTCCTCGCGGGACTGCGTACCTCCGTGCTCGCCGACTGGCGCAACAACGCCGTCAAGCGGCTCCCGCAGCTGCACTCGCTCTGCCGGGAGCGGGCCGAACGGAGCGGGGAACTGCGCTTCCTGCTCGAACCCGACCTCAAGGAGGCCCGCGGCGGACTCCGCGACGTCACCGCGCTGCGGGCCGTGGCCGCCTCCTGGCTGGCCGACGCCCCGCGCGAGGGACTGGCCGAGGCCCGACGGCGCCTCCTGGACGCCCGCGACGCCCTCCACCTGGTCACCGGGCGGGCCACCGACCGGCTCTCCCTCCAGGAGCAGGACCCGGTCGCCGCGCAGCTCGGCCTGCTGGACGCGGACGCGCTGCTGCGCGAGGTGTACGAAGCGGCGCGGGTCGTCTCGTACGCCGGCGACGTCACCTGGCGCGAGGTCGGCCGGGTGCTGCGGGCCCGGGCCTCCCGGCCGCGGCTGCGCGGGCTGCTCGGTACCCGGGGGGCGGCCGCCGTGGAGCGGGCCCCGCTCGCCGAGGGCGTCGTCGAAGCGGACGGCGAGGCCGTACTGGCCCTGGCCGCCCGCCCCGAGCGGGACCCGGTGCTCGCCCTGCGGCTCGGCGCCGCCGCCGCGCAGGCCGGACTCCCGGTGTCGCTGCACGCCGTACGACGCCTGGCCGCGCAGGCGAAACCGCTGCCCGTGCCGTGGCCCGCCGAGGCCCGCGAGCAGCTGGTGACCCTGCTGGGCGCGGGGGAGCCCACCGTGGCCGTCTGGGAGGCCCTCGAAGCGGAAGGGCTGATCAGCAGGCTGCTGCCCGACTGGGAGCGGGTCCGCTGCCGCCCCCAGCGCAACCCCGTCCACACCTGGACCGTCGACCGGCACCTCATCGAGACCGCCGTGCGCGCCTCCGCCCTCACCCGCCGGGTCGGCCGCCCGGACCTGCTGCTCATGGCCGCCCTGCTGCACGACATCGGCAAGGGCTGGCCCGGCGACCACTCGGTCGCGGGCGAGACCATCGCCCGCGACGTCGCCGCCCGGGTCGGCTTCGACGCGGACGACGTCGCCGTGCTGGGCACCCTCGTACGGCACCACCTGCTGCTGATCGACACCGCCACCCGGCGGGACCTGGACGACCCCGCGACCGTCCGCTCCGTCGCGGACGCCGTGGGCTCGACCGGCACCCTGGAGCTGCTGCACGCCCTGACCGAGGCCGACGCCCTGGCCACCGGACCCGCGGCCTGGAGCACCTGGCGCGGCTCCCTCGTCGCCGACCTGGTGGGCCGGGTCGGCGCGGTCCTCGACGGGGAGGCCGTCCCGCCCGAGGTGCCGGGGACGCAGCGGCCGCCCGGCGCGGAACCGGAACGGCTCGCGGTGGAGGCCCTGCGCACGGGGGAGCCCGCGCTGGCCCTGTACGCGCGTCAGGAGGAAGAGGACGCGGTCGGCGTCGAGCTGATCGTGGCCGTTCCCGACCAGCCGGGGGTGCTGCCCGCGGCGGCCGGGGTGCTGGCCCTGCACCGGCTCACGGTCCGCGCCGCCGACCTGCGGACGCTGGAGCTGCCGGAGGCGCTGGGGGAGGTGCTGGTGCTGAGGTGGCGGGTCGCCGCGGAGTACGGGTCCCTGCCGCAGGGCGCGCGGCTGCGGACGGACCTGATCCGGGCCCTGGACGGCTCGCTGGACGTGCCCGCGCGACTGGCCGACCGCGAGGCCGCCTACCCCCGGCGGCGGGGGGTCGTACCGCCGCCGCCGCGGGTCACCGTGGTCGCGGACGCCTCCCCGCTCGCGACGGTGCTGGAGGTGCGGGCGCCGGATGCGGTGGGGTTGCTGCACCGGATCGGGCGGGCGCTGGACGAGGGCGGGGTCCGGGTGCGGAGCGCGCACGTGTCCACGCTCGGGGCCAACGCCGTGGACACGCTGTACGTGACGGACGTCGACGGCAAACCCCTACCGCCCGCGCAAGCCGCCCTCCTGGCCGACACGGTCCGCTCGGCCCTGACCTGACCCGCCCCCGGCGGCGCCTCACACGCCGGCGGGGCTAAATCAGCCTCGCCGGCGTTTGAGGCGCCGCCGGAGGCGACCGGGGCGGAGCCGGCCCGCAGGTGTGCGAGGCGCCGCCGGAGGTGGGTGGGCCGGGCCCGGTTCGAGGGGGCCAGTCAAATCAGCCCCGCCGGCGTTTGAGGCGCCGCCGGGGGCTTCGGGGGACGGGCACCGCCCCGCAGGGTCCGGCACGCGGCGCGGCCCGATACCCTGGGGGGCGACCACACGCCCCCGACCCGAGGAATCGCGACTACCGTGTTCGATACGCTTTCCGACCGCCTCAGCGCGACCTTCAAGAGCCTCCGGGGCAAAGGTCGCCTCTCCGAGCAGGACATCGACGCTGCGGCCCGGGAAATCCGTATCGCCCTCCTCGAGGCAGACGTCGCCCTCCCCGTCGTCCGGTCCTTCATCGCGAAGGTCAAGGAGCGCTCCCTCGGCGTAGAGGTCTCCAAGGCCCTCAACCCCGGCCAGCAGGTCCTCAAGATCGTCAACGAGGAACTCGTCGGGATCCTCGGCGGCGAGACCCGCCGCCTGCGGTTCGCCAAGACCGCCCCCACCGTGATCATGCTCGCGGGCCTCCAGGGTGCCGGTAAGACCACCCTCGCCGGAAAGCTCGGCTTCTGGCTCAAGGGCCAGGGCCACGCCCCGCTGCTCGTCGCCTGCGACCTCCAGCGCCCCAACGCCGTCAACCAGCTCAGCGTGGTCGCCGAGCGCGCCGGCGTCGCGGTCTACGCGCCCGAGCCCGGCAACGGCGTCGGCAACCCGGTGCAGGTCGCCAAGGACTCCATCGAGTACGCCCGTACCAAGCAGTACGACGTCGTGATCGTCGACACCGCCGGCCGCCTCGGCATCGACGCCGAGCTGATGCAGCAGGCCGCGGACATCCGCGACGCCGTCAGCCCGGACGAGATCCTCTTCGTCGTCGACGCGATGATCGGTCAGGACGCGGTCAACACCGCCGAGGCCTTCCGCGACGGCGTCGGCTTCGACGGCGTGGTGCTCTCCAAGCTCGACGGCGACGCCCGTGGTGGTGCCGCGCTCTCCATCGCGCACGTCACCGGCAAGCAGATCATGTTCGCCTCGAACGGCGAGAAGCTCGACGAGTTCGACGCCTTCCACCCGGACCGCATGGCGGGCCGGATCCTCGACATGGGCGACATGCTCACCCTGATCGAGCAGGCCGAGAAGACCTTCAGTCAGGCCGAAGCCGAGAAGATGGCGGCCAAGCTGGCGAAGGGGCCGAAGGAGTTCACGCTCGACGACTTCCTGGCCCAGATGGAGCAGGTCCGCAAGATGGGCTCCATCTCCAAGCTGCTCGGCATGCTGCCCGGCATGGGGCAGATCAAGGACCAGATCAACAACATCGACGAGCGTGACATCGACCGCACCGCGGCCGTCATCAAGTCGATGACCCCGGCCGAGCGCCACGACCCGACGATCATCAACGGCTCGCGCCGCGCCCGCATCGCCAAGGGCGCCGGCGTCGAGGTCAGCGCCGTGAAGTCGCTCGTCGAGCGGTTCTTCGACGCCCGCAAGATGATGTCCCGCATGGCCCAGGGCGGCGGCATGCCCGGGATGCCGGGCATGCCGGGCATGGGCGGCGGCCCCGGCCGCCAGAAGAAGCAGATCAAGCAGGCCAAGGGCAAGCGCAAGAGCGGCAACCCGATGAAGCGCAAGGAAGAGGAGGCCGCGGCCGTCCTGCGCAAGGAGCAGGGACCGCAGGCCGTCGAGCCGGGCGGCGACGCGGGCAACCCGTTCGGCCTGCCCGCCGGTCCCGCCGGCCAGGACTTCGAACTCCCCGACGAGTTCAAGAAGTTCATGAAGTAGCACGCACCACGAGGGGCCCCGGTCGCGACCAGCGACCGGGGCCCCTCGCGCGTGCGGGCTGGTCAGGGGCTGTGGCGGGGCTGCCGCGCGGACCGTCGCCCCATGGGGCGACGGTCCGGTTTGTGGCTTAATGTCGGCCGGGAGGACGGCAGAAGGAGGCCTCGTGCCCAGCCCCACCCCCGTACCGCCGCGCGACCGGGCCGACACGCCCTGGCGCTCCGAGGGCGCCCCGCCCGCCCCGCCGCCCAAGAAGAAGATGCCCGGCGGCTGGCGCGGGCTGATCCTGACGGCGCTGATCGTCTACCTGCTGACCAACCTGGTGCTGTCGTTCTTCAACGAGGGCGACGAGCCGACCATCCCGTACACCGAGTTCAGCAAGCAGGTCACCAGCGGCAACGTCTCGAAGATCTACTCCAAGGGCGACGCCATCCAGGGCGAGCTGAAGAACAAGCAGCCCAGGCCCGCCGGAGACGGGGACGGCGACTACACCAAGTTCACGACCCAGCGCCCCGCCTTCGCCGACGACCAGCTCTGGTCCAGCCTCACGTCCAAGGGCGTCGTCGTCACCGCCTCCCCGGTGGTGGAGCACCGCAGCTTCCTGGCCAACCTGCTCATCTCGCTCGCCCCGATGCTGCTGCTCGTCGGCCTGTGGGTGCTCATCGCCCGCAGGATGAGCGGCGGCGGCCTGGGCGGCCCCGGCGGCCTCGGTCGCAAGCAGCCCCCCAAGCCGGTCGAGCTGGAGGGCGGCAAGCGCACCACCTTCGAGGACGTGGCGGGCATCGACGAGGTGGAGGGCGAGCTGAGCGAGGTCGTCGACTTCCTCAAGAACCCCGAGCGCTACCACCGGATGGGTGCCCGGATGCCCGGCGGCGTCCTGCTCGCGGGCCCGCCCGGCACCGGCAAGACCCTGCTGGCCCGCGCGGTCGCCGGCGAGGCCGGCGTGCCGTTCTTCTCGGCCTCCGCCTCCGAGTTCATCGAGATGATCGTCGGCGTCGGCGCCTCCCGGGTCCGCGAACTCTTCACCGAGGCCCGCAAGGTGGCCCCCGCGATCATCTTCATCGACGAGATCGACACCATCGGCCGGGCCCGCGGCGGCGGCGCGGGCATGGGCGGCCACGACGAGCGCGAACAGACCCTGAACCAGATCCTCACCGAGATGGACGGCTTCTCCGGCTCCGAGGGCGTCGTCGTCATCGCCGCCACCAACCGCGCCGACGTGCTCGACCCCGCCCTCACCCGGCCCGGCCGCTTCGACCGCACGGTCGTGGTCTCCCCGCCCGACCGGGGCGGCCGCGAGGCCATCCTGCGCATCCACACCCGGGACATCCCGCTGGCCCAGGAGGTGAGCCTGGCCCAGGTCGCCCGCACCACCCCCGGGATGACCGGCGCCGACCTCGCCAACCTCGCCAACGAGGCGGCCCTGCTGGCCGTCAAGCGCGAGCAGAAGGCCGTGACCCAGACGGACCTGTCCGACGCCCTGGAGAAGGTCCAGCTCGGCGCGGAGCGGCCGCTGGTCATGCCGGAGGAGGAGCGCCGCCGCACGGCGTACCACGAGAGCGGCCACGCGCTGCTGGGCATGCTCCAACCGGGCGCCGACCCGGTCCGCAAGATCACCATCGTGCCGCGCGGACGGGCCCTCGGCGTCACCCTCTCCACCCCGGACGCCGACCGGTACGCGTACACCGAGGAGTACCTGCGCGGCCGGATCATCGGCGCGCTCGGCGGGATGGCCGCCGAACAGGTGGTCTACGAGGTCATCACCACCGGCGCCGAGAACGACCTCGAACAGGTGACGAACCTGGCCCGGGGCATGGTCGCCCGCTGGGGCATGAGCGAGCGCGTGGGCAGGCTGACCGCGATCCCCTCGGACGCGCAGAGCGCCTACGGCCTCTCCGCGGCCCCGGCCACCCTGGACGCGGTCGACGCCGAGATGCGCCGGATCGTGGACGAGTGCTACGAGACGGCCTGCCGGCTGCTGCGCGAGAACCGCGACAAGCTGGACGCGCTGGCCCGCGCCCTGCTGGCGAACGAGACGCTGGAGGAGGCGGCGGCGTACGAGGCGGCCGGCATCACCCGGCTGACGAAGCACTCCTGAGGGAGCGGCGGGGGCCGCGCGCCCCCGCCTCCTGGCGCCCTCAAGCCGTCCGGGCGATGACGTACCGGAAGATGTTCGGCAGCCACACGGCCCCGTCGGGTCGCTCGAACGGGTGCAGCGCCTCGACGAGTTCCTTCTCCGCCTGCACCGGGTCGGCGCCGTCGTAGAGCCCGGTCGAGAGCAGGCCCCGCACCGCGCTCTCCATGTCCGCGTACCCGAACGGGCAGAACACCCGCCCCGAGCCGTCGGGCCGCAGCCCGGCCCGCTCCACGAGGGCGTCCAGGTCCACCGGCGCGGGCCCGCCGCCCGGCACCGCGGGGACCGTGCAGCGCTCCGGCGGCCCCCAGTCGGCCAGCACCACCGTCGCGCCGCGGCGGAGCACGGCCAGGGCCGCGGGCAGCGCCCGGGGATCGGGACCCACGGAGGTCAGCACGTCGTACGGGCGCAGCTCCGGCCCCGGCCCGGGCGGCGCGGCCAGCACCTCCAGCACCCGCTCCCCGGCCAGGGCCCGCAGCGCGGGCCGTCCCTCGACCCCGGTCACCCGGGCTCCCCGGCCCGCGGCCAGCAGCAGGCCGAGACCGGCCCCGCAGTCCAGGCCGAGCAGCCGGTCGCCCGGCCCGACCTCCAGTCGGTCGTAGACCGCTTCGTAGAGCGGCACCAGCATCCGTTCCTGGATCTCCGCCCAGTCCCGGGCCACGTGCGTCGCCGTCGGCGTCGGTGTCATCGAAAGAGCGCTCCTGATTCCGTGTCGCCCCCCTTGGCCCCCGTTGCCAGGGAACTCCCCATTCGCCCCCGCGTCCAGAGGAGCGCCGGCCCCGATTCACGTTCGGCGTGCCGGGCGCCGTACCATTCGCGCCATGGCAAAGGCACCCGTTCTCACCCCCCAGGCGGAGGATTTCCCCCGCTGGTACCAGGATCTGATCAACAAGGCCGAGCTGGCCGACAACGGTCCGGTACGCGGCACCATGGTCATCCGACCGTACGGCTACGGGCTGTGGGAGCGGATGCAGCAGGAGATGGACGCGCGCATCAAGGACGCGGGCGCCCAGAACGCGTACTTCCCGCTGTTCATCCCGCAGTCGTACCTGACGCGGGAGGCCGAGCACGTCGAGGGCTTCGCCCCCGAGCTGGCGGTCGTCACGCACGGCGGCGGCAAGGAGCTCGACGAGCCGGTCGTGGTCCGGCCCACCTCCGAGACGATCATCAACGACTACTTCTCCAAGTGGGTCCAGAGCTACCGCGACCTGCCCCTGCTGATCAACCAGTGGGCGAACGTGGTCCGCTGGGAGATGCGTCCGCGCGTGTTCCTCCGTACGAGCGAGTTCCTCTGGCAGGAGGGCCACACGGCCCACGCCACCTACGAGGACGCCCGCGCGTACGCCGCCCGGATCCACACGGACGTCTACGGCGACTTCATGACCAACGTGCTCGGCATCGACGTCGTGCTCGGCCGCAAGACCGCCAAGGAGCGCTTCGCGGGCGCCATCAACACCCTCACCCTCGAGGGCATGATGGGCGACGGCAAGGCGCTGCAGCTCGGTACCAGCCACGAGCTGGGCACCAACTTCGCCAAGGCCTTCAACACGCAGTACCTGTCGAAGGAAGGCAAGCAGGAGCTGGTCT
Organism: Streptomyces sp. NPDC098789; assembly: GCF_044759975.1. Lineage (NCBI taxonomy): Bacteria > Bacillati > Actinomycetota > Actinomycetes > Kitasatosporales > Streptomycetaceae > Streptomyces > Streptomyces sp. NPDC098789. Next base: position 781,203 of record NZ_JBIWAJ010000001.1, read on the forward strand.
GGCAGACCTCGTGGGGCGTTTCGACCCGCATGGTCGGCGGCCTGATCATGTCCCACGGCGACGACAACGGGCTGCGGGTGCCGCCGCGGCTGGCGGCCGTCCAGGTCGTCGTCATGGCGATCAAGGGCGACGAGGCCGTCGCGAAGGTGCGCGAGCTGGGCGACCAGCTCAAGGCCGCGGGCATCCGCGTGCAGGTCGACGACCGCGTCGACACCCCCTTCGGCCGTCGCGCCGTGGACTGGGAGCTCAAGGGCGTACCGGTCCGCATCGAGATCGGCCCCCGCGACCTGGAGGCCGGCACCGCGATGCTGGCCCGCCGGATCCCGGGCGGCAAGGAGCCGGTGCAGATCACGGACCTGGTCGCGCTGCTGCCCAAGGTGATGGAGGAGGACCAGGCGCAGCTGCTGCGCGAGTCCCGCGAGCGCCGCATCGCCCGTACGTCCGACGTCGCGACCATCGGGGAGGCCGCCGAGGCCGCCGTCGCCGGTGGCTGGGCGCGGATCCCGTGGGCCGACCTCGGCCCCGAGGGCGAGGCGAAGCTCGCCGAGCAGGCCGTCTCCGTGCGCTGCCTCATCGCCGAGGACGGCTCGGTCCCGCAGGCGGACGACGCTCCGGGAACCCTCGCCATCGTGGCGCGTTCCTACTGATGTGACCTGAAGTGACGCTGGGGGTGCCCCCGGAAGGTGACTGACCACCTCCGGGGGCACCCCCATACGTACCGACTCCTCCGGAGATCTGCGCACCCGGCCTCATCCGGACGCATGAGACTGAACTGACTGGTACGTGCAAAAAATTTGGAATGGCCCGGAATCGGAACACCGGGGCACCTCGGCTCGTTGTCACGACGTGAGCACGACACCACCTGTTCTCGCCGCAGAGCTGGCGCAGGCGTGGGCCGATATTCAGCGGTACCACCCCGAGCTGCCTGACCTTGCCGCGCCCGAGTCCCTGATCGGAGAGTCCTCGTCCGCCTGCGGCGCGGAACTCTCCTTCGAGCGACTGCTGCACGAGGCAGTCCACGGCATCGCCGCAGCCCGCGGTGTCCGTGACACGTCCCGTGCCGGCCGCTACCACAACCGCAGATTCCTCGCGATCGCCGAGGAGATGGGCCTGGACCACTCCGAGGAGCCGCACGCGAGCAGCGGCTTCTCACTGGTCGCCCTGAACCCCGAGGCGAAGAAGCGGTACCGGCCGACCATGGAGCGCCTCCAGCGCGCCCTGAAGGCCCATACCGTCGCCACCGCCGCCGACACCAAGCGCAGCTTCCGCGGACCGGCCGCCCGGCACGGGTCCTCCGGCGGCGGGGTGCGCGTCAAGGCGGTCTGCGACTGCGGGCGCAACGTCCGGGTCGTGCCGTCGGTGCTCGCCCAGGCCCCGATCGTGTGCGGCGGCTGCGGCAAGCCCTTCCGCATCCCCGAGGTGGCCGTCTCCGCCGCGGCTTCCTGAGCCCGGTCCGGCGAGGGGCCGGCCCCCGGGGGGTGTCGGAGGGCCGGCCGGGGGTGCGGGTGACCCCGGGGTGGAAGCACCGCGGTCATGTGGCACAATGACTAGCTGTACTCGACAGTCGAACAGGCCCCTCTCTCCTACGACTGACGCGTCCATCGGGCATCCGAGTACCGCAACCCCACGTGGCATCTCATGTGCCCAACCACGTCAAGTTCAGGAGACACCACTCCAGTGGCAGTCAAGATCAAGCTCAAGCGCCTCGGCAAGATTCGCCAGCCGCACTACCGCATCGTCGTCGCCGACTCGCGCACCCGCCGCGATGGTCGTGCGATCGAGGAAATCGGTCTGTACCACCCCACGTACAACCCCTCGCGCATCGAGGTCGACGCCGAGCGCGCGCAGTACTGGCTCTCCGTCGGCGCCCAGCCGACCGAGGCCGTCCTCGCGATCCTGAAGCTCACCGGTGACTGGCAGGCGCACAAGGGCCTCCCGGCCCCCGCGCCGCTGCTGCAGCCGGAGACCAAGGAAAGCAAGCGTCGCACCTTCGACGAGTTCGCCAAGGCCCTCGAGGGCATCGGCGAGACCAAGGGCGAGGCCATCACGCAGAAGGCCAAGAAGGCCGACAAGAAGGCGGACGAGGCTGAGGCCGCCGCCGAGTCGACCGAGGCCTGATCATGCTCGAGGAGGCTCTTGAGCACCTCGTGAAGGGCATTGTGGACAATCCCGATGACGTGCAGGTCGCCTCGCGCACCCTGCGTCGCGGGCAGGTGCTCGAGGTCCGGGTCCACCCGGATGACCTCGGCAAGGTGATCGGCCGCAACGGCCGCACCGCACGTGCCCTGCGGACCGTCGTGGGCGCCATCGGCGGCCGTGGTATCCGCGTCGACCTCGTCGACGTGGACCAGGTCCGCTGAGACCGCGTCCAGCGCAGGAATGAATCACCGGCACGGGCCGGGGAGGGCATGTGCCCTTCCCGGCCCGTCGTCGTCTGAACAGGAGAGACAAGCGTGCAGCTCGTAGTCGCGCGGATCGGCCGCGCCCATGGGATCAAGGGTGAGGTCACCGTAGAGGTGCGCACCGACGAGCCGGAGCTGCGGCTCGGCGTCGGTGCGGTCCTCCAGACCGAACCCCTGTCGGCGGGTCCGCTGACCATCGAGACCGGCCGGGTGCACAGCGGCCGGCTCCTGCTCCGCTTCGCGGGCGTCAAGGACCGCACCGGCGCCGAGGCGCTGCGCAACATCCTGCTGATCGCCGAAGTGGACCCCGAGGAGCTTCCGGAGGACCCGGAGGAGTTCTACGACCACCAGTTGATGGACCTGGACGTCGTGCTCCAGGACGGGACGGAGATCGGTCGGATCACCGAGATCTCCCACCTGCCCTCGCAGGACCTGTTCATCGTCGAGCGGCCGGACGGCACCGAGGTGATGATCCCCTTCGTCGAGGAGATCGTCCTGGAGATCGACCTCTCGGAGCAGCGCGCGGTCATCGACCCGCCGCCCGGGCTGATCGACGACCGTGCGGTGATCGCTTCCGAGCGCGATGCCGAGGCCGGAGCCGGGGCCGACGCCGAGGCCGGGACCGAGGTCAAGACCGAGGCCGAGCCCGAGGGCGATGCCTGATGCGGCTGGACGTCGTCACCATCTTCCCGGAGTACCTCGACCCGCTCGACGTCTCCCTCGTCGGCAAGGCCCGGGCCCGCGGCCAGCTCGACGTACACGTCCACGACCTGCGGGAATGGACGTACGACCGGCACAACACGGTCGATGACACCCCCTACGGCGGCGGCCCCGGGATGGTCATGAAGACCGACCCGTGGGGCGAGGCCCTGGACACCGCCCTGGCCGACGGCTACGAATCCGGCGCCCACGGTCCGGTCATGGTCGTCCCCACCCCGAGCGGGCGCCCGTTCACCCAGGAACTCGCCGTCGAGCTGGCCGAGCGCCCCTGGCTGATCTTCACCCCCGCCCGGTACGAGGGCATCGACCGCCGGGTGATGGACGAGTACGCGACGCGCATGCCGGTCTACGAGGTCTCCATCGGGGACTACGTGCTGGCAGGCGGCGAGGCGGCGGTCCTGGTGATCACCGAGGCCGTGGCCCGGCTGCTCCCCGGGGTCCTCGGCAACGCCGAATCGCACCGGGACGACTCCTTCGCTCCCGGTGACATGGCGAACCTGCTGGAGGGGCCCGTCTACACCAAGCCCCCGGAGTGGCGCGGACGCGGCATCCCCGAGGTCCTGCTCAGCGGGCACCACGGGAAGATCGCCCGCTGGCGCCGGGACGAGGCGTTCCGCCGCACCACCCTCAACAGGCCCGACCTGATCGAGCGTTGCGAGGCGTCCGGCTTCGACAAGAAGGACCGCGAGACCCTCTCGGTCCTGGGCTGGTCGCCGACGCCCGACGGCCGATTTTGGCGCAGGCCCCCGGCCGTGGAAGAATAGGCGGCTGCTGTACGTCCGCGCGCGCCCCTGCCACAGGGGGACCGTCGCCCGCGGGTCGGGACAGCTCCCGAATTCTCTCCGAAGAACCCGCCCGGCGGCCTGTGGCGTCGTGCGTAGAAAGCAGACGAAGAACATGTCTCACGTGCTCGACGCCGTCACCGCCGGCAGCCTGCGTACGGACCTCCCGGCCTTCCGCCCGGGTGACACCGTCAACGTCCACGTCCGCGTGATCGAGGGCAACCGCTCCCGTATCCAGCAGTTCAAGGGCGTAGTCATCCGTCGCCAGGGTTCTGGCGTCAGCGAGTCCTTCACGGTCCGCAAGGTCTCCTTCAGCGTCGGCGTGGAGCGTACCTTCCCGGTGCACTCCCCGATCTTCGAGAAGATCGAGCTCGTCACCCGCGGTGACGTGCGTCGCGCCAAGCTGTACTTCCTCCGTGAGCTCCGCGGCAAGGCCGCGAAGATCAAGGAGAAGCGCGACCGCTGAGGTCCCCTTCGGTGTCCGGAGGCATCCGGATAGGCTCGCCCCCGATATGGACACCGAGGCATCTCACACGCAACGCGACCGCTCTTCCCCCGACGAGGGGGAGGGGAGGTCGCGTTTCGCGTTCTCCGGGGCCCGGCTGAGGCGCCCCGGGTGGTTCACCTGGCGCCGCGCCGGGCTGCTCGGGGTCGTCTGCACCGTCTTCCTGCTGCTGCTGAGCAATTTCGTGGTGCAGCCCTTCCTGATCCCGAGCCGCTCGATGGAGCCGACGCTCGCTATCGGCGACCGGGTGCTGGTGAACAAGCTGGCGTACGGGTCCGGGGCCCAGCCCGAGCGCGGTGACCTGGTCGTCTTCGACGGCACGGGGTCCTTCGTGCCGGAGCGCGCCGGCGACGACAACCCGGTCGGCGAGGCCCTGCACGGCGCCGCGTCGGCCCTCGGGCTCGCCGAACCGTCCGACACGGACTTCGTCAAGCGGGTCATCGGGGTCGGCGGCGACGACGTGGTGTGCTGCGACGCGGGCGGGCAGCTGGTGGTGAACGGCGTCCCCGTGCGGGAGCCCTACCTGTATCCGGGTGACACGGCGTCGAAGGTGCCCTTCCGGATCGTCGTCCCCCTGGGCACCCTGTGGGTCATGGGTGATCACCGCTCCCAGTCCCGGGACTCCCGGGACCACCTCGGGGAGCCGGGCGGCGGGATGGTGCCGGTGGACAAAGTGATCGGACGGGCCGACTGGATCGGCTGGCCCGCCTCCCGCTGGAGGTCCCTGGGGACCACCAGCGGCTCCGGCGGCTCCGGCGGTGGACATGGGTAGCCGGGGGCGGGAGCGCGGCGAGGAGCCGGAGCCCGCCCGTCCGGTGGCGCCGACGCCGACGCCAACGCCGACGCCGGGCGCGGACCCCGAGCTGGCCGTGCTCGGCGGTCGGGCGGAGCGGCGCAGGCTGGCCCGCAAGGTCAAGCGGCGCAGGCGCACCCGGCGGGTCGGTGAGCTGCCGCTGCTGGTCGCGGTCGCGCTGTGCATCGCCCTGCTCCTCAAGACCTTCCTCGTCCAGGCCTTCTACATCCCGTCGGGGTCGATGGAGCAGACGATCCGGATCGGCGACCGGGTCCTCGTGGACAAGTTCACCCCCTGGTTCGGTGCCAAGGTCGAGCGCGGCGACGTCGTGGTCTTCAAGGACCCCGGCGGCTGGCTGCGCGGCGAGTCGGCCCGGCCCGCGGCCGACCCGATCGTCGTCAAGCAGATCAAGCAGGGCCTGACCTTCATCGGCCTGCTGCCCTCGGCCGACGAGCAGGACCTGATCAAGCGGGTCATCGGGGTGGGCGGGGACACCGTCAAGTGCTGCGACGCCCGGGGCCGGGTCACCGTCAACGGAGCGCCGCTCGATGAGCCGTACGTGTCACCCGGCAACGCGCCCTCCGAGATCATGTTCGAGGTGAAGGTGCCCAAGGGCAGGCTCTTCGTCCTCGGTGACCACCGGGCCAACTCCGCCGACTCCCGCTACCACCTCGACGAGGCGTTTCACGGCACGATCGCCGAAAGCGGCGTGGTGGGGCGCGCCATCGTGATCGCCTGGCCCTACGGGCACTGGGGCGAGTTCGATCAACCCGCCACCTTCCTCTCCGTTCCGGACGAGGAGCGCCGGGGCAGGCGGGGGCGCCGCGGGCGGCGTGCGCGTCGTGGGGGTGCCGCGTTCGCATAGTGTGTCCTAGGTCTCCCGCTCCTTACCAAGGGAACTCCCGCTCGTTAAGGGAGGGGAGGGCCCCCGCCGGTTCGGCGCGGGCGGCACATCGGAGTGAGGAGTGGATGTGGGGGACGTGGCGGTAGGAGCACGATCCGGACGCGATGAGCCCGAGGACCAGCGGCCGGAGGCAGCCGTCGAGAACGAGACCCACGACGGCGAGAGCGCCCCGCCCGCGCACCGGTCCTTCTGGAAGGAGCTTCCGCTCCTCATCGGCATCGCGCTGGTGCTGGCCCTGCTGATCAAGACCTTCCTGGTCCAGGCCTTCTCGATCCCGTCCGAGTCCATGCAGAACACGCTGCAGAAGGGCGACCGGGTCCTGGTCGACAAGCTGACCCCGTGGTTCGGCTCGGAGCCGGAGCGCGGCGAGGTCGTGGTCTTCCACGACCCGGCGAACTGGCTGGACGGCGAGCCCACTCCGGACCCGAACATCGCGCAGAAGGTGCTCAGCTTCATCGGTCTGATGCCCTCGGCCGAGGAGAAGGACCTGATCAAGCGGACCATCGCGGTCGGCGGGGACACCGTGGAGTGCAAGAAGGGCGGCCCGGTCGTCGTCAACGGCAAGCAGCTCGACGAGCCGTACATCTTCCCGGGCAACACCGCCTGTGACGACAAGCCGTTCGGCCCGCTGACCGTGCCCAAGGGCAAGATCTGGGTGATGGGCGACCACCGGCAGAACTCGCAGGACTCGCGCTGGCACCAGGAGGACTCGACCGGTGGCTTCGTGCCGGTCGACAAGGTCGTCGGCCGCGCCGTGGTGGTGGCCTGGCCGATCACCCGCTGGTCCACGCTGCCGGTGCCGGACACCTTCGACCAGCCGGGGATCAACAAGAAGCCCGTGGCGACGGCGCTCGGCGCGGCCGCTCCGGCCGGTCTGGGCCTCGCGACGGCGCTGCCGATCGTGCTGTGGCGCAGGCGGAAGCTGACCAAGACGCCTACCGCCGGGTAGGGTGCCGCCCAGGTCGACGATCTCCGAGGTGCTGGGGGCGCTGGTATGGGCGGGTCAAACGGTTCGATACGTGGCAGGGACGGCCGCGGCGGCCTCGGCAATGTCTTGTCGGGGATCGCCGTGGCCATTGGTTTCGCCCTCTTCCTCGGAGGGTTCGCCTGGGGTGCGCTGGTGTACCGGCCGTACACCGTGCCGACCGAGTCGATGGTCCCGACGGTGCAGGCCGGGGACCGGGTGATGGCGCAGCGGATCGAGGGCTCCGAGGTGCGCCGCGGGGACGTGGTCATCTTCACCGACTCCGTGTGGAGCGACTCGCCGATGGTCAAGCGGGTCGTCGGGCTCGGCGGCGACACCGTGCGCTGCTGTGACGCGGCGGGCCGGCTGACCTTGAACGGCAAGCCGCTGGTCGAGCCCTACATCGCCGATCCGGGGTCCACGCAGACCTCCACGGGCTCGGGCAAGGCGTCGGACGTCACCTTCGAGGTGACCGTGCCGCAGGGCAAGCTCTTCCTGTTGGGCGACCGGCGCTCGATCTCCCTGGACTCCCGGGCCCACCTGCAGGAAGCGGGTCAGGGCATGGTCCCGCTGGACTCGGTGAGCGCGCGGGTGGACGCCCGGGCGTGGCCGGACCCCGCGATGCTGGCGCGGCCGACGACCTACGACGCGCTGCCGGGCGGGACCTCCCGCCCGGGCCCGCTGCGGCTCCAGCTGGCCGCGGTGGTGGCCGGAGCGGCGCTGGTGCTCCTCGGAGCCGCCTACGGGCCGCTGGCGCGGGTCCTCGGGCGCTCGCGGCGACGGGAGCGCGTCGGTGCCCGGGGCTGAGGTCCGCAAGGTGTCCCGGGTGATCCTGCTCGACCCGGCCGACCGGATCCTGCTGTTGCACGGCTTCGAACCGCAGGACCCGGCGGAGCACTGGTGGTTCACCCCGGGCGGCGGGCTGGAGGGCGCCGAGAGCCGTGAGCAGGCCGCGCTGCGGGAGCTCGCGGAGGAGACGGGGATCACCGAGGTGGAGCTGGGGCCGGTGCTCTGGCAGCGCTACTGCGCGTTCCCCTTCGACGGGCGGCGCTGGGAGCAGGACGAGTGGTACTTCCTGGCCCGTACCGACCGGACGGAGGTGGCCACGGACGGTTTCACCGAGCTGGAGCGGCGCAGCGTCACCGGAGCCAGGTGGTGGACCTCCGAGGAACTCATCGCGGCGCGTGAGACGGTGTACCCGACCAGACTCGGCGAGCTGCTGCGCACGCTGCTCGCAGAGGGTCCGCCGCGTGCGCCGGTGATCCTGGCCCCGGAAATCGTTTAGGGGCGGACGGGCCTGGCGCACAATAGGGGGACGCACGGCTGAAGGGGAACATGCCATGAGCGCCGAGGACCTCGAGAAGTACGAGACCGAGATGGAGCTGAAGCTCTATCGGGAGTACCGCGACGTCGTCGGGCTGTTCAAGTACGTGATCGAGACCGAACGTCGTTTCTATCTGACCAACGACTACGAGATGCAGGTGCATTCGGTCCAGGGCGAGGTCTTCTTCGAGGTCTCGATGGCGGACGCCTGGGTCTGGGACATGTACCGACCGGCCCGGTTCGTCAAGCAGGTGAGGGTGTTGACGTTCAAGGACGTGAACATCGAGGAGCTCAACAAGAGCGACTTGGAGCTGCCGGGCAGCTGATTCACCCGAAGGGGTGAGTGAGTTGTCCACAACGCCCGGGTTGTCCACCAAGATCCACACGGTGGGCCGGGTCGCGGGATCGTCGGTGCCGGAGGTGGTGCCGGATGGACGCGAAGGGCGTGGCACAGCAGGAGGCGTCGGCCCGGCCGGCGCGGGTGGTACGGACATCGGGGGAGCGGGCCGCGGCCCGGCGGGCGCTCGGGCGGTACGGCGAGGAGCTGGCCGCCCGACGGCTGACCGGCTCCGGGATGACCGTGATCGCCCGGAACTGGCGCTGCCGGGCCGGTGAGATCGACATCCTCGCCCGGGACGGGGACGCCCTCGTCGTCTGCGAGGTGAAGACCCGCCGGTCCGGGCCCGCCGGTTCACCGATGTTCGAACACCCGATGGCCGCGGTCCGGCCCGGCAAGACCGACCGGCTGCGGCTGCTCGCCGGGCGCTGGCTCGCCGATCACGGCGGACCACCGCCGGGCGGGGTGCGCATCGACCTGGTCGGGGTGGTGCTGCCCCGACGCGGGGCCCCCGTGGTGGAACACGTCAGGGGGGTGGCCTGATGGGCTTCGCGCGGACCTGCTCGGTGGCACTCGTGGGCGTCGAGGGCGTGGTGGTCGAGGTCCAGGCCGACCTCGAACCGGGAGTGGCCGCCTTCACCCTGGTCGGGCTCCCCGACAAGACACTGGTCGAGAGCCGGGACCGGGTCCGGGCCGCCGTGGTGAACTCCGGCGCCGAATGGCCCCAGAAGAAGCTGACGGTCGGTCTCAGCCCGGCCTCGGTGCCCAAATCCGGCTCGGGCTTCGACCTCGCCGTCGCCGCCGCCGTCCTGGGCGCGGCGGAGCGGGTGGACCCGGCGGTGATCGCGGACCTGCTGCTCATCGGTGAACTCGGGCTCGACGGGCGGGTGCGCCCGGTGCGGGGGATCCTGCCCGCCGTGCTCGCCGCGGCCGAGGCGGGGTACCGGCAGGTGGTGGTGCCCCAGCAGTGCGCGGCCGAGGCCGCGTTGGTGCCCGAGGTGTCGGTGCTGGGGGTGCGGAGCCTGCGCCAGCTGATCGCCGTGCTGACCGACGGGGAGGTGCCGGACGAGGGGCCGCCGGACGCGGTCGTGCGACCGGATCCGATGACGGCCGGGCTGGTGGTCCCGGGGGCCGGTCTGGGCACGGGGCTGGCGAGCGGGGGGTACGGCGCCTGCGCGCCGCCCGACCTCGCGGAGGTGGCGGGGCAGCGCGGAGCCCGGCGGGCGCTGGAGGTGGCCGCCGCGGGCGGGCACCACCTGTTCCTGACCGGACCGCCGGGGGCGGGCAAGACCATGCTCGCCGAGCGGCTGCCCGGGATCATGCCGCCGCTCGGTCGGCAGGACTCCCTGGAGGTCACCGCCGTGCATTCGGTCGCGGGGATCCTGCCGCCCGGGGAACCCCTGGTGACCGCGGCGCCGTACTGCGCCCCGCACCACTCGGCGACCATGCAGTCCCTGGTGGGCGGGGGCAGCGGGATGCCCCGGCCCGGGGCCGTGTCCCTGGCCCACCGAGGGGTCCTCTTCCTGGACGAGGCGCCCGAGTTCAGCGGGCGGGTGCTGGACGCCCTGCGCCAGCCGTTGGAGTCCGGCCAGGTGGTGATCGCCCGGGCCGCCGGGGTGATGCGGCTGCCGGCCCGCTTCCTGATGGTCCTCGCGGCCAACCCCTGTCCCTGCGGGCGGCAGACCCTGCGCGGCGCGGGGTGCGAGTGCGCGCCCTCGGCCGTCCGGCGCTACCAGGGGCGGCTGTCCGGGCCGCTGTTGGACCGGGTGGACCTGCGGGTCGAGGTGGAACCGGTCGGCCGGTCCGACCTCGTCGGCGGGGGCGGTCGGGGCGAAGCCAGCGCGGTCGTGGCCCTGCGGGTGGCGGGGGCCAGGGCGCGGGCGGCGGAGCGGCTCGCCGGCACCCCCTGGCGGGTCAACGCCGAGGTGCCGGGCCATGAGCTGCGCACCCGCTGGCTGCCCGCACCGGGCGCCCTGGCGCAGGCCGAGCGGGACCTGGAGCGGGGCCTGCTCACCGCGCGCGGCCTGGACCGGGTGCTGCGGGTCGCCTGGACGGTGTCCGACCTGGCCGAGAAGGACCGCCCCGACGCCCGGGACGTGGCGGTCGCCCTGGAACTGCGCACCGGCATCGCCCGCGGTGTCCCGCTCCCCGAGGGATGCGGGTCATGACCCCGGAAGCGCCGGCCCCGGAGGAGGAGCGGCGGGCCCGGGCCGCGCTCACCCGGGTGCTGGAGCCCGGGGACGAGCGGGCCGGCCGGCTGCTGCGGGAGCGGGGCGCGGTCGCGCTGCTGCGGGAGCTGACCGCGCCCGGCCCGGGACCCGAGGGCCTGGCCGGGCCGGATGGGCGCCGGCTCGACGGGTACCGCAGGCGGGCATCGGCCGCTGATCCCGACCGGGACCTGGCCGCCGCGGCGGCGGTCGGCGCCCGGTTCGTCTGCCCGGGCTCGCCCCAGTGGCCCTCGCAGCTCGACGACCTCGGCGACGCCCGGCCGGTGGGGCTGTGGCTGCGCGGCCTGCCCGACCTGCGCACCTGGGCCCTGCGCTCGGTCGCGGTGGTCGGCGCCCGCGCCTGCACCCCGTACGGCGCGCACATGGCGCAGGGTCTGGCGGCCGGGCTGGCCGAGCGGGGCTGGGTGGTGGTGTCCGGGGCGGCGTACGGGATCGACGGGGCGGCCCACAGGGGGGCGCTCGCCGCGGGCGGGGCCACGGCGGCGGTACTGGCCTGCGGGGTGGACGTCGCCTACCCGCGCGGACATGCCGGACTGCTGGGCCGGATCGCCGCGCAGGGGCTGGTGATCGGTGAACTCCCGCCCGGCAGCCATCCCACGCCCAGCCGCTTCGTCCAGCGCAACCGGGTCATCGCGGCGTTGACGCGGGGGACCGTGGTCGTCGAGGCCGCCCATCGCAGCGGGTCCCTCGTCACCGCCCGGCGGGCGCACGGGCTGGGTCGCTTCATCATGGGCGTCCCCGGGCCCGCCACCAGCGGGCTCTCGGGCGGCGTGCACGAACTGCTGCGCGGCGAAGGGGTACTGGTCACGGACGCCGCCGAGGTCATCGAACTGGTCGGCGCCATCGGGGAGCTGGCCCCCGAGCGGCGCGGACCGGTGCTCGCCCGGGACCTGCTGCACCCGGACACCGCACGGGTGTTGGAAGAGCTCCCCGCCGGACGGCCCGTGCGGGCGGCGGACCTCGCCCGGGCCGTGGGCGGCGGCACCGATGAAGTCATCGGCAGACTGTACGAACTTCACTCTCTGGGGTTCGTCGAACGGCAGGGCGATGACTGGCAGTTGAGCAGGCAAACACATGGGAGAGCCACTCAAACCGGTGGCGTCCGGCGAGGCGGTCATTGACCTGGGGCGTTCCGGTGAAAGAGTGAAGCCGATGAGAGAAGCGGTCTTCCCGATGGCAGCCGCCGGGACCCCGCGCGAGGCGCCGGTCCCGGGCCTCCCGTGCGAGGCAGGAGGCCCCGACGGCCCCGCGCGATCCCGTACTCTTCGCGCACCGCGACACTTTCGTCACGCTACGCTCCCAAGGATTCCGGCTCCGGCAAAGGCGAAGCATGCCCCAGCACACCTCAGGGTCTGACCGCGCTGCGGTGCCCCCCGCTGCCCGCGGCAGCGTGCGGACCACCGCGCCCTCGTCCCTGGACGTGCTCTGGCGCTCGTACAAGGAATCGGGGGACGAGCGTCTGCGGGAACAGCTGATCCTGCACTACTCGCCGCTCGTCAAGTACGTGGCCGGCCGCGTCAGCGTGGGCCTGCCGCCCAATGTGGAGCAGGCCGACTTCGTCTCCTCCGGGGTCTTCGGGCTGATCGACGCCATCGAGAAGTTCGACATCGAGCGCTCCATCAAGTTCGAGACGTACGCGATCACCCGGATCCGGGGCGCGATGATCGACGAACTGCGCGCCCTGGACTGGATCCCGCGCTCGGTGCGGCAGAAGGCGCGGGCCGTCGAGCGGGCCTACGCCACGCTCGAAGCCCAGTTGCGGCGCACGCCCACCGAGACCGAGGTGGCCGACGAGATGGGCGTCGCGCTGGAGGAACTGCACGCGGTCTTCAGCCAGTTGTCGCTGGCCAACGTGGTCGCCCTGGAAGAGTTGCTGCACGTGGGCGGCGAGGGCGACCGCCTCTCGCTGATGGACACCTTGGAGGACACCGCCGCCGACAACCCGGTGGCCGTGGCCGAGGACCGCGAGCTGCGCCGGTTGCTCGCGCGGGCGATCAACACGCTCCCCGACCGGGAGAAGACGGTGGTGACCCTCTACTACTACGAGGGGCTCACCTTGGCCGAGATCGGTCACGTCCTCGGGGTCACCGAGAGCCGGGTCAGCCAGATCCACACCAAGTCGGTCCTCCAGCTGCGGGCCAAGCTGGCGGATGTGGGGCGCTGAGTCCCCGGTACCTCCGTAGAGTGGGCGCGTGCCCAGGATTCGAGCGGCCTCCGTGGCCGAGCACCGGACGATGCAGCGAGGCGCCCTGCTGGACGCCGCGCGCTCCCTGCTGTCCGAAGGCGGGACGGAAGCGTTGAGCTTCCCCGCCCTCGCCGAACGGACCGGTCTCGCCCGGTCCTCCGTCTACGAGTACTTCCGCTCCCGCGCGGCCGTGGTCGAAGAGCTGTGCGTCGTGGACTTCCCCGTCTGGGCCGCCGAGATCGAGGCCGCGATGGAGCGGGCCGCCACTCCGGAGGCCAAGATCGAGGCGTACGTCCGCAGCCAGCTGGGCCTGGTGGGCGACCAGCGCCACCGCGCCGTGGTCGCGATCTCCGCCAGCGAGCTGGACGCCGGTGCGCGCGAGAAGATCCGCGCCGCGCACGGGGGCCTGATCGCGATGATCGTCGAGGCGCTGGCCGCCCTGGGCCAGGAGCAGCCGCGACTGGCCGCGATGCTGTTGCAAGGGGTCGTCGACGCCGCCGTGCGCCGGATCGAGCTGGGGGCCGGCGAGGACCCGGCCGAGGTGACCGAGACCGCCGTCTCGATGGCGCTCCGGGGCGTCCGGGGCTGACGCCGCGCGGCGCGCCCTCAGGGGGCCCGCGGTAGCAGTCGGGGGCTCGGGCGCGGGAGCAGGAGCAGCGGGTTGAGGTACGTCTCGCCCGCCAACAGGCCCCAGTGCAGGCACGGGGCCGCGCAGTGACCGCCCGCTTCGAGGGCCGCGACCACGAGCCCGGCACGCACCTGGTCGCCCTCGGCGACGAGGGGGCGCACCGGCTCGTACGTGGTGCGCAGGCCCCCCGGCAGGGTCAGCGAGAGCACGCCGCGTCCCGCCACCCGTCCGGCGTAGTGCACCCGGCCGGTACCCACCGCCCGGACCCGCGTACCCACCGGTGCGATCAGGTCCACGCCCCGGTGGCCCGCCGCGTACGGGGTGGGCGGCGGGTCCCACCAGCGCGCCACGTGCAGCGGGGCGGGCAGCGGGCGGCCGCCGGCCCCGCCGGGAGCGGGAACTGGAGCGGGAACGGGAGCAGCGGCAGCGGCACGCGCGAGAGCGGGCGCGGACGCCGGGGCGAGCGCCGCCGCCGGGGCCGCCAGCAGGGCCGCCAGCACCAGGTTCAGGGTCTTCATGCCCCCACCGTCCCGCGCCGGGGACACGCTCCGTCGCGGCCTGTGGACGGACCGTTCGATGTGGACATCGCCGTCACCCGGCATACCGCCGGGTCCCGTACACTTCTGGTGGCGATCCGGGTCACCGGGTCGACTTCGCACGCCCCAGCACCGGCCTCTCAGGCCGCGTGGCAGCGTCTCTCGGTCCCCTCCACGGGGGCAGGGCGCGGTGGGACGTCAGGAACCAAACCGAGAAAACAAGGAGATGGCCATGGCCGTCGTCACGATGCGGGAGCTGCTGGAAAGCGGCGTCCACTTCGGTCACCAGACCCGTCGTTGGAACCCGAAGATGAAGCGCTTCATCTTCACGGAGCGCAACGGCATCTACATCATCGACCTGCTGCAGTCGCTGTCGTACATCGACCGCGCCTACGAGTTCGTGAAGGAGACCGTCGCCCACGGCGGTTCCATCATGTTCGTCGGTACCAAGAAGCAGGCGCAGGAAGCCATCGCCGAGCAGGCGACGCGCGTCGGCATGCCGTACGTCAACCAGCGGTGGCTCGGTGGCATGCTCACCAACTTCTCCACCGTCTACAAGCGCCTCCAGCGTCTGAAGGAGCTTGAGGCGATCGACTTCGAGGACGTCGCGGCCTCGGGTCTCACCAAGAAGGAGCTCCTCGTGCTCTCGCGCGAGAAGACCAAGCTGGAGAAGACCCTCGGCGGCATCCGCGAGATGTCGAAGGTTCCCAGCGCCGTCTGGATCGTCGACACCAAGAAGGAGCACATCGCCGTCGGTGAGGCGCGCAAGCTCCACATCCCGGTCGTCGCGATCCTCGACACCAACTGTGACCCCGACGAGGTCGACTACAAGATCCCGGGCAACGACGACGCGATCCGCTCCGTCACCCTGCTCACCCGCGTGATCGCCGACGCCGTCGCCGAGGGCCTCATCGCCCGTTCCGGTGCCGCCACCGGTGACTCGAAGCCGGGCGAGAAGGCCGTCGCCGAGCCGCTCGCCGAGTGGGAGCGCGACCTGCTCGAGGGCGACAAGAAGGCCGACGACGCTGCTGAGGCTCCGGCCGAGGCCGCTGCCGAGGCTCCGGTCGCCGAGGCCGCCGAGGTCGTCGAGACCCCGGCCGCCGAGGTCGAGGCTCCGGCCGCCGAGGCCGTCGTCGAGGCTCCGGCCGCCGACGCCGAGCAGGCCTGACCCACTGAGAGCGCCCGGCGTTCATGCGCCGGGCACTCGCAGCACGGACGATGACGGCGGGGGAGCCGCGCCACAAGCGCGCTCCTCCGCCGTTCACCCGTAGATCTACGACTTCGAGAGAGAATCACAGACTCATGGCGAACTACACCGCCGCTGACGTCAAGAAGCTCCGCGAGCTCACCGGCGTCGGCATGTTGGACTGCAAGAACGCGCTGGTCGAGTCCGACGGCGACGTCGACAAGGCCATCGAGGCGCTCCGCATCAAGGGTCAGAAGGGCGTCGCCAAGCGCGAAGGCCGTTCTGCCGAGAACGGTGCCGTCGCCTCGCTCATCGCCGACGACAACACCTCCGGTGTCATCGTCGAGCTGAAGTGCGAGACGGACTTCGTCGCCAAGGGCGACAAGTTCCAGGCCGTCACCGACCAGCTGGCCGCCCACATCGCCAAGACCACCCCGGCCGACCTCGAGGCGCTGCTCGCGTCCGAGATCGAGGCCGGCAAGACGGTCCAGGCGTTCGTGGACGAGGCCAACGCCAACCTTGGCGAGAAGATCGTCCTGGACCGCTTCGCGCAGTTCACCGGCGGTTACGTCTCGGCGTACATGCACCGCACCATGCCCGACCTGCCGTTCCAGATCGGCGTCCTGGTCGAGCTGGACAAGGCCAACGCCGAGGTCGCCCGCGGCGTCGCGCAGCACATCGCCGCGTTCGCGCCGAAGTGGCTGGCCGAGGACGAGATCCCGGCCGAGCTCCTCGAGTCCGAGCGTCGCGTCGCCGAAGAGGTCACCCGCGCGGAGGGCAAGCCCGAGGCTGCCCTTCCGAAGATCGTCGAGGGTCGCGTCAAGGGCTTCGTCCGCGACAACACCCTGCTCGGCCAGGCCTACGCCCTGGACGCCAAGAAGTCCGTCCAGAAGATTCTGGACGAGGCCGGTGTCACCCTGGTGCGCTTCGCGCGCATCAAGGTCGGCATCTGAGTCCGTCCGTACGCGACGGACACCGGACCCCGGTAGGGTCTGAAGCAGTCGTCCGCGTTCGCGCCGGACGACCGCAGATCTGACGAGGAGGCCATTGCCGTAGAGGGAACCGCAAGGACCCACCGGCAATGGCCTCCTTCGTATGTGCACGAGGAGATCTCCATGAATCAGGGCGTGGACCCCCACACCGCTTCCGACGACAAGAGCGACCAGGACAAGAAGGGTCGCCGCTTCATGCTGAAGCTGTCCGGCGAAGCCTTCTCCGGCGGCGGCGGCCTGGGCGTCGACCCCGACGTCGTGCACGCCATCGCCCGCGAGATCGCGGCCGTAGTCCGCGACGGCGCCGAGATCGCGGTCGTCATCGGCGGCGGCAACTTCTTCCGCGGTGCCGAGCTCCAGCAGCGCGGCATGGACCGGGCCCGGTCCGACTACATGGGCATGCTGGGCACGGTCATGAACTGCCTCGCCCTCCAGGACTTCCTGGAGAAGGAGGGCATCGACTCCCGCGTCCAGACCGCCATCACCATGGGCCAGGTCGCGGAGCCCTACATCCCGCTGCGCGCCGTGCGCCACCTGGAGAAGGGGCGCGTCGTCATCTTCGGCGCGGGCATGGGCATGCCGTACTTCTCCACCGACACCACGGCCGCCCAGCGCGCCCTGGAGATCGACGCCGAGGCCCTGCTGATGGGCAAGAACGGCGTGGACGGGGTCTACGACTCCGACCCGAAGAAGAACCCGGACGCGGTGAAGTTCGACGCGCTGGAGTACAGCGAGGTGCTGTCCCGCGACCTCAAGGTCGCCGACGCCACGGCCATCACGCTGTGCCGCGACAACAAGCTGCCGATCCTGGTCTTCGAACTGCTCGCCGAGGGCAATATCGCCCGCGCGGTCAAGGGTGAGAAGATCGGCACGCTCGTCAGCGACCAGAGCACCCGGGCCTGACACGGGCGACCGGCGCCCGGCCGGCCCGCCAGCCTGAACCATCCATTCAAGACATGCAGGAGCACGTGGTGATCGAAGAAACCCTCCTCGAGGCCGAGGAGAAGATGGAGAAGGCCGTCGTCGTCGCCAAGGAAGACTTCGCGGCGATCCGGACCGGCCGTGCGCACCCGGCGATGTTCAACAAGATCGTGGCCGAGTACTACGGCGCGGTCACGCCGATCAACCAGCTCGCCTCCTTCGCGGTTCCCGAGCCGCGCATGGCCATCGTGACGCCGTTCGACGCGTCGGCCCTGAAGAACATCGAGCAGGCCATCCGGGACTCCGACCTCGGCGTCAACCCGAGCAACGACGGCCGCATCATCCGCGTCACCTTCCCCGAGCTGACGGGGGAGCGCCGCAAGGAGTACATCAAGGTCGCCAAGACCAAGGCCGAGGACTCCAAGATCTCCATCCGTTCCATCCGCCGCAAGGCGAAGGACACCCTCGACAAGATGGTGAAGGACAAGGAGGCCGGCGAGGACGACGTGCGCCGCGCGGAGAAGGAGCTCGACGACGCCACCGCGAAGTACGTCGCGCAGGTCGACGAGCTGCTGAAGCACAAGGAAGCCGAGCTGCTCGAAGTCTGATGAACGACTCTCCCTGGCGGGCGGAGCCGGTTCCGGCGGGTCCCGCATACGATGCGCAGGTGGGCACGCACACTCGGCCCATGCCCATCGTTCCCGATGCCGCCGGCCGTGACTTCGACGACCGGGAAGCACGCGATCCGGGGGCCGCCGATGCGGGCGGCCCCCAGTTCCGCGCCGAGACGCCGCCGCAGGAGCCCATGTCCACCCCACCTTCGCAGGCCCCGCAGGACGCCTCGCAGCCCCCGCAGAAGAAGCGGGCCGGGCGTGACCTGCGCGCCGCCATAGGGGTCGGCATCGGCCTCGGCGCGGTGATCTTCGCCTCGCTGTTCATCGTCAAGGCGGTGTTCGTCGGCGTCGTCGTCGTCGCGGTCGTCGTGGGGCTGTGGGAGCTGACCTCCCGCCTCCAGGAGCAGAAGGGCATCAAGGCCCCGCTGGTCCCGCTCGCGGTCGGTGGCGCGGCCATGGTCATCGCCGGATACGTCCGGGGGGCCGAGGGCGCCTGGGTCGCGATGGCGCTCACCGCGCTCGCGGTGCTCGTGTGGCGGATGACCGAACCCCCCGAGGACTACCTCAAAGACGTCACGGCGGGGGTCTTCGCCGCCTTCTACGTCCCCTTCCTGGCCACCTTCGTCGCGATGCTCCTCACCGCGGACGACGGGCCGCAGCGCGTGGTCACCTTCCTGCTCCTGACGGTGGTCAGCGACACCGGGGCGTACGCGGTCGGCTGGCGCTTCGGCAAGCACAAGCTGGCCCCGCGCATCAGCCCCGGGAAGACCCGCGAGGGGCTCTTCGGAGCGGTGGCCTTCGCGATGGTCGCCGGTGCGCTGTGCATGGAGTTCCTGATCGACGGCGGCGCTTGGTGGCAGGGTCTGCTGCTGGGTCTGACGGTCGCGGTCAGCGCCACGCTGGGCGACCTCGGCGAGTCGATGATCAAGCGGGACCTCGGCATCAAGGACATGGGCACGCTGCTGCCGGGGCACGGCGGGATCATGGACCGGCTGGACTCGCTGCTGCCGACCGCGCCCGTGGTGTGGCTGCTGCTGGCGGCGTTCGTCGGCACCGGCTGACCCGTCCGGGTTATCCTGGAAAGCGCGTCGCGGATGAGTGGCGCGCTTTCCCCGTTTCTGCGGGGATGGCCCCGTGAGCTCTCCGGGCACCGGGCGCGCCATTCACACTGACTCCGCTCACGCGCGGAGATCGCCCGGGTTCGTCAGATTTGAGGAGTACCAGTCATGGCCCCCCGTCCTGTCCCGGGAGAGCTCACTTTCGTCGCCCCTCGTGGAGTCAAGAAGCCCCCGAGGCACCTGGCCGACCTCACCCCCGAGGAACGGCGCGAGGCCGTGGCCGCGATCGGCGAGAAGCCGTTCCGGGCCAAGCAGCTGTCGCAGCACTACTTCGCCCGGTACAACCACGACCCGGCGCAGTGGACGGACATTCCCGCGGCCTCCCGCGAGAAGCTCCGCGAGGAGCTGCTCCCCGACCTGATGTCGGTCATCCGGCACATCTCGTGCGACGACGACACCACCCGCAAGACGCTGTGGAAGCTGCACGACGGCACGCTGGTCGAGTCCGTCCTGATGCGCTACCCCGAGCGGGTCACCATGTGCATCTCCTCGCAGGCGGGCTGCGGCATGAACTGCCCGTTCTGCGCCACCGGCCAGGCGGGGCTGGACCGCAACCTCTCCACCGCGGAGATCGTGCACCAGATCGTCGACGGCATGCGCGCCCTGCGCGACGGCGAGGTGCCCGGCGGCCCGGCGCGCCTGTCGAACATCGTCTTCATGGGCATGGGCGAGCCGCTGGCCAACTACAACCGCGTGGTCGGCGCCATCCGCCGGCTGACCGACCCGGAGCCCGACGGCCTCGGCCTGTCGCAGCGCGGCATCACGGTCTCCACCGTCGGCCTGGTTCCGGCCATGCTGCGCTTCGCCGACGAGGGCTTCAAGTGCCGGCTGGCCGTCTCGCTGCACGCGCCCGACGATGAGCTGCGCGACACCCTGGTACCGGTGAACACCCGCTGGAACGTGCGCGAGGTGCTGGACGCGGCCTGGGAGTACGCCGACAAGTCCGGCCGCCGGATCTCCATCGAGTACGCGTTGATCCGTGACATCAACGACCAGGCCTGGCGCGGCGACCGGCTGGGCCGGCTGCTCAAGGGCAAGCGCGTGCACGTCAACCTGATCCCGCTGAACCCGACCCCGGGCTCCAAGTGGACCGCCTCGCGCCCCGAGGACGAGCGGGCCTTCGTCCAGGCCATCGCGAACCACGGCGTGCCGGTCACCGTCCGGGACACGCGCGGTCAGGAGATCGACGGCGCCTGCGGCCAGCTCGCCGCTTCGGAGCGCTAGCAGCACGGCGCCGGGTTCCGGATTTCTTCCTGGAGTGGGGCCGCGGGGTACCCTGTGGCCGAAACCAACTGCATATTCCGACAGGGGAGCGCCACAGCGCTGAGAGTGCGGTAACCGTCACCGCAGACCCTCTGAACCTCGCCCGGGTCATTCCGGGTAGGAAGTTCGGTCACCACTCAAGCTGTTGCGCCCTGCCCGGCGACCGCTCTCGCGTCCACGTGACGCGAGGCGCCGGGCAGGGCCGCGTCTTCTCCTGGACATCCCAGGAGGAAGCATTCAATGAGCACCACCAAGAAGATCGCGGGCAGCGCGCTCGTCGTCGCGCTGGGCGTGAGCACCCTCGCCGCGTGCGGCGGCGAGGACAAGCCGTCCGCCGCACCGAAGACGATCACCCTCGTCAGCCACGACTCCTTCAACGTGACCCCGGCGGTCCTGAAGGAGTTCGAGCAGCAGAGCGGCTACACCGTCAAGGTGCTCAAGAGCGGCGACGCGGGCGCCGCCCTCAACCAGGAGATCCTGACCAAGGGCTCGCCGCGCGGCGACGTCTTCTTCGGCATCGACAACACCCTGCTCTCGCGCGGTCTCGACAGCGGCATCTTCACCCCGTACGAGGCCAAGGGCCTGGCCGGGGTCGGCGCCCAGTACCAGCTCGACAAGGAGCACCGGGTCACCCCGGTCGACTCCGGCGACATCTGCGTCAACTACGACAAGGCGTACTTCGCCGACAAGAAGCTCGCCCCGCCGCAGACGCTGGACGACCTGATCAAGCCGGAGTACAAGAACCTGCTGGTCACCGAGAACGCGGCGACCTCCTCGCCCGGCCTCGGTTTCCTCCTGGCCTCCGTCGGCAAGTACGGCGACGACGGCTGGAAGGACTACTGGACCAAGCTCAAGGCGAACGGCGTCGAGGTCGTCGACTCGTGGGAGGCCGCGTACAACGAGCGGTTCTCCGGCTCCGCCGGTGGCAAGAAGGCGAAGGGTGACCGCCCGCTGGTCGTCTCCTACGCGTCCAGCCCGCCGGTCGAGGTGCTGTACGCCGAGCCGCAGCCGGCCGAGGCCCCCACCGGGGTCGCCACCGGCACCTGCTTCCGTCAGGTCGAGTTCGCGGGCCTGCTCAAGGGAGCGAAGAACGAGGCGGGCGGCAAGGCCCTGATCGACTTCCTGGTGAGCAAGAAGTTCCAGGAGGACATGCCGCTCCAGATGTTCGTGAACCCGGTGGTCAAGGACGCGAAGCTGCCGGAGCTCTTCACGAAGCACGGCGTGGTCGTCGAGAAGCCGGAGACGGTCGCGCCCGACGCCATCGCCAAGAACCGTGAGCAGTGGGTCAAGGCATGGTCCTCGCTCGTCGTGAAGTAAGCGGCGCGAAGGAGTCGGGCGCGGCGCCGGGGGGCGCCGCGCCCGACTCCGGGTCCGGTCCGGTCGGGCCGCCGCCGGGCGCCGAGGGGCGTCGGGCGGTCGCGGTGCGGCTCGCCCTGATGGCCCTGCCCCTCGCCTTCTTCGGCCTGTTCTTCGCCTACCCGGTCGCCGCGATCGTCGGCCGCGGGCTGCAGAGCGACGACGGCTGGCAGTTCGGCCGGATCGGCGAGGTCCTCGCCCGGCCCGACATCGCCGACGTGCTCTGGTTCACCACCTGGCAGGCGCTGGCCTCGACCGCGCTGACCCTGCTGATCGCGCTGCCCGGTGCGTACGCCTTCGCCCGCTTCGAGTTCCCCGGCAAGCAGCTGCTGCGGGCGGTCGTCACCGTTCCCTTCGTGCTGCCCACCGTGGTCGTCGGCACCGCCTTCCTGGCCCTGGTCGGACGCGGCGGGATGCTGGACGAGCTGTGGGGCGTACGGCTGGACACCACCGTCTGGGCGATCCTGCTCGCCCACGTCTTCTTCAACTACGCCGTGGTCGTCCGCACGGTCGGCGGCCTCTGGGCGCAGCTCGACCCGCGCCAGGAGGAGGCCGCCCGGGTGCTCGGGGCGGGGCGGTTCGCCGCCTGGCGCCGGTTGACCCTGCCGGCGCTCGGCCCGGCCGTCGCCGCGGCCGCCCTGATGGTCTTCCTGTTCACCTTCACCTCCTTCGGCGTCGTGCAGATCCTCGGCGGACCGGCGTACTCCACCCTGGAGGTGGAGGTCTACCGGCAGACCGCACAGCTCCTCGACCTGCCGACCGCCGCCGTCCTCACGATGGTGCAGTTCGTGGCCGTCGGCGCGATCCTCGGCGTGCACGCCTGGACCGTGCGCAAGCGGGAGACCGCGCTGCGGCTGGTCGATCCCGCCGGGACGGCGCAGCGGCCGCGCGGCATCGGGCAGCGGCTGCTGCTCGGCGCGGTCCTGCTGACGGTCGCCCTGCTGATCGTGCTGCCGCTCGGGGTCCTGGTCGAACGGTCCTTCGACACGCCCGGGGGCTACGGCTTCCGCTACTACCGGGCCCTGCAAGAGGCGGGCGCCGGCGGCGGGACCTTCCTGGTGCCGCCGCTGGAGGCGATCTGGAACTCCCTCCAGTACGCCCTGGCCGCCACCGCCATCGCCCTGGTCGTCGGGGGGCTCGCGGCAGCGGCGCTCACCCGGCGCGGGGGCCGCTTCGTGCGCGGGTTCGACGCGCTGTTGATGGTTCCGCTGGGCGTATCGGCCGTGACGGTCGGATTCGGCTTCCTGATCACCCTGGACGAGCCGCCGCTGGACCTGCGCACCTCGTGGATCCTGGTGCCGCTGGCCCAGGCGCTGGTCGGCGTCCCCTTCGTTGTACGGACCATGCTGCCCGTACTGCGCGCGGTGGACGGCCGGCTGCGCGAGGCCGCGGCGGTGCTGGGGGCCTCGCCGCTGCGGGCCTGGCGGGAGGTGGACCTGCCGCTGGTGCGGCGGGCGCTGCTGATCGCCGCCGGCTTCGCCTTCGCGGTCTCGCTCGGCGAGTTCGGGGCGACCGTCTTCATCGCCCGGCCCGACCACCCGACGCTGCCCGTGGCCGTGGCCCGGCTGCTGGGGCGCGCGGGCGAGATGAACTACGGGCAGGCGATGGCCCTGAGCACGATCCTGATGCTGGTGTGCGCGGCGTCCTTGCTGGTGCTGGAGCGGCTGCGCCCCGACAAGACCTCCGGAGAGTTCTGATGACCCTGCTGGAACTGAGCGGAGTGTCGGTGCGCTTCGGCGAGCGCGCGGTCGTGGACGCCGTGGACCTGGCGGTCGCCGAGCACGAGACCGTGTGCGTGCTCGGGCCGAGCGGCAGCGGGAAGTCCACGCTGCTGCGGGTGGTCGCCGGACTCCAGGCGACCGCGGCCGGGCGGGTGCGCCTCGGCGGGGCCGACCAGCGCGGGGTGCCGGTGCACCGGCGCGGGGTGGGCCTGATGTTCCAGGACCACCAGCTCTTCCCGCACCGCGACGTCGGCGGGAACGTGGCCTTCGGCCTGCGGATGCAGGGCGCGGCACGGACGTCGTACGAGGCCCGGGTGGCGGAGCTGCTGGAGCTGGTCGGCCTGCCGGGGGCGCAGCGCCGGGCGGTGGCCTCCCTCTCCGGCGGCGAACAGCAGCGGGTGGCGCTGGCCCGGGCGCTGGCTCCGTCGCCGCGGCTGCTGATGCTCGACGAGCCGCTGGGGCAGCTGGACCGGGGGCTGCGGGAGCGACTCGTCGTCGAGCTGCGGGAGCTGTTCTCCCGGCTCGGTACGACCGTGCTCGCCGTGACGCACGACCAGGGCGAGGCGTTCGCGCTCGCCGACCGGGTGGTGGTCATGCGGGCGGGGCGGATCGCCCAGGTCGGGACCCCGCTGGAGGTCTGGCAGCGGCCCGCGTCGGAGTTCGTGGCGCGGTTCCTCGGCTTCGAGAACGTGGTTCCGGCGGAGGTCTCGGGGGGCGTGGCGCAGACCGTCTGGGGCCGGATCCCGGTGCCGGAGGGGTCCCCGCAGGGGCCGTGCCGGGTGCTGGTGCGGTCGGCGGGGGTGGTGCCGGGGGCCTCCGGGCTGGGGTGCGTGGTGGAGGCGCGGACGTTCCGGGGGACGCACGTGGCGTTGCGGCTGCGGGCGGCTTCGGGGCCGGTGCTGGAGGCCGAGTGCGGGTGGGCGGGGGCGCCGGGGCCGGGGGACCGGGTCGCGGTCACCTTCACCCCGTCCGAGGTGGTCGTCCTCCCCCCGGAGTAGGCCCCCTGCCTCCGGCGCTGGCCGCTGGGCGGGGCAAAATCAGCCCGCCCGGCGTTTGAGGGCCCGCCCGAGGCTGGATCCCTGGGCTCGGTGGGCCCGTGCGGGCCGCGTGTGCCTCCGGCGGCGCCTCAAACGCCGGCGGGGCTGGAATGGCGTGGGCGGGATCGGCCCGCGCGGGCCGTCCGTGCCTCGAACCCCGGCGGGGCTGGATGCGCCTCAATCGCCGGCGGGGCTGGGTTTGCCTTCGGCTGCGTTGGGTGGGGTCCCCCGGGCTACCGCTGGGAGGTACCCCGGGCTGGCCTGGAGTGCCCTGAGGGCACATCCAGCCTGCCCGGCGTTTGAGGGCCCGCCGGAGGCGAGACCGGCCCGGGCCGGGGCGAGGCCCGGACCACGGTGATGGCCAGACCGGCCCGGGCCGGGGTGAGGCCCGGACCACGGTGATGGCCAGACCGGCCCGGGCCGGGGCGCGGCCGGGCTTCGGGGGTGCCGAGACCGGCCCGGGCCGGACCACGGCGGGGAGAGTGGCCCGGGGCCCGGGGTGGGGGTCGTCAGGGGACCGGGACCGGGGGGTCCGTCCTGGTGCTGGGCGCGGCTTCGGGGTCGGCGCCCTCGTGGTTGCCGAACCAGGCCACCGCCACCGCACCCGCCACGGCCAGGACGAAGCCCAGTACGGCCAACCACGCCAGCCCCGGCCGGGACGCGTCCCCGAGCCACAGGACGCCGATGGCCCCCGGCAGCACCGTCTCGCCCACGACCAGCGCCGCCGTCGCACCGTTCACCGAGCCGATCTGCAGGGCCACGGTGTGCAGGTACATGCCGCCGGTCCCGGCGAGGAAGATCGCGTAAAAGGCCGGGTCCGCCAGCAGCGCACCGAGCGAGAACGGCTCGACGCCGTCCAGGATGCGCACGCCCACGCCCAGCGCACCGAACGCCAGGCCGGACAGCAGACCCGCCAGGATCGCCGCCCGCCCGCCGAGGAACCGCACGGCCACCGTGCCGCCGCCGATGATCAGCACGGTCACCGCCAGCAGCCACCAGTGCGTCGCGGCGGCGGCGTGGTGTCCGCCCTCGTGGCCCGCGGCCGTCGCCAGCAGCACCAGCGCGCTGCAGACGACACCGATCGAGGTCCACTCCTTGCGGGTCAGTCGGATGCCGAGCATCTTCACGCTCAGCACGGCGGTGACCACCAGGTTGGCGCTGATGACCGTCTGGGAAAGGAACAGCGGCAGCAGCCGGGCGGCCAGCGCACCGAGCCCGAACCCCACGAAGTCCAGGATGGTGCCGACGATGAACTCCCAGGTCATCGCCGCTTTCGCGGTGGAGGCGAGGTTCGGGCCCCCGTGCTGGGTGACCCCCGCGCCCGCATCGGAACTCCGGGCCGCCTTGCGGGAGCCCACGGCTTGTAGGACGGATCCCGTGCCGTAGCAGATGGAAGCCGCGACAGCGGTCAGCAGGCCTATGAGCACAGAGGGCTCCGTTCACGTCTGGCAGGTTTTTACGTATCTATTACCTATGCCAGACGGCCTATCGGCCCCGGAAGTTGCCTCGTACCCCTAAACGAATGACGCGAGTGTCGCCGGAACCTCGTCGACGGAGTCGACCAGGGCGATCCGGGACTCCATCGGCCGGCCCGCCGCCAGGGCCTGGAGCAGTGGCCACGCCGGGAGCCGCTCGGTCCAGTGCTCCCGGTCGACCAGGATCATCGGGGCGGGCTCGCCGCGCGACCCGTAGTAGTTCGGGGTGGCGCTGTCGAAGATCTCCTGGACGGTCCCCGCCGCGCCCGGCAGGAAGACCACGCCCGCGTTGGACCGGGCGAGGAGCCCGTCCTCGCGGACGGCGTTCGCGAAGTACTTCGCGATGTGGCCCGCGAAGGCGTTCGGCGGCTCGTGGCCGTAGAACCAGGTCGGGATGCCCACCGAGTCGCCCCCGTCGGGCCAGCGCTCCCGCACGGCGAAGGCGGCCCGTGCCCACTCGGAGACCGACGGGGCGAACGACGGCGCCTCGGCCAGCATCTTCAGGGCCTCCGTGAGCGCGTCGTCCGCGGCCGGGGCCAGGTACGCACCGAGGTTCGCCGCCTCCATCGCGCCGGGGCCGCCGCCGGTGGCCACGGTCAGCCCGGTCCGGGCCAGGCTCCGGCCCAGTCGGGCCGCGCCCGCGTAGGCCGGGCCGCCGCGGGCCATGGCGTGCCCGCCCATGACGCCCACCACCCGCGCGCCCGCGAGGTGCTCGTCCAGGGCGTCCGAGATGGCGTCGTCGTGGATGGACCGCAGCATGGAGGAGAAGACGTCGCCGTCGGCCTTCGTCTCCTGGAACCAGGAGTACGCCTCGGCGTCCGGGGTGGCCTCGTACCCGGCGGACAGCGAGGCGAAGAGCTCCTGTGGGGTGTAGAGCAGCCCCCGGTAGGGGTTGAACGGCAGGTCGGGCACCGGCGGGAAGACCAGCGCCCCGTCCGCGCGCACCTTCGCGGCCGCGTCCGGCTCCATGGGGCAGCCCAGGAAGACGGCCGCGGTGGTGTCGCTCGACAGCAGGGCGAGGGTGCGCTCCAGCAGGTTGACCGACTGGATGCGGTAGCCGCTCAGGTCCCCGCGGGCGACGACCTGGTCGAATTCGGCGAGGGTCTCGATCTCGATGTCCGGGTAAGCCATTTCGCCCACCCTAAGGGCTGTCCGCGTCAGTGGGTCAAGGCGGTCACCGTCAGCTGCGCCACACCCCAGCTGAGCGGAACGCAGACCGCGAGCAGGGCGACGGCCCGCAGCGCCACCGCGCCGCGCAGCACCCCGGCCGCGCCGCCCAGGCCGCGCAGCGCCTCGCGGGCCGGTGAGCGGCCCTGGCGGATCTCGACGGCGGTGGTCAGCAGGGTCGCGGCGGCGCAGGCGCCGACTAGCGCGGCCGCGGGTCCGGTCAGCGGCCCCAGCGGTACGTGCAGTCCGCCCTGCTCGCGCAGGGCCAGGGCGGTCAGACCCCCGGCCGCCACCGCGCACACCACGCCGAGGGGGCGGCCGACCCGGGGCGCCTCCTCCTGGAGGATCCGGCCGGCGAGCAGCCGCGTGGCGCCGGGGCGCACCGACTGGACGAGGGTGCCGCAGGCGTAGGCCAGGCCGGGCCCGGCCAGGGACAGGCCGACGGCGGTGAGTGCCCAGCCCGTGAGCATCCCGGGGCCGCCGCGGCCCGCGTAGGCCTCGACCGCCAGCCCGCAGGCGGTCAGTGAGATCCCCCACGGCAGTTCGGCCTGCGGGGCACGGCGCGCCCGGGCCCCGGGCCGCAGGGCGAGGGCCACGGTGGCCGAGGCGATGATCGGCACCAGCGCGAGCAGGGTGAGGGCGGCGGCCACCGGCAGCGGCCGGTCGGCGTGCAGCAGCGAGGCCCCGGCCCCGTCGAAGGGCAGCCCGGAGACCTCCCCGCGCAGGTGCAGGAAGGCGGCGAGGGCGACCGCGCTGCCCAGGGTGCAGGCGATGGCGGTGGAGATCGCCGCGACGAGCACGAGGCGTACGGGCCCCAGTCCGGCCGCGTCCATTCCCCCGCGGGGTCGGGTGGCCGGGTCGGTACGGGCCACCGCGACGGCGAAGTGCACGGTCACGGCGAGCGGGACGAGCGCCCACAACAGCCGGGGGAACGATCCGGCAGGTCCGGCGAGCGCCTCCGCCAGCACGTACAGCAGCAGGAAACCGGTACCGGCCGAGGCGGCCGCGACCAGCAGCCGGCGGAGCTGGACGAGCGGCCGGGAGCCCCGGGTCAGGCGGAGAGCGAGCACGCGCCCTGACCCTCCGCTTCCGTCGGCAGCCCCGGACCGGTCGCGGCGCTGTCCGCGTCCCCGCTCGGGTCCGCTTCCGCGCTCGGGACCTCGCCCATGCCCGCGCCCATGCCCGGGTCCGCGCCCGCCGTCGCCGCCGAGCGGCCGTCGAGGAGGGCCACGCGGCGGTCGGCGACCTCGGCGGTCCGCTCGTCGTGCGTGGCCAGCAGCACGGTGATCCCGTGCGAGCGGGCGGCGGTGGTCAGCGTGCGGAGCAGGGTGGCCTGCTCGGCGCGGTGCAGCGGGGCCGTCGGTTCGTCCGCGAAGATCACCGAGGGGTCGCCGACCAGGGCCCGGGCCAGGGCGACCCGCTGCGCCTCGGCGCGGGTCAGGGCGCCGGGGCGCTTGCGGGCGAAGCCGCCGATGTCGAGCCGGTCCAGCCACTCACAGGCGGCGTGTTTGGCGACGCGGTGCGGGGCGCCCGCGAGGAGCAGCGGCAGCGCGGCGTTCTCCCAGACCTTCAGCTCCGGCAGCAGCCCGGGCTCGGGGCCGATCCAGCCGAACCGGTCGCGGCGCAGCCGCTCCCGGGCCAACGTCCCCATGGTGTGCACGGGGACGCCGTCGAACCAGACCTCGCCCTGTTCGGGCACGAGCTGCCCGGCAAGGCAGTGCAGCAGCGTGGTCTTGCCGCTGCCGCGGGGGCCCGTGACGGCGAGGACCTCACCCTGGCGGACGCCGATCGAGACACCGATGAGGCCGGGCGATCCGCTGTGGGAGTAGTGCAGAGAGCGTGCCCAGAGCACGTCGTTGTCCGGTGGAGCAACCATGGCGTACACCTCCGTCCGGGGGAACGAAGCGGAGCCCGCTTGGTCACTGGCGCCGCAATGAGATGTAAAGAGATGAACGTCTTGGCTGGCTACAGCACACGGCCCGGACCCTCTCGTTCTCACTCGAACGGAGGATCCGGGCCGTGGGGTCCGGCGGTGCCGGGGTCCGATCTAGAGCTTGGTCCACGCCTCGGTGAGCACCGAGCGCAGGATTCCTTCGATCTCGTCGAAGGTGCCCT
Organism: Streptomyces sp. NPDC098789; assembly: GCF_044759975.1. Taxonomy (NCBI): domain Bacteria; kingdom Bacillati; phylum Actinomycetota; class Actinomycetes; order Kitasatosporales; family Streptomycetaceae; genus Streptomyces; species Streptomyces sp. NPDC098789. The sequence goes on from NZ_JBIWAJ010000001.1 coordinate 810,475, forward strand.
GGTCGGCGATCAGCGGCGGGGCCAGCTGGATGACCGGGTCGCCACGGTCGTCGGCGCGGCAGTAGAGGCCGTTCTCGAAGAGCGCCTTGGAGAGGAAGCCGTAGAGCACGCGCTCCGTCTCCTCGTCCGTGAAGGACTCCTTGGTGTTCTTGTCCTTGACGAGCTCGATGCCGTAGAAGAAGCCGTTGCCGCGGACGTCACCGACGATCGGCAGGTCGTGCAGCTTCTTCAGCGTCGAGAAGAAGGCGTCCTCGTTGTCCAGCACGTGCTGGTTGAGGCCTTCCTTGTCGAAGATGTCGAGGTTGGCGAGGGCCACGGCGGAGGAGACCGGGTGGCCACCGAAGGTGTAGCCGTGCAGGAAGGTGTTGTCACCCTTGTAGAACGGCTCGGCGAGCTTGTCCGAGATGATGCAGGCACCGATCGGGGAGTAGCCCGAGGTCATGCCCTTGGCGCAGGTGATCATGTCCGGCACGTAGTCGAACTTGTCACAGGCGAACATCGTGCCCAGACGGCCGAAGGCGCAGATCGTCTCGTCGGAGACGAGCAGTACGTCGTACTGGTCGCAGATCTCGCGGACGCGCTGGAAGTAGCCGGGCGGCGGCGGGAAGCAGCCACCGGCGTTCTGCACCGGCTCCAGGAAGACGGCGGCGACGGTGTCCGCGCCCTCGAACAGGATCTCCTGCTCGATCTGGTCGGCGCACCAGCGGCCGTAGGCCACCGGGTCGTCGCCGTGGATCGGGGCGCGGTAGATGTTGGTGTTGACCACCTTGTGCGCGCCGGGTACCAGCGGCTCGAAGGGGGCCTTGAGCGCCGGCAGGCCGGTGATGGACAGGGCGCCCTGCGGGGTGCCGTGGTAGGCCACCGCACGCGAGATGACCTTGTACTTGGTGTGCTTGCCCTGCAGCTTGAAGTACTGCTTGGCGAGCTTCCACGCGGTCTCGACGGCCTCGCCGCCACCCGTGGTGAAGAAGACCTTGTTCAGGTCGCCGGGGGCGTAGTGGGCGAGGCGCTCGGCCAGCTCGACGGCCTTGGGGTGCGCGTACGACCAGATGGGGAAGAACGCGAGTTCCTGCGCCTGCTTGTAGGCGACCTCGGCCAGTTCCTTGCGGCCGTGACCGGCGTTGACCACGAACAGTCCGGCGAGACCGTCCAGGTAGCGCTTGCCCTTGTCGTCCCAGATGTAGGTGCCCTCGCCCCGGACGATGGTGGGGACGGGCGCGTTCTCGTAGGACGACATGCGGGTGAAGTGCATCCACAGGTGGTCGTACGCGGTCTTGGAGAGGTCCTGGCTCACGGTTATCGGGTTCCCCACATGTAGGTCTGCTTCTTCAGCTTCAGGTAAACGAAGCTTTCGGTTGATCGCACGCCGGGGAGCGCGCGGATCTTCTTGTTGATCGTGTCGAGCAGGTGGTCGTCGTCCTCGCAGACGATCTCCACCATCAGGTCGAAGGAGCCCGCGGTCATCACCACGTACTCGCACTCGGCCATCGCGGTCAGCGCGTCGGCCACCGGGTCGAGGTCTCCCTCGACGTTGATGCCGACCATCGCCTGACGCCGCAGGCCCACGGTGAGCGGGTCGGTGACGGCCACGATCTGCATGACGCCCTGGTCGAGGAGCTTCTGCACGCGCTGGCGCACGGCGGCTTCGGAGAGGCCGACGGCCTTGCCGATCGCCGCGTAGGGGCGGCGGCCGTCCTCTTGCAGTTGCTCGATGATCGCCAGGGACACAGCATCGACCGAAGGGGACGGTTGTCTGTTCCTGGAATCTGCGCTTCGACTGACCACGACCTCACTGTGCACGAGGAGTCGTCTGTTCCGCAAGCGGTAACCGATGTAATTCGTTGTTCAGGGTCTCCGATTGCGCGGATTTCGTAGTTCGTGGCGTCCGGCTCTGTCGAAAGCGTCTCCGCAGCGGCTAGGCTGGGGTTTTGTCTCAACCATTGGACATGTGATCAGGAGAGTGGCCGTAGTGACCAGCGAACTGCGTCGTCTGCGCAACTACATCGGCGGGGAGTTCAAGGACGCCGCCGACGGGCGGACCACCGAGGTGGTCAACCCCGCCACCGGCGAGGTGTACGCCAGCGCCCCGCTGTCCGGGCAGGATGACGTCGACGCCGCCATGGCCGCCGCCGCCGCGGCTTTCCCGGGCTGGCGCGACACCACCCCCGCCGAGCGCCAGAAGGCCCTCCTGAAGATCGCGGACGCCTTCGAGGCGCGCGCCGAGGAGCTGGTGGCCACCGAGTCCGAGAACACCGGCAAGCCGCTGGGCCTCACGGCCAGCGAGGAGCTGCCGCCGATGGTGGACCAGATCCGCTTCTTCGCGGGCGCCGCCCGTCTGCTGGAAGGCCGTTCGGCCGGCGAGTACATGGAGGGCATGACCTCCATCGTGCGCCGCGAGCCGGTCGGCGTCTGCGCGCAGGTCGCGCCGTGGAACTACCCGATGATGATGGCCGTGTGGAAGTTCGCCCCGGCCATCGCGGCGGGCAACACCGTGGTCCTCAAGCCGTCGGACACCACCCCGGCCTCCACGATCCTGATGGCCGAGATCATCGACTCGATCCTGCCCAAGGGCGTCTTCAACGTCGTGTGCGGTGACCGGGAGACCGGCAAGGCGATGGTCGAGCACGCCACCCCGGCGATGGCCTCCATCACCGGTTCGGTGCGCGCGGGCATGCAGGTCGCCGAGAGCGCCGCCAAGGACGTCAAGCGCGTCCACCTGGAGCTGGGCGGCAAGGCCCCGGTCGTCGTCTTCGAGGACGCCGACATCGCCAAGGCCGCCGAGGACATCGCGGTCGCCGGCTTCTTCAACGCGGGCCAGGACTGCACCGCCGCGACCCGCGTCCTCGTCCACGAGTCGATCCACGACGAGTTCGTCGCGGCGCTCGCCAAGAACGCGGCCGACACCAAGACCGGTCAGCCGGACGACGAGGACGTGCTCTACGGCCCGCTGAACAACCCGAACCAGCTGAAGCAGGTCGCGGGCTTCATCGAGCGCCTGCCCGCGCACGCCAAGGTGGAGGCGGGTGGCCACCGGGTCGGCGAGAAGGGCTACTTCTACGCCCCGACCGTGGTCTCCGGCCTGAAGCAGGACGACGAGATCATCCAGAACGAGGTCTTCGGGCCCGTCATCACCGTCCAGTCCTTCACGGACGAGTCGCAGGCCCTGGAGTACGCGAACGGCGTCGAGTTCGCCCTCGCCTCCTCCGTGTGGACCAAGAACCACGGCCGCGCGATGCGCATGTCCAAGAACCTGGACTTCGGCTGCGTGTGGATCAACACCCACATCCCGCTCGTCGCCGAGATGCCGCACGGCGGGTACAAGAAGTCCGGCTACGGCAAGGACCTCTCGGCCTACGGCTTCGAGGACTACACCCGGATCAAGCACGTGATGACCTCGCTCGACGGCTGACCGGTCGCCGACCCGTCGGCGCATCGTTCACCGCCGTTCGCTCAAGGGGCGGGCAGTAGACAACATGTCTATTGCCCGCCCCTTCGCGTTCGCCCAGTCTGTGCGCATGCCTGAACTCGCTCTCTCCCGCCGCGCGGCCCTGCGCGGCCTCGGCGCCGCGGGCCTGCTGGCCGGCCTCGTCGGTTGTGGCGTGCCCGCCGCCTATGTCCCGGAGGGCCGACGGGAAGGCACGGACCGCTCCGGTGCCGACCGGAGCCTGGCCTTCGCGAACTGGCCGCTCTACATCGACACCGATGAGGAGGACGAGACCCGGCGCCCGACGCTGGACGCCTTCTCGAAGCGGACCGGGATCGAGGTGAAGTACACCGAGGAGATCAACGACAACGACGAGTTCTTCGGCAAGGTCAGCCCGGCCCTGATGAACCACCAGGAGACCGGCCGCGACCTGGTGGTGGTCAGCGACTGGATGGCGGCCCGGTTCGTCCGGCTCGGCTGGGCCCAGACCATGAACCGCGGGGCCCAGCCGAACGTGGCGAAGTACCTGGACCCGCAGCTGCGTTCCCCGGCCTTCGACCAGGGGCGCCTGCACACGGTCCCCTGGCAGTCCGGGATCACCGGCATCGCCTACAACCGCAAGGCGCTGGGGCGGGAGATCAAGTCCACCAAGGAGCTCTGGCACCCCGACCTCGCGGGCAAGGTGACGCTCTTCTCCGGGCTCGACGAGTCCTTCTCCCTGCTGATGCAGGGCAACGGCGTCGACGTCACGCGCTGGACCGAGTCGGACTTCCACCGGATCTGCGACCAGGTGGAGGAGATGGTCCGCAAGAAGCACATCCGCCGCTTCACGGGGAACGACTACACCTCGGACCTCAGCAAGGGCGATGTGCTCGCCTGTCAGGCCTACTCCGGCGACGCCATCCAACTCCAGGCGGACAACCCCGACATCGAGTTCGTGGTCCCGGAGGAAGGGGCCGAGCTGTGGGCCGAGAGCCTGCTCATCCCGAACCTGGCCCGCCACAAGGCCAGTGCCGAGGCACTCGTCGACCACTACTACCAGCCCGAGATCGCCGCCGAGCTCGCCGCCTCCGTCAACTACGTCTGCCCGGTCCCCGCCGCCCGCGAGGTGCTGGCCGGATCCGACGACAAGGACACCGCCGAACTGGCCGCGAACCCGCTGATCTTCCCCGACGACGAGATGCGCAAGCGGCTCGTCGTGGCCCGGGACATCTCGGCGGCGGAGCGGCAGTCCTTCGCGAAGCGATGGAACGCGATCGTCGGTCTCTGAGACACAGAACTGAACATGTTCAGAGATTTTGCTGAACGCGTTCAGAAATCGGCGTACTGTTCGGTCCATGACCGAACAAAGCGTTCTGCTGCGCCGGATCAAGGCCTGGCTGGCCCTGTTCATCGTGTGCTTGGTGCTCAGCGGCCTCACCGCCTTCCCGCTGGTCAGCGAGCTGCACTGGGCCAACTCCTTGATGTCCCACGCGTGGCTGCGGCGGGTCGGTGAGGGGCTGGAGCGGGCCGACGCGGACTACCCCTTCCTCCTCTACGGAACCGACTGGCTCGCCTTCGCCCACCTGGTGATCGCGGTGTTCTTCTACGGAGTCCACCGGGACCCGGTCCGCAACATCTGGATCGTCGAGGCGGGCATGATCGCCTGCGCCGGAATCATCCCGCTGGCCCTGATCTGCGGACCGATCCGCGGCATCCCCTTCGGGTGGAGCGTCATCGACATGTCGTTCGGCGTGTTCGGGGTGATCCCCCTGCTGGTGCTCCGCCGGATGATCAAGCGGTTGGAAGCGCTGGCCGGCGGGCCGGAGGCGGGGCCCGGGTCGGCGGCGTCGGCGGGGGCCGCCGTCACTTCTTGAAGGCCGCCATCACCAGCTTCTCGGCTATCGGGTTCGTCTCCCGCCCCTTCGCGTCCGTGGAGTTGAGCGAGTAGACCAGCGTGCGGGACAGGTCGCGGGTGCCCCCGATCACCGTGCTGTAGCCGGGGCGGGCGCCCGTCTTGCCCCAGGCCACCACCCCGCCCGGCAGCAGGAACCGCTTCATGCCCGCGGTGAGATCCGCGTCCTCGCCGTCCGTGTTCTTCACCGCGGGCACGGTGAACATCTCCTCCAGCTGCGCCTTCGGCACGAGCCGCCCGCTGAAGAGGGCCACGGTGAAGCGCTCCAGATCCGCCGTGGTCGAGACGAGGTCGCCCGCGGCGAACTGGGCGGAGGCGTTCCAGTCGCTCACGTCGACCAGCTCGCTGGTCCCGTCCGCCCGCGACACCGCCTGGTAGCCGTGGTTGTGCGGGCCCGGGATCCGGACGCGCACCGGGCCGGGGGAGGAGGTGTCGCGCAGCCCCAGGGGCTTGGCGATCCGGGCCTCGACCACCTTCGCGTACGAGGTGCCCGTCAGCTTCTCGATCAGGACGCCCAGGATCGTGTAGCCGATGTTGAGGTACTCCTGCTTGGTCCCCGGGTCGAAGGCGGGTCCCTTGGCCACCGCGTTGGCGATCATGGCGCGCGGGTCGCTGATGCCGAACCGGTGGGGGTAGGCGTCCTCGAAGGTGTCGCCGGGGCCGTCGGCCGACTGGATGCCGCTCGTGTAGTTGAGCAGCTGGCGCACGGTCACGGGCTCGAAGGTGTCCGGCAGCAGGCCGGGCAGGCGCTGCTGGACGGTCTCGTCCAGGCCCACCTTGCCCTCGGCCACCAGCTGGAGCACCACCGCCGCGGTGAAGGTCTTGGTCACCGAACCCACCCGGAAGCGGCCCTCCGCGATCGCCGCGCGGCCGGTGCGCACGTCCGAGACGCCCGAACTGCCCTGCCAGCTCCCGCTGGTGCCGCCCACGCGGACCAGGGCCGCGGTCGCGTGCTCGTTGTCGGCGCCGAGCCCGGCGATCGCCTCCGACAGCGCCGCCGCGTTCGGCGGGGTCGGGACCGTGGGCGCGGCGACCCCCGAAGCCGTGGCCGAAGCAGGGGCCGGAGCCGGGGCCGCGTGGGCGAGCACGGGGCCCGAGGCGATCCCCAGGACCAGTGTGGCGGCGATCAGCGTGCGGGTACGAGCGTTCATGGTCTCCCCCTGTGAGTGACTGCGAGTTCCGGCGGCCACCGCGGCCCCCGATGACTCAATGGTGCTGCTCACAGGGGTGGTTGTGGATCACCAGCGAGAGGGGTCTTCAGCGGTGTGACAACTAGCCGGCGCGGGGGAGTCGACACGCCCACCCCTCACTCTCCAGAGGGAGAACCCCCGGAGGGAGAGGCGCCGGAGGGCGAGATCAGCCCCGTCTCGTACGCGCAGATCACCGCCTGGATCCGGTCCCGCAGCCCCAGCTTCGCCAGCACGTTCCCCACGTGCGACTTGACCGTGTGCTCGCTCACCACCAGCGCGCTCGCGATCTCCGCGTTCGACAGTCCCCGCCCGAGGTACAGCAGGGTCTCCCGCTCGCGGGCCGTCAGCCCCGCCAACCGGCGCGCGGCCTCGGCGGCCGCGACTGACTCCGCCGCCGCCGACTCCGCCCCGAGCCGGCCCCGCGCCGTCGCCGCCGTGTACTCCTCGATCAGCCGCCGCGCCACCGAGGGCGCCAGCAGGGAATCGCCCGCCGCCACCACCCGTACCGCGTGCACCAGATCGTCCCGCCGCACGTCCTTCAGCAGGAAGCCGCTGGCCCCCGCGTGCAGCGCCTCGTACACGTACTCGTCCGCGTCGAAGGTCGTCAGCATCACCGTCCGGCAGCCGCTGCTCGCCGTGATCGCCCGGCACGCCCCGATCCCGTCCATGACCGGCATCCGGACGTCCAACAGCGCCACGTCCGGGGCCAGCTCCCGCACCGCGGCCACCGCCGCCGCGCCGTCACCCACCTCCGCGACGACCTCGATGTCCTCCTGGGCGTCCAGGATCATCGCGAAGCCGGCGCGCACCAGCTCCTGGTCGTCCGCGACCACCACACGGATCGTCAATTCCCCACCTCCAGCGGCGAGGCTACAAGGCTGACGTGCACCTCGAACCCCCGGCCGGCCGGACCCGGACCGCACCGGGCCGTGCCGCCGTGGGCTGCGGCCCGCTCCCGGATCCCGATCAGTCCGTGCCCGCCGCCGGCCCCGCCCCCGCCCCCGGCCCCGTCGTCGGACCGGCCGCCCCGCCCGTCGCGGGCCGGGCCGCGCCCGTCGTCGACCACCGTCACCCCGAGCATCCGCGGCCCGTACTCCAGCGTGACCGTCACCCGCGCCGCCCCGGCGTGCTTCACCACGTTCGTCAGCGCCTCCTGCACCACCCGGTGCACGGTCGCCTCCAGCGCGGCGGGCAGCGCGCGGACCGCGCCGGTCCGCTCGTACGACACCGTCAGCCCGCTGGCCCGGACCCGCTCCAGCAGCTCCGCCAGCTCCGCGATCCCCGGCTGCGGGCGGCGCGGCGAAGCGTCGTCCGTCCGCAGCACGCCCAGCATCGTGCGCAGTTGGGCCATCGCGTCCCGACCGGTCTCCGCGATGGCGTCGAAGGCCGCCTCGGCCCGCTCGGGGGCCCGCCGCACGGCCACCGGACCCGCCTCCGCCTGCACGATCATGATGCTGACGGCGTGCGAGAGGACGTCGTGCATCTCCCGGGCGATCCGGGCCCGTTCCCGGGCGGCCGCCTGCTCCGCCTCGATCCGGTTCGCCCGCTCCAGCTGGGCCGCGCGGTCCTCCACGGCGGCGGTGTAGGCCTGCCGGGTGTGCTGGAGGCGCCCCAGCGCGTAGGCCGCGCCCGAGACGAAGAGGGTGAAGAGCAGTTCGCGCGCGGACCCCGTGTTCCACCCCACGGACACGGCGACCGTCACGACCGCGAGCGCGCCCACGGCCAGTCGGACCCGGGGCGGGCACAGCAGCGCGACCGTGTAGAAGGCGATCAGACCGGCGTAGGGGATCGGCTGCCCGGGCCCGTCGACCGCCAGGTTGTACACGCCGCCGACCGCCAGGATCGCGACCAGCACGCCCACCGGAGAGCGCCGCCGCCAGACCAGCGGCAGCACGCCGAGCGTGGTCACCGCGTACGCCGCCCAGTCCGCGGGCGGCAGATCGGCCGCGCGCGGGACCACGAACGGCATCGTCACGGCCAGTTGCACCAGCAGCGTCAGCCCGAGGTCCTGGGCGCGCGGATCGGCCCGCCGGACGGCCCCGGCGAGATCCCCCCACACGGGTATCACCGGTCGGACTCGGCCCGTACGGCCGTGAGCACGTCCATCCGGTTCGTCGTGACCGAGTCCACCCCGGCCGCCAACACCGTGCGCATCGACCGCTTGGTGTCCGGCGTCCACACCGATACGCGCAGCCCGTCCCCGTGCAGCGCGTCCACCAGCTCCCGCCGCACCAGCCCGAAGCGGTAGTTGAGCCAGGCGGGTGCCACCGCGTCGATCAGCACCCGGCGCGGCGGGCTCAGCGAGGTCCAGGTCAGCGCGATCTCGGCGCCCGGATCGGCGGCCCGGACGGCCAGCATCGTGTTCGCGCCCGCGCAGTAGTACGCGCGCTCGCGCGCCCCGCACTCGCGCACCAGGCCCACCACCGCCCTGACCCCCTCCGGGCTCGCGCCCGGCAGGTCGATCATCACGCGTCCCGCGCCGGTGGCCATCAGGGCCTCCCGCAGGGTCGGCACCCCGCCCCCGGTCAGCTCCCGCAACTGCGGGGCCGTCACGGCGTCGAGCCGCACGTCGTGGCCCCACAGCCGCCGGAGCGTGTCGTCGTGGAGCAGCACCGGGACGCCGTCCCGGGTGAGGCGTACGTCGATCTCGACGGCGTCCGCCCCGCGGTCGAAGGCGGAGCGGAGCGAGGTCAGGGTGTTCTCACGGACGCGGTAGGGATCACCGCGGTGGCCGACGGCGGTCACAGTCTGAGTGCGCATGATCCCCATTCTCCGCAGTGTCAGGGAGCCAGCCACGCCTCGGTGTACGTGTCGATCTCCGCCGTCAGCTTCGCCTTGCCGGCCGGGTCCAGGAAGGAGGCCTCGACGGCGTTCTTGGCGAGCTGCGCCAGACCGCGCTCGTCCAGCTCCAGAAGGCGCGCGGCCACCGCGTACTCGTTGTTGAGGTCGGAGCCGAACATCGGCGGGTCGTCGCTGTTGATGGTGACGAGCACGCCCGCCGCGACCATCTCCTTGATCGGGTGCGCGTCGAGGTCCGCCACGGCGCGCGTGGCGATGTTGGAGGTCGGGCAGACCTCCAGCGCGATCCGGTGCTCGGCGAGGTGGGCGAGCAGCTCCGGGTCCTGCGTGGAGCTGGTGCCGTGGCCGATGCGCTCGGCGCCCAGGTCGCGGATCGCGTCCCAGACGGTCTGCGGCCCCGTGGTCTCGCCGGCGTGCGGCACGCTGTGCAGACCGGCCGCGCGGGCCCGGTCGAAGTACGGCTTGAACTGCGGGCGCGGGACCCCGATCTCGGGACCGCCGAGGCCGAAGGAGACCAGGCCCTCGGGGCGCAGGTCCACCGCGAGCCGGGCCGTCTCGGCGGCTGCCTCCAGGCCGGCCTCGCCGGGAATGTCGAAGCACCAGCGGAGGATGACGCCGAGCTCGCTCTCGGCGGCCCTGCGGGCGTCCTCGATGGCCTCCATGAAGGCCTTCTCCTCGATGCCGCGGCTGGTGGAGGAGTAGGGGGTGATGGTGAGTTCGGCGTACCGGATGTTCTGCCGGGCCATGTCACGGGCGACTTCGTATGTCAGGAGGCGGACGTCGTCCGGCGTGCGGATCAGGTCGACGACCGACAGGTACACCTCGATGAAGTGCGCGAAGTCGGTGAAGGTGAAGTAGTCGGCCAGCGCCTCGGGGTCGGTCGGGACCGCGGAGTCGGGGTGCCGGGCGGCCAGGTCGGCCACGATGCGCGGCGAGGCCGAACCGACGTGGTGGACGTGGAGTTCGGCTTTGGGCAGCCCCGCGATGAAGGGGTGCAGATCGGGCATGAGGAGTCTCCGTCGGGACGCGCGTGCGGGCAGGTCTGGGGTTCATCGTAGGCAGCCCGGGGCATGTCGGTGGCAGCCCGTAGCATGGCTGTACGAGAGGGGGGCGTCGCATGACCGAACACAGCCCCGAGCCCATCGACCCGTGGGCGCCGCCGGAGCGGCCCGCGGTGGATCTGGGCAAGCAGCAGGGCGCGCCGGGGGGCGCTCCCGCGCCGGGCGCGCCGGATCCGTCGCGCGTGCACGACCAGCCGACGGTCGTCGGCATGCCGGGGGGCGAGAGCACGGGCGGTCCCTTCGGGCAGCCGCCGTCGCAGCCGGCCCCCGGATTCGCCCCGATACCGGGAGCGGGCCAGATACCGGGTGGGGCGCCGTCGGCGCCCGCCTACGGGTACCCGGCGCAGCCCGCCCCGCCCGGGGCCGGTGCCTACGGGTACCCGACCCAGCCCGACCAGGGCGGCCATCCGGGGTACCCCGGATACCAGGGCTACCCGGGCTATCCCGGATACCCGGGCCAGCCGGGCTACCCGGGCGGTTACGCCGCCCCGCGCAACGGATTCGGCGTCACCGCCCTGGTCCTCGGCATCCTGTCGGTGGTCGGCTGCATCACCAGCGTGTTCGCCGTCGTCATGGGCGTCGTGGCGGTGGTCTTCGGCGCACTCGGGCGGCAACGAGCCGGGCGCGGCGAGGCCGACAACGGCGGCATGGCGCTGGCCGGCCTGATCCTCGGCATCGTCGGGATCGTGCTGGGCGGGCTCATGCTCGCGGCGGTCCTGACCGGGATCATGGACGAGAACGCGCGGGACCCCTACGGAACGCGGCGCGACTACCCGGCCACGGTCTCCGAGACCCCCTTCGGCACCTGAGCCCCACGGGCGGCCCCGGTCGGCTCGCGCCCCGGGGCCGAGCCCGTTCGGGCCCCGCCCCGGTCCGCCGTTCCTATGCCTCCCAGGGCCACCGCGCCTCGCGCCCGGCCTCCAGCAGGGACACCATGCGGAACGCGGCATCGGTGAGGCCGCCGAAGACGTGCCGGTTGGCGCCGCCCGAGGGGCCGTGCCCCACCTGGTATCCGGCCAGGTTCCAGGTGTAGACCGGAACCTCCGCCGGCACCTGCTCGGTCGGGTCCCCGGCGTGGTGGCGGGCGGCCTGCTCGTCGGTGACGATCAGCACCCGGTCGTGCCCGGCGTAGTGGCGCCGCACCGCCTCGGTGGTGTTGGTCCCGCCGAGGTCGCCGAACCGCTCCAGCACCTTCAGTACCGACTCGCCCGCGGCGTACGCCACCGGCGCGCTGCCCGTGCCGAATTGGACCAGGTCCGCGTCGGCCGCCCGGAGCGCCAACGCCGCGCCGAACACCGCCGCCGCGTCCGCCCGGTTGAGCTGCGAGCGGTCCGACAGCCGGGACCACATCGACCCCGAACGGTCGACCAGGACCAGCGTCCGGCCGGGCAGCGCCGGAACGGCGGCCAGCGAGTGCCCCAGGGCCCGCTCCAGCGGATAGGCCCAGCGCAGCGAGGGCGCGTGCTGGTAGGCGGCCAGGAAGCGGAAGGGGAACTGCCGGGAGCGGGCGACCGCCTCCGGGTCGCTGATCCGCTCCGCGACGGAGGCCGCCACCTCGTCGCCGACCCCCGCCCCGTCGAAGTTGCGCAGGTTGCGCAGCAGCGCCATCGTCCCCATCGAGGGGATGACCGCCTCCCAGGCGGCCGCGTCCAGCGGTCCTTGCAACCAGCCGGCCAGCGCCTCCCAGGTCATCCCCGCCGCGGCGAGCCGCTCGGCGCCGCCGGGCCCGGTGACCACGGTCCGCCGCTCGGCGACCGGCAGCTCCATGAGCGCCTGGTGGGCGGCCAGGGTACGGGCCCCCTCGGGCAGGACCGCGGACTCCGGGTGGTGGCGCCGGTCGAGGGCGTACCGGAACAGCTCCCCCTGCCAGGGCTTGGCGGGATCGGGCACGGCGTGCACGAGGTTGAGGACGTCGCCGAAGCGGAAGCCCTTGGTGGCGGTGTCGTACTTCAGCAGGGAGGAGGCGGAGTAGAGCCGGCGCACGGCGTCGGCGACGCCCCGCTTGACGGGCTTGGGCACGTTGCGGCCGTGCACGGCCGTCCAGTACGCGAGCAGCTCACCGGGCTCGTCGGCCCGCCGCAGCACCGAGTCGATGACCTGCCGGTTCGAGGGCGCCTGCGCCTGCGACGGCGCCTGGGCCTGCGCCTGCGCCGTGGCGGACGACGCCTGCGGCGCGTCGAGCCGGGCCTTGACGTACTCGGCCGCGCCGACGAGGGCCGCGGTGCGCATGTTGCCCTCCCCGCGCAGCCAACCGAGCAGCCCGGCGGTCCACTGCGGGTCCTCGACCGCCAGCTCGCGCACCAGCGCGGTGTAGCGGTCGTCGCGCCGCCCGGCGTCCTCGTGGAAGGTCCGCTGGGTCACGAAGTTGGCGACGGCCAGCAGGAAGAGTTCGGAGCGCGCGTCACGCAGTCGGCCCACCGCGCCCAGAGCGGTCGCGGCGACCTGCCCGGTGGACCGGATAGGCGAGTGCGGGGCGCCCGACGCGGCGGGCGCGGGCGCGGGCGTGCGGCGGTTGAAACGAGACATGTGAATCCCCCCGAATTCATGGCAATGAGTGAACGATCGGGGAGGCGCGCGTGGGGGATGCCCGAGATCGAGTCGGTGACGGTGTTGTCGCTCGCTCTACCGGACTGAGCTACCGGCCGGAGCCGGGCGGGATTCGAACCCGCGGCACGTCGATCCAGAAGGAACCGTCGCCTGCGCACCGGGCATCCTCCACGCGCGCCTCCCGAGATCGAATGGGCGGCGGCGTGATTTCGTGGAAGAAGGAGCCGCAGCCCGCGCACCGGGAGGTGCGAAGCGTGTGCGTCCAGAGATCACGGCGGCGGAACCGCATGGTGCTCTACCAACTGAGCTACACCGGCCCGAAGCCGGTGACGGGACTCGAACCCGCGACCGCCCCATTAAGAGTGGAAGTAGGTCCTGCCTGCGCACCTGGACACGCCCTCACTCTAGGAGGAGCCGTCGGCGGGCCGCCACGCCTTTTAGCCGGGCCGCCACCCCCTTCCGGCCGAGCGGCTCAGCCCTGCGCGGTCAGCCGCTCAGCCCTGCGCGGCCAGCTGCTCCCGGGCCGCCATCAGCGCGAAGCCCAGCAGGTTCAGCCCGCGCCAGAGTGCCGGATGCAGCGCCCCCGGGTCGTCCGGCGCCAGCCCGATCCCCCAGATCCGGTCCACCGGCGAGGCTTCCACCAGGACCCGCTGCCCGGTGCCCAGGAGGTAGCCGCGCAGCTCCGGCGAGGAGGCGAACTTGGCCGCGCTGCCCGCCACCACGATCCCGAACCGCTCGCGCTCCCAGGTGTCCGCGTCGAAGCCGCGCACGAGGCGCCCCGCCTTCTTCGCCGCGGCGGGGCTGGTGGCGGTCAGCGCCGCGCGCTCCGCCTCCGCGTCCTTGAACAGCCGTGCCTTCTCGGCCATCATCCAGTGCTCGGCGGTGGTGTAGCGGACCTCACCCACAGTGAAGGGCGCGGGCCACCACTGACTCAGGCAGCTCGGCCCGAGCGTCCCGTCGTGCCGGGGCGTGTGTCCCCAGAACGGCAGATACTTGACTCGTTCACCCCGGTTGACCTGCTCGATCAGTTCGTCGATCCGTTCCATGCACGCGAGTCTGGCAGCCACCACTGACACTTCGTAAAGGATTTGAGGTCCGCCTCGACACATGGTCGACCGATTCCGTCGCGTAATCAAAAGGCAACGACGGAATCACTTGGCGGAGGGCAGCCCCTCTGCCAGGATCGGCAGTCAATTCGAGCTGTAGCTACGGAGAGCGCGATGGGCAACCGCTTCCAGGTCAAAGACCGATTCGCAGACGGCGCGCAATACATCGACGGCCGGCTGAGGGCCGGCACCTCGGGCGCGTCACACACCGTCGTCGACCCGGCCACCGGCCAAGAGGTCTTCACCTACGAACTGGCGAGCACGACCGACGTCGACGACGCCGTGGCCGCCGCCAAGCGGGCCTTCCCCGGCTGGTCGGGGGCCACCCCGGGCGAGCGCTCCGACGCCCTGCACCGGCTCGCCGCCGTGCTGGCCGAAGAGGCCGCGGACTTCGCCTGGGCCGAGTCCTTGCAGTGCGGGAAGCCGATCAAGCTGTCCACGGAGTTCGACGTACCGGGGACCATCGACAACACCGCCTTCTTCGCGGGCGCCGCCCGCCACCTCCAGGGCCAGGCCGCCGCCGAGTACTCGGGCGACCACACCTCCTCCGTACGCCGCGAGGCGATCGGCGTGGTCGGCTCCATCGCGCCCTGGAACTATCCGCTCCAGATGGCCGCCTGGAAGATCCTCCCGGCGATCGCCGCGGGCAACACGATCGTCCTGAAGCCGGCCGAGCTGACCCCCCTCACCTCGCTGATGTTCGCCCAGGCGGCCCAGCGCGCCGGGATCCCCGACGGGGTGATCAACATCGTCACAGGCGCGGGCCGGACCGCGGGCGAGCACCTGGTGGGCCACCCCGACGTGGTCATGACCTCCTTCACCGGATCCACCGGGGTCGGCAAGCGGGTCGCCGAGATCGCCACCGCCACCGTCAAGCGGCTCCACCTGGAGCTCGGCGGCAAGGCCCCCTTCCTGGTCTTCGACGACGCCGACCTGGAGGCCGCGGCCCACGGCGCGGTGGCCGCCTCCCTGATCAACACCGGCCAGGACTGCACCGCGGCCACCCGCGCCTACGTCCAGCGCCCGCTCCACGACGCCTTCGTCGCCCGGGTGGCCGAACTGATGGAGACCGTCCGCCTGGGCGACCCCTTCGCCCCCACGACCGACCTGGGCCCGCTGGTCTCGCACGCGCAGCGCGACCGGGTCGCCGGCTTCGTCGAGCGCGCCCGCGGCTACGCCACCGTCGTCACCGGCGGCGAGATCCCCGGCGGGGACCTCGCGGAGGGCGCCTACTACCGGCCCACGCTGATCTCCGGCGCGGCCCAGGACAGCGAGGTCGTGCAGTCGGAGATCTTCGGCCCGGTGCTCGTCGTGCTGCCCTTCGACGGCGACGACGAGGGCATCGCCCTGGCCAACGACACCCCGTACGGCCTCGCGGCCTCCGCCTGGAGCCGCGACGTCTACCGCGCCGGCCGGGCCACCCGGGAGCTGAAGGCCGGCTGCGTCTGGGTCAACGACCACATTCCGATCATCAGCGAAATGCCCCACGGAGGCTACAAGGCGAGTGGTTTCGGAAAGGACATGAGCGCTTACTCCTTCGAGGAGTACACGCAGGTCAAGCACGTCATGTACGACATCACGGCGGTCGCCGAGAAGGACTGGCACCGCACGATCTTCGGGGACAGATAACCCACGCTGCCTGACCAGCGGCCCACACCTCCCGAAAGGGCACAGCTCATGGAGCAGTTCGAGCCCGACCGCCTCTCGGCGGCGCAGCTCGCCGCGATGCGGCGCAGTCTCACCAGCGGTCGCGGCGCCCTGACCCGCCGCTCGCTGCTGCGCGCCTCCGGAGTCGGAGCGCTCACCCTCGGCGGTCTCTCGACGCTGAGCGCCTGTGGCATCCCGCCCGCCAAGCGGGCCGGTACGGGCGAGCAGGCGGCCTCGGACGACCGCTCGGACCGGGAGAAGGAGATCAACTTCTCCAACTGGACCGAGTACATGGACACCAGCGACGACGAGAAGACCCGCCCCACGCTGGACGCCTTCACCAAGCGCACCGGCATCAAGGTCAAGTACACCGAGGACATCAACGACAACGTCGAGTTCTTCGGCAAGATCCGCCCCCAGCTCGCGGCCGGCCAGGACACCGGCCGCGACCTGATCGTCGTCACCGACTGGCTCGCCGCCCGCATCATCCGGCTCGGCTGGGCGCAGAAGCTCGACCCCGCGCTGCTCCCGCACGCCTTCGCGAACCTGTCACCGCAGTTCCGCAGCCCCGACTGGGACCCCGGCCGCTCCTACAGCTACCCCTGGACCGGCATCTCGACCGTCATCGCCTACAACTCCAAGGCCACCGACGGCAAGAAGGTCGACTCCGTCACCCAGCTCCTGGACGACCCCACGCTCAAGGGCCGGGTGGGCTTCCTCACCGAGATGCGCGACAGCGTCGGCATGACCCTCCTCGACCAGGGCAAGGACCCGGCGAGCTTCACCACCGCGGACTTCGACGGCGCCATCGGCCGGCTCCAGAAGGGCGTCGACAGCAAGCAGATCCGCCGCTTCACCGGCAACGACTACACCGCGGACCTCGACAAGGGCGACATCGCCGCCTGCCTCGCCTGGGCGGGCGACATCATCCAGCTCCAGGCCGGCAACCCCGACATCAAGTACGCGATCCCCGCGGCCGGTTACATCACCTCCAGCGACAACATGCTGGTCCCGGCCCACGCCCGGCACAAGGCGAACGCCGAGAAGCTCATGGACTACTACTACGAGCTGCCCGTCGCCGCCCAGCTGGCCGCGTACATCAGTTACGTCTGCCCGGTCGAGGGCGTCAAGGAAGACCTCGCCAAGATCGATCCCGCGCTCGCGGACAACACGCTGATCGTCCCGGACAAGGCGATGACCGCCAAGTCCCACGCCTTCCGTTCCCTCACCGGTGAGGAAGAGACGGCGTACGAGGAGAAGTTCACCAAGCTCATCGGCGCCTAGGGGCTGTCTGCCGGATGTCCGCGGCGTCGCGGCGCCCGGCACGCACTCTCGCCGCACCGACCGAAAGCCCGAGTACGTCCAGTACGCGGACTTCCGGTCGCCGCGCCGAGAGCACGCACCGGACACCGCTCCTTCCCCACGCACATCCGTCAGACACCCCCTAGCGCGCCGGCCGGGCCCGCCCGGCCCGGCCTCGGCTCCCCCTCCGGCCCCTTGACCGCACCCAACTCCGGGATCCCTCCATGACTGACAAGACCGAGGGCGGCGACGTCCGCCTCACCGGGATCAGCAAGCACTACGGCTCCTTCACCGCCGTGCACCCGCTCGATCTCACCATCCCCCAGGGCTCCTTCTTCGCCCTGCTCGGCGCCTCCGGCTGCGGGAAGACCACCACCCTGCGCATGATCGCCGGCCTGGAGGAGCCCTCGACCGGCACGGTCCACCTCGGCGACACCGCGGTCACGCACCTGCCGCCCTACAAGCGCCCGGTCAACACCGTCTTCCAGAGCTACGCGCTCTTCCCCCACCTCGACGTCACCGAGAACATCGCCTTCGGCCTGCGCCGGCGCGGCATCAAGTCCGTCAAGAAGCAGGTCGACGACATGCTGGAGCTGGTCCAGCTCGGCCAGTTCGCCCAGCGCAAGCCGCACCAGCTCTCCGGCGGCCAGCAGCAGCGCGTCGCCGTCGCCCGCGCCCTGATCAACCACCCGCAGGTGCTGCTCCTCGACGAGCCGCTCGGCGCCCTCGACCTCAAGCTGCGCCGCCAGATGCAGCTGGAGCTCAAGCGCATCCAGACCGAGGTGGGCATCACCTTCGTGCACGTCACGCACGACCAGGAAGAGGCCATGACCATGGCCGACACCGTCGCCGTGATGAACGGCGGCCGGGTCGAGCAGCTCGGCGCGCCCGCCGAGCTGTACGAGAACCCGCGCACCACCTTCGTCGCCAACTTCCTCGGCACCTCCAACCTCATCGAGGCCGAGGTCCTGGCGGCCGGCGCCGACGACATCACCGTCAGCTCGGCGGGTACGAAGCTCAGGCTGCCCGCGGCGCGATGTTCGACCACGCCCCGCACCGGCGGAAAGCTGCTGGTCGGAGTGCGTCCCGAGAAGATCTCCCTGGCCCACGCGGACGAGGAGCACACGATCGGGGCCGGCCGCAACAAGGTGCCCGGCCGGATCGTCGACTCCTCCTTCATCGGGGTCTCCACCCAGTTCGTCATCGACAGCCCGGTCTGCCCCGAGCTGGAGGTCTACGCCCAGAACATCGAGCGGGACGCGCGCCTGACCCCCGGCGCCGAGGTGATCCTGCACTGGAACCCCGAGCACACCTTCGGCCTGGACGCCGCCCAGGACATCGACGCGGGCGCGCTCACGGTGGAGGAGGGGGTATGACCGCCACCGAAGCCCCGCCCCGGGCGGCCGCCGAGCCCCCGGTCCACAAGCCCTCGATGCGCAAGCGGCTCGTCCCGTACTGGCTGCTGCTCCCCGGCATCCTGTGGCTGCTCGTGTTCTTCGTCCTGCCGATGGTCTACCAGGCCTCCACCTCGGTGCAGACCGGTTCGCTGGAGGAGGGCTTCAAGGTCACCTGGCACTTCCAGACCTACTGGGACGCCTTCACCGAGTACTACCCGCAGTTCCTGCGCTCGCTGCTCTACGCCGGCACGGCGACCGCGCTGTGCCTGCTGCTCGGCTACCCCCTGGCCTACCTGATCGCCTTCCGGGCGGGCCGCTGGCGCAACCTGCTGCTCATCCTGGTCATCGCGCCGTTCTTCACGAGCTTCCTGATCCGCACCCTGGCCTGGAAGACGATCCTGGCCGACGGCGGTCCGGTGGTCGGCGTCCTGAACAAGATCGGGTTCCTCGACGTCACCAGCTGGCTCGGGATGACCGAGGGCGACCGGGTGCTCGCCACCCCGCTCGCCGTGGTCTGCGGTCTGACGTACAACTTCCTCCCCTTCATGATCCTGCCGCTCTACTCCTCGCTGGAGCGGATCGACACCCGCCTGCACGAGGCGGCCGGGGACCTGTACGCGCGCCCCTTCACCACCTTCCGCAAGGTCACCTTCCCGCTGTCGATGCCGGGCGTGGTCTCCGGGACCCTGCTCACCTTCATCCCGGCGAGCGGCGACTACGTCAACGCGGAACTGCTCGGCTCCACCGACACCCGCATGATCGGCAACGTCATCCAGTCGCAGTACCTGCGGATCCTCGACTACCCGACCGCGGCCGCGCTGTCCTTCATCCTCATGGCCATCGTGCTGGTCATGGTCACTATCTACATCCGCCGAGCGGGAACGGAGGACCTGGTCTGATGCGTACGCTCCTCACGCGGCTCCGGCGCGACCTCGTCGTCATCGCGGGCCTCGGCACGCTCGCCTACATGATCCTGCCGAACGTCGTCGTCACGGTCTTCTCCTTCAACAACCCCACCGGGCGCTTCAACTACGCCTGGCAGGAGTTCTCGCTCGACGCGTGGAAGGACCCCTGCGGGGTCGCCGACATGTGCGGCTCGCTCTCGCTCTCGCTCCAGATCGCGGTGTGGGCCACCCTCGGCGCGACCGTCCTCGGCACGGCGATCGCCTTCGCCCTGGTCCGCTACCGCTTCCGGGCGCGCGGCGCGGTCAACTCGCTGATCTTCCTGCCGATGGCCATGCCCGAGATCGTGATGGCCGCCTCGCTGCTCGCCCTCTTCCTCAACATGGGCATCCAGCTGGGCTTCTGGACGATCCTGATCGCCCACATCATGTTCTGCCTCAGCTTCGTCGTCGCCGCCGTCAAGGCCCGTGTCCTGTCGATGGACCCGCGGCTGGAGGAGGCCGCCCGCGACCTCTACGCGGGCCCCGTCCAGACCTTCCTGCGGGTCACCCTGCCGATCGCCGCCCCCGGCATCGCGGCGGGCGCGCTGCTCTCCTTCGCGCTCTCCTTCGACGACTTCATCATCACCAACTTCAACTCGGGCAACACCGTGACCTTCCCCATGTTCGTGTGGGGCTCGGCGCAGCGCGGTACGCCCGTGCAGATCAACGTCATCGGTACGGCGATGTTCGTCATCGCGGTGCTGGTGGTCCTCGCCGGCATGATGATCGGCAACCGCCGCAAGAAGGCGCAACCCAAGTAGAGCGCCGTCCCGGTACGGCGCCGGCCGCGCAACCGCAATCCGTAGTCCGTAGTCCGTATTCCGTAGGGAGTTGGAAGACATGGCCCCAGTCGCCATGCGCACCGCTGCACGATCACTTTCCGAAGCACTGCCGGTCTCGTACTGGCTGGACGACCCCGGCAAGCCCGCCCCCGAGCCCGCCCTCACCGGCGACGAGCGCTGCGACCTGCTCGTCATCGGCGGCGGCTACAGCGGACTGTGGACCGCGCTCATCGCCAAGGAGCGCGACCCCGGCCGGGACGTCGTCCTGATCGAAGGGAACGAGGCGGGCTGGGCCGCCTCGGGCCGCAACGGCGGCTTCTGCGCCGCCTCCCTCACCCACGGCCTCGCCAACGGCCTGGCCCGCTGGCCGGGAGAGCTGGCCAAGCTGGAGGAGCTCGGCGCGCGCAACCTCGACGGGATCGAGGCCGCGGTCGCCCGCTACTCCATCGACTGCGACTTCGAGCGCACCGGTGAGATCGACGTCGCCACCGAACCCCACCAGGTCGAGGAGCTGCTCGAACTCCACCAGGAGGCGCAGCGCCTCGGTCTCGCCGACGGCTCCGAATGGCTGGAGCGCGACGCGCTGCGCGCCGAGGTCGACTCGCCGACCTTCCTCGGCGGCCTCTGGGACCGCGAGGGCGTGGCCATGTTGAATCCGGCCAAGCTCGCCTGGGGCCTCAAGCGGGCCTGCCTGGAGCTCGGGGTGCGGATCTACGAGCACACGCGCGGCCTGGACCTGGCCGCCTCCGGCGCCGGGATGGCCGTACGCACCCCCTACGGCCGGGTCTTCGCGCGCAGGGTCGCGCTGGGCACCAACATCTTCCCCAGCCTGGTCAAGCGGATCCGCCCGTTCACCGTGCCGGTCTACGACTACGCGCTGATGACCGAGCCGCTGAACGCCGAGCAGCTGGCCGCCATCGGCTGGAAGAACCGGCAGGGACTCGGCGACAGCGCCAACCAGTTCCACTACTTCCGGATCACCCCCGACCACCGGATCCTGTGGGGCGGCTACGACGCCATCTACCCCTACGGCGGCCGGCTCGACCCGGAGCGCGACCACCGTCCCGAGACCTACCTCAAGCTCGCGGAGCAGTTCTTCACCTGCTTCCCCCAGCTGGAGGGGGTGCGATTCAGCCACGCCTGGGGCGGGGCGATCGACACCTGCTCGCGGTTCTCGGCCTTCTTCGGCACCGCGCACGCGGGCAAGGTGGCCTACGCCGCCGGCTTCACCGGACTCGGCGTGGGCGCCACCCGCTTCGGCGCGGACGTCATGCTGGACCTGCTGGACGGCGTACGGGGGGAGCGCACCGGGCTGGAGATGGTGCGCAGCAAGCCGCTGCCCTTCCCGCCCGAGCCGTTCGCCTGGACCGGGATCGCGCTGACGAAGTGGTCCCTGGCGCGCTCCGACGCGCGGGGCGGGCACCGCAACCTGTGGCTCAAGACGCTGGACCGCTTCGGCCTCGGCTTCGACAGCTGACGGCCGCAGGCGCCGGCCCGCCGGTCATGTGCTCGTGCGGTGACCCGATGAGCACATGACCCGATACCCCGATACCCGGATGAAATGGTGAAGCGCCCGGCGCACCACCGTCAGCGCCGTGTGACCCGCTTCACTACCACGGAGTAACGAAACCCGCGTCATCATCGCCCCCGACCCCGCTCTCTCCGGACGAGGACCTTCCTCGACACGGAGTGATCGGAGGCCGGGCGATGACAGTCCCGGGGACGAAGACCGCGGTGGAGTGGCTGGTGTCGGTGGCGCCGGATCCCGAGGCGTGCCGGTGGGAGTGGGAGCGCAACCCCCTCGGGGTGACCCTGCTGCCCGCCGGCCGGCGCTGGGACGTGCTGATCCTGCCCGGGGAGCTCGGGCAGGCCACCCTCGACGTCCTGAACCTGCTCATCGAGAAGCCCGGCCCGGTGCTCGCCGATTTCGGCGACGCCCGGCTGGGCTTCTTCGTGCCCGCGGGGACCGCCTCGCGCTGGCTCGGTACGGGCGTGCGCGGCGCCGGGCGCGGCACCTGGATCGTGGTGCCCTACCCCGGTCGGGCCACCGGCGGCGTGCGCTGGCTGGTGGTGCCCGACGGCCACGGCACGCTCACCGATCCGGTGGTGCTGGAGCTGGCGATGCACGAGGCGGCGGCGCAGGTGGCCGGGGCCGCGGCTGCGAAGGAGGATCGGAACTCTTGACAAGGGCATTGGTCTGGACCATCTTGGGCGCCGCTACTCCCCTCCATCCCCCCATGCACCGGAGGCAGTTGTGCGCAGAAGACTGTCCATACTTACGGCCACCGCCCTGGCGGTGGCCGGTCTGCTGACCGCGGGCCCGCCGGCCGCGGCCGCCGACGCGGATCTCGCCCGCAACGGCGGCTTCGAGGCGGGCCTCGACGGTTGGAACTGCTCGGCGGGCAGCGGAGCCGTCGTCAGCAACCCCGTCCACGGCGGGAGTTCCGCCCTCAAGGCCACCCCGGCGGGCCAGGACTACGCCCAGTGCGCCCAGAGCGTCACCGTCAAGCCGGACTCGACCTACACGCTCGGCGCCTGGGTGCAGGGCGGCTACGCCTACCTCGGCGCGACCGGCACCGGCACCACCGACGTGTCCACCTGGACCCAGTCCCCGAGCGCCTGGAAGCAGCTGACCACCACCTTCCGCACCGGCCCCGCCACCACCTCGGTGACCGTCTGGACCCACGGCTGGTACGGCCAGGGCCCCGTCCTCACCGACGACCTCACCCTGGTCGGCCCCGATCCCGGCGGCACCGGCCCCGGCCAGCCCCAGCCCCCGGCCGCCCCCACCGGCCTGACCGCCTCCGGCGCCACCGCGAGCGCGCTGACCCTGTCCTGGTCCGCAGTCGCCGGAGCCACCGGCTACACCGTCTACCGGGAGGGCGCGGCGCCCCTCCAGGTCACCGGGACCTCCGCGACCGTCACGGGTCTGGCCGCGTCCACGACGTACGCCTTCCAGGTCGGCGCGAGGAACGCGGCGGGGGAGTCCCCGCGGAGCGCGACCCTCTCGGCGAGCACCACCGGCGGCGGCAACCCCGGCAACCCGGGCCTGCCCGCGCACGCCCTGGTCGGCTACCTCCACGCGAGCTTCGCCAACGGGTCCGGCTACCTCAAGATGGCCGACGTACCCGCCTCCTGGGACGTCATCAACCTCGCCTTCGGCGAACCGACCTCGGTGACCTCGGGCGACATCCGCTTCCAGCTCTGCCCGGTCAGCGAATGCCCGGGCGTGGAGAGTCCCGCCGAGTTCAAGGCGGCCATCAAGGCCAAGCAGGCGGCGGGCAAGAAGGTGCTGATCTCCATCGGCGGCCAGAACGGCCAGGTCCAACTGGCCACCACCGCCGCCCGGGACGCCTTCGTCTCCTCGGTCAGCAAGATCATCGACGAATACGGGCTCAACGGGCTCGACATCGACTTCGAGGGCCACTCGCTCTCCCTGGCCACCGGCGACACCGACTTCCGCAGCCCCACCACACCGGTGATCGTCAATCTGATCGCGGCGGTGAAGACCCTCAAGGCCAAGTACGGTCCGGACTTCGTCCTGACCATGGCCCCCGAGACCTTCTTCGTCCAACTGGGCTACCAGTACTACGGATCCGGCCCCTGGGGCGGCCAGGACCCGCGCGCCGGGGCCTACCTGCCGGTGATCCACGCCCTGCGCGACGACCTCACCCTGCTCCACGTCCAGGACTACAACTCGGGCTCGATCATGGGCCTCGACAACCAGTACCACTCGATGGGCGGCGCGGACTTCCACATCGCCATGACCGACATGCTGCTCACCGGCTTCCCGGTCGCGGGCAACACCGCGCGCGTCTTCCCGCCGCTGCGCCCGGACCAGGTGGCCATCGGCCTCCCGGCCACCACCAACGCGGGCAACGGCTACACCGCGCCCGCCGAGGTCAACAAGGCGCTCGACTGCCTGACGAAGAAGACGAACTGCGGGAGCTACCAGACCCACGGCAGCTGGCCCGCGCTGCGCGGCCTGATGACCTGGTCCGTCAACTGGGACCGGTTCGGAGGTTGGGAGTTCTCGAAGAACTTCCACGCGTACTTCGGCTGACCGCGCCCACGCCCAACAGGAGCGGCAGGCACAGCAGCCAACTGGCCAGCACGTCCAGCGGCCAGTGGAACCCCCGCAGCACCAGGCCGACGGCCGTGGCCCCCGCGAGCAGCAGGGCCACGGCCATCGGCCACGGGCGACGCGCGTGCGGAGCGAGCAGCAGGGCGGCGCCCAGATAGGCGACGGTCGAGGTGGCGGTGTGGCCGGAGGGGAAGTACCCGGTGGCCCACGGCTCCAGCGGCCCCGGCCGGGCGGTCCACTCCTTGAGCGGCACGATCAGGGCCGGGACCAGGGCCATGGCGAGCCCCGCGGCCAGCGCGGGCCACCACCGCCGGGAGCGGCGGCCGGCGTACGCCATGGCGAGCAACAGGACCGGTACGGCGACCTCGACGTTGCCGAGGTCGGCGAGGCGCTCGGTGACCGAGTCGGGGACGGTGCGCACCACGGCGCGGCTGATCCGCGCGTCCGGGGTGAGCAGTGGGCCCGCGGCCAGCACCTGCCAGGTGATCAGCGCGAAGGCGGCCCAGGAGGCGGCGCCGAGCGCGAGCAGGGAGCGGGGCGAGCGGAAGGAGGAGGTGGCCGGCCGCCCCGGAACAGGGGGGGTGGTTCCGGGGCGGCCGCCCGGACCGGGTTGCCGCCCACCCCGGGGGGTTTGGAGCGAACGGCTGTCCGATCGGTGAGGAGTGTGCGCGAACGCATGCCCAGTACGGCGCTGGGGAAGCCCGTTACCAGGGTCGCCCGTGGAATTCCGCGGGCGGGCTGTTTCACTCATCTGCAGAAACCGTACGGCAGCGAAAGGGGGACCGACAGCGAGAACGCGCTCCCGCCATCGGCCCCCCACACCTTCTTCACAGCGCCCGACCGTTACCGCCGGTATCGATCGAGCAGGGGATCGAGCGTGGTGCTCGGGTGTTCGCCCGGACCTCCACGACGATCCCCATGACGCGGCCTCAGACGCCCGCGAACGCGGCCTCGATGATGTCCAGGCCCTCGTTCAGCAGGTCCTCGCCGATCACGATCGGGGGCAGGAAGCGCAGCACGTTGCCGTAGGTGCCACAGGTGAGGACCATCAGGCCCTCGGCGTGGCAGGCCTTGGCCAGGGCGCCCGCGGCGGCCGCGTTCGGCTCCTTGGTCGCGCGGTCGGTGACCAGCTCGACCGCGATCATCGCGCCGCGACCACGGATGTCGCCGATGATGTCGAACTTCTCCGCCATCGCCGTCAGGCGGGCCTTCATCACGGACTCGATCCGCTTCGCCTTGGCGTTGAGGTCGAGCTCCTTCATCGTCTCGATGGAGCCGAGCGCACCGGCGCAGGCCACCGGGTTGCCGCCGTAGGTGCCGCCCAGGCCGCCCGCGTGCGCGGCGTCCATGATCTCGGCGCGGCCCGTCACGGCGGCGAGCGGCAGACCGCCCGCGATGCCCTTGGCGGTGGTGATCAGGTCCGGGACGATGCCCTCGTCCTCGCACGCGAACCACTGGCCGGTGCGGCAGAAGCCGGACTGGATCTCGTCGGCGACGAAGACGATGCCGTTGTCGTTCGCGAACTGCACGATCGCGGGCAGGAAGCCCTTGGCCGGCTCGATGAAGCCGCCCTCGCCGAGCACCGGCTCGATGATGATCGCGGCGACGTTCTCGGCGCCGACCTGCTTGACGATCTGGTCGATCGCCTGCGCGGCGGCCTCGGGGCCGCAGTTCTCCGCACCGGTCGGCCAGCGGTAGCCGTAGGCGACCGGGACGCGGTAGACCTCGGGGGCGAAGGGGCCGAAGCCCTGCTTGTACGGCATGTTCTTCGCCGTCATGCCCATGGTCAGGTTGGTGCGGCCGTGGTAGCCGTGGTCGAAGACGACGACGGCCTGGCGCTTGGTGTACGAGCGGGCGATCTTCACCGCGTTCTCGACGGCCTCGGCGCCCGAGTTGAACAGGGCCGACTTCTTGGCGTGGTCGCCCGGGGTCAGCTCGGCCAGCGCCTCGCAGACCTCGACGTAACCCTCGTACGGCGTGACCATGAAACAGGTGTGCGTGAAGTTGGCGAGCTGCGCGGCGGCGCGGCGCACGACGGCCTCGGCGGAGGCGCCGACCGAGGTCACGGCGATGCCGGAGCCGAAGTCGATCAGGCGGTTGCCGTCGACGTCCTCGATGATGCCGCCGCCCGCACGGGCCGTGAAGACGGGGAGCACGGAGCCCACGCCACCGGCCACCGTCTGGAGGCGGCGGGCCTGCAGCTCCTGCGACTTGGGGCCGGGGATCGCGGTGACGATGCGGCGCTCCTGCGGGACAGCGGTCATAGGGGGCTCCTGGGGGGTGTTTTCGGACGCACTTGTGTCTTTGTCCGCAGGCTAGGCCCGGGGGAGGGGGTAGGGCATGCTCCGATAGGGAGTGGTGCCCGCGTGTCCTTGTCCGTGGCGGCCATAGGAGGGATCCGGCGCGCGCCGTGTGGATCATGGCGGGGTACGGGTCGCCGAGCGCTCCCGGCGACTAGATTGAGCCCGCGGCACGGCCGCGCGCAGCGCAGCGAACGGGCAGGGGGCTTGGGGTTCATGGACACCGACGGGACGCACGGTGCGTACGACACGCCGGACCCCGGCACGGCCCGGGCCGTACCGGGCCCGACCCAGGTACCCCGCCCGGCGGGGCCTCCGCCGCCCCTGCCCGAGGGGCTGCCGCCCCGTCCTGCCACCGTCCCGCCGCCCGTGCCTGGATACGCCCCGGGAACGGTCGTGGGCGCGCGGACCGCTTCCGATGCTCCCGCCTCCTCTCCCTTTGCGGCCTGGCTCCGCGTCCCGCGTCCCGCCGCGGGACCGGGCGTGTGGCGCTACGGCCACGTTCCGGCCGCGCCGAAGCGGCCCGACACCGACCGGTCAGTGCTCACCCGCGTCGTCGTCGCCTTCCTCGTCTTCTTCGTGTGCTGGCAGGCCTTCCTCGACGGGAAGCTCCCCCTGCTCGGTGCTCCGCTCTACTACTTCACCCCCGACAGCTGGTGGACCGGGGAATTGGTGTCCGTCCCCGCCGGCGACCCGGGCCGGGTAGCCCTAGAGCTCTACGAGCTGTTGGTCACGGTGGGCCTGTTCCTCGGCTTCGCCAAGATCGGAGGGTGGCGCGCGGCCTTCGATCGCCTGATCGCCGAGCGCGGCCCCTGGTACCGCGCGCTGGGCGCCGCTGCGGGCGCCTTCCTCGTCTTCCTGCTGATCGCGTACCAGGTCCTGCCGGTCTATCCGCTTGCCTTTGGCCACCTCCCGTACGCGGAAATCGACCCAGTCGTCAGCTCGGTCATCACCTTCGTCCTCTACGTGGTGATCTACTTCCCCATCGCCTTCTTCTTCGGACGCATGGGGGACTGGCCGGGCCTAGTGCGGTCGGTCATCGCGGGCCCCGCCGCGCCCAGCGAACCCCTCCCGGTCGCCCCCGGCGGTCCCGATGACCCCGCCGCGTGGCCGCAGCTGCGTGCAGCCGGGCTGTCGGAGGTCGCCGACCGGCTGGCCGGTGAGGCTGCCGCCGGGCGGATGAACGACGTCGATCACGTGCGGATCCGCCGGGCCTGGGACTCCGTCCTGGCCGACCCCGCGCGCCACTCGGCTTTCGTCCGGGCCGTACGGGACAAGGGCGCCGCTGCCTGCGCGCACCCCTCCGGGGCCCGTGACCTGCCCGCGCGCACCGCCAACCACGACCTGACCGTCGCCCAGGTCCGCCTCGGCGGCGTGACCCAGGCGGAACCCAACCCGCACGACCGGCGCGGCACCGGCCTGGCCCTCGACCCGCGCGTGCTGGGCACCTCGGTGCTGGCCGTCGGCCCATCGGGAGCGGGCAAGACCACCCGGCTGGTGCGGCCCGCCGTCGAATCGCTGATGCTCCAGGCACTGGCCGGCGAGGCCGCACTGATCGCCGTCACCGCCGCCGGTTCGCCGCTCGGATCCGACAGCGCCTACGACATCGTGGTGCGCCCCGGAGACCCGGCCTCCGTCCACGACCTCGACCTCTACGGCGGCACCACCGATCCCGATGAGGCCGCCCACGTGCTCGCCGAGGCCTTCGTCGGCGACGTCCCGGGCATCGACGTACGCCGGTGCGCCACCGTCCTCGCCCAGCTCATCGGGCCCTTCCGGGCGGCGTACGAACGCTTCCCCGCCGTGCCGGAGCTGCGCGAACTCCTTGACGGGGGACCCGCCACGCTCGGCGCGCTGCGCCAGGAGTTGGAGAACGCGGGCCGCCAGGACATGCTGCGCGACCTTGACGCCAGGACCCGGCAGCACGGGGCCCACGGGGACCCCGGCCCGGCCCTCGCCGACCGGGTCGCCCTCCTGGACCGACCCGCCTTCCACGGCTTCTTCGACACCTCCGGCGCCGGGCGGCCCTTCTCCCTGCGCGCCCTGGAGCACCCCGTCCGGGTCCGTATCGACCTCCCCGAGCGCGGCCACGCGGATGCCTCCCGTCTGCTGGCCCGGTTGCTGCTCGCGCAGTTCAACGCCGCGGTCGCGGCGCGCGGCGACCGCTCCCTCTTCGCCTTCCTCGCCATCGACGACGCCTCGCACACCCTCACCTCGGGAACCATCCGCGGTATCCAGCGGCTACGCGCTGCCAACGCCGGGGTGCTCCTGACCTTGCGCACGCTGGACGATGTACCGGAACCGCTGCGCACTCCGCTGCTCGGCGCCGTCGGCTGCCGGATGGCCTTCTCCGGTGTCACCACCTGGGACGGAAAGTGGTTCGCCGACGCTTGGGGGACCGAGCTGGTGGAGACCCGCGACGTCACGAGCCGGACGGTCTACGCCGACCAGCCCATGACCCGGTTCATCAACACGGTGCGCAAGCTGATCACCGGCAAGGCGGTCACCACGGATGCCGTCACCGTGCGGCAGGTGGAACGCGAGCGTTGGTCCGCCTCTGCCCTGGCCAACACCGTGCCACCGGGCCATGCCGTGCTCTCGCTGACCTCGGTGGACGGCGAGAGGGCGGCGCCGCTCCTCGTCTCACTCCTCGGCTGAGGCGGGTTCGGCGACCCGTACGAGGTGGCAGAATCGAGAGGTGTCGTTCGTACGACACGGCGAAATTCCCCCTCCGCCCTAAGGCCGCTGGTATCCGATGCCGCTCACCCTCGCCTCGCTCGTCCAGCACTCGGCGCTCAAGCTCAGCGTCCGGGCGGGGGAGAGCCGCCTGGACACCCCCGTCCGGTGGGCCCACGTCAGCGAGCTGGCCGATCCCGTCCCCTACATGGAGGGCGGCGAGCTCCTGCTGATCACCGCGATGAAGCTGGACGCGGAGGATCCCGAGGAGATGCTCCGCTACGTCCGCAGGCTCGCCGCCGCCGGCGTCGTCGGCCTCGGCTTCGCGGTCGGCGTCAACTACGAGGCGGTCCCCGAGGCGCTCGTCGAGGCGGCCCGTGCCGAGGACCTCCCCCTGCTGGAGGTGCCGCGGCGCACCCCCTTCCTCGCCATCAGCAAAGCCGTCTCCGCGGCCCTGGCCGCCGACCAGTACCGGGCCGTCACCGCCGGCTTCGAGGCCCAGCGCGAGCTGACCCGGGCCGCCCTCTCCGCCGACGGCCCGGCCGAGCTCCTGGCCAAGCTCGCCGCGCACGTGCACGGCTGGGCCGCCCTCTACGACACCTCCGGCGCCGTCGTCGCCGCCGCCCCCGACTGGGCCGCCCGGCGGGCCGCCCGGCTCACCCCCGACGTCGAGCGGCTGCGCGAGCGGCCCGCCCCCGCCAGCGCCGTCGTCGGCGGTTCCGAGGACCGGGTCGAGCTCCAGTCCCTGGGCACGGGCCGGCGCGCCCGCGGCGCCCTCGCCGTCGGGACGGGAGCCCCGCTGGGCACCGCCGAGCGGTACGCCGTGCACTCCGCGGTCGCCCTCCTCACCCTCACCACCGAACGCTCCCGCTCCCTCCACGACGCCGAATCCCGGCTCGGCTCGGCCGTGCTGCGGCTGCTGCTGGACGGGGAGACCGCGCACGCCCGGGCCGTCGCCGGCGACCTGTACGGCGTACTCCTCGACGCGCCCTTCCGCCTCGTCATCGCCGAACCCGCCCTGGCGGGCACGGCGCAGCCCGAGGGGCTCGCGCTGCTCGCCGACGCCGTGGAGTCGGCGGCGGCCCGCAGCGGCGAGGCCCTGCTGGTGGTCAACGAGCCCGGCCGGCTGGTCGTGCTCGCCGCGGACGGGGGAGCGGCCGCCGCGGCCGTGGCGGACCACGCCGAAGCCCTCGAATCACGGCGCGGGCGCGATACGACGGGAGCGGAGCCCGACGAACTCGTCGTCGGCCTGTCCGCGCCCGCGGGCTCCGCGAGCGCCGCGGCCGCCTACAAGCAGGCCGACCAGGCCCTCGTCGTCGCCCGGCGGCGCGGCCGCCCACTGGTCGAGCACGACGACCTGGCGGCGGGATCCGTGCTGCCGCTGCTCGCCGACGACGCGGTACGGGCCTTCGCGGACGGGACGCTGCGCGCCCTGATCGACCACGACGCCATCGGCCGCGGGGACCTGGTCGCCTCCCTGCGGGCCTGGCTCTCCCGGCACGGCCAGTGGGACGCGGCCGCCGCCGACCTCGGGGTGCACCGGCACACGCTGCGCTACCGGATGCGCCGGGTCGAGGAGATCCTGGGCCGCTCCCTGGACGATCCGGACGTCCGGATGGAGCTGTGGCTCGCCCTGAAGGTCGCGGGCACCGACGCCCCGTCCTGACCCCGCGCCCGGAAGCCCGCCGGTCGGCGGGTGCGGGCCGGGCCGGGTCGTCCCCTGACAAACCGGCGCACCACGCCCGGGCGCCACTCCACGCCGGACAAGCGCCGAATCCGCGGCGGAGTCCTACGGTGGGAGGGACAAGGACTCCGCACACACTCCGAAGGGCCGGGATTCGCCATGACTTCCACCCACGCCTTCTGGCTCGCCGGTCGCCAGGCCACCGGCGAGGACAGCTTCGACGTCACGTCCCCCTGGGACGGCCGCGTCGTGGGCACCGTCAGCGTGCCCACCGACGCGCAGGTCGAGGAGGCCGTGGCGGCCGCCCACGCCGTGACCGCGGAGTTCTCGGCGACCCCCGCCCACGTACGGGCCGCCGCCCTGGACCACGTGTCCAAGCGGCTCGCCGAGCGCACCGAGGAGATCGCCCAGCTGATCTCCGCCGAGAACGGCAAGCCCATCAAGTGGGCCCGCGGCGAGGTCGGCCGCGCCGTCTCCGTGTTCCGCTTCGCCGCCGAGGAGGCCCGCCGCTTCAACGGCGGTGACGCCCAGCGCCTGGACACCGACGCCGGCGGCGTCGGCCGCCTCGCCCTGACCCGCCGCTTCGTCAAGGGCCCGGTCCTCGGCATCGCGCCGTTCAACTTCCCGCTGAACCTGTGCGCCCACAAGGTGGCCCCGGCCATCGCCGTCGGCGCGCCGATCATCCTGAAGCCGGCCCCGGCCACCCCGCTCTCCGGCCTGATCCTGGGCGAGCTGCTCGCCGAGACCGACCTCCCGGCCGGTTCCTGGTCCGTGCTCCCCGTGGCCAACGACAAGATGCCGGCCCTGGTCAAGGACGAGCGGCTGCCCGTCATCTCCTTCACGGGTTCCGACACCGTCGGCTACGCCATCCAGCAGTCGGTGCCCCACAAGCACTGCACCCTGGAGCTGGGCGGCAACGCCGCGGCCGTCGTCCTGGACGACTGGTCCTCCGAGGCCGACCTCGACTGGGCCGCGACCCGCATCGCGACCTTCTCGAACTACCAGGCCGGCCAGTCCTGCATCTCGGTGCAGCGCGTGATCGCCGACGCCACCGTCTACGACCGCCTGGTCGAGAAGGTCGTCGCGAAGGTCCAGGCCCAGGTCACCGGCGACCCGTCCGACGCGGGCACCGACGTCGGCCCGCTGGTCTCCGAGGACGCCGCCAAGCGCGTCGAGTCCTGGGTGGACGAGGCCGTGGCCGCGGGTGCCAAGCTGCTGACCGGTGGCAAGCGCGAGGGCGCCTCGTACGAGCCCACCGTGATCGCCGAGCTGCCCGCGGGCGTCAAGCTGGCCTGCGAAGAGGTCTTCGGACCGGTCCTGACCCTGCGGAAGGTCGAGGGCGTCGACGAGGCCTTCGCCGCCGTCAACGACTCGAAGTTCGGCCTGCAGACCGGCGTCTTCACGCGGAACATCCAGACCGCCTTCCGCGCCCACCGCGAGCTGGAGGTCGGCGGCGTGATCGTGGGCGACGCCCCCTCCTACCGCGCCGACCAGATGCCGTACGGCGGGGTCAAGCAGTCCGGCGTGGGCCGCGAGGGCGTCCGCTACGCCATGGACGACTACACCTACGAGCGCGTCCTGGTCCTCACGGGCCTCGACATCTGAGCCGACTCGTACGGCGATGAGCCGACGGCCCGAACCCACTGTGCGGGGGTTCGGGCCGTCCCTCTTTTGCCCGGCCCCTTTTCCCCCGCGCCCGAAGCGGGTACGACTCACTGGTAGCACCGACCGGTAATCACCTGATCATCCGATTCGGCGGCGAGGTGAGCTGCGCATGTCCGCAACACAGCCCAAGGTGACCGAGCGCGAGGCCCGGCAGGTCGCGGAGGCGGCCCGGGAGCAGGACTGGCGCAAGCCCAGCTTCGCCAAGGAACTCTTCCTGGGACGGTTCCGGCTCGACCTGATCCATCCGCACCCGCTCCCCGCCGACGAGGACGTCCGGCGCGGCGAGGCCTTCCTGGAGCGGCTGCGCGCCTTCTGCGAGACCGAGATCGACAGCGCCCGCATCGAGCGCGAGGCGAAGATCCCCGACGAGACCGTGCGCGGGCTCAAGGAGCTCGGCGCCCTCGGGATGAAGATCGACACCAAGTACGGGGGCCTCGGCCTCACCCAGGTCTACTACAACAAGGCACTGGCCCTGGTCGGCTCCGTCAGCCCGGCCATCGGCGCCCTGCTCTCCGCACACCAGTCGATCGGCGTGCCGCAGCCGCTCAAGCTCTTCGGCACCCAGGAACAGCGCGACCTCTTCCTGCCGCGCTGCGCCCGCACCGACATCAGCGCCTTCCTGCTCACCGAACCGGACGTCGGATCCGACCCGGCCCGGCTCGCCACCACGGCCGTGCCCGACGGCGACGACGCCTACGTCCTGGACGGCGTGAAGCTCTGGACCACCAACGGCGTGGTCGCCGACCTGCTCGTCGTCATGGCCCGGGTGCCGAAGTCCGACGGGCACAAGGGCGGCATCACCGCCTTCGTCGTCGAAGCGGACTCGCCGGGCGTCACCGTCGAGCACCGCAACGCCTTCATGGGCCTGCGCGGGCTGGAGAACGGCGTCACCCGGCTGCACAAGGTGCGGGTCCCGGCCGCCCACCGGATCGGCCCCGAGGGCGCCGGTCTCAAGATCGCCCTGACCACCCTCAACACCGGCCGGCTGTCGCTGCCCGCGATGTGCGTCGGCGCGGGCAAGTGGTGCCTGAAGATCGCCCGCGAATGGTCCGGGGTGCGCGAGCAGTGGGGCCGCCCGGTCGCCCGGCACGAGGCCGTAGGCGCCAAGATCTCCTTCATCGCGGCCACCACCTTCGCGCTGGAGGCGATGGTCGACCTCGCCTCCCAGATGGCCGACGAGGACCGCAACGACATCCGCATCGAAGCCGCGCTGGCCAAGCTGTACGGCAGCGAGATGGCCTGTCTGATGGCCGACGAACTGGTCCAGATCCGCGGCGGCCGCGGCTTCGAGACCGCGGAGTCCCTCGCCGCGCGCGGCGAACGCGCCGTCCCCGCCGAACAGATGCTCCGCGACCTGCGCATCAACCGGATCTTCGAGGGATCCACCGAGATCATGCACCTCCTGATCGCCCGCGAGGCCGTCGACGCCCACCTCTCGGTCGCGGGCGACCTGATCGACCCCGACAAGGCGCTCGGCGACAAGGCCAGGGCCGGCGCCCGGGCCGCCGGCTTCTACGCCCGCTGGCTGCCCAAACTGGCGACCGGCGCCGGCCAGGTCCCCGGCACCTACCGGGCCTTCCACCCGAGCGGTCACCCCGACCTCGCCACCCACCTGCGGTACGTCGAGCGCGGCGCCCGCAAACTCGCCCGCTCGACCTTCTACGCCATGTCCCGCTGGCAGGGCCGGATGGAGACCAAACAGGGCTTCCTCGGCCGGATCGTGGACATCGGGGCCGAGCTCTTCGCGATGAGCGCGGCCTGCGTGCGCGCCGAGCACCTGCGCGCCACCGGCGACCACGGTCGCGAGGCCTACCAACTGGCCGACGCCTTCTGCCGGCAGTCCCGGCTGCGGGTCGAGGAGCTCTTCGGCCGGCTCTGGGACAACACCGACGACCTCGACCGCACCGTGGTCGAAGGCGTCCTCGGCGGCGTCTACACCTGGTTGGAGGAGGGCGTCCTGGACCCCTCCGGCGACGGCCCGTGGATCGCCGACGCCACCCCCGGCCCCTCCGCGCACAAGAACGTGCACCGACCCATCCGCTGACCCGTCGGACGCCTGTCGGACAATCGTCCCCTCGACATGATCCGAAGGGGACGGGGACACGATGTACAGGGTGGGCAACACGACGGTCCGGCGCGCGACGGGGGCCGCCCTCGGGGCGCTGCTCCTGGTCGGAGCCACCGCCTGCGGCGGCTCCGACCGGGCGGACAAGGAGACGGGCGTGCCCGCGCCCCGCACCGGGGCCCCCAGCGCGCAGGGCGCGCCGACCCCGGTGCCCCCCGCGGCCCCGGGACCCGGCGCGGACCGGCTGAAGGCCCTCGCCCTCGCCGCCGGCGAGACGACCGGCCCCTACCAGGCGGGCGAACCGGTCCTGGACGAGCCGATCAACGAGTCCTACGAGGTCACCCCCGCGGTCTGCGCGCCGCTGACCAGCCTCGGCAAGGCGGGCCACACCGCCCAGGCGTACGCGCACACGAGCGTGCCCGGTGAGCTGACGGGCGTCGGCACCGACATCCTGCTGCGCTCGTACAAGGACGGGACCGCCGCCGACGCGGCCCTGAAGTCCCTGGCCGCCGCGGGCAAGAGCTGCGCGGGCGGCTACACCGAGGACCGGATGCTGGCCGAGGGCAAGGTCCTCAAGGTGGAGGCGGTCCAGGCGCCGAAGCTCGGGGACGAGGCGCTGGCGTACCGGATCGTGGTCCAGGACGTGAAGGAGAAGAACCTCTCGCTGTACAAGTACCTGACGGTGATCCGCTCCGGCGCGGTCACGCTCTCGTTCCGCTCCGACATTCTCGACATCAAGGACTTCGGCGCCGTACCGCCGGAGGTCGTCACGGCGCAGTGGGAGAAGTTCGCCAAGGGATCGGGCGCCTCCTCCTAGGGAGA
Source organism: Streptomyces sp. NPDC098789 (assembly GCF_044759975.1). NCBI lineage: Bacteria > Bacillati > Actinomycetota > Actinomycetes > Kitasatosporales > Streptomycetaceae > Streptomyces > Streptomyces sp. NPDC098789. Next base: position 845,864 of record NZ_JBIWAJ010000001.1, read on the forward strand.
CGGTGTCCGAGCGGGTCGGCGATGGGGCAACAATAGGGGGATGAGCGACAGCCCATCCCCCCTCGCCGACCCGCACCTCCTCTTCGACGCCGCGGTCGGCCGCCGGGACATCGTCGTCCTCGGGTCGACCGGATCCATCGGCACCCAGGCCATCGACCTCGTCCTGCGCAACCCGGACCGGTTCCGGGTGACCGCGCTGTCCGCCGCGGGCGGCCGCGTCGGGCTGCTCGCGGAGCAGGCGCGGCTGCTGCGGGTGAAGACGGTGGCGGTCTCCCGCGAGGACGTCGTGCCGGCCCTGAAGGAGGCGCTGGGCGACCAGTACGGCGCCGAGCCGATGCCCGAGATCCTGGCCGGCCCGGACGCCGCGGCCGAACTCGCCGCGTCCGACTGCCACACCGTCCTCAACGGCATCACCGGTTCCATCGGCCTCGCGCCCACCCTCGCCGCGCTCCGCGCCGGCCGCACCCTCGCGCTGGCCAACAAGGAGTCGCTGATCGTCGGCGGCCCGCTGGTCAAGGAGCTGGCGAAGCCCGGTCAGATCATCCCGGTGGACTCCGAGCACGCGGCGCTCTTCCAGGCCCTCGCGGCCGGCACCCGCGCCGACGTGCGCAAGCTGGTCGTCACCGCCTCCGGCGGCCCCTTCCGCGGCCGCACCCGCGCCGAGCTCGCCGACGTCCGGGTCGAGGACGCCCTCGCGCACCCCACCTGGGCCATGGGCCCCGTCATCACGGTGAACTCCGCGACCCTGGTCAACAAGGGGCTGGAGGTCATCGAGGCGCACCTGCTCTACGACATCCCCTTCGACCGCATCGAGGTCGTGGTCCACCCGCAGTCCTACGTGCACTCGATGGTCGAGTTCACCGACGGTTCCACCCTCGCCCAGGCCACCCCGCCCGACATGCGCGGCCCCATCGCGATCGGCCTCGGCTGGCCCCAGCGGGTCCCCGACGCGGCCCCCGCCTTCGACTGGACCAAGGCGTCCACCTGGGAGTTCTTCCCGCTCGACACCGAGGCCTTCCCGTCCGTGGGCCTGGCCCGGCACGTCGGCACCCTCGGCGGCACCGCCCCCGCCGTCTTCAATGCGGCGAACGAGGAGTGCGTGGAGGCCTTCCTGGCCGGTCGGCTGCCGTTCACAGCAATCATGGATACCGTCGCAGCCGTGGTCGACGAGCACGGAACCCCGAGCTCGGGAACTTCTCTGACCGTCCAGGACGTCCTGGAAGCGGAAGCCTGGGCACGGGCCCGGGCCCGGGAGACGGCGGCACAGGCCGCAGTGGAGGCGCGCGCATGACGATTGTGATGACCGTGATCGGCATGCTCATCTTCGTGATCGGGCTGCTGATCTCGATCGCCTGGCACGAGCTGGGCCACCTGTCGACGGCCAAGATGTTCGGCATCCGCGTGCCCCAGTACATGGTCGGCTTCGGCCGGACCATCTGGTCGCGGAAGAAGGGCGACACGGAGTACGGCCTCAAGGCCATCCCGATGGGCGGCTACATCCGCATGATCGGGATGTTCCCGCCCGGCGAGGACGGGAAGGTCACCGCCCGCTCGACCTCGCCCTTCCGGTCGATGATCGAGGACGCGCGCTCGGCGGCGTACGAGGAGCTCGAACCCGGCGACGAGAAGCGGCTCTTCTACACGCGCAAGCCCTGGAAGCGCGTCATCGTGATGTTCGCGGGCCCCTTCATGAACCTGGTGCTCGCCCTCGCGGTCTTCTTCGGCGTCTGGATGACCTTCGGCGTCACCCAGCAGACGACCAAGGTCTCCTCCGTCTCGGACTGCGTCCTGAAGCAGAGCGACAAGCGCACCACCTGCCAGCCCGGTGACCCGGTGGCACCGGCCAAGGCCGCCGGGCTCCGGGCCGGCGACCGGATCGTCGGCTTCGACGGGCGGAAGGTCGACGACTGGTCCGTGCTCCAGGACCGGATCCGCGCCACCGTCGGGCCGGCCACCATCACCGTGCTGCGCGACGGCAAGGAACTGACCCTCAACGCCAAGCTGATCGAGAACACCGTCGGCAAGACCGACGGCCAGGGCGGCTACGTCAAGGGACAGTTCGTCACGGCCGGCTTCCTCGGCTTCGGCCCCGCGCGGGAGACCGAGACGCTCGGCTTCGGCCAGTCCGTGACCCACATGGGCGACGTCGTGGACCAGAGCGTCACCGGCCTGCTCAAGCTCCCGTCCAAGATCCCCCCGCTGTGGAACGCGGCCTTCGGCAACGGCGAGCGCGAGCCGGACTCCCCGATCGGCATCGTCGGCGCGGCCCGCATCGGCGGCGAGATCGCCAACCTCGACATCCCGGTCACCGATCAGCTCGTGATGTACCTGAACCTCGTCGGGATGTTCAACCTGGCGCTGTTCCTCTTCAACATGCTGCCGCTGCTCCCGCTCGACGGCGGGCACATCGCCGGCGCCCTGTGGGAGTCGCTCCGGCGCAACGTGGCGCGGGTCTTCCGGCGCCCCGACCCGGGTCCCTTCGACGTCGCCAAGCTGATGCCCGCCGCCTACCTGGTGGCCGGGGTCTTCGTCTGCTTCACGCTGCTGGTGATGGTGGCGGACGTGGTGAACCCGATCAAGATCAGCTGATCCTCGTTCGGGATCAGCCGATTGTCGTACCGCACTCCAGGGGGAGTCGGCCACAAATCGTGTCCGACTCCCTACGTTCGGGTGGTACGCCCCCTCGGATGCGCGGGGGGCGCGCTGATTGGCGTAATCTCGAACGCTGGAGCCCGTCGGTCCCGGGACCTCGATCCACCTCGATCCACACCTTGATCCACACCTTGGGGTTGCTCAGCAGATGACTGCCATCTCTCTCGGAATGCCGTCCGTGCCGACCAAGCTTGCCGACCGCCGGGTCAGCCGCAAGATCCAGGTCGGCTCGGTCGCCGTCGGCGGCGACGCACCCGTCTCGGTGCAGTCCATGACCACGACCCGGACCTCCGACATCGGCGCCACGCTGCAGCAGATCGCCGAGCTGACGGCTTCGGGCTGCCAGATCGTGCGGGTGGCCTGCCCGACCCAGGACGACGCCGACGCGCTCGCGACCATCGCGAAGAAGTCGCAGATCCCGGTGATCGCCGACATCCACTTCCAGCCCAAGTACGTCTTCGCGGCGATCGACGCGGGCTGCGCCGCGGTCCGCGTGAACCCGGGCAACATCAAGCAGTTCGACGACAAGGTCAAGGAGATCGCGCGCGCCGCCAAGGACGCGGGCACCCCGATCCGGATCGGCGTCAACGCGGGCTCCCTCGACGCGCGGCTGCTGAAGAAGTACGGCAAGGCCACCCCCGAGGCGCTGGTCGAGTCCGCGCTGTGGGAGGCCTCCCTCTTCGAGGAGCACGGCTTCGGCGACATCAAGATCTCGGTCAAGCACAACGACCCGGTCATCATGGTCAACGCCTACCGCCAGCTCGCCGCCGCCTGCGACTACCCGCTGCACCTCGGCGTCACCGAGGCCGGCCCCGCCTTCCAGGGCACCATCAAGTCCGCGGTCGCCTTCGGCGCCCTGCTCTCCGAGGGCATCGGCGACACCATCCGCGTCTCCCTCTCGGCCCCGCCCGTCGAGGAGATCAAGGTCGGCCTCCAGATCCTGGAGTCGCTGAACCTCAAGCAGCGCCGCCTGGAGATCGTCTCCTGCCCCTCCTGCGGCCGCGCCCAGGTCGACGTCTACAAGCTCGCCGAAGAGGTCAGCGCGGGTCTGGACGGCATGGAGGTGCCGCTGCGCGTCGCCGTCATGGGCTGCGTCGTCAACGGCCCCGGCGAGGCCCGTGAGGCCGACCTCGGCGTCGCCTCCGGCAACGGCAAGGGCCAGATCTTCGTCAAGGGCGAGATCATCAAGACCGTGCCCGAGTCGAAGATCGTCGAGACCCTCATCGAAGAGGCGCTGAAGATCGCCGAGCAGATGGAGAAGGACGGCGTGGCCTCCGGCGAGCCGCAGATCTCCGTCGCGGGCTGAGTACCACCGCGAGCCGGCCGTCGCCGCGCCCCGCGCGGCCGCTCGCCGCACCCCCGCTCGTCCCGGCCCAGGCCCCGTTCCCGCAGCTCGCGGGCGGGGCCCGGGCCTTTTCGCGCCGCTGCGGGCGGCATCCCACAGGTCCTGCGGGTACAGTGCGGAGATCAGCGGACGTGCACGGTGAGGCCCCCTACAGTGTTGACGCAGACCACCACCCGGGTCCTGGAACCCAGTGATCTCGACGCCGCGCTCGCGGTGCTCGGCCGCGAGCCCGTCGCGAACGCCTTCGTCACGTCCCGGGTCCAGGTCGCGGGTCTCGACCCCTGGCGGCTCGGCGGCGAGATGTGGGGCTGGTACACCGACGGCGAGCTGCGCTCCCTGTGCTACGCGGGGGCGAACCTGGTTCCGGCCTGCGCCACCCCCGACGCCGTACGGGCCTTCGCCGACCGCGCCCGGCGCACCGGCCGCCGCTGCTCCTCCATCGTGGGCCCCGTCGAGGCCGCCGGTCTGTTGTGGCGGCTGTTGGAGCCGCACTGGGGCCCCGCCCGGGACGTCCGCTCCCACCAGCCCCTGATGACCATCGAGCGGCCTTCCGCCGAGATCGCCGCGGACCCGCTGGTCCGCCGGGTCCGCAAGGAGGAGATGGACGTGATCATGCCCGCGTGCGTGGCCATGTTCACCGAGGAGGTCGGCGTCTCCCCGCTCGCCGGGGACGGCGGCCTGCTCTACCAGGCCCGGGTGGCCGAGTTGGTCGCGGCGGGCCGCTCCTTCGCCCGGATCGAGGGCGGCAAGGTCGTCTTCAAGGCGGAGATCGGCGCGGCCACCGCGCGCGCCTGCCAGATCCAGGGCGTCTGGGTCGACCCCGACCACCGAGGCCTCGGCCACTCCGAGACGGGGATGGCCGCCGTGGTCGAGTACGCCCTGCGGGACGTCGCCCCCGTCGTCAGCCTCTACGTGAACGACTTCAACACCGCCGCACGGGCCTCGTACCGGCGCGTGGGCTTCCGCGAGGTCGGCGCGTTCATGAGCGTCCTGTTCTGATCCGGGCCGGCGCCGGCTCCGGACGCGCCCCGGCGCCGCGGCGTCGTATGCCGGGGGTCGCTGCCGCCGTCCCGTGCCCCCGCCCGGTGTCGCCGTCCCTTGCCGTCGAGCTGTGCCGAAGGCGTATCCGGGCGCGGGCGGCGCGAAGTAAGGTCGGCCGCATGCTGCCTACCTCCGGGGGCGACCCCCGCCACCCCGCCGGCGTCACCCTCGGTCCGCTCGACCTCGCCGCCCGGGTGGACGAGGCCCTGCGGGTCCAGGCCGTCGCCTTCGGCCTGAGCGAGGAGGAGGTCGCCATCCGGCGCTACATCGTGCAGCGCCACATGACCTCCCCCGGAGCCCGCGCGCTCGGTGCCTACGAGGACGGCGGCGCCCTGGTCGGCTTCGTCTACGGGATGCCCAACGACCGCGCGCACTGGTGGTCCACGGTCGTCGAGCCGCACCTGCTCGCGGGCGGCCACGACGGGTGGCTCGACGGCTCCTTCGTCATCACCGAACTCCACGTCCACCCCGCCTTCCAGGGCCGGGGGGTCGGCCGCGCCCTGATCACCCGGATCACCGACACCGCCGCCGAGCCGCGCTCGATCCTCTCCGCGATCGACGCCGACAGCCCGGCCCGCGCGCTCTACCGGAACCTGGGCTACACCGACCTCGCCCGCCGGGTGCGCTTCCCGAGCGCCCGGCTGCCGTACGCGGTGATGGGCGCCCCCCTGCCGCTGCGGCGCCCCTGACCGGCTCCGTAATGGATTTTCCGGGGCGCCGGAGCCCCCGGTAGCCTCGCGGCATGTCAACGCAACACGTGCAGCGCATGTCCCGACTGATGGCCAAGACCCTCCGCGAGGACCCCGCCGACGCGGAGACCCTCAGCCACAAGCTCCTCGTCCGCGCGGGCTACGTGCGCCGCAGCTCGGCCGGGGTGTGGAGCTGGCTGCCCCTGGGCAAGCGGGTCCTGGAGAACGTCTCGCGCATCGTCCGCGAGGAGATGGACGCGATCGGCGCCCAGGAGGTGCTGCTGCCCGCACTGTTGCCGCGCGAGCCGTACGAGGTCAGCGGGCGCTGGTCGGAGTACGGCGACCTGCTCTTCCGGCTCAAGGACCGCAAGGGCGCCGACTACCTGCTCGGCCCCACCCACGAGGAGATCTTCACCCTCGTGGTGAAGGACCAGTGCACGTCCTACAAGGACCTGCCGGTGATGCTCTATCAGATCCAGACCAAGTACCGCGACGAGGCCCGGCCCCGCTCGGGCGTGCTGCGCGGCCGCGAGTTCCAGATGAAGGACTCCTACTCCTTCGACGTCAGCGACGAGGGCCTCGCCGAGTCCTACGCGCTCCACCGCGCCGCCTACCAGCGGATCTTCACCCGGCTCGGGCTGGACCACCGCATCGTCTCGGCCGTCTCGGGCGCGATGGGCGGCTCCGCCTCCGAGGAGTTCCTGGCCCCCGCCGGTGCCGGCGAGGACACCTTCGTCGACTGCCCCTCCTGCGACTACGCGGCCAACACCGAGGCCGTCACCTTCGCCCTGGCGCCGGTCGCCGGGGAACACGGCCCGGTCGAGGACATCGCGACCCCCGACACCCCCACCATCGAATCGCTGGCCGCGCACCTGGGCGTACCGGCCTCGGCCACGCTGAAGAACCTGCTGGTCAAGGTCGACGGCGAGATCGTGGCCGTCGGCGTGCCGGGTGACCGCGAGGTGGACCTGGGCAAGCTCGGCGAGCACCTGGCCCCGGCCGTGGTCGAGTTGGTGACGGCCGAGGACTTCACCGGTCGTCCCGACCTGGTCCGCGGCTACGTCGGCCCGCAGGGCCTGGAGAAGGTCCGCTACCTGGCCGACCCCCGCGTCGCGCCCGGCACTTCGTGGGTCACCGGCGCCAACCGCGTCGACACCCACGCCCGCAACGTGGTCTGCGGGCGGGACTTCGAGGTCGACCAGTACCTCGACGTGGTCGTCGTCGAACCCGGCGACCCCTGCCCCTCCTGCGGTGCGGGCCTCCGGCTGGACCGTGCCATCGAGATCGGGCACATCTTCCAGCTCGGCCGCAAGTACGCGGACGCCTTCGGGCTCGACGTCCTCGGCAAGGAGGGCAAGCCGGTCCGGGTCACCATGGGTTCCTACGGCATCGGGGTCTCGCGCGCGGTCGCGGCCCTGGCGGAACAGAGCGCCGACGACCGCGGCCTGTGCTGGCCCGCGGAGGTCGCCCCCGCCGACGTCCACGTGGTGGCGGCGGGCAAGGCGGTGCCGCTCGCGCTGGCGGAGCGGGCGGCCGAGGCCCTCGGCGGGGCCGGGCGGCGGGTCCTGCTGGACGACCGGCCGGGGCTCTCGCCCGGGGTGAAGCTGACGGACGCCGAACTGATGGGCGTGCCGTGGATCCTGGTCGCGGGGCGCCGGTCCGCCGAAGAGGTCGTCGAGCTCCAGAACCGGGCCACCGGTGTCCGCGAGGAACTCACCCTGGACGAGGCCCTGTCCCGCCTGATCTGACGCCCGTGTCCGCCCCTGGCTCCGTCGGTGCCGTGTGCCTCCGGCGGCGCCTCAATCGCCGGCGGGGCTGTTTCGGACCCGGCCCCGTCGGAGCCCATCCAGCCCCGCCGGAGGCCTCCCCGTTGCCGGCGGGTGTCCGGCGACCGGTGCTGGTGTCGTTTCGCCTCCGGCGCCGCCTCAATCGCCGGCGGGGCTGATCCGGGGCGCGGCCTCGTTCCCGCTGGGAGGCGTTCCAGCCGAGGTGGCGCCGGAGGCAGGGGGCGGGGGCGCCGCCGGGGTCGCGCGTTCCAGGAAGCGCAGCAGTTCCACCGGGAACGGCAGGACCAGCGTGGAGTTCTTCTCCGCGGCCACCGCCACCACCGTCTGGAGCAGCCTCAGCTGGAGCGCCGCCGGCTGTTCCGACATGACCTCTGCCGCCTCGGCCAGCTTCTTCGACGCCTGGAGCTCCGCGTCCGCGTTGATCACCCGGGCCCGCCGCTCGCGGTCCGCCTCCGCCTGCCGGGCCATCGACCGCTTCATCGTCTCCGGCAGCGACACGTCCTTGATCTCGACCCGGTCGATCTGCACGCCCCACCCGATCGCCGGACTGTCGATCATCAGCTCCAGGCCCTGGTTCAGCTGCTCCCGGTTCGACAGCAGGTCGTCGAGGTCCGACTTGCCGATGATGGACCGCAGCGAGGTCTGCGCCATCTGCGAGACCGCGAAGCGGTAGTCCTCCACCTCGATGATCGCGCTCGCCGCGTCGACCACCTTGAAGTAGACGACCGCGTCCACCCGGACCGTGACGTTGTCCCGCGTGATGCCCTCCTGGGCCGGGATCGGCATCGTCACGATCTGCATGTTGACCTTCCGCAGCCGGTCCATCCCCGGGACGACCAGCGTGAAACCGGGCCCCCGGATCCCCTCCCGCAGCCGACCGAAGCGGAAGACCACACCGCGCTCGTACTGCTTGACCACCCGGGAGGCGGCGCCGAAGAGGACCGCGACACCGGTTCCCGCGGCGATCGACGCCGTCAGCAGCTCTGCGACCATGACGGCCTCCTGCCGGACTGACACACCTACCTACGGTATGCCCGCCGGCGCGCCCGACAACCGGCTGCTAGTGCCGCGTCAGGCAACGTTCGCCCGTTGAGGAGCGGCGTCCGGTGCGTGTTCTCGCCGTGCCGGACGGAAGCGCTCGTACTGGATGTACTTGGGCTTTCGGCCGGTGCGGCGAGAGTGCGTGCCGGGCGTCGCGACGGGGCGAACGTTGCCTGACGCGGCACTAGAGCCAGCCCGCGAACTCCAGCAGCAGCTCGCCGTCCCGGTGGCGCCCCGCCGCCAGGGCCCGGACCCCGGACTCCACCGCCCGGAAGAGGGTCCAGCCGCGCAGCCGGTCCCGGTCGACCTCCAGCGAGTCCGCCAGCCGGTTCACCCGGCGCCGCGCGCCCGCCGCCCCCGCCGAGGTGGCGACCTGGTCCTCCAACCGGTCCCGGCACAGCCGGGCGAGGTCGTACTCCCGGTCGCCGACCAGCGGCTCCGGGCCGACCGTCAGCCACGGCGCCCGCTCGCCCGCCAGCACCTTGCCCTGGCGGAAGTTGCCGTGCAGCAGCACCGGTTCGCCCGCCGCCGCGGTCAGTTCCTCGCGCGCCGCGAGCGCCGCCGCGACCAGCGGGGCCGCCTGCGCGGGCGCCGTGGCGAACGCCGCGCACTGGTGCCCCGTACGCTCCGCCACCGTCTCGAAGGGGTGGTCCGCCGCCGGCGCCACCCACAGCCGCCGGATCGTCCCGGCCGCCTCCAGCAGCGCCTTCGCCTCCGGCAACGAGCGCAGCGAGACCTCCGGCTGGAGCCGCTCCAGGAGCAGCGCGCCGTCCTCGTCCGCCCCGTCCGGCGCGGGGAGGACCCGTACGGCGCCGAAACCGGCCCAGTGCTCCAGCGCGGCACGCTCCCGGTCGGGCCGGGCCTGCGGCGGCGCGATCTTCAGCGCGGCCGGTGTGCCGTCGGCGTACCGGACCAGGATGACCAGACTGCTGCGCCCGCCCGGTGCCTGCACCCGCTGGGCCTGCACCCCACGCCGGTCCAGAGCCTTCCCGGCCAGCTCGGGCAACCGCCCCAGCCATTCCGTGGTCCGCGACGATCCCGGCGTCTCGCCGAGCGCCCGTACAAGCCGCTCCGGCGGTTCGAAAGCCATGCGTGCGTGGTCCCTTTCAGCTGGTGCGGGCTGGTTCCGCGCGTTCCGCGAGCCCAGGGAAGGCTACGCCGCCGCCGCGCCAGCGCGCCGCGCGGACCGCCGCGGCGCTCAGCGCGTCGGCCGCCTCGCGGCGCAGCGGGCCGTCGGCCGCGCGCACCAGATCGGAGTACGCGCCCGCCACCCGCTCCTCGATGTCGGCCGCGAGCCGCTCCGCGTCGCCCGGGGTGCGCACGGGGAACGGCAGCGTGTACGCCGCCTCCGCGGGCTGCGGGGCTCCGCCCAGGTCACGCACGGTGCGGGCGAGCGAATCCCGGCGGGCCACATGGCCCCCGTAGGCGTCCCGGGCCTCGTTCGCGCGCTCCGGAGCGACCCGGGCGCCGATCACCCCGTAGCCGTAGGTCGCCGCGTGCTCGGCGGCCAACGCGGCCTGCGCGGCGGTCAGGGAGCGCCCGCCGCCGCGGGTGGGTTCGGGAGCGCCCGACGCTCGTGTCACGGGCCTCGTCACGCCTTGCCTCCGGGGTTCGAGCTGAGCAGGTGGGTGTGCACGGCGCCGCAGGCGGCCACCGACGCGAGCAGTCGGGCCAGCTCGCCGGACGCCCCGGCCAGGGCGATCGTGCGGGCCTCGGCCAGGTCCCGCTCGGCGGTCGCGAGCGCGGTGATGGCCTCCGCGGGCTGCGCGGGCACCGGTTCGGCGCTCTTGCCCGGGGCCTTCCCGGGGGGGTTCCCGGCCGCGCCGGTTCCCGGACCCGGCGCGGTCGGGGCGGCCGCGGAGGGGGACCGGGAGGTCGACGGGGACGGCTTGCCCCGGCCGTCGTCGGGGGCCAGCGCCCCGACGTGCGCGGCCACCGCGGCGCGCAGCGGCGCCAGGCGCGCGGCCAACGGCGGATGCGCGGCGATGGTGGCGTCGTAACGTTCCAGCAGTGCCTTGCTGTCCCGCACGGCGCCCTCCCGCACCGGCCGTTCGGGTGGAGCCTCGGCCCCCTCGGTGGCGCCGGCGCCCCCCGAACAGCCGGTGAGCAGCGCGGCCGTGGCCGCGCCTGCGGCTCCGGCCAGCAGGCTCCTTCGCGAAGGCATGGTCCAGGGCACGGCGACGTCCTCGGTGGTCACGGCGGGCAGGGGCGGGGGACAGGCAAAGATCACGGTACCCGGGGCCCCGTCCACTGGGCGGACGGCAACACCCCCCGCGACCGGATACCCTGTGGACCTGACACGCGACACACGCGACGGAACCACAACAGCACACGCGGCCGAGGAGTCACCCGGATGAGCACCACCCAGAGCGACAGGCTGCGCGCATTGCTGGAGCCGCTCGTCGCCGCCCAGGACCTGGACCTCGAAGACGTCGAGATGTCCAAGGCGGGCAAGCGCCGCATGCTGCGCATCATCGTGGATTCCGACGAGGGCGTGGAACTGGACACCTGTGCCGAGCTGAGCCGGGTGGTCTCCGAGGCACTGGACGCGAGCGACGTCATGGGCGAGGACGAGTACGTCCTCGAAGTGAGTTCGCCCGGCGCCGACCGCCCGCTGACCGAGCACCGCCACTACGTGCGCGCCATCGGTCGCCTCGCCAAGTTCCAGCTGGCCGGCGAGGACGACAAGGGAGCCGGCGACCTCGTCGCCCGCATCCTCGACGTCGACGACGAGGGCATGGACCTCGAAGTGCCGGGCGTGAAGGGCCGCAAGGCGACCGCCCGCCGCGTCGCGTTCGCCGACATCGCCAAGGCGCGTGTCGAAATCGAGTTCAACCGCAAGGACAAGAAGGAAGAGGAGGCGTAGTCGTGGACATCGACATGAGTGCCCTGCGGGGTCTGGTCCGGGAGAAGGAGATCTCCTTCGACCTGCTGGTCGAGGCGATCGAGTCCGCTCTCCTCATCGCCTACCACCGCACCGACGGGAGCTTCCGCCGCGCACGCGTCGAGCTGGACCGCACCAACGGTCACGTGGTCGTGTGGGCGAAGGAGGACCCGCGGGATCTGGAGGAGGGCCAGGAGCCCAAGGAGTTCGACGACACACCGTCGGACTTCGGCCGGATCGCCGCCACCACCGCCAAGCAGGTGATCCTGCAGCGTCTGCGCGACGCGCAGGACGACCAGACCTTCGGCGAGTTCCTCGGCCGTGAGGGCGACGTCATCACCGGCGTCGTCCAGCAGGGCAAGGACCCCAAGAACGTCCTGGTCGACATCGGCAAGCTGGAAGCCATCCTGCCGGTGCAGGAGCAGGTGCCGGGCGAGGAGTACACCCACGGCCTGCGTCTTCGCACGTACGTCGTCCGGGTGGCCAAGGGTGTCCGCGGTCCGTCCGTGACCCTCTCGCGCACCCACCCCAACCTGGTGAAGAAGCTGTTCGCCCTGGAGGTCCCGGAGATCGCCGACGGCAGCGTCGAGATCTGCGCGATCGCCCGTGAGGCCGGTCACCGCACCAAGATCGCTGTCCGGTCCACCCGCTCGGGCCTGAACCCGAAGGGCGCCTGCATCGGCCCGATGGGCAGCCGCGTGCGCAACGTGATGGCCGAGCTGCACGGCGAGAAGATCGACATCGTCGACTGGTCGGACGACCCGGCGGAGATGGTCGCGAACGCGCTGTCACCCGCCCGGGTGAGCGAGGTCGAGGTCGTGGACTGGGACACCCGTTCCGCCCGGGTGATCGTGCCCGACTACCAGCTGTCGCTGGCCATCGGCAAGGAGGGCCAGAACGCCCGCCTCGCCGCGCGGCTCACCGGCTGGCGCATCGACATCCGTCCCGACACGGAGCAGGCCTCCGAAGAGGGTGCCGGAAACGACCGCGACCAGCGGTCGGACCGTCCGGTCCGCTAGTCCACCAGGACAGCGACCGGGAATAAACCGCTACCGGCCGGAGGTTCCCGGCCGGTAGACAGGTGATTACACGACGACGTCCGTTCGATTTTTCGCCCGTACGGGTGAGGTCGGTGCGGGGAGGTAGACTTAAGCGTGTCTGGCCGGACGCATGCCGGCGCATGCCCTGAACGCACCTGTGTGGGGTGCCGGGAGCGAGCGGCCAAGAACGACCTGTTGCGCATCGTGGTGGCAGGGGACGCATGCGTCCCCGATCCTCGCGGTACGCTGCCCGGCCGGGGTGCATATGTGCACCCCGCTGTGGTCTGCCTCGACCAGGCGGTACGCCGACGAGCGTTCTCCAGGGCCTTCAAGTCCTCGGGACCGTTCGACACGGCGGAGCTGCGCAAGGCCGTAGAAGGGCCGTAGAGGCACAGCGCAAGAACAAAGCAGTACGGCACGGATGCCTCCGTGCGGTCAGGTACCTCGCGAGTTGGAAGTAGGTCGAGATTGCGATGAGCACTCGATGAGTACGCGATGAGTACGCCCATGAAGTAGCGACGGTCCGGCGTAACCCGGACCTAAAAGGAGCGAAGTGGCTAAGGTCCGGGTATACGAACTCGCCAAGGAGTTCGGAGTGGAGAGCAAGGTCGTCATGGCCAAGCTCCAAGAACTCGGTGAGTTCGTGCGTTCGGCGTCCTCGACTATCGAGGCGCCGGTCGTACGCAAGTTGACTGACGCACTGCAGGGCCCCGGCGGCAACGCCGGCAAGGCCGCTGCGAAGCCCGGCGCGCCCCGCAAGGCCGCGCCTGCCAAGCCCGGGGCTCCCACCCCGGGTCCCGTTGCACGTCCCGCGGCTCCCAAGCCCGGCGCCCCGGCCCCCAAGCCGGTCGTCGCCGAGGCTCCGGCCGCAGCCGCGCCCAGCGCCCCCGCCCCGGTGACTCCGGCCGCTTCCGGCCCGCGTCCCGGTCCGAAGGCACCGGCCGCCCCGAAGCCCGCCGCCCAGGCGCCGGCTCCGGTCGCGACCGAGTTCACCGCGCCGCCGTCGGCCCCCGCTGCCCCGCAGCGCGCCGAGCGCGCCGAGCGTCCCGCCGGTGCGACCCCCGGCCCGCGTCCCGCGCAGCAGCGTCCGGCCGCCGCCCCGGGTCAGTCCGGTGCCCGTCCCGGCGCCCCGCGTCCGGCCGGTCAGGGTGGCCAGGAGCGTCCGGCCCAGGGCCAGCGCCCCGCCGCCGGCGGTCAGGGTGCTGCCCGTCCGGGTGGTGCCCGTCCCGCGGGTCCCCGTCCCGGCAACAACCCCTTCACCTCCGGTGGCTCCACCGGCATGGCGCGCCCGCAGGCTCCCCGCCCGCAGGGTGCTCCGCGTCCCGGTGCCCCCGGCGCCGGTGGTCAGGGTGCTCCCCGTCCGCAGGGTGGTCCCGGCGGCGCTCCGCGTCCGCAGGGTGGTCCCGGCGGCGCTCGTCCGACCCCGGGCGGCATGCCCCGCCCGCAGGGCGGCGCTCCGCGTCCGGGTGGTGCCCCCAGTGGTAACCGTCCGAACCCCGGCATGATGCCGCAGCGTCCCGCTGCCGGTCCCCGTCCCGGTGGCGGCCCCGGCGGCGCCGGTCGCGGTCCCGGTGCAGGCGGTCGCGGTCCCGGCACCGGTGGTGCCGGTCGTCCCGCCGGTGGCGGCGGCTTCGCCGGCCGTCCGGCCGGTCCCGGCTCGCGTCCCGGTGGCGGCGGCGGCTTCGGCGGCCCCCGTCCCGGTGGTGGCGGCGGCTTCGGCGGCGGTCCCGGTGCGGGTGGCGGTGGCCGTCCCGGCTTCGCCGGTCGTCCCGGCGGCCCCGGTGGCCGTGGCGGCACGCAGGGTGCCTTCGGCCGTCCCGGCGGGCCCGCCCGTCGTGGTCGCAAGTCGAAGCGTCAGAGGCGCCAGGAGTACGAGGCCATGCAGGCCCCGTCGGTCGGCGGCGTCATGCTGCCGCGTGGTCACGGCGAGACCGTTCGCCTGTCGCGCGGTGCGTCCCTCACCGACTTCGCGGAGAAGATCAACGCCAACCCGGCGTCGCTCGTCGCCGTGATGATGAACCTCGGCGAGATGGTCACCGCGACGCAGTCCGTCTCCGACGAGACGCTCGAAATGCTGGCCGGCGAGATGAACTACGTCGTCCAGATCGTCAGCCCGGAGGAAGAAGACCGCGAGCTGCTCGAGGGCTTCGACATCGAGTTCGGCGAGGACGAGGGCGGCGAGGAATACCTCATGCCGCGTCCGCCGGTCGTGACCGTCATGGGTCACGTCGACCACGGTAAGACCCGACTGCTCGACGCCATCCGCAAGACGAACGTCGTTGCGGGCGAGGCCGGCGGCATCACGCAGGGCATCGGCGCCTACCAGGTGGGCACCGAGGTCAACGGTGAAGAGCGCAAGATCACCTTCATCGACACCCCCGGTCACGAGGCGTTCACCGCCATGCGTGCCCGTGGTGCCAAGTCGACCGACATCGCGATCCTCGTGGTCGCGGCCAACGACGGCGTCATGCCGCAGACGATCGAGGCGCTCAACCACGCCAAGGCCGCCGGCGTCCCGATCGTCGTCGCGGTCAACAAGATCGACGTCGAGGGTGCCGACCCGGTCAAGGTGCGCGGTCAGCTCACCGAGTTCGGTCTGGTCGCCGAGGAGTACGGCGGCGACACGATGTTCGTCGACATCTCCGCCAAGCAGGGTCTGCACATCGACTCCCTGCTGGAGGCCGTCGTCCTCACCGCCGACGCCTCGCTCGACCTGCGCGCCAACCCGGAGCAGGACGCTCAGGGTATTGCGATCGAGTCCCACCTCGACCGTGGCCGCGGTGCCGTCGCCACCGTCCTCGTCCAGCGCGGTACCCTCCGCGTCGGCGACACGATGGTCGTGGGCGACGCCTACGGCCGCGTGCGCGCCATGCTCGACGACAAGGGCAACAACATCGAGGAAGCGGGTCCCGCGACCCCCGTCCTGGTCCTGGGTCTCACCAACGTCCCCGGCGCCGGCGACAACTTCCTCGTCGTCGACGAGGACCGCACCGCCCGTCAGATCGCCGAGAAGCGTGCTGCGCGTGAGCGCAACGCCAACTTCGCCAAGCGCGTCCGCCGGGTGTCCCTGGAAGACCTCGACTCGGTCCTCAAGGCCGGTCTCGTCCAGGAGCTCAACCTCATCATCAAGGGCGACTCGTCCGGTGCGGTCGAGGCCCTCGAGTCCTCGCTGCTCCAGCTCGACGTCGGCGAAGAGGTCGACATCCGCGTCCTGCACCGTGGTGTGGGTGCGGTCACCGAGTCGGACATCTCGCTGGCGATGGGCTCCGACGCCATCGTCATCGGTTACAACGTCCGTGCGGTCGGTCGCGCCGCGCAGATGGCGGACCGCGAGGGCGTCGACGTCCGCTACTACTCGGTGATCTACCAGGCCATCGAGGAGATCGAGGCGGCCCTGAAGGGTCTCCTCAAGCCGGAGTACGAAGAGGTCGAGCTCGGTACTGCGGAGGTCCGCGAGGTCTTCCGCTCGTCCAAGCTGGGCAACATCGCGGGTGTTCTCATCCGCTCCGGCGAGGTCAAGCGCAACACCAAGGCGCGGCTCCTGCGCGATGGCAAGGTCATCGCCGAGAGCCTCACCATCTCCGGTCTGCGCCGCTTCAAGGACGACGTCACCGAGATCCGTGAAGGCTTCGAGGGCGGTATCAACCTCGGTAGCTACAACGACATCAAGATCGACGACGTCATCGCGACGTACGAGATGCGCGAGAAGCCGCGCGCGTAAGCACGCGGCGGTTCGCACCCTCTCGGTGAGCACCGTGTCGTAACCCCGGGGCCGGTCGGCGGAATATCCGTCGATCGGCCCCGGGCGTTGCGTGTACGGTTCTGGTGTCCCTGCCGGGCGATGGTCCGGCAGGTCACCGAACCCGAACCGGCGGGACATCCGGCAACCGCATGTACGTGGGGACTCTGTCCTTCGATTTGCTCCTCGGCGATGTTCATTCGCTGAAGGAGAAACGCTCCGTCGTCCGGCCCATCGTCGCCGAGCTCCAGCGCAAGTTCTCTGTGAGCGCGGCCGAGGTGGGCGATCAGGACCTGCACCGCAGGGCCGAGATAGGGGTCGCTCTGGTGACCGGGGACACGAGCTTTTTGTCGGACGTACTGGACCGCTGTGAGCGGCTGGTCGCGGCACGTCCGGAAGTGGAGCTGCTGTCGGTACGACGGCGGATCCACGGTGATGACGACTGACTGCAAGGAAAAGAAGGAGACGGACCAGTGGCCGACAACGCGCGCGCGAAGAAGCTGGCAGACCTCATCCGGGAGGTGGTCGCCCAGAAGCTCCAGCGTGGAGTCAAGGACCCGCGTCTCGGTACGCACGTGACGATCACGGACACCCGGGTCACCGGTGACCTGCGGGAGGCCACGGTCTTCTACACGGTGTACGGCGACGACGAGGACCGCGCCAGCGCGGCAGCCGGGCTGGAGAGCGCCAAGGGCGTCCTGCGCTCGGCGGTCGGCCAGGCGGCCGGCACCAAGTTCACCCCCACGCTGACCTTCGTGGCGGACGCCCTCCCGGAGAACGCCAAGACCATCGAGGACCTCCTCGACAAGGTCCGCGCCTCCGACGCCCAGGTGCGCGAGGCGTCCTCGGGCGCCACGTTCGCGGGCGAGGCCGACCCGTACAAGAAGCCGGACGAGGACGAGGACGCAGCTGCGGAATGAGCACTGACCGCACCCCGCCGCCGGACGGCCTTGTCATCGTCGACAAGCCGTCCGGCTTCACTTCGCACGACGTGGTCGCCAAGATGCGCGGGATCGCCAGGACCCGCCGCGTCGGCCACGCCGGCACGCTCGACCCGATGGCCACGGGCGTCCTCGTCCTCGGCGTGGAGAAGGCCACCAAGCTGCTCGGCCACCTCGCGCTGACCGAGAAGGAGTACCTCGGTACGATCCGCCTCGGCCAGAACACCCTGACCGACGACGCCGAGGGCGACCTCATCTCCTCCACGGACGCCTCCGGGGTGACCCGCGAGGCCGTGGACGAGGGCATCGCCAAGCTCTCCGGCGAGATCATGCAGGTCCCGTCGAAGGTCAGCGCCATCAAGATCAACGGCGTACGGTCCTACAAGCGCGCCCGTGACGGCGAGGACTTCGAGATCCCGGCCCGCCCGGTCACCATCTCCTCGTTCCAGGTCTACGACATGCGCGAGGCCGAGGCCGAGGACGGCACCAAGGTCGTCGACCTCGTCGTCTCCGTCGTCTGCTCCAGCGGTACGTACATCCGCGCCCTCGCGCGCGACCTGGGCGCCGACCTCGGCGTCGGCGGCCACCTCACGGCGCTCCGGCGCACCCGGGTGGGCCCGTACAAGCTGGACAAGGCGCGCACCCTGGAGCAGCACCAGGAGGAACTCACCGTCATGCCGATCGCCGAGGCGGCGGCCGCGGCGTTCCCGCGCTGGGACCTCGACGCCCGGCGCGCCGCACTGCTCGGCAACGGAGTGCGGCTGGAGATGCCGGAGGAGTACCCGGTGGGCAGGACCGTCGCGGTCTACGGGCCGCAGGGCACGCTCCTCGGGCTGGTGGAGAACAAGGGCGGCAAGGCGAAGTCCCTGGCGGTCTTCGTCTGACACGCCGGCCGCCGGGTCGTGCCCGGCGGCGCTCGACGCCTTTCGACGTGGAGCGGTGAGCGCTCGAAGACCGCTGCTCACCGCTCCACGACCCCCCTCGGGTAGGTCTCTATCCACCCGGACCCCCTTATTCACCCGTCCGAGCAGGCGCTCGGAGTGAATGGAGGGAGCGAAGGGGGGCGCTTTCGCGACGCGTGCTTTTCGCGCTGATCTTCACCGACCTACCGTCGTGAGTACGGGCGTGGCGGGGAGCGGGTGCGGCGATGGCGTTCACGGGCGGTACGGGCGGTACGGCTGGTTCGGGCGGTGAAGATGCCGAGGGCGCCGAGGGCGCCGCATTCGGCGCGGCCGATCCGGAGCGCGAGGTGGGACTGGTCGGGATCTTCGACCCGGCCGGGCACCCGCGGGGGAGCGGCTTCGTCGCCGATGACCGCGGGACGGTACTGACCGCCCACGAAGCGGTGGAGGGTCTCGACCGGGTCCTGCTGCGCGGGGCCGGGGAACGCGGCCGGCTCGCCGCGGCGGACCAGGTGACCCTGCTGCCGGGGACCGCGCTGGCGCTCGTACGGACCGACGGCCTGGGGGTGCGGCCGCTGCCGGTGGCCGCGCGGGAGGCGGTCGAGCCGGGGGCGTACGTCCGGCTGGCCGCGCGGGGCTGGCGGCAGGCAAGGGTGCTCGGGGGCGCGCAGGTCACCTACCGGGCGGTCGCGGACCGGGTGGGGGACGGCGGGCCGTGGCCCGTCGCCGCGGCGGTGGAACTGGCCATCGGCACCGACGGCCGGGACGCCCTCAGGCTGGGCGGGGAGGTCTGCGGAGGTCCCGTGCTGGACGCCGAGACCGGCTCGGTGCTCGCGGTGGTGAGCACCGCACTCCAAGCGGACCAGCGCTGCGGAACCTTCGTGGTCCCCCTGCACGCGGCGGCCGCTGCCGACCCGCGCGGCCCCCTCGCCGAACTCCTGGCCCGCAACGCCGCGACCGTCCCCGGCTACGGGAACGACCTGAACCTCGCCGGGGCCCTCCAGCTGACCGGGATGACGATGGGACCCGCGGCCCCCGCACCCGCCGTGGAGGCAGTGGAACGGGCGGGCACCGTCCGGGAGTTCGAGGCCTTCCTCGGCTCCGGGCGGCCGGTACTGGGCCTGGTCGGCGAGCCGGGCGCGGGCCGCACCACGGAGCTGGCCGCCCTGGCCGCCCGCCGGGCCCGCGGCTGCGCACCGGCCCCCACGGTGTGGCTGCGCGGCGCGGACCTGCTGGCCACCGACGGCTCCGTGGGCGAAGCGGTGGGGAGGGCGCTGTCGGAAGCGGCCCGCATCGTGGCCGCACCCCGGATCCCGACCGTCGATCCGGAGCTCGGGGAACGGGTGGCGGCGCTGGCCGTGCGCGCCCGGCGGCCGCTGCTGGTCCTGCTGGACGCGCCGGAGGAGATGCCGCCGCACCTGGCCCACCGGCTGGCGGACTGGACCGCCGGCACGGCGGCCTGGCTGACCCGGACCGGCGCGCGGCTGATCGTGGCGGGGCGGCCGGAACACTGGGAGCGGGCCGGCGCGCTCTATCCGCCCGAGGCCCTGCACACCCCCGGCCGCCCGGCCCGCCGCCTCCCGCCGGCGCTGCGCCTCGGCGACCTGACCCCGGACGAGGCCGCGCTGGCCCGGTCCCGCTACGGCGTCCCGGACGACGGGGTCGACCCGCTGGCCGCCCGCCACCCGCTGGCGCTGCGGCTGCTGTCGGACGTCCGCGCGGCCGGCGTCACCTCGGGCCGACCGTCCCGCAACGAGATCTTCGCGGCCCACCTGGACCTGATGTGCCTGCGCGTCGCGGTCCGCGTATCGGCCTCCCCGCTGACCACGGACCCGGCGCCGGAGGCCGCCGGGTCGTCCGGCCCGGGATCCGGTGGCGCCGCGCTGTCGTCGGACCCGGGGGAGCGCGGCGGTCCGGACGGCGTCGCCGACACGCCGGGACCGGAGCCGGAGGCGGAGCCCTCCGCGTCCGGGGGCGCGGAGTACGACGCCCCCGGCTGGTGGCTGCCGCCCGCCCCGGAGGCGCCCCGCGAAGGCGGCGGCACGGACCCCGGCACGGACCCTGGCCCGGAGCGGGAGCCGGAGCCCGGGGCCGGGCGCGGGCCCGGGGGAGGGGCCGGGGTGCACGGGCCCGGGGTCCGGCGGTTGGCGGCCCGCGTCGGCGGACGCGTGCACGAGGCGGCGCGGCGGTGCCTGGGTCCCGGGCAGGGGCAGTTGGACCGGGCCTCCTTCGAGGAGCTCTTCCCCTGGCGCACCGGCTGGGCCTCGGCCGTGCTCGCCGAAGGGCTGCTCGTGCCCGCCGGCCCCGGCGGCTACCGGCTCGCCCACGAGGAGCTGTCCGATTGGCTCCAGGCCGCCCACCTCGACGTGCCGACCGCCCTCGACACGCTCGTCCACCACCCCGACGTCGCCTTGGGCCTCCCCGTCCCGCGCCACCGGATCGGACCGGTGCTGGAGGCCCTCCTGCTCCTGCCCGACCCGGCCCTGACCGGGGTCCTCACCCGGCTCGTCGAGGTCCTGAACCTGCTGGCCGAGCGCGGGGACGAGGGGATCGCCGGGACCGACGGGGACCGCGGCTGGTGGGCGGGGCGGCTCGTGCGCGGGGCCCTGCTGCGCCGCTACGACGTCCTGCCCCAACTCCCCGTCCTGCACGCCCTCGCGGAGCACGTCTCGCGCGCCGGTCCCGGGGAGTTCGGCGGCTGGTTCTGGAACCGGCTGCGGTTGCCCGAAGCCGACCGCCTCGACCTGCTGCGCCGCCTGCTCCCGGCGGACCCGTCACCGGACCCGGCGCCGGGTCCGCCGGGCGCGGGCGCGGACCGCTTCCTCGACGCCGCGGCCCGCCGCCTCGCCCGCGACGCCCGCTCCGTCCAGCCGCTGCTCTGCGCCTGGTTCGGCGACGAGCGCCGCCTGCACGGCCGTCCCGGGGCCACCGTCGCCACCGCCGCCCAGGCCCTGCTGCACACGCACCGCCGCTTCGCGGTGGACGACCTCGCCGAGGCGCTGGTCACCGCGGCGCACCCCCGCGCCGACGAGCTGCTCTCCGTACTCGCCGAGGAGGAACCCTCCGCCGTCAGCCGCGCCGTGGACCGGTGGGCCCACGACGAGCGCCCCGGACGCCGGGTCGCGGCCGCCACGTACGCACTGGCGGCCGCCCCGCACGTGCGCACCCCCGCGGACCGGGAGCTGCTCCGCTTCGCCGCCCAGGCGATCCTCGCCCGCCCGGCCGACGCCTCGCTGCACGGCACCGCCCTCGCGATCCTGCTGCGCGACCCGCAGGAGCGGGCCCGCCACCTGCCGGACGCGCTCGTCTGCTTCCGCGCGCGCAGCTCCCGGCTGCCCGCCGCCGAGCTGGTGGCCGCGCTGCCCGTCCTCCCCGACCAGGACGCCGTCTTCGACGCGCTCGCCGACCGGGCCGACGGCGAGGTGCTGCGGGCGCTCGCCGTGCTGACCACGCCCGCGCTGGCCCGTCGGGCCGCCGAGCTGGTCCGTGCCCACCTCGCCCGGCGCCCCGAGGACGCCCCGCACGCGGCCGCCTTCGTGCACCACCGCCTGGCGCAGGGCCCCTGCGCCGGCCCGGTGCTGCGCCCCTTGGTGCTGCACCTGCTGGACGGGCCCGTCGGCGTGCGGACCGCGCTCGCCGAGGTGCTCGCGGCGCCGGGCGGGGAGGACGCGTACGCGCTGCGGGACGAACTGGTCGACGTACTCCTCGACACGGAGGCCGACGTGCGGGTACTGGACGCCCTGCTCGGCGCCGTGGCGCTCGGCGCGGCCGCGCGCCCCGCCGATCGGAGCCGGGAACTGCTGCGGCGCACCGGGCGCGGGCTGCTGCGCGCACCGGGCGGTGCGGCCGTCTTCGACCGGCGCGCGGTCGAGCTGGCGCGAGCCGTCCCCGCCTTCGGGGCGCTGGCGGCCCGCTGGTTGGCCGAGGCCCCCGCGGAGGCGGCCTCGCTGCTCGGGCCCAGCGCGCGGCGGATGATCGAGACGCTGCGCCCGGACTCAAGGGTGCCTTGACGTGCCCCTGACCTGAGGCAGATGCCGATGCGGGCCCCGGAGCACCGGCATGGCAGTCTTAGACCTGCAATCTCTACAGGTACGACACGGGTTCGGGCGAGGAGCGGTCACAGTGCAGCGCTGGCGTGGCTTGGAGGACATCCCCCAGGACTGGGGACGCAGCGTCGTCACCATCGGCTCGTACGACGGTGTGCACCGGGGTCATCAGCTGATCATCGGACGGACGGTGGAGCGGGCGCGCGAACTGGGCGTTCCGTCCGTCGTCGTCACCTTCGACCCGCACCCCAGCGAGGTCGTGCGCCCCGGCAGCCACCCGCCGCTGCTGGCCCCGCACCACCGGCGCGGCGAACTGATGGCCGAGCTGGGCGTCGACGCGCTGCTGATCCTGCCGTTCACGGCGGAGTTCTCGCAGCTCTCCCCGGCCGACTTCATCGTGAAGGTCCTGGTCGACAAGCTGCACGCGCGCACCGTCATCGAGGGCCCGAACTTCCGCTTCGGCCACCGGGCCGCCGGGAACGTCGCCTTCCTCGCGGAGCTGGGCGCCACCTACGACTACGAGGTCGAGGTCATCGACCTGGTTGTGCGCGGCACGGCGGGCGGCGGCGAGGCCTTCTCGTCCACGCTCGTGCGCCGACTGGTCGCCGAGGGCGACATGGAGGGCGCGGCCGAGATCCTCGGACGGCCGCACCGGGTCGAGGGCGTCGTGGTGCGCGGTGCGCAGCGCGGCCGCGAGCTGGGCTACCCGACGGCGAACGTCGAGACCCTGCCGCACACGGCGATCCCGGCGGACGGCGTCTACGCGGGCTGGCTGACGGCCGACGGCGAGCGGATGCCCGCGGCGATCTCGGTCGGCACGAACCTGCAGTTCGACGCGACCGAGCGGACGGTCGAGGCGTACGCGATCGACCGCGTGGGGCTGGACCT
The DNA here is from genome assembly GCF_044759975.1 of Streptomyces sp. NPDC098789. Taxonomy (NCBI): domain Bacteria; kingdom Bacillati; phylum Actinomycetota; class Actinomycetes; order Kitasatosporales; family Streptomycetaceae; genus Streptomyces; species Streptomyces sp. NPDC098789. The sequence goes on from NZ_JBIWAJ010000001.1 coordinate 868,859, forward strand.
CTACGGGCTGCACGTGACGGTCGACTTCCTCGCGTACGTGCGCGGGATGGCGAAGTTCGAGTCGCTGGACGGCCTGTTGGAGGCCATCGCGGACGACGTGAAGCGGGCGCGGGTACTGACCGACGTCTACGACGCGGAGCGCTGACCGGCGACCACGACGCGCGGCGCCGGCCGCCCGGTCGGCGCCGCAGGAACGGGCGAGGGCCCGTACCGTCCCCTGGACGGTACGGGCCCTCGCTGTTGCCGGTGGCGCTACTGGCGCGGGTCCTGCGGCGGGGCCGGGGGCTGCTGCGGCCAGCCCTGGCCGGGCTGGGGCTGCTGCTGCGGGTACGGCTGGCCGTAGGGCTGCGGGGGCTGCTGCTGGGGGTGGGGCTGGGCGGGCTGCTGTTGTGGTTGCTGGGGCTGCTGGGGGGCGTAGGGCTGCTGCGGCTGGCCGTACGGGGAGTGCGGGGGGTAGGGGTACGGCTGCGGGGGCGCCTGTGCGGGCTGGGGCTGCGGCGGTTGGGGCTGCTGCGGTGCCTGCGCGGCGTGCGGCGGTCCCTGCTGCCAGTGCGGCTGCGGCTGGGACTGCTGCGCGCGGACGAAGTCCTCGGCGACGAGGGCGGAGAGGTTGAAGTACGCCTCGCGCGTCTTCGGCCGCATCATGTCGAGGTCCACTTCGGCGCCGGCGGACAGGTGCTCGTCGAACGGCACCACGACCACCCCGCGGCAGCGGGTCTCGAAGTGCTGGACGATGTCCTCGACCTTGATCATCTTGCCGGTCTCGCGGACCCCCGAGATCACGGTGATCGAGCGCGAGACGAGGTCGGCGTACCCGTGGGCGGAGAGCCAGTCGAGCGTGGTGCTGGCGCTGCTCGCACCGTCCACGGACGGGGTCGAGATGATGATCAGCTGATCGGCCAGGTCCAGGACCCCGCGCATCGCGGAGTAGAGGAGCCCGGTGCCCGAGTCCGTGAGGATGATCGGGTACTGGCGGCCCAGCGTGTCGATCGCGCGCCGGTAGTCCTCGTCGTTGAAGGTCGTCGAGACGGCCGGGTCCACGTCGTTGGCGATGATCTCCAGCCCGGAGGGGGCCTGGGAGGTGAACCGCCGGATGTCCATGTACGAGTTCAGGTACGGGATGGCCTGGACGAGGTCGCGGATCGTCGCCCCCGTCTCGCGGCGCACACGGCGCCCGAGGGTGCCGGCGTCCGGGTTCGCGTCGATCGCCAGGATCTTGTCCTGGCGCTCGGTGGCCAGCGTCGCGCCGAGGGCGGTGGTGGTCGTGGTCTTGCCGACGCCGCCCTTCAGGCTGATGACGGCGATGCGGTAGCAGGACATGACCGGGGTGCGGATCAGGTCCAGCTTGCGCTGACGCTCCGCCTCGGCGGCCTTGCCGCCGAACCGGAAGAGGCCCGCGGCGCCGCCGGAGCCGCCCGCGCGGTTGCTCTTCGGCTTCTGCTTGTTGCGCAGGAGGCGGTCGGAGGACAGCTCCACGGCGGCCGTGTAGCCGAGCGGGGCGCCGCCGGTGGGCGAGGCCGAGGGGTAGCGGGGGTCCTGCGGGCCGGGCGCGCCGGGGCCACCGGGCTGCGGCCACTGCTGGCCGAGCCGGGGGTCGCCCTGCGGCGGTGCCTGCGGGGTCTGCGGCGGCTGCGGGACCTGGGGTGCGTGAGGCGCCTGCGGCTGGCCCCAAGGGGCGCCGGTCTGGGGCGGGTTGGGCGCGGCCGGGTAGCCGTAGCCGGGCGGCGCGGTGGGCGCCGGGGCGGGTGCGGGTGCCGGTGCGGGGGCCGGGGGGTACCCGTACCCCTGCTGCGGGTCCGGAGCCGGCTCGTCCACGGCGTGCGAGGGGAACGAGGCGGGCAGCGGCGGCAGTTCGGCCGGCGCCGCGGGAGCGGACCAGGGCTGCCCGGGGGCGGCGTCCTGCGGCTCGGCGGCGGCCACGGCGGGCGCGGGCGCCGCCGCGTACGGAGCCGGGAAGGGAGCCGGGAACGGCGAACTCCCGTCACCCGCGGGCGCGTCGGCCACGCCGCGGTACGGGTCCGGGGCCGTCGCACCGCTCACCGGAGCGGACGCGGGGGCGGTCTCCGGCGCGGGAGGGAAGTACGGGGTCGGGCCGGCCGACGGCGCGGCCGAACCGTCCGCCGGGGTCGGCTCGACGGCGCCGGACAGCGGTACGGGCGAGCCGTCGGCCGGGGTCGCCTCCGGTCCGGCCGAGGCGGTGGGGCCCTCCGGGAACGCGGTCACCGAGTCACCCGCGGGGGTGAACCCGGAACCACCGCTCCCACCCGCCGCCGCACCCGCGTCGGCGGAGCGGGGCGCGTGGTCGTCCGCGACCGGGGCCGCGGCGGCCGCGCCGGGGTACGGCGCATCCGCAGGCGTACCCGCACCCGCAAGCGCGGAGTAGGAGCCACCGCCGGGCGTCTGCGCGGCAGCGTCGGGCGCGCCGGGGTACGGCGCCGGCGGCGCCGCCTCGGCGTCGGCAACGGGCGTGCCCGGGTCCGTGCCGGGCGCTGCGGGGTACGGCGTCACCGCACCGGCGTCGGCGGGCGTGGCGGGGTAGGGCGCGAGGCCGTCCCCGGCCGGGCCGGGGACGGGAGAGCCCAGGGGCGGAACGCCCGCGCCCGGGTGCGGCGAGGCGCCACCCGCGGCCGGTGCGCCCGGGTGCGGCGAAGTGCCACCCGTGACCGGCGCGCCCGGGTACGGCGAAGTGTCACCCGTGGCCGGGTACGGCGCCGGGGCTGTGGTCGGGGCCGTGGGCAGGGGCGTGTCGGCCGCGGCGGGGTGCGGCGCGCCCGTGGGGGCGGAGCCGGTCGGGGCCGCGTCCGCGGGCGCGTCCGTACCCGGAACGCGCGCCGCCGGGAACGGCGAGCCGCCGGTCGCCTCGGCGGGGCGGGGGGCCGAGGGTTGCGCCGGGACCGGCGCGATCCGCATCGTCGACGGGGAGGTGATATCACCCGGCCGGTGCGGTTCGAACCCGCTGCCCGCCGGCAGGTCCGGCGGGGTCGGGCCCGCCGGCGCGTCCTGCGTGTACCAGGCCGGCGGGGTGTAGTCGATGGTGAACTCGCCCGTCAGCTCGGGCTCCGCGTCGGACTGATCGTCCGTCGGGACGTTCCACGTCCCGCCGCGGCTCTCGTTCCGATCGCCGTTCACTGGTCCTCCTGGTCTGGTCGAACACCGGGCCGGCGCCCCCATCGGCACCGCGCCCACGGTCAGCCTAATCGCGCCCGGCGCCGACCTCCGGACCCGACCCGTCACCGGCGCGGACGCCCCACGGGTCGGTCCGGTTCCGGTCGCGTGCCGTCGGCCGGCCGCCCGCCCCCGCCCGCGGGGCCCGCGCGCACGGCCCCGCCGCCGGGACGGGCGCGCGACGGGCGCGTACGAAGACGCCTGCCCGCACGGCGCCCCGCGCAAGCCGGGCGGGCCCGACGAGCTGCGCAAACCCTTCGCCCAGGACGCCCACGGGAACCGCCGGCCCCCGAGGACACCCCCGTCACCGGAACCAGGACATCCACGGCCACCCGGCCAGGGGACCGCTCAGTCGATCCGTCGGGCCGCCCCCAGCAGCCCCGTCTCCGCATCCGTGCCCTGCGTCATCACGAACTGCCGGTCCCGCGGCGTGCACCACAGCGTCACGCCGTCGCCGAGCGTCGGCAGCGACTCCACCGCGCCCCGCGGCAGGTTCATCAGCCGGCCGAGCTGGTCCGCCTCGTCAGGGGACACCCGCTGCACCCCCACCAACGAGGACTGCTGGAGCAACCTCGGCGCGGTCGGGCTCAGATAGGGCAGCAGGGTCAGCACGGACTGCCAGGGCCCGGCCACCACCCGGCCGCGCGGCGGGCGCATCCCGCAGTCGCGGATCACCAGCACCGGGCTACCGGCCGACGCGCCCTGCGGGGGCACCCGGCCCACCTCGTGCAGGGTCACGCACTGCTGGCCGCCGCCCGCGGCCTGCGCCAGCCCCGACCAGACCTGCGGGCGCCCGGTCTCCACCGCCACGCGGGCCCCGGTCGCCGCCGCGCGCAGCGCGAGCACCTGGGCCGTCCACAGGCCGCCGATGAGGGTGACCTCGTACGGCGCGGGACGGTTGATGCCGAGCACCGCGGGTCGGCCATCGGCGTCCACGCCTATGACCACGCCGTCGTCCCCGATCGGCAGGGCCAGCCCGTCCAGGTCCGCGGCCGGCATCGCGTGCCGCTCCCGGCGCGGGCCGACCAGCCCGTATCCCACTCTCATCGTGATCCCACCGTCATCGTGCGCCGCCGAGGGGCAGCGAAGCCAGTACGCCCGGCAGCTGTTCGCGGTCCAGTCGGACCAGCGCGGTCTTCACCCCGCGCGCGGTGGTCTCCAACGCCCGCCGCGCGGCCACCAGTTCCTCGTCGCTGCGCCCGGTGATCCGGACGTGTCCCGTCACGGTGACCCCGTGCCGCTCGGCCGGGGCCAGGGTCAGGCTGAAGTTGGTGGCCAGCGCGGGCAGCGAGGTCAGCAGCGCGACGAACTGCGGCAGCGGCGCCGCGCCGCCGCCCAGCTGCGGCCAGCGCGAGATCCAGTACGTCGTGTGCCGCCGGTCGTCGCAGCGCCAGGTCCGCGGGGTCTCCTCGGTGCGCCGCCCGGGCGTGCCCGCGCGGCCGGCCGCGCGACCCGCCTGGGTGATCGCCATCGGGTTCGCGCACGAGGAGGTCGCCAGCGCGGCCGTCAGCTCCTGCTCGGTGAGGACCGTGGCCCGGAAACCGGCCCCGGCCAGGCGGCTCGCCAGCTGGTCGGCGGCCCGCACCACGCAGCGCTGCGCGCCCGCCAGGCCGCCGCCGCGCGCGGCGACCGCCTCCGGGCACAGTTCGGGGTCGAGCTTGAGCGCGATCCAGGTGAGGCGGACGGCCGGGGTGCCGGTCAGGGCCTGGAGGGGCGCGTAGTTGCGGGTGGCCATCGACTGGGCGGGCAGGTGCGGGGCGGGCGCGGGCTGGGTGTGCTGCACCAGCTGCGCCGACTCCAGCCGGATGCCGTCCACTTCGAGGACGTCCCGGACGATGCCGAGCGGCAGCGGCCGCGCGGAGCGGTCCGGGCGCAGCGCGGTCGCGTCCATGTCGACCTGGACGACCGCGGTCAGGAAGGTCCCGTCGCCGATCATGCCGACCGGACGGCGGTCGCGGTCGCTGAACGTGCAGGTCCGCAGCGCCGGATCGGCTTCGACGAGCGGGGCCAGCCCCGGTTCGGTGCCCGTGGGCACGGGGGAGGAGGCGGCCCGGCGGCGGCGTGCGCGCAGCGCGAGCGCGGTGCCGATCCACTCGGGCAGCGAGCGTTGGTGGCGGCGGACCACCGCCAGCAGGAGGAGCACGGCCGCCAGCACGCCGGCCGGCACCAGCAGCAGCGGGTCCACCACCCAGGCGACGAGCAGCACCGCGGCCGCGACCTGGACCAGGACGAGCTGTTGCAATCGGAACGGTCCGAACCGCCCCGGGCTCGACCGGGGGTGTGGTGTCACGCCTGACGCGGTACTCGAATTCCCCGTGTGCTCCCGGGCGGACGGTGCGCCGCGCTCCGGTGCGGCCTCGGCCGCACGCCGCTGCCTCGCGGTCGTCCTCACTGGCGGACCTCCCCTTCCCGGGGCCGGGCCCCGTGAGTTCCGACGGTGCGGTAACTGCCCGCGTGACCCCGGAATCTCCCCTAACCACCCCAACAAGCCCTGATTACCCCGGTACGGGAGGCACGGAGCGGCGCCCTCACCCTACCCGGCCCCTGCGCACCCTCCGTCAACAGGCATAGTAGGTGCCCGGTCCGACAATCGAGGCTCGGGGACCGGACCCACCGACCGGGCCGTGCGGGGAGAAGCAGGCGGTCATGGCATCACGACGCGATGAGCTGAACGCGTACACCTTTGCGAAGCGGCGCACCGTCGCCGCGTTCCTCCAGCCGTCCGCCACCGGCACCGAGGAGGGCGCGCCGCGCCCCCTGCGCGCGGCCGTGCCGGGGCTGGTGGTCGGAGCGCTGATCCTCGCCGCGTTCGGCGCGTGGGGCATGTTCAAGTCCCAGGCCCCCAAGGGATGGGCCGAGCCGGGCGCGAAGGTCATCGTCGGCAAGAACTCGACGACCCGGTACGTGGTCCTCACCACGAAGGACGGCGGCAAGACGCAGACCCGGCTGCACCCCGTCCTCAACCTGGCGTCCGCCCGGCTCCTCCTGGACCCGGACAAGTTCCAGGTCATCCAGGTCGACGACAAGCTCCTGGACGGGGGCAAGCCCCCGCGCGGCCCGATCATCGGCATCCCCTACGCCCCCGACCGGCTGCCCGCCCCCGCCGACGCGGGCAAGGCCAAGCGCTGGGCCGTCTGCCAGCAGCCGGGCGGCAACGGGCACGGCGTGCAGACCGCCGCCTTCGTCCTGGCCGACCGCGAGGCCCCCCTGCTGGACGACGCCCGTCGGGTCGCCGACGGCCAGGTGCTCTACGTCCAGAGCTCCGGCCCGACCAAGGAACGCTTCCTGGTCGACGCCACGGGCACCAAGTACAAGTTCCCCGAGGGCGCGGCCGGCAGCCCGGCGGCCTCCGACGCCCAGAAGCTCACCAACGCCCTGGTCGGCAGCGGCACTCCGCAGCAGGTCACCGACCAGTGGCTGGCCACCCTGAAGCCGGGCGAGGACCTCGGCTTCCCGCAACTGCCCGCCGGCGTGGGCGCGGACGCGGGCGTGTCCGGGCTGAGCACCGCCGACAACCGGGTCGGCATGGTGCTGCGCGCCGTGACCGGCTCCGGCCCGCAGCACTACGTGGTGCTGCCCGGCGGCAAGGTCTCCCCGGTCACCGAGTTCGTCGCCTGGCTGCTCATCAACGCGCCCGCGACCGACAAGCTCAACATGACGGGCAAGCCGCGCGAGGTGGACCTGCAGTCCCTCAGCCCGGACCCCGTCCCCTTCCGGGGCGACGCCCGCTGGCCCGCGAAGAAGTCCGCGCAGATCAACCGGACCCCCGCACCCGGCACCCCCGCCCCCGCCGCGGGCTCCGGCCAGAGCCCCGACCGCGACACCGTCTGCAACGTCCTGCGCGGCGTCGACGGCCAGGGCAACCAGACGATGAGCACCTGGGCGGGCACCGGCTTCCCCGTCGACATCACCGCGAGCGGCACCAGCGCGTACGTCACCCCCGGCTCGGGTCTCCTCTACACCCAGACCCAGGGCAACCAGGGCAGCGCCGGCGGCACCCTGTTCCTCGTGACCGACACCGGCCTGCGGTACGCCGTCCAGGCCAACGGGGACAGCGACGCCGAGCACTCGAAGATCGGCGCGACCGACCCCAAGGCGAAGGGTTCCGACGGCCGCCCCGAAGCCAGCCAGGCGCAGATCCGGCTGGGCTACGGGAACGTCGTACCGGCCCTGGTGCCGATCGCGTGGTCCGAGTTCCTGTCGAAGGGCCCCCGGCTGGACACCAACGCCGCGCGCCAGCCCCAGGGTTCGTGAGGACGCCGATGCCGATGCCAACCCCTGAGCCGACCCCGAAGCCGAAGGCGGCGCGCCACCGGGTCGCGCTCTGCGCCACGGCCCTCGCCCTGACCTCCGCGGCGACCCTGACGTCCGCCGCCGCGGCGGCGGCCCCGACCGCCGACCCGCGCCCCGCCGGGGCGGTCCCCGCGGTCCGGCTCGCCGGCGCGGGCGAGTGCACCTTCCCCATGAAGAAGCAGATCGCGGACCGCCCCTGGGCCCTCCAGCGCCTGCTGCTGGACGCGCTGTGGGCGAAGACGAAGGGCAAGGGCGTCAGGGTCGCCGTCATCGACACCGGCGTGGACCGGGTCAACCCGCAGCTGGCCTCCGCCGTGGACGTCGGGGCGGGCAAGGACTACATCGACCCCAAGGGCGGCGACGGCACGACCGACACCGTCGGCCACGGCACCAAGGTGGCCGGCCTGATCGCGGCCCGCCCGCAGGAGGGCACCGGATTCGTCGGGCTCGCCCCCGAGGCCACGATCATCCCGATCCGGCAGAACGACGACAAGGAAACCGGCAAGGCCGACACCCTGGCCGCCGCGATCCGCCACGCGATCGCCCAGAAGGCCCAGGTCATCAACATCTCGCAGGACACCACCCTGCCGATGGCCGAGGAATCCGACCTCGGCAAGGCCGTCAAGGAGGCCGTGGCCGCCGACATCGTCGTGGTCGCCTCCGCGGGCAACGACGGCATGGACGGCCAGAAGCGCAAGACCTACCCGGCCGCCTTCCCCGGCGTGCTCGCCGTCGCCTCCGTGGACCGCAACAACGAGCGCGCCGCCTTCTCCCAGCCGGGACCCTTCGTCGGCGTCGCGGCGCCCGGCGTGGACATGGTCTCGACCGTTCCCGGCTTCGGCCAGTGCGTGGACAACGGCACCAGCTTCTCCGCGCCGTACGTCGCCGGCCTCGCGGCCCTGCTGCGCGCCCAGAACCCCAAGTGGACCGCCCCGCAGATCATCTGGCAGATCGAGCAGTCCGCCGAGCGCGCCGTCAACGGCCGCGACGACTACGTCGGTTGGGGAGTCGTCGACCCGGTCCGCGCGGTCGCCACGGACAGCGCCACACCGCCGGCCGGGCCGCCGAGCGCGGACCCGGGACCGCCGCCCGCGGCCGCGCCCGAAGCCGCGCCGCTCGTCCTCGACGAGACCGCGCAGGAGCGCCAGGCGCGCGTGGGGACGTACGCTCTGGGCATCGGATCCGTCCTGATCGCCGTCATCGCGGGAGCGGCGGCGGTGGCCCGGGAGAGGCGTCGCAGAAGGCGCCGAACCGGACCAAGCGCCCCTGCGTAGGCCGGAACGCGGGTTTGCACTCCGGGAACCGAGCACCTGCCCGGGCATACTTGTTGGGCCTGTCCTATGAAGTGGCTACAGTGTCAGTGGACTTCACAAGTGTGATGACGGGAGAGAACCGACATGGCGATGAACCTTCAAGTCGATGACGAAAAGAAGGTCAAGCTCGCAGATGAGATCAACACGTACCACTCTGATCTCTCGGGCCGCATCAACCGCCTGAACGACGTCGTCGACCGCATCCAGGCCGGCTGGCAGGGTGCCGCCAGCAAGGAGTACGACGTACTCCAGCGCGGCGTCAACGACAACATGAACAAGATCAAGCAGCGCCTGATCGAGCTGGAGGACGCCATGCGCATGAGCGTCAAGGGCTTCACCGCCCAGGAGCAGGAGCGCATCGCCGAGATCCGCAAGGTCGGCGGCAACACCAGCTCCATCCTCGGCGTCTGACGCACGCCCGCACGGCTGTAACGAACCACAACGGGAGGGAAGACAGCGATGTCACTCGCAGTCAATTACGACACCGTCGCGACCGCCGCGTCCGACGTGCGCACCACCAGCTCGCAGCTCAGCCAGGGCCTCGAGAACCTGATGAACAAGGTGAAGACCGTCGCCGAGAGCTGGGAGGGTGAGGCCAAGACCGCCTACCTCGAGATCCAGCGCGACGTCACCACCAACATGGACCAGATGAACGCGAAGCTGGGCAACATCGCGAATCTGCTCGACAGCTCGCTCGTCGGCTACCAGGACACCGACCGCGGCAACGCGACGCGTTTCCGGATGGTCTGACCGGCAGCACCCCGAACGTACGAGAGGGGCCCGCGCACTTCGGTGCGCGGGCCCCTCTCGTACGTGTGCGACGACCGCGCCTAGCGGAGGTCGAACTCCCCGTCGCGCGCGCCGAGTACGAAGGCGGTCCACTCCGCCTCGGTGTAGCGCAGCACCGTCTCCGGATCCAGCGAGGACCGCATCGCCACCGCACCCTCGGGCAGGTGCGCGATCTCGACCCGCTCCTCGTGCTCCTCGGTGCCCGGAGCACTGGTCCACTCCACGCCCGAAATGTCCAGGGCGTACAGCGCGTCCTTCTCGTGTGCGTCAGCCATCGGCACGAATTCCTCTCGGCGGTGCGGGTGGTCACTGCGCGGCCACTCCCCGCATCGTACGTGCGCCCGCCCCGCCCGTCAGCGGTACTGGACCACCCGCACCGCCCTGTGCTAACGGTCCGCCAGCCAGCCCGCCTGGATCAGCGGGGTGCCGCGCTTGCGGGAGACGAAGGTGCCGCGCCCCGGGGGCATCGGGCGGGCCCGGACGTTGCCCAGGATGTCGCCCTCGTTGCGGTCGCCGGACAGGATCAGGCCCTGCGCGCCCAGCTCCTTGACCCGCTGCATGAACGGTTCGTACGCACCCCGCGACGCACCCGCCGAGGAGCGGGCCACGATGAAGCGGATGCCCACGTCCCGCGCGAACGGCAGGTTCTCCACCAGCTGCGACAGCGGGTTCGAGGCGTTCGTCGACACCAGCTCGTAGTCGTCGATGATCACGAACAGCTCCGGGCCGGTCCACCAGCTGCGGTCGCGCAGCTGCTGCGGGGTGATGTCCGGGCCCGGGGCGCGCTTGCCCATGACCGTCGCGATCGCCTCCATGTGCATCTGCATGGCCGAGGCCATCGGCGCGTACTCCAACAGGTGCGAGGACGGCACCGCCTCCAGCAGGGTGCGCCGGTAGTCACCGACCACGATCCGCGCCTGCTCCGGCGTGTAGCGCTCGCTGATCTGCTTCGCGATCAGCCGCAGCAGCGCCGTCTTGCCCGACTCGCTCTCACCGAAGATCAGGAAGAACGGGTCGGTCTCGAAGTCGATGAAGACCGGTTCCAGGTTGGTCTCGTCGATGCCGATCGCGATGCCGTGCTCCGGGTACTCGAAGCCCTTCGGCAGTCGGTCCGCGGGCAGCTTGCGCGGCAGCAGCCGTACCGCCGGCGCCCCCGGCCCCGACCAGCCCGTCCGCACGGACTCCACGAAAGCGGCGGTCGCGTCCGACATCCCGTCCGGCCCCGACTGCCCGTCCACCCGCGGCAGCGCCGACATGAAGTGCAGCTTCTCCGGCACCTGGCCCCGGCCCGGCGCGCCCTGCGGCACGTTCGCCGCGACCTTGCGGTCGAACTCGGAGTCCATGACGTCACCGAGGCGCAGCTCCAGGCGCCCCAGGATCTGGTCCTTGAGCGCCGCGCGCACCTCCATGTACCGGGAGGCGGTCAGCACCACGTGGATGCCGTAGCCCAGCCCGCGCGCCGCGATGTCCGCGACCACCGGCTCCAGGTGCTCGTAGTCGTTCTTGAACTGGCCCCAGCCGTCGATCAACAGGAAGACGTCACCGAACGCCTCCTCCGCCAGGTCGCCCGAGGCCCGCCGCCGCCGGTAGGTGCCGATCGAGTCGATCGCGTGCGCGCGGAAGAACTCCTCGCGCCTGTTCAGCACGCCCGCGACCTCCGCGACCGTGCGCCGGACCCGCTCCGGGTCCAGCCGCGAGGCGATCCCGCCCACGTGCGGCAGGTCCTGCACCGCGGAGAAACCGCCGCCGCCGAAGTCCAGACCGTAGATCTGCACCTCGCGGGGGGTGTGCGTGAGCGCGAACGAGGACACCAGCGTCCGCATCAGCGTCGACTTGCCCGACTGCGGACCACCGACGATCAGCAGGTGGCCGGCGGCGCCCGAGAAGTCCCGGTAGAGCACCTCGCGCCGCTGCTCGAAGGGCTTGTCGATCAGGCCGAGCGGCACGACGAGCCCGCCGGGCCGCGTGTACCCCTCCGCGTGCAGTCCGCGCTCCGCCGTGCTGGCCAGCGCGGGCAGCAGCTGGTCCAGCGGCGGCGCCTGGTCGAGCGGCGGCAACCACACCTGGTGCGCGGGCACGCCCTGACCCTCCAGCCGCGCCACGATCACGTCGAGGACCGTGTCCGCGAGCGCGTCGTCCGCGCGCGCCGCCTGCGCCGCCAGGTACGCCGGGTCCGGCGCCGCGTACACCACCGGCACCGGCGTCGCCGTGAACAGCGCGGGCCGCCGCTCCAACGGGAACCGGCCCACCGACAGGTCCGGCCCGCCCGAGCGGTAGGTGCCCGAGACGTAGGCCGCCTTGAAGCGGGTCATCTCGTCCGTGCCGAACTTCAGGTAGCCCGAACCGGGCACCGACGGCAGGTGGTAGGCGTCCGGCACGCCGATCGCCGTCCGCGACTCCGCCGCCGAGAAGGTCCGCAGACCGATCCGGTAGGAGAGGTAGGTGTCCAGGCCGCGGAGCTTGCCCTCCTCCAACCGCTGCGAGGCCAGCAGCAGGTGCACGCCCAGCGACCGGCCGATCCGGCCGATCTGGATGAACATGTCGATGAAGTCGGGCTTCGCCGTCAGGAGTTCGCTGAACTCGTCGATGACGAGCACCAGCGCGGCCAGCGGCTCCAGCGGCGCGCCCGCCGCCCGCGCCTTCTCGTAGTCGTGCATGTTGGCGTAGTTGCCCGCCGACCGCAGCAGCTCCTGGCGCCGCTGGAGCTCGCCGCGGATCGAGTCGCCCATGCGGTCCACGAGGGTCAGGTCGTCGGCCAGGTTGGTGATGACCGCCGCCACGTGCGGCATCTGCGACATGCCCGTGAAGGTCGCACCGCCCTTGAAGTCCGCGAGGACGAAGTTCAGCGTCTCCGAGGTGTGCGTGACCGCCAGGCCCAGCACCAGCGTGCGCAGCAGCTCCGACTTGCCGGAACCGGTCGCGCCGACGCACAGGCCGTGCGGCCCCATGCCCTCCTGCGCCGCCTCCTTGAGGTCCAGCATCACCGGGGCGCCGCCCTCGCCGACCCCGATCGGCACGCGCAGCCGCTCACCGGCGGAGCGCGGCCGCCAGGTCCGGGCCACGTCGATCGAGCCCGCGTCGCCCAGGTTCAACAGGTCGGTGAAGTCCAGGTTGGCGAGCAGCGGCTCGTCGTCGTCCCCGCCGCCCGTGCGCAGCGGCGCCAGCTGGCGCGCCAACGCCTCGGCCGCGGGCAGCGACAGGACGTCGGGCACGCCCTCGTACGCGATGCCCGCACCCGACTCCAGCCGCAGCCGGCCGGGCCGCACCACGACGGAGAGCCCGCCGCGCGGCTCGTCCAGCTCGCCCGGGACCACCTCGACGATGGTGATCCCCTGCAACCCCTCGGCCGCCGCGAACACCGAATCCGGCGGCACCATCCCGCCGTCGAGCACCACCACGATGTGCGGCTGGTCCAGCACCGGCTGCACGTCCCGGCTGAACCGCGGCCGCCCGTCCAACCGCGCCGCGAGGAGGTCCTCGATCTCACCCAGGTCGTCACCGAACAACCGCTTCGTGCCGGCGCCGTCCACCTGACCGGGCACCTGCGTGTGCGGCAGCCACTTCGTCCAGTCCCACACCGGCACCGCGCCCGGCGCGGCCACCACGGCCACCATCAGGTCCTCGGGGGAGTGCAGCGTCGCCAGCTGGGCGACCAGCGCCCGCGCCGTGCCCCGCGCCGCCTCCGGCTCGCCGGACACCGTCACGTGGTAGAACGCCCGCACCGACACCGCCACCGGCAGCCCGTCCAGCGAGGAGTGCACCTTCAGGAAGCGCTGCATCGCGCCCGCCGTCAGCGGCTCCAGCTCGTCCACCGGCGCCGTGTCCGGCGCCACCAGCGGCGTCGCCAGCCGCTGCGCGCCCAGGCCCAGCCGGGCCTGTCCGAAGTCCTCGTCGCCGACCCGGCGCTCCCACAGCCGCGAGCCCTCGGCCACCACCGACCACAGCTGCTCGGGGGCCGGGTGCAGGTACAGCTGCGCGTCGCGCTGCGAACGCGCGGTCCGCCGCACCTGGCGCCGCGTCTGCGCGAGGTACTTGAGGTAGTCGCGGCGCACGTCGGCCATTTGCCCCTGCGTACCGCGCCGGTACCGCATGATCTGCGCGATCACCATGCCCACCGTCGACACCAGCATCAGCACACCCATGATGCGCATGAACGACGGCACGTTCGGCATGAAGAAGAACACGACGGAAGAGCCCATGCCGAGCATCGGCAGGAGCTGCATCGCCATGCCTTCCTGCTGCCCGCGCGGCAGCTCCGGCGGCGGCTCCAGGTGCAGTTCGTCCGAAGGCACTTCGGGCGGCAGCGACCGTGGCGGGCGTTTGACGACGATCTGGCTCACCGGAGCATCAATCCCTCGAAAGCGGACGGGACGTCGATACCGGCGCCCCCAAGTCCCGGGTGCGGAGCGGGTGTCCTCCGCGCGGAGGTGATCCTACTTGCCGACAGTCCGCCTTATGCCCGGTAGGGTGGCCGCGCGCAGCATGCGCATCCGCGAATCCGCAGCGCGGCAGGTGTCGGCGCCACGCCGGACGAGTCCGCCAACCAGGGGGTCACACAGGTGAGTACGGCCGCAACGACGGGTTTCTGCAGGGTCACCGTCGTGGCCCCGGACAGCCGCATCGACGTCGCCCTCCCCGAGGACATCGCCGTCGCCGACGTCTATCCCGAGCTGCTCCGCCTCACCGGCCAGACCCAGCCCGTCGGCGCCCCCACCGGCTACCACCTGGTGCGCCGCGACGGCACCGTCCTCGACGGCGCCCGCACCCTGGCCGGCCAGCAGGTGCTCGACGGCGAAGTGCTGAGCCTGCGCCCCTTCGCCGAATCGCTGCCGCCCGCCGTCTTCGACGACGTCTCCGACGCCGTCGCCTCGGCCGTGGTCCGCGACCGGCACCGCTGGAGCGACGACATGCTGCGCGGCGCGGGCCTGGCCGGCGCCGTCCTGCTGCTCGTCCTGATCGGCTTCGTCCTCTGGTACGCCGACCCCGTCCGCCACGACATGCACGGCCTGCCCGGCATCATCGCCGGCACCATCGGCCTGCTGCTCACCGCGACCGCCGGCCTGCGCGCCCGGGTCTACCGCGACCGCGGCTCCGCCGTCGCCCTCGGCCTCGGCGCCCTCCCGCTCCTGCTGATCGCGGGCTCCGGGATCATCGGGCCCGACCCGGGCCAGGGACCCGGCCGGCTCCAGTTCCTGTTGGGCTGCGTCGTCGTCCTGGTCGCCTCGGTCGCCCTGGCCGCCCTCACCCCCAGCGGCGACGCCCCCTTCGTCGCGGCCACCTTCCTCGGCGCCACCGGCACGATCGCCACCTTCGTCGCGATCCTCACCGAGGCCTCCGCGACCGCGACCGCCTCCGTCTGCGCCCCCACCGCCATCGCCCTGGTCGCCTTCCTCCCCGGCCTCTCCGCGCGCTTCGCCCGGCTGCCCATCGGCTACGCCGCCCCGCAGAGCTCCGTGGAGGACTACGAGACCCCGGACCGCTACGAGGGCGAGCCCTACGGCGACCCCTCCTCGGACCCCTCCGAGCAGGGCGCCCCCCTGGACGCCGAGCTGATCGCCGCCCAGGCCCGCCGCGGTCACGAGATGCTGCTCGGCCTGGTCGGCGGCTGCGCCGCGGTCGTCGTCGGCTCCGCCGCCGTGCTCGGCTTCTCCCACAACCTCTGGGGCCAGCTCCTCGCCCTGGGCGCCGGACTGGCCATGCTGCTGCGCGCCCGCCTCTTCCGTTACACCTCGCAGGTGGTGTGCGCCCTGACCGCCGGGCTCGCCGCCATCGCCCTGCTCGTCCTCGGGCTGGCCCTGAACCCGCCGACCGCCCTGTTGGACGACCTGTACAAGTACGGGGAGCACGGTGGCCTGGACATCCGTACGATCTGGCTCTCGGCCGCCGTCGCCGCGGGCGCCGCGCTGCTCGCCATGATCGCGCTGGTCATCCCGAGCAAGGGCCTGTCACCCTTCTGGGGTCGACTCCTCGACCTCACCGAGGCCGCCGTGCTGCTCAGCCTGGTCCCGCTCTGCCTGGCCGTCCTCGACGTCTACACCGCGGCCCGCGCGCTCACCAGCTGAGACGGGCCGCTCCGGCGGCCTGGTACTGTGGGTGACGGCCGCTTGTGTACGCGTTCCCGGAGCCTTCTCACGAAGCCTCTGAAGAACTGCGCCCAGCGGACCCGCCTCCCGAGTTACGGAAGCTCCCCAGAGAATTCGACCTGGGGCACTCGGTGGCTACGAAGACCTATCACGAGGAGTACGCGTGCCGCTCGACGCCGCTACGAAGAAGCAGATCATGACCGAGTTCGGCACCAAGGAGGGCGACACCGGCTCCCCCGAGGTGCAGGTCGCGATGCTCTCCCGCCGCATCTCGGACCTGACCGAGCACCTGAAGGCCCACAAGCACGACCACCACTCGCGTCGTGGCCTGCTGATCCTGGTCGGCCAGCGCCGCCGCCTGCTGCAGTACCTGGCCAAGAAGGACATCGCGCGCTTCCGCATCCTGGTCGAGCGCCTCGGCATCCGCCGCGGTGCCGCGGGCGCCAAGTAAGAACGCCGTGAAGGGAGCGGTTCCCACGATTAGGGGACCGCTCCCTTTGCTGTACGTGCGGGACGTACCGGACGCTTTGTAGTCTGGTTCGCAGCACAACAGAAGAGGAGGAGCGCCCTCCCTACGCCGCCGGTCCTCGGTAGTGGCACCCGGAAGGCCCGAATGCCGGGCCACGAACCGGATGCTTCGATCGAAGACCGGCCCGCACGCAAGGAGCGCTTCTCCGAAAACCGTCCCCCGCCACACGGGCGGAGGACGGGAGACGACGAAAATGGAGAAAACGCTAGTGGAGAACGAGACCCACTACGCCGAGGCCGTCATTGACAACGGTTCCTTCGGCACCCGCACCATCCGCTTCGAGACGGGCCGTCTGGCCCGCCAGGCCGCCGGCTCCGCCGTTGCCTACCTGGACGACGACACGATGGTGCTGTCCGCCACCACCGCGTCGAAGAAGCCCAAGGACCAGCTCGACTTCTTCCCCCTGACGGTGGACGTCGAGGAGCGGCAGTACGCGGCCGGCAAGATCCCCGGCTCCTTCTTCCGTCGTGAGGGCCGGCCCTCCGAGGACGCGATCCTCACCTGCCGCCTGATCGACCGCCCGCTGCGTCCTTCCTTCAAGAAGGGCCTGCGCAACGAGATCCAGGTCGTCGCCACGATCATGGCGCTCAACCCGGACCACCTGTACGACGTCATCGCGATCAACGCCGCGTCCGCGTCCACCCAGCTGGCCGGCCTGCCCTTCTCCGGCCCGATCGGCGGCGTCCGCGTCGCGCTGATCCGTGGCCAGTGGGTCGCCTTCCCGACGCACACCGAGCTCGAGGACGCCGTCTTCGACATGGTCGTCGCCGGTCGCGTGCTCGACGACGGCGACGTCGCGATCATGATGGTCGAGGCCGAGGCCACCGAGAAGACCATCACCCTGGTCCAGGGCGGCGCCGAGGCGCCGACCGAGGAGGTCGTGGCCGCCGGCCTCGACGCCTCGAAGCCCTTCATCAAGGCCCTCTGCAAGGCGCAGGCCGACCTCGCGTCGAAGGCCGCCAAGCCCACCGGCGAGTTCCCGGTCTTCCTGGACTACCAGGACGACGTCTACGAGGCCCTCTCGGCCGCGGTCAAGGGCGACCTGACCAAGGCGCTGACCATCGCGGGCAAGCAGGACCGCGAGGCCGAGCTGGACCGCATCAAGGAGATCGCCGCCGCGAAGCTCCTCCCGGCCTTCGAAGGCCGCGAGAAGGAGATCTCCGGCGCGTACCGCAGCCTGACCAAGGCCCTGGTCCGCGAGCGCGTGATCAAGGACAAGGTCCGCATCGACGGCCGCGGGCTCACGGACATCCGTACCCTCGCCGCCGAGGTCGAGGCCATCCCGCGCGTGCACGGCTCGGCGCTGTTCGAGCGTGGCGAGACCCAGATCCTGGGCGTCACCACCCTCAACATGCTCCGCATGGAGCAGCAGCTGGACACCCTCTCCCCGGTGACCCGCAAGCGCTACATGCACAACTACAACTTCCCGCCGTACTCGGTCGGCGAGACGGGTCGCGTGGGTTCGCCCAAGCGCCGCGAGATCGGCCACGGCGCGCTCGCCGAGCGCGCGATCGTGCCGGTCCTGCCGACCCGCGAGGAGTTCCCCTACGCGATCCGTCAGGTGTCCGAGGCCCTCGGCTCCAACGGTTCGACCTCCATGGGCTCCGTCTGCGCCTCCACCATGTCGCTGCTGAACGCCGGTGTGCCGCTCAAGGCCCCCGTCGCCGGCATCGCCATGGGTCTGATCTCCCAGGAGATCGACGGCAAGACGCACTACGTCGCCCTCACCGACATCCTCGGTGCGGAGGACGCCTTCGGCGACATGGACTTCAAGGTCGCCGGCACCAAGGAGTTCGTGACCGCCCTCCAGCTGGACACCAAGCTGGACGGCATCCCGGCCTCCGTCCTGGCCGCGGCCCTCACCCAGGCCCGCGACGCCCGCCTCCACATCCTCGACGTGATGATGGAAGCGATCGACACGCCGGACGAGATGTCCCCCAACGCCCCGCGGATCATCACGGTCAAGATCCCCGTGGACAAGATCGGTGAGGTCATCGGCCCCAAGGGCAAGATGATCAACCAGATCCAGGAGGACACCGGCGCCGAGATCACGATCGAGGACGACGGCACCATCTACATCGGCGCCTCCGACGGTCCGGCCGCCGAGGCCGCCCGTGCCACGATCAACCAGATCGCCAACCCGACCATGCCGGAGGTCGGCGAGCGGTACCTGGGTACGGTCGTCAAGACCACCACCTTCGGTGCCTTCGTCTCCCTCATGCCCGGCAAGGACGGCCTCCTGCACATCTCGCAGATCCGCAAGCTCGCCGGTGGCAAGCGCGTGGAGAACGTCGAGGACGTGCTCGCGGTCGGTACCAAGGTCCAGGTCGAGATCGCCGAGATCGACTCCCGTGGCAAGCTGTCGCTGATCCCCGTGATCGACGGCGAAGCGGCCGACGCCGACGCTGACAAGGACGACTCCGACAAGTGATGTCGCGTAGTTCCCGAGTGACGGCCCGCACCTCTTCCGAGGTGCGGGCCGTCGCCCGTACCCAAACCCTGCTCCCGGGCGAGAACGGGACCGGCACGGTCCGCCGCACGACCCTGCCGAACGGACTGCGCATCGTCACCGAGACGCTGCCGTCCGTGCGCTCGGCGACCTTCGGCATCTGGGCCCACGTCGGATCCCGCGACGAGACCCCCACGCTGAACGGAGCCACCCACTACCTGGAGCACCTCCTCTTCAAGGGCACCAAGAAGCGCAGTGCCCTCGACATCTCCTCCTCGATCGACGCGGTCGGCGGAGAGATGAACGCCTTCACGGCGAAGGAGTACACCTGCTACTACGCACGGGTGCTCGACACGGACCTGCCGCTCGCCATCGACGTGGTGTGCGACATGCTCACCGGCTCGCTGATCCGCGAGGAGGACGTCGACTCCGAGCGCGGCGTCATCCTCGAAGAGATCGCGATGACCGAGGACGATCCGGGCGACTGCGTGCACGACCTGTTCGCGCACACCATGCTGGGCGACACCCCGCTGGGCCGTCCCGTCCTCGGCACCGTCGACACGATCAACGCGCTGAGCGCCGACCGGATCCGCCGCTTCTACAAGAAGCACTACGACCCGACGCACCTGGTCGTGGCCGCCGCGGGCAACGTCGACCACGCCAAGGTCGTCCGCCAGGTCCGCGCCGCCTTCGAGCGCGCCGGCTTCGACGGCACCGGCCAGGAGCCCATCGGCCCGCGCACCGGCACCCGCCGGATCCGCGTCGCCGGGCAGGTCGAGCTGGTCAACCGCAAGACCGAGCAGGCCCACGTGGTCCTCGGGATGCCGGGACTCGCCCGCACCGACGAGCGCCGCTGGGCGCTCGGCGTGCTGAACACGGCCCTCGGCGGCGGGATGTCCTCCCGCCTCTTCCAGGAGGTCCGCGAGAAGCGCGGCCTGGCCTACAGCGTGTACTCGTACACCTCCGGCTTCGCCGACACCGGCCTCTTCGGGGTCTACGCGGGCTGCCGCCCCAGCCAGGTCCACGACGTGCTGCGGATCTGCCGGGACGAGCTGGACAAGGTCGCCACCGACGGGCTCACCGACGACGAGATCCGCCGCGCCATCGGGCAGCTCTCCGGCTCCACGGTCCTCGGCCTGGAGGACACCGGCGCCCTGATGAACCGCATCGGCAAGAGCGAGCTGTGCTGGGGCACCCAGATGTCGGTCTCCGACATGCTGGCCCGGATCGCCGAGGTGACCCCGGACGACGTCCGCGCGGTCGCGCACGATGTACTGGCCCAGCGGCCCTCGCTGTCGGTGATCGGCCCGCTGAAGGAGAAGCAGGCCGCGCGCCTCGACGAAGCGGTCGCGTAGCAACGTACGACGTCACGGACGTAAGGAAGCGAAAGACATGAGCAAGCTGCGCGTGGCCGTCCTCGGTGCCAAGGGCCGGATCGGCTCCGAGGCCGTACGGGCCGTCGAGGCCGCCGAGGACATGGAACTGGTCGCCGCCCTCTCCCGCGGGGACAAGCTGGAGACGCTGGCCGAGGTCGGCGCCGAGGTCGTGGTCGAGCTGACCACCCCCGCCTCCGTCATGGGCAACCTCGACTTCTGCGTGCGCCACGGCATGCACGCGGTCGTCGGCACGACCGGCTGGACCGAGGACCGCCTCGCGCAGCTGAACACCTGGCTCTCCGGTTCGCCGCGGACCGGTGTGCTCATCGCCCCGAACTTCTCCATCGGCGCGGTGCTCACGATGAAGTTCGCGGCCCAGGCCGCGCGCTACTTCGACTCCGTCGAGGTCATCGAGCTGCACCACCCGCACAAGGTCGACGCGCCCTCCGGCACGGCGACCCGCACGGCGCAGCTGATCGCGGCGGCCCGCGCCGAAGCCGGCTGCGCCCCGCAGCCCGACGCGACGGTCACCGCTCTCGACGGCGCCCGCGGCGCCGACGTGGACGGCGTCCGGGTGCACGCGATCCGCCTGGCGGGCCTGCTGGCCCACCAGGAGGTGCTGCTCGGCGGTCAGGGCGAGACCCTGACCCTGCGCCACGACTCCCTGCACCACAGCAGCTTCATGCCGGGCATCCTGCTCGGCGCGCGCCGCGTGACGCAGACCCCGGGCCTCACCTTCGGCCTGGAACACTTCCTCGACCTCGGCTGAGCAGGCAGTAGCACTCCTTATGCGCGCGAAGATCATCTACTTCATCACGGCCGCCGTCCTGGTCTTCTACTTCGTCCTGGCCGGCCGCCAGGGCGTGACCCTGCTGTCCATGGGCACCTGGATCACCGTCCCCCTCGGGCTGTCGGTGCTGGTCCTGCCCGTCGTCGGCGTGTGGTTCCTCTGGAAGAACACGCGGTTCGTCACCCGGGCCAACCAGCTCTCCACCGAGCTGGAGGCCGAGGGCGGGCTGCCCGTGGACGAGTTGGAGCGGGACGAGCACGGCCGGATCCTGCGGGAGTCGGCCGACGAGGTCTTCGCGCGCCGCAAGGCCGAGACCGAGGAGGGCCCGGGGGACTGGCGCAACTGGTTCCGCCTCGCCGTGGCCTACCACGACGCCCGCGACACCCCGCGGGCCCGCAAGGCCATGCAGCGGGCGATCGCCCTCCACGACGGAAGGGCCGTACAGGTCTGATACCTGTACGGCCCTCCGCGCGGCGTGTGCGTCCGGTGACGCCCGCTCAGCCCACCGGCACGGCCCGGTACTCCTCGGCCCAGGCTTCGACGATGCCCGCGGCACGGTCGAAGGCCTCGGCGCGGGCCAGGAAGTCCGCGCTGTGGTCGGTGAGCAGCACCGGGGCCGGGGCCCCGTCGCGCGCGGCCACGGTCAGCGCCTGTCCCTGCACGGTGCGGGGCAGGCCCAGCCAGCGCACCGGCTGCTGGACCGTGCGGACCTCGCCGACCTCGGACCAGGGAATCGAGCGGGTCGAGAAGAAGGACACCCGGCGCAGCCCCGTACGGCTCACCCAGACGCCCGCGCGCAGCATCCGCAGCGCGGTCCCGATGACCGCGAGGGCGGCGGCGGCACAGACGGCGGCGCCGGCCCATGCGCCCGCGAACGCGATGATCATCGTCGCGAGCAGCATGAACGAGGCCAGCAGGAGCAGTACGGCCGCGATGGCCACCCGCCAGGGGCCGGGCCGGTAGGGCCGACGCCAGCGGTCCGGGTCGTCGTGGGGGAGCGCCGCGTCGGCATCGTCCTCGCCGTCGAGGTGCTCGGCCGTCAGGAAGGGCAGGGGCACGGCTGATCCTCACTCACATGCACATTCGGTAGGGCAGTGCCGGTGAGGCTACCCAGTCCGATCACGGCCGACCACCTCAGGGGGGCCGGACGGGTCGGTACGGCTCAACGCCCTTCGGAGGCCTCGGACTGCTGGGCCTTTTCGGGCGCCTTGTGCGGCTGCAGTGCGGGCATGCCGAAGAGCAACGAGCCGACGAGCCCCGCCACCACGGTCAGTCCGACCAGACTACGGGCGGCGATCTGCCCGAAACCGAGACTCTCGCGTGGCGGCGGGGTGACGTTGCTTCGGAAACGGTCGGCCTCGGCGACGAAGGCAAACGGGACGGGTTCGCGCCGGCGGAACATGGGAGCGACTCTCCTCACGATCGGGCCCTTGGGGCCGGGTGGCGACCCGGGCGGCCACCACTACTCGTAAGGACGTACAACGGGGCCGAACGGTGCCGGATTTCGGCAATTTAGCGGAACTTTATGGCTGGGAGTCAGATGTGGAACGGTCTGTGCCGCGGTCCGGGGGCGGCTGCCCGGCGCCGTAGAGTGGTCGCGCCCCAAGCGATGCCCTTTGGAAGGACCCCCGGTGAGCGAGACCGCCGCTTCAGACCTCAAACCCAGCTTCCGCAGTGACGTCACGGTGGAGTTGGTGAAGCACTCCGCCGCCGACTCCGACGTGCTGTGGGCGGCCCGGGTCTCCACGGCCGGGGAACAGTCCCTCGAAGAGCTCCAGAAGGACCCCGAGCGGTCCAAGGGCCTGATCAACTACCTGATGCGGGACCGCCACGGCAGCCCCTTCGAGCACAACTCGATGACCTTCTTCATCAGCGCCCCGATCTTCGTCTTCCGCGAGTTCATGCGGCACCGCGTGGGCTGGTCCTACAACGAGGAGTCGGGCCGCTACAGGGAGCTCCAGCCGGTCTTCTACGTGCCCGACGCCGAGCGCAAGCTGGTCCAGGAGGGCCGCCCGGGCAAGTACGTCTTCGTCGACGGCACGGCGGACCAGCAGGAGCTGACCGGCCGCGTCATGGAGGACTCGTACCGCCAGGCCTACGAGGCGTACCAGGAGATGCTCGCCGCGGGCGTGGCCCGCGAGGTGGCCCGCGCGGTGCTGCCGGTCGGCCTCTTCTCGTCGATGTACGCCACCTGCAACGCGCGCTCGCTCATGCACTTCCTCGGCCTGCGCACCCAGCACGAGCTGGCGGCGGTCCCGTCCTTCCCGCAGCGGGAGATCGAGATGGTCGGCGAGAAGATGGAAGAGCACTGGGCGGCCCTGATGCCCCTGACCCACACGGCCTTCAACACAAACGGCCGCGTGGCTCCGTAACGCCGGAATCCCGTGCGGCGCCCGGCACGTACGCATGTACGGAGACTTGACCGAAGTGTCCGTATTGCGACGTTTCGCAAAGTTCATCTAGGCTGATCAAACGGACCCGGCACTGCTTGAACCCCCGAGCAGGCAGTGCCGGGATCCAACACCACCCGACCCCTCAGAGGTCGGCACCCCCCTGTTGACGTCCCCCGAGGGGACACCGCGAGCGTGGCAGCGAGTAGCGTGTTACCCATGGCTCCGATCTCGACTCCGCAGACCCCCTTCGGGCGGGTCCTCACCGCCATGATCACGCCGTTCACGGCGGATGGCGCACTCGACCTCGACGGCGCGCAGCAGCTCGCCGTCCACCTGGTGGACGCAGGCAACGACGGCCTGATCATCAACGGGACCACCGGTGAGTCCCCGACCACCACCGACGCGGAGAAAAACGACCTCGTACGAGCCGTGCTCGAAGCGGTCGGGGACCGCGCCCATGTGGTCGCCGGCATCGGCACCAACGACACCGCCCACACCCTGGAACTGGCGCGCGAGGCCGAGCGCACCGGGGCGCACGGCCTGCTCGCGGTCACGCCGTACTACAGCAAGCCGCCGCAGGAGGGCCTCTACCGGCACTTCACGGCGATCGCCGACGCCACCGGGCTGCCGGTGATGCTCTACGACATCCCCGGTCGCAGTGGTGTCCCGATCAACACCGAAACCATCGTGCGCCTCGCGGAGCACCCGCGTATCGTCGCCAACAAGGATGCCAAGGGTGACCTGGGCCGTGCCAGCTGGGCCATCGCGCAGAGCGGCCTGGCCTGGTACTCCGGCGACGACATGCTGAACCTGCCCCTGCTGTCCGTGGGCGCGGCCGGTTTCGTCTCCGTCGTCGGCCACGTGGTCACCCCCGAGCTGCGCTCCATGCTGGAGGCCTACCTCGGCGGCGACGTGCAGAAGGCGACCGAGATCCACCAGAAGCTGCTCCCGGTCTTCACCGGCATGTTCCGCACGCAGGGCGTCATCACCACCAAGGGCGCGCTGCACCTCCAGGGCCTGCCCGCGGGTCCGCTGCGACTGCCGCTGATCGAGCTGACGGCCGAAGAGACGGCCCAGCTCAAGATCGATCTTGCTGCCGGCGGGGTACAGCTCTGACACCGGGCCCGACGCCGGGCACCACAGACTTCACAACTGAATAGGCAGTACCAGAGACACCCACAAGACACACAGCAAGTGCACCTGTGCACGAATGACATGCCCGCCACGTGCCTTCGTAGGTACGTGGCGTGTGTGGTTAAGGAGATACTTTTGAGCCATCCGCACCCTGAACTGGGCCCGCCGCCGAAGCTCGCCAAGGGCGGCCTCCGGGTCACCCCCCTGGGCGGTCTCGGCGAGATCGGTCGCAACATGACCGTCTTCGAGTTCGACGGTCGTCTGCTGATCGTCGACTGCGGCGTCCTCTTCCCCGAAGAGGAGCAGCCGGGCATCGACCTGATCCTTCCGGACTTCTCGTCCATCCGGGATCGCCTCGACGACATCGAGGGCATCGTCCTCACGCACGGCCACGAGGACCACATCGGCGCCGTTCCGTTCCTCCTCCGCGAGAAGCCGGACATCCCGCTGATCGGCTCCAAGCTGACGCTGGCCCTCATCGAGGCGAAGCTCCAGGAGCACCGCATCCGCCCCTACACCCTTGAGGTGAAGGAAGGCGAGCGCGAGAACCTCGGCCCCTTCGACTGCGAATTCATCGCGGTCAACCACTCCATCCCGGACGCCCTGGCCGTGGCCATCCGCACCGGCGCCGGCATGGTCGTGTGCACCGGTGACTTCAAGATGGACCAGCTCCCGCTGGACAACCGCCTCACCGACCTGCACGCCTTCGCGCGTCTGAGCGAAGAGGGCATCGACCTCCTCCTCTCGGACTCCACGAACGCCGAGGTCCCGGGCTTCGTCCCGCCGGAGCGCGAGATCTCGGGCGTCCTGCGCAACGTCTTCGCCAGTGCCAAGAACCGGATCATCGTGGCGAGCTTCGCCAGCCACGTGCACCGGATCCAGCAGATCATCGACGCCGCCCACGAGCACGGCCGCAGGGTCGCCTTCGTCGGCCGCTCGATGGTCCGCAACATGGGCATCGCCCGTGACCTGGGCTACCTGCGGGTCCCGGCCGGTCTCGTCGTGGACGTCAAGACGCTCGACGACCTGCCGGCCCACGAGGTCGTCCTGGTCTGCACCGGTTCGCAGGGCGAGCCGATGGCCGCGCTGTCCCGCATGGCCAACCGCGACCACCAGATCAGGATCGTCCCGGGCGACACCGTGATCCTGGCGTCGTCCCTGATCCCGGGCAACGAGAACGCGGTCTACCGCGTGATCAACGGCCTGACCCGCTGGGGCGCCAACGTCGTCCACAAGGGCAACGCCAAGGTGCACGTCTCGGGCCACGCCTCGGCCGGCGAGCTGTTGTACTTCTACAACATCTGCAAGCCGCGGAACCTCATGCCGGTCCACGGCGAATGGCGCCACCTGCGCGCCAACGCCGAGCTGGGCGCCCTGACGGGTGTCCCGAAGGACCGCATCGTCATCGCCGAGGACGGCGTGGTCGTCGACCTCATCGACGGCAAGGCCAAGATCACGGGCAAGGTCCAGGCCGGCTACGTGTACGTCGACGGCCTCTCGGTCGGCGACGTCACCGAGGCCTCCCTCAAGGACCGCCGCATCCTCGGAGACGAGGGCATCATCTCGGTCTACGTCGTGGTGGACAGCACCACGGGCAAGATCGTGAGCGGCCCGAACATCCAGGCCAGGGGCTCCGGCATCGAGGACTCGGCCTTCGCCGCGGTCCTGCCGAAGATCGAGGAGTCCATCGCCCGCGCGGCGGCGGACGGCGTAGCGGAGCCGCACCAGATCCAGCAGCTCATCCGCCGCACCATGGGCAAGTGGGTCTCGGACGGCTACCGCCGCCGCCCGATGATCCTCCCCGTCGTGGTCGAGGTCTGACGCTCTCCGTAGCGACCTCGTAGCGTCCTCACTGGAGCGGGGCAACCGGATTTGCATCCGGGGGCCCCGCTCCAGTACGTTTACGTCTCCCGCCTCGAAGGAACCTGTGAGCACTCACGTGCCCGGGCACACCCACGAGCGCGGGTAAATCAGCCCAGGGAAACCTGATATGGTCTGAACCTCCCGAAAGGGAAAGACCCCCAACGGTCACCGAATTCGAATTCAACTCCGGTAAACGGAGCGGGAAAAGAATCTGGTAGAGTTGGAATCTCAGGAAAGGGAAACGCGAAAGCGAAGACCTGGAAAGCGAAAAGCAAGATCCCGTTTCGACCGGGAATCGGACACGAAAGAGTCTGATAGAGTCGGAAACGAAGAACGAAGCCCGGAGGAAAGCCCGAGAGGGTGAGTACAAAGGAAGCGTCCGTTCCTTGAGAACTCAACAGCGTGCCAAAAATCAACGCCAGAAGTTGATACCCCGTCCACTTCGGTGGATGA
>NZ_JBIWAJ010000002.1:0-97395 GCF_044759975.1 Streptomyces sp. NPDC098789
CAGATGTGGAAGCCCGGTAACGGGTGGAGCTGACTGGTACTAATAGGCCGAGGGCTTGTCCTCAGTTGCTCGCGTCCACTGTGTTAGTTCTGAAGTAACGAACTGTGCCTATATCCGGTTTGGTTAACTTCATAGTGTTTCGGTGGTCATAGCGTTAGGGAAACGCCCGGTTACATTTCGAACCCGGAAGCTAAGCCTTTCAGCGCCGATGGTACTGCAGGGGGGACCCTGTGGGAGAGTAGGACGCCGCCGAACAATTTTTCCGGGAAAGCCCCGCACCTTATGGTGCGGGGCTTTTCTGCGTTCCGGACCCATTCCGTGAGGAATACGGCCGCGCCCTACCAATCGGTGGGGTAGCTCTTGAGGCTGCTCGTGTCGAGGGTCCAGCGGCCGGCGGTGACGGTGTCCCCGAAGGCGTACGGAACCTTCTTGCGGTAGCGGATGCCGTCGGGGCCCTCCGAGCGGTCGCTGTGCACCGTGACGCTCTTCTTGTCCTTGCGGGGGTCCACGACGACGTACAGCGGCACTCCCATCCTCGGGTAGTCGTGCAGCTTGTCGCGGATGTCAGTGAGGGAATTCGTGCGCGAGACGACCTCCACCACCATCAGGACATCCCGGGAGTTGACCACCTTCGCGGTGTCGTCGGTGTCCTCTTCGGCGATGACCATGAGGTCGGGGACCTTGGTGAGGCCGGTCACCGGATCGCCCATGTTCGTGCCGCCCAGCGCGACGACCTCAGGTGTCTGGGCCTCGATCTGGCGGCGCAGCCGGACCACGTTGAGCCCGTGCGGAGCCGTGGGGCTCATCATGGTGAGGGAGATCTGACCGTCGGTGGTCTGCACCTTCCAGCTGTCCTCCTGGTGTTCGGCCAGCTCCGCGAGCGTCTCCGCGAAATCGTGCATGCGGCGCATCTGCTCGGGGGTGAGGTCGGCCATGGTGTCCTCCTGGTGGGTGCCCCGCCAGCCTCCCCCTAGAGGCGGCCCGCGGCCTTCAGGGCGAGGTAGGCGTCGGCTAGGGCCGGGGCCAGGGTGTCGGGGGTGGCGTCGACGACGTGGACGCCGTGCCGGGAGAGCTGGTCGGCGGTGCGGCGGCGCTGGGCGCGGGTCTGGGTGCCCGCGGCGGCCTCGTAGACCGCGTCGACCGTGCCGCGGGCGGTGGCCATCCGGGCGATGTGCGGATCGGCGACGGAGGCGAGCAGGACGGTGTGCCGCTGGGTGAGGGTGGGCAGCAGCGGGAGCAGGCCCTCCTCGATCGGAGCGGCGTCCAGGCTGGTCAGCAGGACGACCAGGGAGCGGCGCGGGGCGCCGCGCAGGATGCTGGAGACCAGGCCGCGGGAGTCCGTCTCGACGAGTTCGGGCTCCAGCGGGGCCATCGCGTTGACGAAGGCGGGCAGCACGTCGCCGGGCGGGCGGCCCTGGACCTGGGCGCGGGTGCGCCGGTCGTGGGCCAGCAGGTCCACGCGGTCGCCCGCGCGGGTGGCGAGGGCGGCGAGCAGCAGGGCCGCGTCCATGGCGGAGTCCAGGCGCGGGGCGTCGCCGACGCGGCCGGCCGACGTACGGCCCGTGTCGAGGCAGATCAGGATGTGCCGGTCGCGTTCGGGACGCCAGGTGCGGACGGCGACCTTGTTCTGCCGGGCGGTGGCCCGCCAGTCGATGGAGCGGGTGTCGTCGCCGGGCACGTAGTCCCGCAGGCTGTCGAATTCCGTTCCCTCACCACGCGTCAGCACGCTGGTGCGGCCGTCGAGTTCGCGCAGCCGGGCGAGCCGGGACGGGAGGTGCTTGCGGCTGGTGAAGGGGGGCAGGACGCGGACCGTCCAGGGGACGACGTGGGTGCCCTGGCGGGCCATCAGCCCGAGCGGGCCGTACGAGCGGACGGTGACGCGGTCGGCCCGGCGGTCCCCGCGGCGGGAGGGCCGCAGCCGGGTGGTGACCCGGCGGCGTTCGCCCGCGGGGACGGTCAGGGCGTGCCGCGAGGCGGCCGCCTCGGCGTCCGGGACCCAGCTGCTCGGGGGCCACGCGTCGCGGATCCGGGCGCGCAGGGTGCGGCCGCCCGGGTTGGTGACGCTGAGGTGGACCTCGGCGCCCTCGCCCAGGCGCACCGCGGTGTCGCCGGAGCGGGCGAGCCGCAGGGTGCGCACCGGGGCGGCGAGGGCGTAGTCGACGGCGCAGGCCAGGGCCAGGGGTCCGTTGACGGCGAGGATCCCCGTCCAGCTCGGTTCGAGCAGGCCGACGGGGAGCGCGCCGAGGGCCGCGACCAGGGCGGCGCGTCCGGTGAGGGCCATCAGCGCGGGACGGGGACGTGGGAGAGGATCGCGGTGATGACCGCGTCCGCGCTGACGCCTTCCATCTCGGCCTCGGGGCGCAGTTGGACGCGGTGGCGCAGCGTGGGCAGGGCGAGGGCCTTGACGTCGTCGGGGGTGACGTAGTCGCGGCCGGTCAGCCAGGCCCAGGCGCGGGCGGTGGAGAGCAGGGCGGTGGCGCCGCGGGGGGAGACGCCGAGGGTGAGGGACGGCGATTCGCGGGTGGCGCGGCAGATGTCGACGACGTAGCCGGTGATCTCGGGGGAGACCGTGGTGGCGGCGACGGCGCGGCGGGCGGCTTCGAGGTCGGCGGGGCCGGCGACGGGGCGCACTCCGGCGGCGTCGAGGTCGCGGGGGTCGAAGCCGGCAGCGTGCCGGGCCAGGACGTCGATCTCGTCCGTGCGGGAGGGCAGCGGCACGGTGAGCTTGAGCAGGAAGCGGTCGAGCTGGGCCTCGGGCAGCGGGTAGGTGCCCTCGTACTCGACGGGGTTCTGCGTCGCGGCGACGAGGAAGGGGTCGGGGAGCGGGCGCGGGGTGCCGTCGACGGTGACCTGGCGCTCCTCCATCGCTTCGAGCAGGGACGCCTGGGTCTTGGGGGGCGTCCGGTTGATCTCGTCCGCGAGGAGGAGGTTGGTGAAGACCGGGCCCTCCTGGAAGGAGAACTCGGCGGAGCGGGCGTCGTAGACCAGCGAGCCGGTGATGTCGCTCGGCATCAGGTCGGGGGTGAACTGGACGCGCTTGGTGCCGATGTCGAGGGAGGCGGCCAGGGCGCGGACCAGCAGGGTCTTGGCGACGCCGGGGACCCCTTCGAGCAGGACGTGGCCGCGGCACAGCAGGGCGACGACGAGGCCGGTGACGGCGGCGTCCTGGCCGACGACGGCCTTGCCGATCTCGGTGCGCAGCGCTTCGAGGGAGGCGCGTGCGCGGTCCGCGTCCGGGTGGGCGGGGGCGGCCTGGTAGGCGTCGGCGGGCGTGGCCGTCATGAGGTACGGACCTCTCTTTCGAGGGCGTCGAGGTGATCGACGAGCGCGACGAGTGCCGCGTCGTCGGAGGGAGCGGGGCCGAAGAGCAGCCCGGGGAGGTCGCCTTCGGCGTCGGTCAGCCGGTCGGCGACCGCGGGCAGCAGGGCGGCGGGGTCCTGGGCGTGCGCGGGCGGTACGCCGACCAGCGCGGCCAGGCGCTCGCGGGTGGCTTCCCGCAGCACGGTGGCGGCCCGGTCGCGGGCCGCGGCCTTGCGGTAGAGGCGGGCGCGGCCTTCGGTGGCCTCGGAGGCGCGGACGACGACCGGGAGCCGCTCGGTGACCAGCGGGCCGAGGCGCCGGGCCCGCCAGAGCGCGGCGAGCACGGCGGCGACGGTGAGTTGGAGCAGGGCCCAGCCCCAGCCGGCGGGGACGAGGTCGAAGAAGCTCTTGTCCTGCTCCCGCACGCCGTCGGCGCTGTCGGCGGGCGAGGGGATGAACCAGACGAGGTCCGGCCGGGAGCCGAGGAGTTGCAGGGCGAGGGCCGCGTTGCCCTCGTCGGCCAGGGTCTCGTTCTGGAGGATCAGCCCGGAGCCGAGGACGACGGTGTCCGCGCCGCCCGCGCCGGGGAGCCGGAGCAGGGTGGCGGCGGAGCCGCTGGGGTAGCAGGACTGTGCGAGCGGGAGGTCGGTGGTGTAGCGCAGGCCGTCGCCGGTCGAGGCGCGCCCGGCCGCGGTGGCCGCGGGCAGGGTGCACCCGGGGGAGAGGTTCGTGTCGTGGGCGGTGCCCTTGAGGCGGACGCCGGGGGTGAGCCCGGCCAGGGCGCGGCCGGTGGGCGCGAGCAGGACCGTACGGCCGCCGGAGAGGTCCATCGCGGTGCGCAGGACCGCTCGGCGTTCCTCGCCGAGCAGGTCGGGTTCGGTGACCAGGAGGGTGGTGCCGGGGCCGGCGGCCGCGGTGGCTTCGGCGGTGGTGGTCACGACGCGGGTGGTGACGCCGCGCTGCTTCAGGAGCTCGGCGAGGGCCCGGCTGCCGGTGGGGTCGGCGGAGCGCGGGTCGAACTGGCCGTGGTGGCTGCCGGAGTGCAGGGAGGCCAGGGCTATGCCGGCGACGAGCAGGGCGGCGACGACGATGAGGAAGCCGCGGGCCCGGCGCCAGATCCCGGTGGGGCTCATGGCGGTGGAGGTGGCGGCGCGGGTGGTCGGGGCGGCCGGTGCGGGCGAAGGCGTGGGCGACGGCGCGGGGGTCGGCGCCGGCGTGGGGGCGGTGCTCATGCGGCCGGTCCTCCCGCGGTGGTCAGGACGGGCTTGGCGCGTTCCAGGGCGAGGTCGAGGTCGCGCAGGCGGCCGTACGTACCGGAGTCGGCGGGGCGACCGCCGTAGGTCACGTCGTCGAACGTCCGGGCGGCGGCGTGCAGTTCCGCGCCGTGGGCGGGGAGGGAGCGGGCCGCTTCGGCGGCGGCCTCGTCGGCGGTGCGGCCGGGGCGCGGGTCGAGCAGGGTGCGCTCCTCCAGGGAGCGCACGACGGCGCGCATGCGTTCCTGGACGGCCTCGGTCCAGTGTCCGGCGGCGGCGTGGGCCTCGGCGCTCGTGCGGTGGTCGGCGGCGCTGCGGACGCCCTCGTCGAAGAGGAGCCCGGCGCTGGTGGCGGCGCGGCGGGGGGAGCCGAGCCGCCACCACAGGGCGCCGATGAGCAGGGCGACCACGACGACGATCACGAGGATCCCCACCAGGCCGCCGGGCGTGGCGTCGGACGCGGAGTTCATGAGGTCGCCGAGCCACTCCCAGAGGCGGTCGATGGCCCGCTGGATCGGGCTCGGGTCGTTCTGGTGGTAGAGCGGCTTGGACAGCTCGCGCTCGGCGGCCTCGCGGGCCGCGTCGCGCGGAGTCGTCAGTGGCGGTACTTCGTCGGTCTGCGGCAGCAGGGCTGCCGTGGTGCGCGTGATCGGTCCCCCCGTGGTGATCACCGCATCAGCCGCCGGCGCCGGGGTGCGGGGTGCCGTTGGCCCCGTAGTTCTCGACGCCGGCCGCGCGGGCCAGTTCCAGGTCGAGGGCCTCGCGCCGGATGCGCTGGTCGATGTAGAGCAGGACGGTGACGCCGGACTGCATCGGCATGGTGATGGCCATGGCGATGACCCCGCCGATCGCCGAGATGAGCAGGTAGGCCCAGCTGTCGGGGGTCTCACCGGCGACCATGGCGTCGAATCCGCCGCCGAAGACGATGGCGAGGACGGTGAACGGCACGGCGATGATCATCGAGATGACGCCGACGATGAGGCCGGTCAGGATCGAGATCCCGAAGATCCGCCACCAGGCGCCCTGGACCAGCTTGGCCGAGCGGGCCAGCGACTTCATGACGGTCGCCTTCTCCAGCATCAGCGCGGGCGAGGCCAGGCTGAAGCGGACCCACAGCCAGGCCAGCAGCACGAGGCCGCCGAGCCCGCCGAGGACGGTGAGGGGGGCGCTGTCCGCGAGGATGCCCGGGAGCATCAGGACGAGGAGCAGGGCGGTGGAGGCGACGGTCAGCAGGAGCGTCAGCCCGGCGAGGCGCAGCAGCTGGGGGCGCGCGTCGCCCCAGGCGCCGGCGACCGTGGAGGACTGACCGAGCACCGCCCGGCTGAAGATCATGGTGAGCAGGGCGGTGGCGAGGATCCCGCCGATGATCTGGATGAAGATGGTCGCCGCCGTGACGGTGAGGCTGCCGCCCATGGCGTCGAGGACCTCGCGGGGTCCGGCGATGGTGTCCGGGTCGGCCGTGAGGCGGTCCAGCGCGTAGCGCTGGAAGACCACGGTGGCGAGCTGGACGATCACGGCGACGACGGCGGTGACGGACAGCACCGAGCGCCAGTGGGTGCGCATGGTGGTGACCGCGCCGTCGAGGATCTCGCCGAGGCCCAGGGGCCGCAGCGGGATCACGCCGGGCTTGGCCGCCGGGGGCTTGCCCCAGCCGCCGGGAACGCCGGGGTAGCCGTACTGGCCGCCGCCGCCGTAGGGGGCGCCGTACTGGCCGCCCTGGCCGCCTTGTCCGCCGCCGTACGAGCCCCAGCCCGCGCCGGGCTGCGGCTGCTGGGGGGCGCCGTCGGAGGGCGCGGTGGGGTCACCGGCGGCCGGGGGCGCGCCGGGGCTGGACCACTGGCCGGGCGGCGGCTGCTGGGCGGACCATTTGGAGTCGGCCGGGGGCTGCGCGGGCTGTCCGGGCTGCTCGGTCGCGGCCGGGTTCTGGGGTGAAGGTGGTGAGGATGGCGGCTGCGCCCCCGTACCGTTCGCGTCGGGAGCGCCGTTGCGCTCGCCTTCGGACGGAGAGGGTCCGGGCGTAGCCCAGCCCGGAGAGTCGTTCATCGTCGCTCCTTCACGTGTACCGCGCTGCCGGTGGCGCTGGATCGCTGCCATCGTGTCACGTGGGAACTCCGGACGGACCGGCTCCCTCCCCCCGGATATCGGGGCGGCCCGCACCTTCAAATGTCGTCCGGATCCGAGGCAGACTGGACGACTGGATCACGACGCAGGTCAGAGGGGCGATTTCCAGCCCTTTTGGCTGTGGGACAGCTCACCGCCAGGTAACGATTAGCTAATGGGATGATGTCAACCATGAAGGGACGCGTCCTTGTCGTCGACGACGACACCGCGCTGGCCGAGATGCTCGGCATTGTGCTGCGTGGAGAAGGTTTTGAGCCGTCGTTCGTAGCGGACGGCGACAAGGCACTTGCTGCTTTCCGGGAGGCCAAGCCTGACCTGGTACTGCTGGACCTCATGCTGCCCGGACGGGACGGCATAGAGGTCTGTCGGCTGATCCGCGCCGAATCAGGCGTGCCGATCGTGATGCTCACGGCAAAGAGCGACACGGTCGACGTGGTCGTGGGGCTGGAGTCCGGCGCCGACGACTACATGGTCAAGCCGTTCAAGCCCAAGGAGCTGGTGGCCCGTATCCGGGCCCGCCTGCGCCGCTCGGAGGAGCCCGCGCCCGAGCAGCTCACCATCGGTGACCTGGTCATCGACGTGGCCGGGCACTCCGTGAAGCGGGACGGCGGCTCCATCGCGCTGACCCCGCTCGAATTCGACCTGCTGGTCGCCCTCGCCCGCAAGCCCTGGCAGGTCTTCACCCGTGAGGTGCTGCTGGAGCAGGTCTGGGGCTACCGGCACGCGGCGGACACCCGCCTGGTCAACGTGCATGTTCAGCGACTGCGCTCCAAGGTCGAGAAGGACCCGGAGCGCCCGGAGATCGTGGTGACCGTACGTGGCGTCGGCTACAAGGCCGGACCGAGCTGACATGAAGCCCGGCAAGCCGCTCCGCGGCCCCCGTCGGGGGGCCCTGCGGGGCGGTCGGCAGCTCCGTCAGATGACTGACGGGGCGGCCGGCGGTCCCGTGCTGCGGCTGTTCGTACGGCTCGTACGCAGGCCGCTGCTCCCGGCTGTCCGCCTCTGGCGGCGCAACCTCCAGCTCAGGGTGGTCGCCGGCACCCTGCTCATGTCGCTGGCCGTGGTCCTCAGCCTCGGCTTCGTCGTGATCGCCCAGGTCAGCAAGGGGCTGCTCGACGCCAAGGAAGAGGCTGCCCAGAGCCAGGCGGCGGGCGGCTTCGCGGTCGCACAGGAGAAGGCCAACGCGCCCTCCACGACCGACGGGCCGGATCCCACCGCGGTCGACACCAAGGTCGGCCGGGACGCCAGCACCTGGATGAGTTCCCTGGTCAAGCAGCTGGCCAGTGGTGGCCAGACCGCCTTCGAGGTGGTCGCCCTCGGCGCCGGAACCGGTGAGCTGGGGCCCGGGGTGCGCGGAGCGCGTGCTTCCGGAGACGTGGACCCGACCGCCAGCGTCCCGCTGTCGCTGCGCAAGGCCGTCAACCACGCGACCGGCACCTTCCTGACCTTCTCCAGCATCCGCTACAGCACGCCGGGCACCGATTCCGAGGCGGCGCTGGTGATCGGCAAGCGGCTCACCGACATCAACGGCGAGCCCTACGACCTGTACTACCTCTTCCCGCTCACGCAGGAGCAGGAGTCCCTGAACCTGGTCAAGACCACCATCGCCACGGCCGGGCTGTTCGTGGTCGTGCTGCTCGGCGCCATCGCGTGGTTCGTCGTGCGCCAGGTGGTCACCCCGGTCCGGATGGCGGCCGGCATCGCCGAGCGGCTGTCGGCGGGCCGGCTCCAGGAACGGATGAAGGTCACCGGCGAGGACGACATCGCCCGATTGGGCGAAGCCTTCAACAAGATGGCCCAGAACCTCTCGCACAAGATCCAGCAGCTGGAAGAGCTGTCCCGGATGCAGCGCCGCTTCGTCTCCGACGTCTCCCACGAGCTGCGCACCCCGCTGACCACCGTCCGGATGGCCGCCGACGTCATCCACGACGCCCGGGTCGACTTCGATCCGATCACCGCGCGCGCCGCGGAACTGCTCGCGGGCCAGCTCGACCGCTTCGAGTCGCTCCTGGCGGACCTGCTGGAGATCAGCCGGTTCGACGCGGGCGCCGCCGCGCTGGAGGCGGAGCCGATCGATCTGCGCGACGTCGTCCGCCGGGTCATCGACGCCGCCGAGCCGCTGTCCGAGCGCAAGGGCAGCCGCGTACGGGTGCTCGGGGACTCCCAGCCCGTCATCGCCGAGGCCGACGCGCGGCGGGTGGAGCGGGTGCTGCGCAACCTCGTCGTCAACGCCGTCGAGCACGGCGAGGGCCGCGACGTGGTGGTCCGGCTCGCCTCCGCGGGCGGGGCCGTGGCCGTGGCCGTACGGGACTACGGGGTGGGCCTCAAGCCGGGCGAGGCCACCCGGGTCTTCAACCGCTTCTGGCGCGCCGACCCCGCGCGCGCCCGCACCACCGGCGGGACCGGCCTCGGCCTGTCCATCGCGGTGGAGGACGCCCGGCTGCACGGCGGCTGGCTCCAGGCCTGGGGCGAGCCGGGCGGTGGCTCCCAGTTCCGGCTCACGCTGCCGCGGACCGCGGACGAACCGCTGCGCGGCTCCCCGATCCCCCTGGAGCCGGAGGACTCGCGCGGGAACCGGGCGCGGGCCGCGGCCGAGGGGCGGCTGGCCGGTGCGGACGCCGCGCAGCCGGCTCCGGCGGACCGCTCGCCGATCCCGCCGCGCTCGGCGGTCGCCGGGGCGGTACCCGTACCCGCGGACCCGACGGCGCTGCCGGGGTCCGGGGCGCGGGTGGTGTCCCGGAGCCCGGAGCCGGGCGGCGGGGGCGGCAACGCGGGTGCCGGTGGCGCTGCCGGGGCCGGTGGGGTGGACGGTACGGATGGTGGAGCTGTGGATCACGCGCAGGAGGATGTGACCGGTGGACGCTGAGCCCGATCCCACGACATCCCCCGCCCGCAGGGACCGGGGCGCGCGGCGGCTGACGGTCGCCCTCGGCAGCGCCCTGTGCGGCGCGCTGCTGGCGTCGGGCTGCGCCTCCATGCCCGACCACGGCGAGATCACCGAGGTGCAGGCGTCCCAGGGCGTCGACTCGCAGGTGCGGGTGTTCGGCGTACCGCCCTCGGACAAGGCCACCCCGCCCGAGATCGTCGACGGCTTCCTCGAAGCGATGACCAGCGACGACCCGCAGCTGGAGACCGCCCGCAAGTACCTCACGGAGGAGGCGGCGAAGAGCTGGAAGCCCAGCTCGGCCACCACCGTGCTCTCCGGCGGCATCACGCGCATCTCGGTCCAGGGCGAGAAGGACCCCGAGGGGCCCCGGTTCAAGGTCACCGGCAAGCGCCTCGCGACGGTGGACGAGCGCAGCGCGTACCAGCCGGACGCCGGTGGCGGGCGCTACGAGGAGTTCATCCAGCTCGTCCAGGACAAGAACAAGCAGTGGCGGATCGCCGCTCCGCCCGGGGGCCTGGTCCTCAGCGAGTCCGACTTCCAGCGGATCTTCCGGCCCGTCAACAAGTACTACTTCGCGGACGGGACGCTCGTCGCCGACCCGGTGTACGTGCGCCAGCGCACCGATCCGGACACGCGCATGGACCCGATGACCCAGACCGTACGGTCCCTGCTGGCCGGCCCCTCCAAGTGGCTCGGCCCGGTCGTCGCCTCCAACTTCCCCACCGGAACGGAACTGCGCGAGGGCACCAAGTCCCTCTCGTACGACGGCCAGAACACGCTGCGGGTGCCGCTCAACGAGAAGGCGGACAACGTCGCGCACCCGCAGTGCCAGAAGATGGCGACCCAACTCTTCTACACCGTGCGGGACATGACGACCTCCCGGCTCGACCGGGTCGAACTGCTGCGCTCCGACGGCTCGTCGCTGTGCGCGGTGACCGAGGGCGCGGCGTCCACCATCGCCAACCGGGTGCCGTCGTCGCGCTTCCAGTACTACGTGGACAAGGACCGCCGACTGGTCCGGATGAGCCTGGCGGTCGAGAAGGAGGACCAGCAGGATCCGGCTGAACCGGTGCCGGGCCCGCTGTCCACCGCGGGGGCCGGTGCCGCGTTCCGGGTGGGCTCGGCGGCCGTCACCTACGACGAGCGGCGCGCCGCGGTCGTCTCCGAGGACGGGCACGCCCTGCACGTCGTCTCGCTGACCACGGCCGGACCGATGCCGGCGGCGTTGCTGACCAGCAAGGCGAACAAGCTGACCGCCCCGAGCTGGGACGCGCGCGGTGACCTGTGGATCGCGGACCAGGACCCGCAGAACCCGGGGCTGTACCGGGTGCCGGGCGGGACCGGGACGCCCGCCCGGGTGGACGTCGCGGGGCTCGACAACGGGCAGATCAGCCAGCTGCGGGTGTCCTCCGACGGGGTCCGGATCGCGCTGCTGGTGTCGAAGGACGGCCGCAAGAACCTGTACATCGGCCGGATCGAACGGCCCGAGGACAAGGCGGACGCGGCGACCGTCTCCGTGCGCGAGCTGCGGCCGGCGGCGCCGCAGATGGCGAGCGTGACGGCGATGAGCTGGGCCCCGCGCGGGCGGTTGCTGGTCATCGGGCGCGAGAACGGCGGGGTGGTGCAGGCGCGCTACGTGCTGGCCGACGGGTCGATGGTCGCGGCGAGCCTGCCGGGGGCGACCGGGCTGACGGAGGTCGCGGCGTCGGAGGACGAGAAGAAACCGGTGGTCGGGCGCTCCGAGGAGGACGGCATCGTGTGGCTGCCGCCGGGGGCGCAGTGGCGCACGGCGGCGGCCGGGGGGAAGGGCCCGGTGTACCCGGGCTGAGGTCGGCCGCGGTTGTCCACAGGCCGGCGTTGTCCACAGGAGGTGCGGGGTGGGCCTGGGGTGCGCGATGGTGGCGGGATGGGGTGGTGGGGGGAGGTCGCGGGGCTCGTCCTGCCCGCGCGGTGTGCGGGGTGCGGGGCGGTGCGCGAGGTGGTGTGCGCGGGGTGTCGGGAGGGGCTGAGCGGGGCCGGGGCGGGGGTCGTGCGGCCGCGTCCGGGGCCGCCGGGACTGCCCGTGGTGCACGCCGGCGCCGGGTACGCGGACGGCGTGCGGGCGGTGCTGCTCGCGCACAAGGAGCGCGGGGCGCTCCAGCTGGCCGGGGTGCTCGGCGGGGCGCTGGCCGCGGCCGTCCGGTCGGGCGGTGGGGACGGGGACCGGGCGGGCCTGGTCCTGGTGCCGGCGCCCTCGTCCCGGTGGCAGGTGCGGGCGCGCGGGCACGATCCGGCGCGCAGGATCGCGCTGGCCGCCTCGGCCCGACTGCGCCGGGGCGGGATCCCGGCGCGCGTGGCGCCCGTACTGCGCCAGCGGCGGCCGGTGGCGGACCAGGCGGGCCTGGGGGCCCGGCAGCGGCGGGAGAACCTGGCCGGGGCCCTGGAGGTGCGGCCCGGCGGCGCGCGGCTGCTGGAGGGGGCACGGATCGTGCTCGTGGACGACCTGGTCACCACCGGAGCCACCCTCGCGGAGGCGGCCCGCGCGCTGCGCGCGGTCGACGGGTGTCCCGCGGGGTTGCGCGCGGCCGTGGTGGCCGCCCCGGTGGGGTCTTTCGACTCGAACAGAGCAAAAAATCGGTGAATAGATTTGGAACTGAGTGGGAAGGCGCATCGTTGCAGGTAGTACGAGGGAATGGCCACCTGAACGGAGGTACGTTCCGGTAGCGGGTGCCGTCAACCGGCGAAGAGGGATATGTTCGGTTGAAGAGGAACTCGCGCTTCGGAGCTTCTCCGCATCGGGCAGGCGTGCCCCTCGACTCCGACGTCGGTGGGGTGGTGATCTTGCCGATGGGGGAGGAGGAGGTGAAAGTCGCCAAGTCCGAGGCTCCGGTGAACATCGGGGCCTGGTGCAAAAGGGAGACGCTTCGCCGCTGAGGCGGAGCTATCCGGGAACGGAGTTCTGCGTGGACATCGTCGTCAAGGGCCGCAAGACCGAAGTGCCCGAGCGGTTCCGCAAGCACGTGGCCGAGAAGCTGAATCCGGAGCGGATCCAGAGGCTCGACGCCAAGGTGATCAGCTTGGACGTCGAGGTGTCCAAGGAACACAACCCGCGTCAGGCCGACCGTTCCGACCGCGTGGAGATCACCCTTCGCTCGCGGGGCCCCGTGATCCGCGCCGAGGCGGCCGCCGCAGACCCCTACGCGGCGCTGGACCTGGCCCAGGACAAGCTCGAGGCCCGACTGCGCAAGCAGCACGACAAGCGCCACAACCGCCGCGGCAGCGGTCGACTCTCGGCGGCCGAGGTCGCCGACGTCGTACCGGGCGTCGCGCAGCTGAACGGCAACGGCGAGCCGGTCACCGAGGAGAAGGCGGACGCGGTTCCGACCACTCGGATCGGATCGCTCGAAGTGCAGGGCGAAGGCCCGCTGATCGTGCGCGAGAAGACGCACTCGGCGGCGCCCATGTCGCTCGACCAGGCTCTGTACGAAATGGAGCTGGTCGGCCACGACTTCTATCTGTTCGTCGACTCCGAAACGAAGTTGCCCAGTGTTGTCTACCGACGTCACGCATACGACTACGGCGTCATTCACGTGAACCCCGACGGTGCCTCCAGCTCGGAGGAATCGCCTGGTGGAGCGGGTGGAGCGCTCGGCGGCTGACGGTCCTTCGAGGCGCCCCCGGTGATGCTCGTTCGTCACCGGGGGCACCCGTATGCACCTGGGCAACCCCCGCCCGCAGCCCCGGGCATGGAATCATGTCGGGCAGTCAGCCGGCGTCCGACTGCGCCGGGTTGACGTCGGGCGCTGCGTGCGGCAGCGCCACACATGAATTCGGGCCACGGCCTTGCAGGGGGAGGAACGATGGCGGACAGCTTCGGACCGGCACGCGCTGACGACGGTGCGGACTGCCGGACCGGCCCGGGCGGTGAACCGATCCGTGTGCTCGTGGTCGATGACCACGCCCTCTTCCGGCGCGGGTTGGAGATCGTCCTCGCGCAGGAGGAGGACATCCAGGTCGTCGGCGAGGCCGGGGACGGCGCGGAGGCGGTGGACAAGGCCGCGGACCTGCTGCCGGACATCGTGCTGATGGACGTGCGGATGCCCCGGCGCGGCGGTATCGAGGCGTGCACCTCGATCAAGGAGGTGGCCCCCTCCACGAAGATCATCATGCTGACGATCAGCGACGAGGAGGCCGACCTCTACGACGCGATCAAGGCCGGGGCGACCGGCTACCTGCTCAAGGAGATCTCCACGGACGAGGTCGCCACCGCGATCCGCGCCGTGGCCGACGGGCAGTCGCAGATCAGCCCCTCCATGGCGTCGAAGCTGCTGACCGAGTTCAAGTCGATGATCCAGCGCACCGACGAGCGGCGGCTGGTGCCCGCGCCGCGGCTGACGGACCGCGAGCTGGAGGTGCTCAAGCTGGTGGCGACCGGGATGAACAACCGGGACATCGCCAAGGAGTTGTTCATCTCCGAGAACACCGTGAAGAACCACGTCCGCAACATCCTGGAGAAGCTCCAGCTGCACTCCCGGATGGAAGCCGTGGTCTACGCGATGCGCGAGAAGATCCTCGAAATCCGCTGATCGGCCGGTCCGCTCGCTGGTCCGCCCACTGGTCTGCTGATCCGGTCGCCCCGGGTCACAGGGCGGCCAGCTCCGCCGTGACGGCGGCCGCCTCCGCGGGGCTCTGCGCCCGGTCCACCCGGACCTCGTCGCAGCCCACCCAGGACGCCGCCTCGCGCAGCGCCTCGGCCATCGGGCGGGCCGCGGCGGGGGTGGTCAGGGAGAGCTGGCGGGCCACCAGGGTCCTGCCCTCGCGGCCCGGGTCCACCCGGCCCTGGAGCAGCCCGCCGGCCAGCAGCGGCATGGCGAAGTACCCGTGGATCCGCCGGGGCCTCGGCACGTAGGCCTCCAGCCGGTGGGTGAAGCCGAAGATCCGCTCCGTCCGGGGGCGCTCCCAGATCAGCGAGTCGAAGGGCGAGAGCAGCGTCGTGCGGTGGCGCCCGCGGGGGGTGGTGGCCAGGGCGGCCGGGTCGGCCCAGGCGGGCTTGTCCCAGCCCTCGACCGTGACCGGGACCAGTCCGGAGTCCGCGACCACCGCGTCGAACTGGTCGTTCTTGAGGCGGTGGTAGTCGGCGATGTCGCTGCGGGTGCCCACGCCCAGGGACCGCCCCGCGAGCGCGACCAGGCGGCGCAGGCACTCGGTGTCGTCCAGGTCGTCGTGGAGCAGGGCGTCCGGGACGGCCCGCTCGGGCAGGTCGTAGACCCGCTTCCAGCCGCGGCGCTCGGTGCAGACCACCTCGCCGATGTCGAGCAGCCACTCCACCGCGATCTTGCTCTCGGACCATTCGAACCACTCGCCGCCGTTCTTGGCGCCGCCCAACTCGGTGGAGGTGAGCGGGCCGTCGGCGCGCAGTCGGTCCAGGACCGCCTTCGTCGAACGCTCCTTCTCCGCCAGGACGTGCCAGCGGTGGCCCCGGGCCCGGCGCGCCCGGCGGCGGAAGGCGAAGTGCGGCCACTCCTCGATCGGCAGGATGCAGGCCGCGTGGGACCAGTACTCGAAGGCGTGGTTCCCCGACCAGTACGCGGCCTCCACCACGGACCGGTCCACCGCGCCCAGGCGCGCGTACGGGATCAGCTCGTGCGAGCGGGCCAGCACCGAGATGGTGTCCAGCTGTACGGCGCCCAGGTGCCGCAGGACGCCGCGCACCCCGCCCCGGCGGTCGGGGGCGCCGAGGAACCCCTGCGCGCGCAGGGCGATCCGGCGGGCCTCGGCGGCGGACAGGGACACGGTGGCGGAGGTCATGCTCCGCAGCCTAGGGGCCGCCACTGACAGAGCGGCCCGGCCGGCCGGTCGCGGGGCCACGGTCAGGCATCGCGACCGGGGTCGGGGAGGTACGGCAGGCGCGAGGGGAGGCCCAGGTCGGAGGGGAGGAGCGCGCCGATCCAGCAGTCCCGCAGGGTCTCGCGGTGCTCCAGGCCCGCGCGCTGCACGCCCTCGACCACGAAGCCGCACTTCTCGGCCACGGCGCGGGAGGCGGCATTGGCGATCCCGGCGCGCCAGATCAGGCGCACGCAGCCCGCCTCGGTGAAGGCCCAGCGGGTGACGGCGGTGACGGCTTCGGTCATGTGGCCGCGGCCGCGGTGCTCGGCCACCGACCAGTAGCCGATCTCGTGCGCGAAGGCGCCCCGGGCGTGGACGCCCAGGGTGGCGACGAGCGGGCCGTCCGCGCCGAGCCGGACGGCGAAGTTGTACTCGGTGTCCTCGCGCCAGCCGCGCGGCACGACCTCCGTCACGAAGGTCTCGGCGTCCTTGACCCCGTAGGGCACGGGCACCGGTATCCACTGCTGGATGGCGGGGTCCTGGCAGGCGGCGTGCACCTCCGCGACGTCGGCGGGCAGGTGCGGGCGCAGCACAAGGCGCTCGGTGATCAGCGTGCTCGGTTCCATCCGGCGATTCTGTGCGGTCCGCGGTGCACGGGCGAACAGTTTTCCCCCCATACCTTTCCCCCCACACCGGCACCTTCCGTGCTCCTCGTCCGTTCTCCTTGCGGGTGCCAGCCGCCCTGCGGATACGGCGGACCTCCCGGCGTGACCACGTCCTCGCTTACGATGGCCGTTGCGGTGGGGTCCACCTGCCGTGCCCGTGTACGAACAGTGCCCAGGCCCGACCGGCAAGGAGACAAACCTCGGTGTCCGTCTTCAACAAGCTCATGCGTGCAGGCGAAGGCAAGATCCTGCGCAAACTGCACCGCATCGCGGACCAGGTCAACTCCATCGAAGAGGACTTCGTCAACCTCTCCGACGCCGAGTTGCGGGCGCTCACGGATGAGTACAAGCAGCGCTTCCAGGACGGCGAGAGCCTGGACGACCTGCTGCCCGAGGCCTTCGCGACGGTGCGCGAGGCCGCCAAGCGCAGCCTCGGCCAGCGGCACTACGACGTCCAGATCATGGGCGGTGCCGCACTCCACCTCGGCTACGTGGCCGAGATGAAGACCGGTGAGGGCAAGACCCTCGTCGGCACCCTGCCCGCGTACCTGAACGCGATGTCCGGCAAGGGCGTCCACCTGATCACGGTGAACGACTACCTCGCCGAGCGCGACTCCGAGATGATGGGCCGGGTCCACAAGTTCCTCGGCCTGGAGGTCGGCTGCATCCTGGCGAACATGTCGCCGGCGCAGCGCCGCGAGCAGTACAACGCGGACATCACCTACGGCACGAACAACGAGTTCGGCTTCGACTACCTGCGCGACAACATGGCGTGGTCGAAGGACGAGCTGGTCCAGCGCGGCCACAACTTCGCCGTGGTCGACGAGGTCGACTCGATCCTGGTCGACGAGGCCCGTACGCCGCTGATCATCTCCGGCCCCGCCGACCAGGCCACCAAGTGGTACGGCGACTTCGCGAAGCTGGTGACCCGCCTGAAGAAGGGCGAGCCCGGCCAGCCGCTGAAGGGCATCGAGGAGACCGGCGACTACGAGGTCGACGAGAAGAAGCGCACGGTCGCCATCCACGAGGCCGGTGTCGCCAAGGTCGAGGACTGGCTCGGCATCGACAACCTCTACGAGTCGGTGAACACCCCGCTCGTCGGGTACCTGAACAACGCCCTGAAGGCCAAGGAGCTGTTCAAGAACGACAAGGACTACGTCGTCATCGACGGCGAAGTCATGATCGTCGACGAGCACACCGGCCGCATCCTCGCTGGTCGCCGCTACAACGAGGGCATGCACCAGGCGATCGAGGCGAAGGAAGGGGTGGACATCAAGGACGAGAACCAGACCCTCGCCACGATCACCCTGCAGAACTTCTTCCGCCTGTACTCGAAGCTCTCGGGCATGACCGGTACGGCCATGACCGAGGCCGCCGAGTTCCACCAGATCTACAAGCTCGGCGTCGTCCCGATCCCGACCAACCGGGACATGGTCCGCAAGGACCAGGCCGACCTGATCTACCGCACCGAGGTCGCCAAGTTCGCCGCCGTCGTCGACGACATCGCGGAGAAGCACGAGAAGGGCCAGCCGATCCTGGTCGGCACCACCTCGGTCGAGAAGTCCGAGTACCTCTCGCAGCAGCTCTCCAAGCGCGGAATCCCGCACGAGGTGCTGAACGCGAAGCAGCACGAGCGCGAGGCCTCGATCGTCGCCCAGGCCGGCCGCCGCGGCGCCGTCACGGTCGCCACGAACATGGCCGGCCGCGGTACCGACATCAAGCTCGGCGGCAACCCGGACGACCTCGCCGAGGCCGAGCTGCGCCAGCAGGGCCTGGACCCGGAGGAGCACATCGAGGAGTGGGCGCACGCCCTGCCCTCGGCGCTCACCAAGGCGGAGGCGGCCGTCAAGGCCGAGTTCGAAGAGGTCAAGGAGCTCGGCGGGCTCTACGTCCTGGGCACCGAGCGGCACGAGTCGCGCCGCATCGACAACCAGCTGCGCGGCCGCTCCGGCCGTCAGGGCGACCCGGGCGAGTCCCGCTTCTACCTGTCGCTGGGCGATGACCTGATGCGCCTGTTCAAGGCGCAGATGGTCGAGCGCGTCATGGCGATGGCGAACGTGCCGGACGACGTGCCGATCGAGAACAAGATGGTGACCCGCGCGATCGCGTCCGCGC
The DNA here is from genome assembly GCF_044759975.1 of Streptomyces sp. NPDC098789. NCBI lineage: Bacteria > Bacillati > Actinomycetota > Actinomycetes > Kitasatosporales > Streptomycetaceae > Streptomyces > Streptomyces sp. NPDC098789. The sequence goes on from NZ_JBIWAJ010000002.1 coordinate 18,147, forward strand.
AGTCGCAGGTCGAGACCCAGAACTTCGAGACGCGCAAGAACGTCCTGAAGTACGACGAGGTCCTCAACAACCAGCGCGAGGTCATCTACCGCGAGCGCCGCCGCGTCCTGGAGGGCGAGGACCTCCAGGAGCAGGTCCGTCACATGATGGACGACACCATCGACGCCTACATCACGGCCGAGACGGTCGAGGGCTTCGCGGAGGAGTGGGACCTGGAGCGCCTGTGGGGCGCCTTCAAGCAGCTCTACCCGATCAAGGTGACGGTCGAGGAGCTGGAAGAGGCGGCGGGCGACCGGGCCGGGATCACGGCCGAGTTCATCGCGGAGTCCGTCAAGGACGACATCCACGAGCAGTACGAGGCGCGCGAGACGCAGCTCGGCTCCGACATCATGCGCGAGCTGGAGCGCCGCGTGGTGCTGTCGGTGCTGGACCGCAAGTGGCGCGAGCACCTCTACGAGATGGACTACCTGCAGGAGGGCATCGGCCTGCGGGCGATGGCCCAGAAGGACCCGCTGGTCGAGTACCAGCGCGAGGGCTTCGACATGTACAACGCCATGCAGGACGGCATCAAGGAAGAGTCCGTCGGCTACCTGTTCAACCTGGAGGTCCAGGTCGAGCAGCAGGTCGAGGAGGTTCCGGTGCAGGACGCGGGTCCGTCGCTGGCGAAGCCGGAGATCCGGGCCAAGGGTCTGGACGCGCCGCAGCGGCCCGACCGGCTGCACTTCTCCGCTCCCACGGTGGACGGGGAGGGCGGCGTGGTCGAGGGTGACTTCGACGCCGACGGGGGCGAGGGTTCCGGCGACGGGATGACCCGGGCGGAGCGGCGCAAGGCGCAGAAGGCGTCCGGCGGGCGTCGGCGCAAGAAGTGACCCCGCTCCCCGTGTGAGCCACGGGGGCCCCGACCGGGGCCGGACGACCGCGTGCCGCGGCTGTCCGGCCCCGGTCGCGTTCTCCGCGCAGCGTGGCCCGGGGGTCGCTCCCTCAGCCTCAGCCTCGCCGCCGGAGGCACCCGTTGCCCTGCCCCTCCCGGCCTTGGGGTCCGCCCTTCCGGCCTTGGCCCGGGGGCCTCCTGCCTTGGTCCGGGGGCCCTTCCTGCTTTGACTCTGGGGGGTGCCCCTCCCGCCTCGGTCCGGGGGTCCCATTTCAGCCTCGCCGGCGTTTGAGGCGCGGGTCCGGGCGGAGCCTGGTCGGTTCGGGACGGGGCCCGGTGGGGTTGTGCGGGCCCGGTGGGGCCCTGGGTGCCTCCGGGCCGCGCCTCAAACGCCGGCGGGGCTGGATTGGTGGGGCTGGGCCTGCTGGGTGCCCGGTGGGGCCTTGGGTGCCTCCGGCGGCGCCTCAAACGCCGGCGGGGCTGGATTGGCGGGGCCGGGCCCCCAAGGCCCCAGCATGGGCGCTGGGGGCTCGTAGGGGCCTCACCGGGCCCCGTGTGCCGGCGGGCCAGGGGCCTTGCCGGGGTCGGCCGGGGCAGGGCCCTCATGGGCGGGGGCCGGTGATTTCTACTGCGGCGCAGCGCCAGCGGAGGTCGGGGCCCTGTTCCAGGCGGAAGGCCATGGCGGTGATGCGGTCGCCGGTGGCGATGCGGGCGAAGGCTTCGATCACGCCCGGGCCGGGGTGGAAGCGGCCGCACTGGCGCAGGACCGGGCGCAGCAGGCCCGGGAAGGGGCCCGCCGGGGCGGTCAGGGTGACCAGCTGTTCGTACGCCGGGCCGACGGTGTGCCCGAGCAGGCAGTGGACCGGCCGCTGCCCGCTGAGGACGGCCAGGAGCCGCTCCGCGAACCAGTGGTGGGGACCGGTCCGCGCCCCGCGGGGAGGGCTCGGCGGGCGGCGCTGGTCGTGGCGTCCCGCAGGGCGGGTGGTGCTCCGCGTGCTGGTCATGGCGCGTCCCCGATGAGGCCGGGCCCGGTGGTACCGGGCGGTAACTTGTCGGGTGACCTTCTACGGGTGCCCGCCCGGCCTCCGCAACGGCCCCCCGCCCCGGGCCCCGCGGCGGCCCGGGTTCGCCTATCAGGGGCGCCGCGCCGCCGCCCGGTCCCGCGGGGCGCGCGGGCGCCCGTACCGCCGTGGACGCGGGGGGCGGCGCGGGCGGCACCACGAAAGGGGACCGGGCGCTGGGCCGGACGCGGCCGTCGGGAACGGGCCCGGCGGTCGTATCCTGAGGGCGTTCCCGACTACCGAAAGCAGCCGGCCATGCGCGTGTACGTCCCCCTGACCCTCCCCGGGCTCGCCGAGGCGCACAAGGCGGGCGAGCTGGGCCCCGCTCCGCTGCGTGCGTACGCCGTCACGCCCGGCCTGCGCGAGTGGTACGTCTCGGACGACGTCGAGGAGCTGGAGTACGCCGCCCTGAACCGGGCCGCGATCGCCTCCCTGCGCCTGATCGCCGAGGACCCGGCCGCCCCCCGCAAGCGGGTGGTCGTCGCCCTCGACGTCGACGACGAGGCCGCCACCGCGATCCCCGGCGAGGACGAGGCGAGCCTCGGTCTGGTGTCCCTGGCCGCCGCGGTGCGCCTGAAGGTGGCCGCCGCCGTGCACGTGGACGCCGAGGACGCCGAGGGCGACGTGAGCGCCGCCGCGGCCGCCGTGAGCGCGGCCGACGCCGGTGACGGCGACGCGCAGTCCGCGGTGGACGGTGCCGAGGACCACGACCTGCTGTGGTTCGGGGTCCAGGAGATCCCGGGGCTGCTCACGTGACCGGCGCGGGCGTGACCGCGAGCGCGGGCGCCCACCTGGTGTGGGACTGGAACGGGACCCTGCTCCACGACATCGACGCCGTGATGGCCGCGACGAACGCCTCCTTCGCCGAGCTGGGCTTCGCGCCGATCACCCTGGAGCGCTACCGCGAGCTGTACGTCGTCCCCGTGCCGAAGTTCTACGAGCGGCTGATGGGGCGGCTGCCCACGGACGACGAGTGGCTGGTCATGGACGACACCTTCCACCGGCACTACTGGGCCGTGGCCGAGGACGCGGGGCTCGCCGAGGGCGCGCGCGAGCTGTTGGAGGGCTGGCGGACGGCCGGGCTCACCCAGTCCCTGCTGTCCCTCGCGCCCCACGACAAGCTCGTGCCCCTGGTCCGGCGGCACGGGATCCACGACCACTTCCTGCGCGTCGACGGGCGCGTCGGGCCCTCGCACACCTCGAAGGCCGGCCATCTCGTACGCCATATGGCCGCCATGGAGGGGACGGGTGTGAGCGCCACCCGTACGGTCCTCATCGGGGACGCCGTCGACGACGCCCTGGCCGCCGCCCACGTGGGCGCGCTGGCCGTGCTCTACACCGGCGGTTCGCACAGTCGCCGCAGTCTGGAATCAGCCGGAGTCCCGGTCGTGGACAGCCTGGCGGAGGCGGTCCGGACAGCTCGCGAATTGGCCGGATAACAGCGTTTAAATCCCCCGGAACGGCCCCACGCACGTGTGGGGGGCCCGCGTCGCTGTCCAGAGTGTCAAAGTTCCACCCCCGGATTTGTACACATACAGCTCATGACGGGTCGGGGGTGGGGCGAGATAGCCTTGTCCCGTGATCAGCGCGATAGTCCTCGGGGGCACTGAAGCCTCCGACCAGCGCCCGGCGCACATCCGTGCCCGGGCCATCGCTGATCCCCGCCTCCGGGGCCCCTGGCCGAGAATGGTCCATTCCGCCCCGGCCGGCTCATACGACGGCATAGCGTCGATTCCGAACGGACATCCCGCCTCGCGGCGCTATGTCATTCCTTCCTTCACCTACGTCACGCAATGGCGCGCGACAGGAGTCAGAGGACATGCAGACCAAGCTGGACGAAGCAAAGGCCGAGCTGCTCGCACGGGCGGCCCGGGTAGCTGAGAACAGCCCGGCCGGGGGGCTACTTCCGACTGGGTCCGAGCAAGGGGGGCGTCCGGATCCGGACACGATGCTCTCCTACCTCCAGCGCTACTACCTGCACACCGCACCCGAGGACCTCACCGACCGCGACCCGGTCGACGTCTTCGGCGCCGCGCTCTCCCACTACCGGCTCGCCGAGAACCGGCCGCAGGGCACGGCCCGCGTGCGCGTCCACACCCCCACGGTCGAGGAGAACGGCTGGACCTCCAGCCACTCGGTCGTCGAGGTGGTCACCGACGACATGCCCTTCCTCGTCGACAGCGTCACCAACGAACTGTCCCGCCAGGGCCGCGGCATCCACGTCGTGATCCACCCCCAGGTCGTCGTCCGCCGTGACGTCACCGGCAAGCTGATCGAGATCCTCGGTCCCGACTGTGACGCGCACGGCCCCGCCACCGCGCGCCCCCACGACTCCCTCGTCGAGTCCTGGATCCACGTCGAGATCGACCGCGAGACCGACCGCGAGGACCTCGCCCAGATCACCGCCGACCTGCTCCGCGTCCTGTCCGACGTCCGCGAGGCCGTCGAGGACTGGGAGAAGATGCGGGACGCCGCCCGCCGCATCGCCGAGGAGCTCCCCGCCGAGCACACCGCGAGCGACCTGCGCGAACACGAGCTGGACGAGGCCCGCGAGCTGCTGCGCTGGCTGGCCGGGGACAACTTCACCTTCCTCGGGTACCGCGAGTACAACCTGGTCGACGGGGACGCGCTGGCCGCCGTGCCCGGCACGGGCCTGGGCATCCTGCGCTCCGACCCGCACCACAGCGGCAAGGACGACGGCCACCCGGTCTCGCCGTCCTTCAACCGGCTGCCCGCCGACGCCCGCGCCAAGGCGCGCGAGCACAAGCTGCTGGTGCTGACCAAGGCCAACAGCCGCTCCACCGTGCACCGCCCCTCCTACCTGGACTACGTCGGCGTCAAGAAGTTCGACGCCGAGGGCAACGTCATCGGTGAGCGCCGCTTCCTCGGCCTGTTCTCCTCGGCCGCCTACACCGAGTCCGTGCGCCGCGTCCCGGTGATCCGCCGCAAGGTCGTCGAGGTCCTCGAAGGCGCCGGTTTCGCACCGAGCAGCCACGACGGCCGCGACCTGCTCCAGATCCTGGAGACCTACCCGCGCGACGAGCTGTTCCAGACCCCGGTCGACCAGCTCCGCGCCATCGCCACCTCCGTCCTGTACCTCCAGGAACGCCGCCGGCTGCGGCTGTACCTGCGCCAGGACGAGTACGGGCGCTACTACTCGGCCCTCGTCTACCTGCCCCGCGACCGCTACACCACGGGCGTCCGGCTGCGGCTGATCGACATCCTCAAGGAGGAGCTCGGCGGCACCAGCGTCGACTTCACCGCCTGGAACACCGAGTCGATCCTCTCCCGCATCCACTTCGTCATCCGCGTCCCGCAGGGCACCGAGCTGCCCGCGCTCACCGACGCCGACGCCGAGCGCATCGAGGCCCGCCTGGTCGAGGCCGCCCGCTCCTGGGCCGACGGCTTCGCCGAGGCCCTGACCGCCGAATGCGGCGAGGAGCGCGCGGCCGAGCTGCTGCGCCGCTACGGCGGCTCCTTCCCCGAGGGCTACAAGGCCGACCACTCGCCGCGCGCCGCCGTCGCCGACCTGGTCCGGCTGGAGCGGCTGAGCGCGAGCGCCAGCGACTTCGACCTCTCGCTGTACGAGCCGGTCGGCGCGGGCCCCGGCGAGCGCCGCTTCAAGATCTACCGGCAGGGCGAGCAGGTCTCCCTGTCCGCTGTGCTCCCGGTCCTGCAGCGGCTCGGCGTCGAGGTCACCGACGAGCGGCCCTACGAGCTGCGCTGCGCCGACCGCACGCACGCCTGGGTCTACGACTTCGGCCTGCGGCTGCCCGTGTCCTCGGGCGCCGTCGAGCACCTCGGCGGCGACGCCCGCGAGCGCTTCCAGAACGCCTTCGCCGCGGTCTGGCAGGGCGACGCGGAGAACGACAACTTCAACACCCTGGTGCTGAGCGCCGGGCTCACCTGGCGCCAGGCCGTCGTGCTGCGCGCGTACGCGAAGTACATGCGCCAGGCCGGGTCCACCTTCAGCCAGGACTACATGGAGGACACCCTCCGCAACAACGTCCACACCACCCGGCTGCTGGTCTCGCTCTTCGAGGCGCGGATGTCGCCCAGCCGCCAGGCCGCGGGCACCGAGCTGATCGACGCGATGCTGGAGGAGCTGGAAGGCGCCCTGGACCAGGTCGCCTCGCTGGACGAGGACCGCATCCTGCGGGCGTTCCTGACGCTCATCAAGGCCACCCTGCGGACCAACTTCTTCCAGGTCACCAAGGCCGGCGAGCCGCACTCCTACGTGTCGGTCAAGTTCGACCCGCAGGCCATCCCGGACCTGCCCGCGCCCCGCCCGGCGTACGAGATCTGGGTCTACTCGCCCCGCGTCGAGGGCGTCCACCTGCGCTTCGGCAAGGTGGCCCGAGGCGGGCTGCGCTGGTCCGACCGGCGCGAGGACTTCCGTACGGAGATCCTCGGCCTGGTCAAGGCGCAGATGGTGAAGAACACCGTCATCGTGCCGGTCGGCGCCAAGGGCGGCTTCGTCGCCAAGAACCTGCCCGACCCGTCGGTGGACCGCGACGCGTGGCTCGCCGAGGGCATCGCCTCGTACAAGATCTTCATCTCGGCGCTGCTCGACATCACCGACAACCTCGTCGGCGGCGAGGTCGTGCCCCCCAAGGACGTGGTCCGCCACGACGAGGACGACACCTACCTCGTCGTCGCCGCCGACAAGGGCACCGCGACCTTCTCCGACATCGCCAACGCCGTCGCCGAGTCCTACGGCTTCTGGCTCGGCGACGCCTTCGCCTCGGGCGGCTCCGCCGGCTACGACCACAAGGGCATGGGCATCACCGCCCGCGGCGCGTGGGAGTCCGTCGAGCGGCACTTCCGCGAGCTGGGCCACGACACCCAGACCGAGGACTTCACCACGGTCGGCGTCGGCGACATGTCCGGTGACGTCTTCGGCAACGGCATGCTGCTCTCCGAGCACATCCGCCTGGTGGCCGCCTTCGACCACCGGCACATCTTCATCGACCCGAACCCGGACGCGGCCACCTCGTACGCCGAGCGCCGCCGCCTGTTCGACCTGCCGCGCTCCTCCTGGGCCGACTACGACACCTCGCTGCTCTCCGCGGGCGGCGGCATCCACCCCCGCACGGCGAAGGCCATCGCGGTCACCCCGCAGATGCGCGCGGCCCTCGGCATCGAGGCCGGGACCGCCAAGATGACCCCGGCCGAGCTGATGCAGGCGGTCCTCAAGGCCCCGGTCGACCTGCTGTGGAACGGCGGCATCGGTACGTACGTCAAGGCGACGGCCGAGACGCACGCCCACGTCGGCGACAAGGCGAACGACGCCATCCGCGTCGACGGCCAGGACGTGCGCGCCCGGGTCATCGGCGAGGGCGGCAACCTCGGTCTGACCCAGCTGGGCCGGATCGAGTTCGCCCGCCTCGGCGCGGGCGGCGAGGGCGGCAAGATCAACACCGACGCCATCGACAACAGCGCGGGCGTGGACACCTCCGACCACGAGGTGAACATCAAGATCCTGCTGAACGCGGTCGTCTCCGACGGGGACATGACCGTCAAGCAGCGCAACACGCTCCTCGCCACGATGACCGACGAGGTCGGCCACCTGGTGCTGCGCAACAACTACGCGCAGAACGTGGCGCTCGCCAACGGCGCCGCCCAGGCGCCCAGCCTGCTCCACGCGCAGCAGCGCTTCATGCGCCGCCTGGGCCGCGACGGACGGCTCGACCGCAAGCTGGAGTTCCTGCCCGACGACCGGCAGATCCGCGAGCTGCTCAACAGCGGCAAGGGCCTGACCCAGCCGGAGCTGGCCGTCCTGTTCGCCTACACCAAGATCACGGTGGCGGACGAGCTGATCGGCACCGGGCTGCCGGACGACGCCTACCTGAACCGCCTGCTGCACGAGTACTTCCCGGGCGCCCTGCGCGAGAAGTTCCCCGAGCAGATCGAGGCGCACGCGCTGCGCCGCGAGATCATCACGACGATCCTGGTCAACGACACCGTCAACAGCGGTGGCTCGACCTTCCTGCACCGGCTCCGCGAGGAGACCGGAGCCTCCCTGGAGGAGATCGTCCGGGCGCAGCTCTCGGCCCGCGAGATCTTCGGCCTGGCCGAGGTGTGGGACGCGGTCGAGGCGCTGGACAACAAGGTCGCGGCCGATGTGCAGACCCGGATCCGGCTGCACTCGCGCCGGCTCGTCGAGCGCGGCACCCGCTGGCTGCTCAACAACCGGCCGCAGCCGCTCCAGATCAGCGAGACCATCGCCTTCTTCTCGGAGCGGGTCACCCAGGTCTGGTCCGAGCTGCCCAAGCTGGTGCGCGGCGCCGACCTGGAGTGGTACGGCTCGATCGTGGACGAGCTGACCGAGGCGGGCGTCCCGGCGGAACTGGCGGCCAAGGTCGCCGGGTTCTCCTCGGCCTTCCCGACGCTCGACATCGTCGCGATCGCGGACCGCACCGGCATCGACCCGCTGGGCGTGGCCGAGGTCTACTACGACCTCGCCGACCGCCTGGACATCACCCAGCTGATGGACCGGATCATCGACTTGCCGCGGTCCGACCGCTGGCAGTCCATGGCCCGCGCCTCCATCCGCGAGGACCTGTTCGCCGCGCACGCGGCGATGACCGCCGACGTGCTGGCGGTCGGCAACGGTTCCTCCACTCCCGAGGAGCGCTTCACGGCGTGGGAGGAGAAGAACGCGGCGATCATCGGGCGCGCCCGGACGACCCTGGACGAGATCAAGGGCTCGGACGCCTTCGACCTGGCGAACCTGTCGGTGGCGATGCGGACGATGCGCTCGCTCCTGCGGACGCACAGCTGAGCGGAGCGGGGCGCTCGTAACGCGCCCAGCAACACGGGGAGGGCCCCGGGACCGGAATCCGGTCCCGGGGCCCTCCCCGTCGTGGTGCTCGCGCGCGGCCGCCCTACTGCTTGCCGAACTCCTCGTACGCGTCGCAGACCTCCTGCGTCGGCCCGTCCATCCGCAGCACGCCGTGCTCCAGCCACAGGACGCGGTCGCAGGTCTCGCGGATGGTGCCGATGCCGTGGCTGACCAGGAAGACCGTGCCCGCGGTCTGGCGCAGCTCCTCGATCCGCTTCTGGCTGCGGCGCTGGAAGGAGGCGTCGCCGGTGGCGAGGGCCTCGTCGATCATCAGGACGTCGTGGTCCTTGGCGGCGGCGATGGAGAACCGCAGGCGCGCCCCCATGCCGGAGGAGTAGGTGCGCATCGGGAGCGAGATGAAGTCGCCCTTCTCGTTGATCCCGGAGAAGTCGACGATGCCCTGGTAGCGGTCCTGGACCTGCTGCTTGGACATGCCCATGGCCAGGCCGCCGAGGATCACGTTGCGCTCGCCGGTCAGGTCGTTCATCAGGGCGGCGTTCACGCCGAGCAGCGAGGGCTGGCCGTGCGAGAAGATCCGGCCGCGCTCCACCGGCTGCAGGCCCGCGATGGCCTGGAGCAGGGTGGACTTGCCGGAGCCGTTGGTGCCGATCAGGCCGATGGCCTCGCCCTTGTAGGCGATGAAGGACACCCCGCGCACGGCGTGCACCTCGCGGATGCCGGGCTTCGGCTTCTTGCGGTTGAAGATCCGGCTGAGCGCGGCGGTGGCGCTGCCGCGGCCGGCGCCGGTGCCGACGATCCGGTAGGTGATGTGGACGTCGTCCGCGATGACGGTGGGCACGCGGGTGTCGGCGGGGGCGACGGCGCCCGCGGTGGTGCTGGTGGCGCTGTCGGTCGTCTTCGTGTCAGCCACGTCCGTACTCCTCCTCGGCCTTCCAGAAGTAGATGAAGCCGCCGACGCCGGCGACGAGGGCCCAGCCGATGGCGATCAGCCAGACGTGGTGCGGGAGGGACGAGACCTTGGTGCTGTCGATCAGCGCGTACCGCATCAGGTCGATGTAGACGGCGGCCGGGTTCGTCTGGAGCACCGTGGTCACCCAGTGCGGCAGGTGGTCCTTCTTGAGCATGTCGCTGATGCTCCACATGACGCCCGAGGAGTACATCCAGGTGCGCAGGACGAACGGCATCAGCTGGCTGACGTCCGGGTTCTTGCTGCCGAGCCGGGCCATGATCATGGCGCAGCCCGCGCAGAAGACGGCCATCAGGAAGAGCGTGGGGAGGACCAGGAACCAGTTCAAGGTGGGCAGCTGGCCGAAGCAGACCAGCAGGACGACCAGGGCGCCCATGGTGACGAGCAGCTGCTGGAAGAGCTGGATCACGCTGGAGAGGGGCAGGCTCGCGCGGGGGAAGTGCAGGGCCCGGACCAGGCCGAGGTTGCTGTGGACGGCGCGGGTGCCGGCGTTGATGGAGCTGCCGATGAAGTCCCAGACGAAGACGCCCGTGATCAGGAACGGGAGGTAGTTCGGGACGCCGTGGCTGGCCTTCATGATGATGCCGAAGATGAAGTAGTACACGGCCGCGTTCAGCAGCGGGGTGACCAGGTGCCAGACCTGGCCGAGCTTCGCGGTGCTGTACGTCGACGCCATCCGCGCCGTCGCGTACGACATCACGAAGTGGCGCCGCTGCCAGAGCTGGCCGATGTACGAGGGCAGGGAGGGACGGGCGCCGCTGAGGGTCAGGCCGTGGGCGGCCGCCAGTTCCTCGATGTCCGGCTGGGGTGCCGGGGACTTGGCCAGGGTGGTGGTCACGAAGGTCGCTTTCGACGGGGGCGGGACGTCGCTGGCGATGGGACGGGTCCGTATCGTCGCTACGGCGAGGTTAGGGCGGGACGCGTCGGAACGCAACCGTATCGTCGTGACGGGTCTGGGGCGGCGTACGCGGTTATGCTCCCTGTATGACCCCGGACCCTGCCGCTCCCGCCGTCCCTGCCGCGCCCGTCCCTGCCGCCGCCGCTCCGCCCGAGCCCGTCGCCGCGCCCGCCGCGCCCGCCGCGGCCCGGCGCCGGGCGCCCGCCGGGGCCGCGGTGCTGCGCGAGGACGTGACCGAGGCGATCCGGGCGGCGGTGGTCGAGGAACTGGCCGCGGTCGGGTTCGCGCGGATGTCGATCGAGGGGATCGCGCGGCGGGCGGGCGTCGGCAAGACGGCCGTCTACCGGCGCTGGAGGTCCAAGCTGCACCTGGTGCTGGACCTGGTGGCCGCCTTCGCGGTGGACGGGCTGCCGGTGCCGGCCACGGGGTCGCTGTACGGGGACGTACGGGCCCTGCTGGAGGTCATGTCCCACGTCCTGCGGCACCCGGTGGCCTCGGCCGTCATCCCCGACCTGCTGGTCGAGGCGGCGCGGAACCCGGAGATCGCGGCGGCGGTGCGGGGGGCGCTGCTGGACGGGCAGCGGAGGCTCGCCGAGGGGATCGTGTCGGAAGCGGTGTCGCGGGGCGAGCTGGCGGAGGGGGCGGATCCGGAGCGGGCGCTCGATCTGGCGATCGGGCCGTTGTACTGGCGGGTGGTGGTCGTCAGCGATGCGGTTTCGCGGGAGTACCTGGATGCGTTGGCGGCCTCTGTGGTGGCGGGGCTCAAGGTCTGACCCTGCCGGGTCCTGCCGGGTCCTGCTGGGCCCTGGCCCTGGCCCGGTCCCGGGCCCCTGGTCGCCCCCTGGTGGGGTGGCCGGTGCGGTGTGTCCCTGCGGGTGCGTTTGCCCTCCGGGGGCGCCTCAAACGCCGGCGGGGCTGGATTGGCTGGGCTGGATTGGCGGGGCTGGATTGTGCCGGGCGGAGATGGCGGGGCTGGATTGGCGGGGCCGGGTCAGGGCCAGGTGGGGGCGGGGGTCGGGAGGGACGGGGTGGGTTGGCGGTCTTCCAGGGGGGTGACCGGGGGGAGGGGGGTGGTCTGGCCCAGGAAGACGTGGCGGACCACGCGTTCCGCTGCGTGGCCGTCGTCGTACGAGCAGAAGCGGGACCGGAACGAGGCGCGCAGTTGGGCCGAGCGCGAGCCCCGCCAGTGTCCGGTGGCGAAGATGTCCACCAGCTCGTCCTCGGTCCGGGCGATCGCCCCCGGGGGGAAGGCGCGCAGGTCGAAGTACGTGCCGCGGGACGCCTCGTAGGCCTCCCAGTCGTCCGCGTGGATCACGATCGGCCGGTCCAGCGCCGCGTAGTCGAACATCAGGGACGAGTAGTCCGTCACCAGCGCGTCCGACGCCAGGCAGAGCTCCTCCACCGACGGGTGCCCGGTGACGTCCAGCAGTCGCGGGTGCCGGTCCCAGGACGGCGGGGTGTCCGCGTACGTCAGGTGCGTGCGCGCCAGGATCGTGAAGCGCGGGCCGAGATCGCGCAGCACCCGCTCGAAGTCGAGGTGTTCGGGACGGCTGCGCCGGTAGTCGCGGTGCGTGGGCGCGTACAGGATCACGGTCGAGCCGGCCGGGATGCCCAGGCGCTCGCGCAGCTCCAACACGTCGCCCGGCGCGGCCCGGTGGAAGACGTCGTTGCGCGGGTAGCCGTACTCCAGCGTCGTGTAGGAGGACGGCAGCGCCTTCTCCCACACCAGCGTGGAGTGCCGGTTCCCGGACAGCAGGTAGTCCCACTGGTCGGCGCCCCGCAGCAGGCCCGCGAAATCGGTGGTCGGGGTCGCCGCCGGGCGGTCCTGGAGGTCCAGGCCGACGCGCTTGAGCGGAGTGCCGTGCTGGGTCTGGAGCAGGACCTGCCCGGGCCGCTTGACCAGCGCGCGCTCGAAGTTCACGTTCGTGACCAGGTGCGTGGCCCGGGCCAGCGCGGTCCAGTAGGCCAGCGAGCCGGGTCGCAGCGCGGCCGTCTCCTTCGGCAGGGTCGCGGCGTGCGCCGGGTCGCAGATCCAGGCCGTGCGCGTGCCGGGCGCGAGCTCCCGCAGCTTCGCCTCGATCGCGGCCGGGTTGCAGGCGTACCCGCCGTGCCAGTACGCGCTGAAGACCGCCAGGTCGGGGCGGAGCGGCAGCAGCCGCTGGATCCGGTAGTGGCAGCGCAGCGCGGCTTCGCGCAGGCCCCGCAGGCCGGCCCGCGCGCTGCGGCCCAGGCGGACGGCGAACGCCCGCAGCCCGGACAGCAGCCCGTAGGTGCGCCGGAGGCCGAAGCGCATCAGGGTGTGCCGCAGCCGGTCGGTGCGCGACAGGGACAACGGCTGCGCGTCGGAGCGCACCGCGACCCGGTAGCGGCGCAGCGAGACGGCCGCCCGCCGGAAGAACTCCGGCCGGACGGCGCGCGGGAGGCGGCGCGGGTTGGCGTACACGGCGCAGAAGTGCTCGGCCATCCGCCGGTGCAGGACCGGCCGCCACCGGTCGAGTTCGGGGCGGGAGGCGAGGTGGGCGAACACCCGGTCGTACTGGTCGAAGACGTCGAGGTGGGCCCGGCTGGGGGTGTTCAGGATCGAGCCGCTGCGGCGCTGGCGGTAGTGCACGCAGACCCGGTCCAGGACGGCGACGGACTCGGCGGCCAGCAGCACCGGGTAGGTCCAGGGGGTGTCCTCGTAGAACCCGGGCGGGAAGTCGAGGCCCTCGCGCTCCACGAACTCGCGCCGGTACGCCTTGTTCCAGGCCACCATCAGCATGCCCAGCAGCGCGGGGCGGTCGGCGATCCGGAAGCTGGCCGGGCCGTCCTCGCAGAGGCGGTGCGCGAGCCGGTTGCGGGTGGTCTCGCCGGTCCAGAAGGTGCGCGCGTAGTCGTAGACCAGCACGTCGGGGGAGCCGGTCGCCTTCAGTCGGTCCGCGATGGCCTGCAGGGAGCCCGGGACCAGGGTGTCGTCGCCGTCCAGGAAGATCAGGTAGTCGCCCGTGGCCCGGGTCAGGCCCACGTTGCGCGCCGGACCCAGGCCCACGTTGCGCGCCAGGTGCACCGGGGTGACCCGGGGGTCGCGGACCGCGTACTCGTCGATGATCTGACCGCAGGCGTCCGGGGAGGCGTCGTCCACCACGATCAGTTCCAGATCCGGGTACGACTGGCACAGGACCGAGTCCAGCGCCTCCTGGAGGTAGGCCTGGACCTTGTACGCGGGCACGATGACGCTGAACCGGGGCACGGCACATCCAGGGGTCGGCGCGGGCATATTGCCCAGCAACCCCCGGGGTGGCGATCGGGTTACGCGACCCGTGGCATTCGGGTTACCCAGCGTCAACGCGGCACGTCAACGCGGCGGTTCGCGCCGCGGAACGCGCCCCGGTGGCCCGGCGCTACTTGATCGCGCCCGCCATCACCCCCGACACGAACTGGCGCTGGAAGGCGAAGAACACGGCCAGCGGGATCACCATCGACAGGAACGCGCCGGGCGCCAGGACGTCGATGTTGTTGCCGAACTGCCGCACCTGCTGCTGGAGCGCCACCGTGATCGGCGGGTGCGCCGAGTCCGCGAAGACCAGCGCCACCAACATGTCGTTCCACACCCACAGGAACTGGAAGATGCCCAGCGAGGCGATCGCCGGACCGCCCAGGGGCAGCACCACCCTTGTGAACAGCCGCAGTTCGCCCGCCCCGTCCAGGCGCGCCGCCTCCAGCAGCTCCCGCGGGATCTCCGCGAAGAAGTTGCGCAGCAGGAACACCGCGAAGGGCAGCCCGAAGGCGGCGTGGAAGAGCACCACCCCGGCCGTGGTCTCGAACAGGCCGATGGAACCGAAGAGTTCGGAGACCGGGATCAGCGCCACCTGCACGGGGACCACCAGCAGCGCGACCACCACCAGGAACAGCGCGTCGCGGCCCGGGAACTCCAGCCAGGCGAATGCGTATCCGGCGAAGGCGCCCAGGACGAGCACCAACAGGGTGGCCGGGACGGTGATCGCCACCGTGCTCAGCAGCGAGCCGGTGATGGTGTCGTTGGACAGCAGCCGCTCGTAGTTGGCGGTGGTCAGCCGGGACGGCGCGGTCAGCACCTGCCACCAGCCCGCCTTGTTCAGATCGGCGGGCGCCAGGAGCGAGGAGACCAGCAGCCCGAGGGTCGGCAGCAGCCAGAACGCGGCCGCGAGGACCAGGAACACGCGCACGGCACCACCCGCGGCGCGCGCCGCGAGCCGGCTCGTGAGGGTCGGTGTGGGGGGCGTCGTCATCGGCGGGCCTCCCGGCGCATCCGGTGGATGTTGTAGAGCATGACCGGGAGGACGAGCACCAGCAGCAGCACCGCGATGGCACTGCCGAGGCCCGGGTTCGCGTCCGTGCCGAAGGAGGTCCGGTAGAGCTGGAGGGCGAGCACGTTCGCGTCGTCCTGCACCGAGCCCGGCGCGATCACGAAGACCAGGTCGAAGATCTTCATGACGTTGATGACCAGGGTCACCAGCACCACGCCCAGCACCGGCGCCAGCAGCGGCACCGTGATCCGCCGGAAGACCTGCCACTCGTTCGCCCCGTCCACCCGGGCCGCCTCCAGCAGCTCCCGCGGTACGGACGCCAGCCCGGCCCCGATCAGGACCATCGCGAAACCGGCCCACATCCACACGTACGCGCCGATGACGGCCGGGGTGACCAGCGTCGGCCCCAGCCACTGCACGCCCGCGTACGGCGCCGCGAAGTTCGAGGCGGGCAACCGCAGCAGCGCCCCGTCGGCCTTCGCGGACAGGGAGAAGGTGCCGTCGCCCGCCGCCGTGGTCGACTCCACCACCTTGCCGTCCTTGACCGCCTCGATCCGCATGCCCGCGTACCCCGACTCGGCCGGGTCGAGCGTGTTGGTGCGACCGCCCCCGCCGGGGCGGAAGTCCTGCCAGGCGGTCCCGGTCACCCGGCCCGGCTCGGCGGCGGCCGCCGCGGCCGGGCGGGTGCCCTTCGGGAGGTCGTCCGGCGCCACCCCGACCAGCGGGAGGAGCGCCGGCGTGCCCGCCCGTACCGGTTCGCGGGTGACGAGCGCGCCGCCGCCCGCGTCCACCAGCGGCGAGTCCCGGCCCGGCCGGGCCTTGGGGAAGGCCGAGGAGGGCGCGAAGGTGTCGTGGACCCCGACCCACACCGCGTTCGCCACCCCGCGGTCCGGGTCCGCCTCGTACACCAGCCGGAAGATGATGCCCGCCGCCAGCATCGAGATGGCCATCGGCATGAAGACCAGCAGCTTGAACGCCGTGCCCCAGCGCACCCGTTCGGTCAGCACCGCGAAGATCAGGCCGAGCGCGGTCGCCGTCGTCGGCGCCAGCACCACCCACAGCGCGGTGTTGCCCAGCGCCGTGCGGATGGTGTCGTCGTGCAGGATCTCCCGGAAGTTCGCGGCGCCCACGAAGGAGTCGCCGGTGCGGTCGAAGAGGCTGCGGTAGAGCGAGTAGCCGATCGGGTGCACGACGAGCGCGCCGAGCAGCACCAGGGCGGGCAGCAGGAACGCCCCCGCCACCAGCCGGTGCCGCCGGGCCGCGCGGGTGCGCGCCCCGGCGGGGGCCCCGGGGGGAGCCGTCTTGGGGGCCACCGGGATCAGTTCCCGAAGGCCTTGGCCGCGTCGGCCTCCAGTTTGGCCTGTGCGCCCGCGACGTCGGCCGGGTTCGCCAGGAAGTCCTGGAGGTCCTTCCACTCGCCCGCCCCCGGAGTCCCGCCGAAGGACGCCGGAGCCTGGTCGGACATGTCGAAGCGGAAGTCGTCGCCCGCCGCGAGCAGGTTCTTGGCGATGTCCCGCTGGATCTCGTTGGGGTAGGCGCCCGGGTTCACCCCGCGGTTCGGCGAGACGAAGCCACCCAGCTTCGCCTGGATCTCCGCCGCGTCCGCGGACGCCAGGAAGGTCAGCAGGGCCTGCGCGCCCTTCGAGGGCTTCAGCGCCACCGCCACGTCACCGCCCGAGACCACCGGGGCCTTCGCGCCGACCGCGGGGAAGGGGAACACCAGGGCGTCCGTGCCCACCTTGGCCTCCGTCTGCGCGATGTTCACCGCCACGAAGTCGCCCTCGAAGACCATCGCCGCGCCCGGCCGGTCCCCGCCGGTGAAGGTCTGGGTGACGGACTTGGGGAACTCGGTCGCCAGCGCGCCGGTCTGACCGCCCGCCAGGAAGTCCTTGCGGCCGAATAGCTGGCCCAGGGTGGTCAGCGCCTGCTTGACGCTGTCGTCCGTCCACTTGATCTCGTGCTTGGCGAGCTGGTCGTACTTCTGCGGACCGGCCTGCGAGAGGTAGATGTTCTCGAACCAGTCCGTGAGGGTCCAGCCGTCCGCGCCGCCCACCGAGACCGCCGGGACGCCCGAGGCCGACAGGGTGTCCGCGGTCTCCAGGAAGGCCGCCCACGTCGTGGGTACTTGCGCGCCCGCCGCCTTGAACGCCTTCGCGTTGTACCAGACCAGCGACTTGTTGGCCGCCTTGTAGTAGACGCCGTACTGGGTCCCGCCGACCGCGCCCAGCGCCTTCCAGCCCGCCGAGTAGTTCTGGTCGAGCTGCTTCTGCGCCTCCGGACCCACCGGCTGCGCCCACTTGTTCGTCACGGCCGATACCAGCGCCCCCACCTGGGGCAGCAGCGCCACGTCCGGCGGCTGGCCGCCCGCGACCTTCGTACCGAGGAAGGTGACGATCGGGTCCTGCGCCGGAACGAAGGTGACGGTGGCACCCGTCCGCTTCTCGAACTCCTTGAGGACCTTGGTGAAGTTCTCCTGCTCCGGACCCGTCCAGACCGCCGCGACCTCCAGCTTCTCCCCGGCCAGGGAGGGTAACTGGACCCGCGGACCGCTCTGCGTGCTCCCGTTGTCCGGACTCGGGGCCGTGTCCTTCTTCCCGTCGCCCCCGCCGCCGCAGGCGGTCAGTGCCAGCGCGCACCCGGCGGCCAGCGCCGTCCAGGTGCGCGTGCGTGTGGTGCGGCCCGTTCCGTGCGTGCGCATGGCTCTGCCCCCGATGTCCATGGTGTGTCCCGGACCACAAGGTCTACGCCGAGCCGTGCCACCCCGCAATACCGCGTCGGGCGCCCGCGCCCCGGGCCGCGCCCGGGGCCGGCGGGGCCTCAGGGGGCGGGCGGGAACAGCACGGGCACGGCCGAGACCAGGTGGGAGGCCCGGTCCAGGGCGCTGGCCAGCAGGGCGAGGTCGGTCGGGCCGTTGCCCAGCTCGCGCACCGGACGGCGGGCCGGAGGATCCCCCATCCGCTCCCACTCGACCGGAACCACAGTGGGTCTCTGGGTCGCGGTCCGCGGGATCCGACCGGTCACGCGGCCCGCCTGGAAGGGCAGGGTCCGTCCGTCGGCCCGCCGCAGCGACCCGCGGCCGGGGCCCGGCTGGTCGGGCGCGTCCAGCTCCACCCGCAGGGTCGAGGACCGGGCCAGCTCGGTGTCGGCCGTACGGTCCGGGCGCGCGCTGGTCGCCACGAGGTGGACGCCGAGCCGGGCGCCCTCCCGGGCCACCGCCTCCAGGGCCCGCACCACCGAACCGGCGGACGGGCGGCCCGTACTGCCCAGGGCGGGCGCGACGAGCGCGTCGAAGTCGTCCACCAGGACCACCAGGCGGGGCAGCGGAGCGGGTCCCGCGTCCGCGCGCGGACCGGCCGCCCGCAGCCGCAGGGTGCCCGAACGCTGCGGGTCCAGATCGCCGCGCAGCTCGCCGGCGCTCGGCCGGCGCGGCGCGACCAGCCGGTCGGCGACCTCGCGCCGGGCGTGCCACTCGGCGAACGGGACCCCCTCCAACAGCTCGTGCCGGCGCTTGAGTTCGGCGCCGAGGGCCTGGGCGAACTCGCGCATGCGCAGCGGATCGGAGGCCACCAGGTGCGCGGAGACGTGCGGCAGCTCGGTACAGGGCAGCAGCCCGTCCCCGCGCTCGCCGCCCGCCCCGTCCAGCAGCACCAGGCCGAGCCGGTCCGGGCGGGCGGCGGCCGCCAGGGAGGCGGCGACGGAGCGGAGCAGCTCCGTGCGCCCGCTGCCCGCCGGCCCCTCGATCAGCAGGTGCGGGCCGTCGGTGACCAGCTCGGCCCCGACCGGACCGCCCCGGCCGCTGCCCAGGACGACCTCCAACTGCCCGCCGACGCCCTGCCCCTGGTCGGTGGCGGCCGCCCAACGGGCCATCAGGGAAGCCGGGGTGGCCCGGGCCAGGCCCAGCTCGTCGAGCAGCCGGGCGGTCGCGGGCAGGGCGGCGCTGGCCGGGCGCGCCGGTTCGCCGCCGGCGCCCTCGGTGCGCAGCGGGGCCAGGGCGCGGGCGAACCGCTCGGCCCACGCGGCGGAGACGGCATCGGCGACGGAGCTCTCCCCGGGCGCCACCGGGCGGCCCCCCAGCACGCGGAAGCTGCGCACGACCGTGGCCACGTCACCGCTGAGCAGGGCGACGGCGCCGCAGTCCCGGAAGGCCGGGGCGCTCGCGCAGGCCTCCCGGTACGTCTCGTCGACGGGGGAGGCCGCGGTGGCGGCCGGCGCGTCGGCGAGGGCGAGGACGTGGATGCCGGCGGCCGGGCCGTGCGAGGCGAGCCGGCCGGTCACGTCGCGGAGCTGGCCGGGACCGGGATCGCCGTCGAGCAGGACGAGGGTGAGCGGGCCGTCGTACGCGCGGGCGGCGTCGGCCACGGCCTGGCGGTCGGCGGCGGCCCAGCTGGTCCCGAGCGGGGAGCCGTCGAGCCGCCGGGTCAGCTCGCCGGTCCGCGCGGTCGCCTGGTCCCGGTCGTAGGCGAGCAGCAGGCGGCAGTCCTGGCCGTGCGCGGGACGGGTGTGCGGGAGCCAGCCGAGCCAGCCCCAGTCCGCGCGCCGCTCGGTCAGCGGGCGGGCCCGGTCGGCGGCGATCAGCACGATCTCCAGCGCGGTGGGGGAGTGCAGGGCGGCGAGCTGGGCGACCACGGAGCGGGCCAGCCCGGTCAGCCGGGCGCGCGGACCGGCCAGGCCGAGCGCCCCGGCGGTGCGCAGCGGGACGCGGGCGCCCGCGCCGAGGTTGACGACGAGCCGTTCGGGGTGGCCCTGGCCGCGGCCCCAGAGCCGTTCGGTGGGACCGAGCGCGGCCAGCAGCAACGAGGCGGGGTCGTCCGCCGCCGGCTCCGCGCCGGCCGCGACGGCGGCCACGGGGATCTCGACGGGGACCTCGACCTCCTCGTCCCGGCCGACCCACTTGCGCGCCCAGGCCCCGATCCCGCGCCGCCGGGCGGCCGCCGGGACGCCGGATCCGGTGCCCGCTGCGGTGCTGTCCTCGGCGCGGGCGCCGGGGCCGGTGTCGGGGTCGGAGCCGCCCGCGGGGGGCCAGGCGGTGGCCGGGTGGCCGGAGCGCGCGGCGCCGGCCGGGGTGTCGGACCGGGAGTGCGGGGCGTGCGGTGCGTGCGGAGCGCGTCCGGCTCCGGTGGTGTCCGGGTGCCCGCCGGTCCTCCCGGGGGCGCCGTCGCGGGCGGGGTACGGGCCCGCGCCCGCGACGGCGGTCCGCGGGCCGGCCGCGGGGGGCCGGATCGGGGCGGGGGCGTACGCGGGGGCCGGGGCGTGCTCCGGGTGGTGCGCGGCGCCCGGGCCTTCGGGGCCGGGGTGCGGGTCGCCCGGGCCGGGGCCGGGGGCGGCCGGGGCCGGGAGGGCCAGGTGGCCCTGGAGGTCAGGGGTCAGCGGGAGCGGGGGCGCGGCCGGGCCCGCCAGCCGCAGGGTGGACTCGCCGACCCGCAGCAGCGCTCCCGGCGCCAGCCGGACCGGGGAGCCCGCCACCGGGATCCCGTCCAGGGCGGTGCCGTTCGTCGAGTCGAGGTCGGCGACGCTCACCCGGCCGTCCTCCGTGACCGTCACCGCGCAGTGCAGACGGGACACGTCGGGGTCGTCGAGCGGTACGTCCGCGTCCGCGGAGCGGCCGATCCGCAGCGAGCCGGGGTGCAGCAGGTGCACGCCGCCCGCGTCCGGTCCCGCCACCACGTGCAGCTGGGGCGCGCCGAGGCCCTCGTCCGGACCGGGCAGCGCCTCCGCGACCGGGGTGTGCAGGGCCAGGACGGCCCCGTCGACCAGGGGCGGCTCGCCCAGTACCCGGCGCTGCGGATCGAGCCGCTCCGCGCCGGCGTAGAGGACCACCGCGCCCCCCGTGTCCGGGCCCGCCACGGTCGCCGCCAGCCCGGAGGCCACCGCGGCCAGCGGGGTGCCGACGGGCGCGGTGACGAGGACGTCACACGTCGCGGGCGCGATCTGGTGGCCGCTGCGCGGCCCGAGGACGGTCAGCCGGATCTGCATCGCCGTCAGCGGTCCCTTCTGCGCGGTGCGCGCTGCGTGCGCCCGGCAGGGGAACGGCGGGACATGACTGCCCGTTGGCCCCCCACCCGGCGCGGACGCGTCGTCCGGTCAGGTCATCCGGAGAGGAGGGCTCCCGACCCCCCACTCCGTACGGGTGCATCCTCGCACCTGTCACCGACAACACGCCCGACACCCACCCACAAGTGATCTTGATCGATCGGGAGTCCGTCCACACCCCGAACGGATACGGACAGCAACCAGCGGAAAATCGCCACGGGCATACCCCGCAAATGTCACTCTTCGTATATATGTACGGCAACCATCGCTGGACGCCCCGCGTCTTCCCTCGGGACACCGCCTAGAGTGGGTCGGAAAAACTCTGGGAAGAGCAACAGTCGGAAGACGACAGCAGGACGACAGCAGGGGAGCGCGAGACGTGCGGCCAGTCGGCAGCAAATACCTGCTCGAGGAGCCGCTCGGACGCGGCGCCACGGGTACCGTCTGGCGCGCCCGCCAGCGCGAGGCCGCGGGCGCCGAGGCGGCGGTCGCCGGACAGCCCGGCGAGACCGTGGCCATCAAGGTCCTCAAGGAGGAGCTGGCCCACGACCCGGACGTCGTCATGCGCTTCCTGCGCGAGCGCTCCGTCCTGCTGAGGCTGACCCACCCCAACATCGTCCGTACCCGCGACCTCGTCGTCGAGGGCGACCTGCTCGCGCTCGTCATGGACCTCATCGACGGCCCCGACCTGCACAAGTACCTGCGGGAGAACGGGCCGTTCACCCCGGTCGCCGCGAGCCTGCTGACCGCCCAGATCGCGGACGCGCTCGCCGCCAGCCACGCCGACGGGGTCGTGCACCGCGACCTCAAGCCCGCGAACGTCCTGGTCGACGAGCGCGACGGCCAGATGCGCCCGATGCTCACCGACTTCGGCATCGCGCGCCTCGCCGACTCCCCGGGCCTCACCCGCACCCACGAGTTCGTCGGCACGCCCGCCTACGTCGCCCCCGAGTCCGCCGAGGGCCGCCCGCAGACCTCCGCCGTCGACATCTACGGCGCGGGCATCTTGATGTACGAGCTGGTCACCGGCCGTCCGCCGTTCGCGGGCGGCACCGCGCTGGAGGTGCTGCACCGCCACCTCAGCGAGGACCCGCAGCGCCCCTCGACCCTGCCCGAGCCGCTGTGGACGGTCATCGAGCGCTGCCTGAGCAAGGAGCCGGACCTGCGGCCCAGCGCCGTCAGCCTGGCCCGCGCGCTGCGCGTGGTCGCCGCGGGCATCGGCGTGCACTCCTCCGCGGCCGAGGTCGAGGCCGCGCTCGGCGTCGGCGCGCTGCTCGCGCCCGACCCGGCGCCCGCTCCGGTCCCGCAGACCCCCGGCGCCGCCGACCCGACCCAGGTGCTGCCGCCCGTCAGCGGACCCATGGGCGCCTACGACCCGAACGCGGCCACCAGCGTCATGCAGTCGATGCCGCCGGCCCCGCAGCACGCGCCCGGGGCCGACCCGACCGCGGTGCTGCCGCCCGTACAGGCGCCGGACCAGCCGCACCCGTGGCAGTCGCAGATGCGGGCCGCCCGGGACCGCAACGAGCAGACCCAGATGCACTACCTCGACCCGGCCGACGACCCGCTGCGCCGCAGGCCGCAACGCCAGGCCCCGCAGCAGCAGTACCAGCAGCCGCAACAGCCCCAGCAGTACCAGCAGGGACCGCCGCAGCAGTACCAGCAGCCGCAACAGCGCCAGCCCCAGCCCCAGCAGTACCGGCAGCAGCCGCAGCAGCAGCAGTACCAGCAGCCGCAGCAGCCCCAGTACCAGCAGCGACCCCAGCAGCCGCAACAGCCGCAGTACCAGCAGCAGCCGCGCCAGCAGCAGCCGCAGCACCAGCCCCAGCCGTACGCCGGGGCGCCGGCCCAGCAGCCGCGCCAGCCCCAGCAGCCCGCCCCGCGCGAGCCGCGCGAGCCGCGCCGGCGCGGTGCCAACCCGATGCGGATCCCCGGGCTCGGCTGCCTCAAGGGCTGCCTGTTCACCCTGGTCCTGCTCTTCGTCGCGGGCTGGCTGGTCTGGGAGTTGACCCCGCTCCAGGAATGGGTGGGCACCGGCAAGGGCTGGTGGGACCAGGTCTGGTCCTGGGGTACCGAGGTGAAGAACTGGGTCGGCGACCTCGGCGGTGGCGGCGGAGGCTCCACCGGCTGACGCCAGGACTGCTCCTTAGCGGTGAGTTCGTGGATTTGTCGACTTCCAGGACACGATTTCGCCCACAGAAGTGAAGGTCGCCGCGAATCGGGCCCCCTGCTGGCCTCCAACCCCCACGGGGCCGCGTAGCTTTGGTGTGTACGCCAGCCGCTGAGGGAGCAGTCGTGGCACGGAAGATCGGCAGCCGGTACACCGCGCACCAGATCCTTGGGCGCGGCAGTGCGGGCACGGTATGGCTCGGCGAGGGGCCCGAGGGCCCCGTCGCCGTCAAGCTGCTCCGTGAGGACCTCGCGTCCGACCAGGAGCTGGTGGGGCGATTCGTCCAGGAGCGCAGCGCGCTGCTCGGCCTGGAGCATCCGCACGTCGTCTCGGTCCGCGACCTCGTCGTGGACGGCAACGACCTCGCACTCGTGATGGACCTGGTCCGCGGTACGGACCTGCGGACCCGGCTCGACCGCGAACGGCGGCTCGCCCCCGAGGCGGCGGTCGCGATCGTGGCCGACGTCGCGGACGCGCTCGCCGCCGCGCACGCGGCCGGGGTGGTGCACCGCGACGTCAAGCCCGAGAACGTGCTGCTCGACATGCAGGGTCCGATCGGCCCGGGCGGGGCGCACCCGGCGCTGCTCACCGACTTCGGCGTCGCCAAGCTGATCGACTCCCCGCGCCGGGCCGCGCCGCCGCCGGGCGGCAGCCGGGCCGTGGCGCCGACCACCCGGATCATCGGTACGCCCGACTACCTCGCCCCCGAGATCGTCGAGGGCCTGCCGCCGCGCGCCGCCGTGGACATATACGCGCTCGCGACCGTCCTGTACGAGCTGCTCGCCGGGTTCACGCCCTTCGGCGGCGGGCACCCGGGGGCGGTGCTGCGGCGGCACGTCACCGAGACGGTGGTGCCGCTGCCGGGGATCCCCGACGAGCTGTGGCAGCTGATGGTCCAGTGCCTGGCCAAGGCCCCCGCCTCGCGGCTCAGGGCCTCCGAGCTGTCCGCCCGGCTGCGGGACCTGCTGCCCCTGCTGAGCGGGATGCCGCCGCTGGACGTCGACGAGCCGGACGACCTGGAGGAGGAGCCCGAGGAGGCCGCCCCGGCCCCCGCCGATCCGGTGCGCAGGCGGGGCGTGGTGCCGCTGGTTCCGGGGTCGGCGACGGACTCGAACCGGGACACGCACACGTCGATGCGGGTGCCGGGGCCGGACGAGTTGGCCGGGGGTGCGCTGGGGACGGCCCGGGTGCCGCGGCCCGCCGGCGGGCACCGGCCGGGGTCCGCGCGGCACCGGGCCGACACCGTGCGCAAGCGGCGGCTGATGCTGTCCCTGGCCGGGGCCGTGTTGGTGGTGGCCGTGTCCGTCGGCGGCTGGCTCGCCGCGTCCGGCGAGGACCCGGCGCCCGCCCAGGACAGCAAGCAGTCCGTCCCGTCCCGGCCGTAGCCGTTGGCGCCGCTCGTTCTGCCCTCCGGGGGCGCCTCAATCGCCGGCGAGGCTGGAGTGGGCCCGCCCCCGGTGGACGAGTTCAGGTGCCGGCCCCGCCCTCCGGGGGCGCCTCAATCTCCCCCAGCTAACGCTGGGAGGTGCCCCCGGGAGGGGCTCGACTTGGCCCGGCTCTTGTTTTGTCCGTCCCTCTGGGGCGCCTCGACTCCTATTCGTGCTGCACCCGACCGCTAGGGCCGGCAAGAACCAGCCCCGCCGGCGATTGAGGCGCCCCCGGTGGGAGGGTCAGGCGGCCAGGAGCGACGGGTGCCAGCGGCGGGCCACTTCCGGGTGGGCGCGGACCCAGCCCTTCAGCTCGTTGCGCCCGTACTCCGCGTGCAGCGGATTCGCCGCGTCCTGCGCGAGCCCCGGCGCCGCCCGCAGGTAGTCGCCCGGGACCGTCTCGACGACGGAGTCCAGCCGCGGGTTGTAGAAGAACGGCACCGAGTACCGCTCCACCGCCCCCGGCGGGCTGACCACCCGGTGGTCGGTGGCCCGCAGGTACCCCTGGGTCGCGATCTCCAGCAGCTCGCCCAGGTTCACCACGAAGGCCCCCGGCAGCGGCGGCACGTCCAGGAAGCCGTCCCTGCGGCGGACCTGGAGCCCGCCCACCGCGTCCTGGAGGAGGAGGGTGAGGAAGCCGTAGTCCTTGTGCGCCCCCACCCCCTGGTCCGTCCCGGACGGCGCGGAGCCGGGGTAGCGGATCAGCTTGGTGTGCAGGTGGGGGCGGTCCGCGAAGGCCGCGTCGAAGAAGTCCGCCGGGGCGCCGATGGACGCGAGCAGCTCCTGGAGGAGGCGGTGGGCCACCGCCGCCAGCCGGGACTGCCACTCCAGGACCACGGTCCGCAGCTCGGGCAGGGCCGCGGGCCACTGGTTGGGCCCCTCCAGCCACAGGTACGCCGGGTCCCCGGGCCCCACCGGCGGTGCGGCCCGCTCCGCGCCCACGTCCAGCTGGTCGCGCCAGTCGGAGGCGCCGCCGGTGAGCTCGTGCCCGATCCGCGTGTACCCCCGGAAGTGGGGGGAGTTCAGGTTGCTCACGGCGAGCCGGTCGGCTTCGGGGAGCGCGAAGAAGGCGCGGGTCACGGCCAGGATGCGGGCGCTCTCGTCGGCCCCGATCCCGTGTCCGGTCAGGTGCAGGAAACCGGTGTCCCGGGCGGCGGCGTGCAGCTCCGCGCGGAAGGCGTCCCGCTCGGCGGGGTCGTCGGCCCGGGAGAGGTCCAGGACCGGGAGGGCGGCGGGGAGGGTCGCGGGAAGGGAGAGAGGGGACGGGTGCGCGGACGGCATGACGGCTCCGTTTCGGATGTCACGTGGTCCTGTTCCCCAGAGGTGGCGGGGACAGCGGGTGGGAGGGGGCCGCCGACAGGGGTGGCGTCGGGGCCGCGCGAGCCGCGTACAGGACCGGGGGCGAATCGATCAGCTGGGGAAATCAGGCTGTGGTTCGGTCCGGCGGCAGACAGCCCGTCGTCGTGACACGCATGTAGTCCACATGGCGGCGGATCACGAGGAAGACGGTCATACGCCGAGCGTACGCCCGTTCGGGACGCCCTTCGTAGAGGGGTATCCGGCCTGGCCGGACGGGTCCGTCCGGGGACCGGCTACGCTGGACCCGTGGCAGTCGTCGATGTTTCCGAAGAGCTGAAGTCCCTCTCCTCGACCATGGGGTCGATCGAGGCCGTCCTGGACCTCGACAAGTTGAGGGCCGAGATCGCCGTGCTCGAAGAGCAGGCCGCGGTGCCGTCCCTGTGGGACGACCCGGAGGCCGCGCAGAAGATCACGAGCAAGCTTTCGCACCTCCAGGCCGAGGTCCGCAAGACCGAGACCCTGCGCGGTCGGATCGACGACCTCGAAGTCCTCTTCGACCTCGCCCAGGAGATGGACGACGCGGACACCCTGGCCGAGGCCGAGACCGAGCTGGTCTCGGTCCGCAAGGCGCTGGCCGAGATGGAGGTCCGTACCCTCCTGTCCGGTGAGTACTCCGAGCGCGAGGCCCTGGTCAACATCCGGGCCGAGGCCGGTGGCGTCGACGCCTCCGATTTCGCCGAGCGCCTCCAGCGGATGTATCTGCGCTGGGCCGAGCGGCACGGCTACCCGACCGAGGTCTACGAGACCTCGTACGCCGAAGAGGCCGGCATCAAGTCGACCACCTTCGTGGTCAAGGCGCCGTACGCCTACGGCACCCTCTCGGTCGAGCAGGGCACGCACCGCCTCGTCCGGATCTCGCCCTTCGACAACCAGGGCCGTCGCCAGACCTCCTTCGCGGGCGTCGAGGTGCTGCCGGTCGTCGAGACCAGCGACCACGTCGAGATCGACGAGACCGAGCTGCGCGTGGACGTCTACCGCGCCTCGGGCCCCGGCGGCCAGGGCGTCAACACGACCGACTCGGCCGTGCGCATCACGCACCTCCCGACCGGCATCGTCGTCTCCTGCCAGAACGAGCGCTCGCAGATCCAGAACAAGGCCAGCGCGATGAACGTCCTCCAGGCCAAGCTGCTGGAGCGGCGCCGCCAGGAGGAGAAGGACAAGATGGACGCCCTCAAGGACGGCGGAAGCTCCTGGGGCAACCAGATGCGCTCCTACGTCCTGCACCCGTACCAGATGGTCAAGGACCTGCGGACCGAGTTCGAGGTCGGCAACCCGCAGGCGGTGCTCGACGGCGAGATCGACGGCTTCCTGGAAGCCGGCATCCGCTGGCGCAAGCAGCAGGAGCAGGCCTCCTAAGGCCCCTGAACAGCCGAGAAGCCCGGACCCCTGGCAAGGGGTCCGGGCTTCTTCGATCGGTACGTGCGGCTCCCCGCGGGCCGTACGGGCCCAGGCGGCTGCCTACGCAGCCTGGTGCGCCACCAGCGCGAGCGCCGCCACGAGCACCACCATGAGCGCGATGAGCGTCATGGGGTTGAGGTTGGCGAAGGGGCGGTCCTCCTGCTGGAGGCGCTCCCTGTTCGCCCGGCACACCGGGCAGCGGCCCTGACTGACGGGCGCGGCGCAGTTAGCGCACACGAGCCGGTCATATGTCATGCGCTGTCCTCCTCTCGTCCCCATGTACAACGGCAGTGGGAACCAGTCCGTTCCCCCTACCACTGTGCCAGCTCCCACGACATTCGGCGCGGCCCGTCCGGGCAAACGCGATCCGAGCTCTCCCGCACCGGGGGATATAACGGACAACTCCGGATGCCGGGTCCCTAGCCTGCGCCCATTCGCGTATGGTCACGCTCACCTACTCCCGGCGACCGTGGTGCACCCGTGATCCGATTCGACAGTGTGTCCAAGTACTACCCGAAGCAGAGCCAGCCGGCACTCAGGGACGTCTCCCTGGAGATCGTCAAGGGCGAGTTCGTCTTCCTGGTCGGCTCCTCCGGCTCCGGCAAGTCCACCTTCCTGCGGCTGATACTGCGCGAGGAGCGGGCCAGCCAGGGGCAGGTCCACGTACTGGGCAAGGACCTCGCCAGACTCTCCAACTGGAAGGTCCCGCACATGCGGCGCCAGCTGGGGACCGTCTTCCAGGACTTCCGCCTGCTCCCGAACAAGACGGTCGCGGAGAACGTGGCCTTCGCCCAGGAAGTCATCGGCAAGCCCCGCGGCGAGATCCGCAAGGCCGTCCCCCAGGTCCTGGAGCTGGTCGGACTGGGCGGCAAGGAAGGCCGGATGCCCGGCGAGCTGTCCGGCGGTGAGCAGCAGCGCGTGGCCATCGCCCGGGCCTTCGTCAACCGCCCGGCGCTGCTCATCGCGGACGAGCCGACCGGCAACCTCGACCCGTCGACCTCGGTCGGGATCATGAAGCTGCTGGACCGGATCAACCGGACCGGCACCACCGTGATCATGGCGACGCACGATCAGCAGATCGTCGACCAGATGCGCAAGCGTGTCATCGAACTCGAACAGGGCCGTCTCGTGCGCGACCAGTCGCGCGGCGTCTACGGCTACCAGCACTGAAAGGACGCCATGCGCGCCCAGTTCGTCATGTCGGAGATCGGCGTAGGCCTCCGCCGCAATCTCACCATGACCTTCGCGGTCATCATTTCCGTGGCCCTGTCGCTGGCCCTGTTCGGTGGCTCCCTGCTCATGCGCGACCAGGTGAGCCAGATGAAGGGCTACTGGTACGACAAGGTCAACGTCTCGATCTACCTCTGCAACAAGAACGACGCCGAGGCCAGCTCCGGCGCCGCCTGTGCCAAGGGCGCGGTGACGGCGGAGCAGAAGAAGCAGATCGAGGCCGACCTCAAGAAGATGGACCTCGTCGAGACGGTCGCCTACGAATCGTCCGACGACGCCTACAAGCACTACAAGGAGCAGTTCGGGCACACCGCCCTGGCCGCCTCCATCACCCCGGACCAGATGCCCGAGTCCTTCCGCGTGAAGCTGAAGAACCCGGAGAAGTACAAGGTCATCACCACCGCCTTCGCGGGGCGGGACGGGGTCCAGTCGGTGGAGGACCAGCGGACCGTGCTGGACAACCTCTTCCGGCTGCTCGGCTACCTCAACGTGGCCGCGCTCGCCATCATGCTGATCATGCTCGTGGTGGCGCTGCTGCTGATCGTCAACACGGTGCGCGTCTCGGCGTTCAGCCGTCGGCGGGAGACCGGGATCATGCGGCTGGTGGGAGCCTCCAGCTTCTACATCCAGGTGCCGTTCATCATGGAGGCCGCGTTCGCCGGGCTGATCGGTGCGGCGCTCGCCTGCGGCATGCTCGTCTCCGGCCAGTACTTCGTGATCGACCACGGCGCGGGGCTGCGCCAGAAGATGGAACTGATCAACTTCATCGGCTGGGACGCGGTCCTCACCAAGCTCCCGCTGGTGCTGGTCATCGGTCTGCTGATGCCCTCCCTCGCGGCGTTCGTGGCGCTGCGCAAGTACCTGAAGGTGTGACGAGCGCCCCGCGGGCGGTCCGGCCAACCAGCCGTGCCGGCGCGGGGCTTGTCCTAGACTCGGCGCCATGCCGGGCCGCCGCGTCCCTCTCTGTCTCCGGCCCCGCGACCTGCGTCGCGGGGCCGCCGTGACGTTGGCGCTGCTCGGCGCCCTGGGCGGGCTGGGCGCCGCCGTCAGCTCCGGGTACCGACCCGACCCGGGCGAGGGGGGACGTACCCCCACCGGTACGAGGGCCCCCGCGCCCGCCGGCGCCGGGAAGCCCGGGACGGCCGACCGGGACGCCGTCGCCCGGGCCGCGGCCGAGGCCGTCGCTGAGGGCAAGTCGGGCAAGAGCGCCGCCCAGGACGTCGTCAGCCGCAGCGGGGACCGCTGGGGCGTGGTCTACGACCAGGGCGAGTACGCCTCCTTCGAGGACGACCTCGACGGCCGCTACACCGGGGTCGGGCTCTGGACCGAGCGCGGCCCCGACGGCCGGATCGCCGTGACCCGGGTGCAGCCCGACGGACCCGCTGCGCGCGCCGGACTGCGCGCCGGCGACCGGCTGACCCGGGTGGACGGGGAGCCGGTCACCGGCTCCACGGTGGCCCAGGTGGTGGCCCGGCTGCGCGGGGACGCCGGCACCGCGGTCACCCTGGAGGTCGTGCGCGACGGCGCGGACCTGACCGAGACGGTGCGCCGGGCGCGGCTGAGCACCGAGGCCGTGACGGTCCGCGAGCTGGGCAAGAAGGTGGTCGTCATCAAGGTGTCCTCTTTCACCCGCGGCTCGGGCGAGCGGGTCCGGGAGGCCGTGCGCGCGGCCCCCGCCGGGGCCGGGGTGCTGCTGGACCTGCGCGGCAATCCGGGCGGCCTGGTCACCGAGGCGGTGACGGCCGCCTCCGCCTTCCTGGACGGCGGTCTGGTGGCGACGTACGACGTGCGGGGCGCCCAGCGCGCCCTGTACGCGGACCGGGGCGGGGACACCGCCCGGCCGCTGGTCGCGCTGGTCGACGGCGGCACGATGAGCGCGGCCGAGCTGGTCACCGGCGCGCTCCAGGACCGGGGGCGGGCCGTGACGGTCGGCAGCCACACCTTCGGCAAGGGGTCGGTGCAGATGCCGACGGAGCTGGCGGACGGCTCGGTGGCCGAGCTGACGGTGGGGACCTACCGCACTCCGGCGGGCCGCAGCCTGGACGGCCGGGGCATCAGCCCGGACCTGACGGCCGCCGAGGGCGCCGAGGAGCGGGCCCGCACGGTATTGGGTGGCCTCGGGGTGGGTCCTTAGTGCAAAAATGGCCGCACTATGGCTAAGGAAAAAGGGCGCAAGCTGATCGCCCAGAACAAGAAGGCGCGACACGACTACACGATCATCGACACCTACGAGTGCGGTCTCGTGCTCACCGGTACCGAGGTCAAGTCCCTGCGCCAGGGCCGTGCCTCGTTGGTGGACGGCTTCGTCTCGGTGGAGAGCGGCGAGGCGTGGCTCTACAACGTGCACGTGCCGGAGTACAGCCAGGGCACCTGGACCAACCACAGCGCCCGCCGCAAGCGCAAGCTCCTCATGCACCGCGAGGAGATCAACAAGCTGGACTCGAAGACCGGCGAGACGGGCAACACGATCGTGCCGCTCGCGCTGTACTTCAAGGACGGCCGGGCCAAGGTCGAGATCGCGCTCGCGAAGGGCAAGAAGGAGTACGACAAGCGCCAGTCCCTGCGGGAGCAGCAGGACACGCGCGAGACGAACCGGGTCATTTCGGCCGTGAAGCGCAAGGAGCGCGGCCAGCTGTAATCTCCTGGCATCCCGTGGTCCACTTCGCGTACCATGGGCGCAGCACCTCCCCGCAAGGGTCGTGCGCCTTTGAAAAATCAACATGGGGATGATCGGTTTCGACAGCGGATGTCGATGCAGGGGAAGCGAGCCGAGGAAGCGGCAATGATCTCGTTAACCACCTGTCGCAAAAAATAATCGCCAATTCCAACAGCGATAACTCCCGCTTCTCCCTCGCTGCCTAATAACAGCGAACTGAAGCCTCTGTGAGGAGCGTCAGCCCGGGGATGGTCCCGACCCGGATCCTGGCGTCAATTAGGGATCTAAACCTCTAGCCCCGGTCACGGGGGGTAGGGGGAAACCAAACAGTGACTGAGCCCGTCGGAGACTTGTCCGTGTGATCTCCGGGGCCGAGAAAAGCGCAGCGGAATGCGCTCGGAGAAGCCCTGCTTCTGCACCGCTGGACGCGGGTTCGATTCCCGCCATCTCCACACCCCATGTGGGCGAAGGCCCCGCGAGCCGTAGAGGCTGCGGGGCCTTCGTCATGTCCGGCGCCGATGTCGGGTCGCTCGTCCCGCGGTAAGTAGTGGTAGCGGGCCTTGAGGACCTTCACTTCCTTCTCGTCGGCCCTGTACACGAGGCGGTGCTCATCGTCGATGCGGCGGGACCAGTAGCCCGTGAGGTCGCCCTTCAGGGGCTCGGGCTTGCCGATGCCGGCGAACGGGTCGCGTTGGATCTCGCCGATCAGGCGGTTGATCCTGCGTGCCATCTTCCGGTCGGAGGCGAGCCGGAACCGGAAGTCCTCCCAGGCGTCAGGATCGAAGTGGACGCTCCTCACTCCTCGCCCCCGGCCAACTCCCTCAGCTCGTCCATGGTCGTGGCGACGACGGCCGCGCCTTCCCGGTCACGGGCAACGGCCGCCATCAGGCGCTGGGCGTTGGCCGGTGACCGCAGCAGGTAGACGGTCTCCTGCCAGGAGTCGTAGTCGTCGGCGGACATGAGCACGGCATCGCCGTTGCGCGAGGTGATGCGCACCGGGGCGTGATCGGTGTTGACCCGCTCGATGAGCGGGAAGAGGCCGGCCCGCGCTTCGCTGGCACTTATGGACATGCTGGGCTCCCTTCGTCTCGTACGAGTTTACGGTACGAGAGTGGTACGGGAAAGTGGTGCGACCGTGACCGTCGCGATCAGGAAGGCCACCACCGCCGCGGTGGTCGGGAGGGCGTAGGACGTGGTGGGGCCCCAGTGGTCGACGGCGGCGCCCGCGGTGGCCGAGCCGGCCGCGATGCCCGTCCGGCCGGGGCGTGTACCGATCCGGTGGTCGCGGCCGTTGTCACTGCCCGGGCCCGGCCCCGGCGCTAGGCTGCGAACACGTCCCGCTGGTGGGCGGGCGGGCAGTTCGAGACGGAGGAGGGGCATCCCATGACCACCGCTACCGCGGGCGGCTCGGGCATCCCGGCGATGCCGGAGCGCACCCCGAGGGCGCTGCGCGAGGCCATCGCCCGGCACGCTCCCCAACTCCTGGCGGACTTCGACGCCCACTGGCGACGGGACATCGCCGATGCCTACGACATCGCACCGGTCCCGGCCTTCATGGCCCGCTGGTGGGGCGAGTACGCCATCGCCCGGGACCCGCTGCTGGAGCAGCGGGTGCACCGGCTGGAGGACGAGGCGGGCGAGGCGACGGACACCGACCGCGCCAGGGCGCTCCTGGAAGAAGCGGGGCACATCCGTCGGGACGCGCGCCAGACGGAGCCCGGCCGGTGATGGTGGACTTCATGGGGCCGCCGTGGCCGGCGGGCCGGGTGGCAGCGGCGCGCACGTACCGGGACGGCCTTCCCTGAAGTGCGCGGGCAGATCACCGAGGGCATGACCGAAGAGATCTTCTGGCAGTGATGCAGAGGGCGACCGCGGCCGCGGTGGTCGGGAGGGCGTAGGACGTGGTGGGGCCCCAGTGGTCGACGGCGGCGCCCGCGGTGGCCGAGCCGGCCGCGATGCCCGTCAGGATGGCGGTGACGGCCAGGGTCATGCCCTCGTTGAGGCGGGCCGCCGGGGTGGCGCGCTGGACCAGCGACATGGCGGTGACCATCGTCGGGGCGGTGGCCATGCCCGCGAGCAGCAGGGCCGCGGCCAGGGCGGGCACCGATCCGGTGGTCGCCGCCGCCCAGGGCAGGGCCATCAGTGCGGCCAGGGCGCTGACGCAGCCCAGCAGGCCGCGCGGGCGCACGGCGCCGTAGAGCAGGCCGGCCGCGCAGGAGCCCGCCGCCTGGAGGGCCAGTACCGGGCCGGCGGTCGCGGCCAGGCCGTGGCCGGTGAGGTAGGCGATCGAGGTGACCTCCATCGAGCCGAAGACCGCGCCCAGCGCCAGGAACAGCGCCAACAGCCCCGGCAGCCCCGGGGAGCGCAGTGGCGAGCGGTGCCGGGTGCGTCCGGCGGGCGGGGGCTCGGTGGCCCGCCGGGAAGCGAAGAGGAGCATGCCGGTGAGCAGCAGGGCCGCGCCGGTGAGGGTGCCCGCCTCGGGGAAGGCCAGGGAGCACAGGGTGGCGGCGAGGACCGGGCCGAGCAGGTAGCACAGCTCGTCGGCGGCCTGCTCGAAGGACATCGCGGTGTGCCGGGCGGCGGGGGAGTCGCGCAACAGGTGGGTCCAGCGGGCCCGGGAGAGGCCGCCGATGTTGGGGGTGGTCGCGGTGGCGGCGTAAGAGGCGAAGAGGGTCCAGGCGGGGGCGTGCGTACGGACGCACCACACCAGGCAGAGCGAGCCGAGGACCGCGATCAAGGTGGCGGGGAGGGCGATCCGGGCCTGGCCGTGCCGGTCGACGAGCCGGGCGGTGAAGGGCGCGACGACGGCGGTGGCGGCGAGGCCGGTGGCGGTGACCGCCCCCGCGAGGGCGTACGAACCGCGCTGGCCCGCGATCATCAGGACCGCGCTGATCCCGAACATGCCCATGGGGAGCCGGGCGAGGAGGTTGCCCGCGGTGAAGGCCCGGGCGCCCGGGACGGCGAACAGGCGCCGGTACGGGCCCGGGGCGCGGCGGCGCGCGGCGGCGGGGGTCCGGCCCCGGGCGGGTGCGGCGGCGAGGACGAGGGTCGCGCCGGTGACGGTCATCAGCGGGGCGGCGGGCCGGGCGGCGGGCGCGGTGAGGGGCATGCGACAAGCCTCGGGGCGGGGCCCGGGCGCGGTCCAACACCTGTTCCGGGGTGATTCACGCACCCCTGTTGTGAATCGGGGCGGGCCGGATAGGCTGCCGCGGTGAACGCGCGCGAGGTGGACCCCCGGCTGCTGCGCGCCTTCGTCGCCGTCGCCGAGGAGCTGCACTTCACCCGGGCCGCCGCCCGGCTGTACGTCGCCCAGCAGGCCCTCAGCCGCGACATCGGCCGCCTCGAACGCACCCTGGGCTCCCGGCTCTTCGTCCGCACGACCCGCCAGGTCGAGCTCACGGCCGACGGGGAACGGCTGCTGCCGCACGCCCTGCGCGTGCTGCGCGCCCACGCCGCACTCGCCGCCGCCTTCGGCGCGACCGAGCGGCCCCTGCTCGTCGACCTCAACTCCGAAGGCCCCGGCACCGCCCGCCAAGTACTGGACCGGGCCCGCGAACTGGCCCCGGACCAGGAGCTGATGGCCCGCTTCGAGAGCGGGCTGACGCACAGCGCCGGGGAGATCGCCGCCGGCCGCCTGGACGTGTCCTTCGGCCGGTTCGGCGGCCTCGCCCCGGCCCTGCGCGCCCGCCTCGCCCACCAGCCGGTGCGCTTCGAACCGCTGGCCGTCGTCCTGCCCGAGGACCACCCACTGGCGGCGCTGGCCACCGTGCCCGTCGCCGCGCTGGCCGGTGAGACCGTCTACGCGGGCGCCGGGAACCCGCGCACGCTGGAGTGGACCGACCTGGCCCGGCGCCTCTTCGCGGGACGCGGCACCGCGCTGGCCCCGCCCGCGCCCGTCGCGGTCGGCAAGGAGGAGTTCCGCCGGGTCATGGCCAGGACCGGCCACCCGGTGCTGGCCACCGTCGACTTCCCCGACATGCCGGGCTGCGTGCGCCGGCCGCTGACCGACCCCGTGCCGCTCTCACCGCTGTCCATGGTGTGGCGCGAGGGCTTCGACCACCCCGGGCTGAGCGCGCTGCGCACCGCCGCGGCCGGGCTGGGCGCCGTACGCGGCTGGCTCGACCTGCCGGACGGCGGCTGGCTCCCCGACGGCGACGCGGAGCTCATGCGCTCACACTGAGCCGCCGCGCCGGGTGAGTGCACGGTATCCCCGCGGTCATCCGGCGGGGACCGGGGGCGAAACGAGCCGTCCCTACGGTCGTCATCACGGACACGAGAGCAGTGGAGGCGTGATGACCGCACCGCGCACGGGCGGCCGCTGGATCGAGCGGTGGGATCCCGAGGACGAGACCTTCTGGCAGGAGACGGGGCGCCGGGTGGCCCGGCGCAACCTCCTCTACTCGGTGCTCTCCGAGCACATCGGCTTCTCGATCTGGTCGCTGTGGTCGGTGATGGTCCTCTTCATGGGCCCGGGCTACGGCATCGACGCGGCCGGGAAGTTCACCCTGATCGCCACCGCGACCTTCGTCGGCGCGCTGGTGCGGATCCCGTACACCTTCGCCGTCGCCCGCTTCGGCGGCCGCAACTGGACGATCTTCAGCGCGCTGACCCTGCTCGCGCCGACGGTGGCCGCGCTGGTGGTGATGGAGCCGGGGACCTCGTACGGGACCTTCCTGCTGGTCGCGGCCCTGACCGGGGTCGGCGGCGGGAACTTCGCCTCCTCCATGACCAACATCAACGCCTTCTTCCCGCTGCGCGAGAAGGGCTGGGCGCTGGGCCTGAACGCGGGCGGCGGCAACATCGGCGTCCCCGTCGTCCAGCTCGCCGGACTGCTGGTCATCGGCGTGGCCGGGGCCGGGCACCCGCGGATCCTGCTCGCCGCCTACATCCCGCTCATCGTGGTCGCGGCCGCGGCGGCGGCCGCGCGGATGGACAACCTGGCGCCCGTGCGCAACGACACCGGCGCCGTCCGCGAGGCCCTGCGCGACGCGCACACCTGGATCATGTCGCTCCTGTACGTCGGCACCTTCGGGTCCTTCATCGGCTACAGCTTCGCCTTCGGGCTGGTCCTGCAGACCCAGTTCGGCCGGACCCCGCTCCAGGCCGCGTCGCTGACCTTCATCGGGCCGCTGCTCGGCTCGCTGATCCGGCCCGTGGGCGGGCGGCTCGCCGACCGGTACGGCGGCGCGCGGATCACCCTCGCCACCTTCGTCGCCATGGCGGCGGCCACCGGCGTGGTCATCACGGCCTCGGAGCGGTCCTCGCTGCCCGTGTTCCTGACCGGGTTCGTGGCCCTGTTCGTGCTCAGCGGGCTCGGCAACGGATCGACCTTCAAGATGATCCCCGGCATCTTCCAGGCCAAGGCGCTCGCCCGGGGCATGGGCGGCGAGGCCGCGGCCGCCTACGGGCGACGCCTGTCCGGGGCCGCCATGGGCCTCATCGGGGCCGTGGGCGCGCTCGGCGGGCTGGGCATCAACCTCGCCTTCCGGGAGGCCTTCACCACCTCCGGCACGGGCACCACCGCCTTCGCCACCTTCCTCGGCTTCTACGCCGTCTGCTGCGCGGTGACCTGGGCGGTATACCTTCGCCGGACCGCCGCCCGGCCCGGCACCGCCCCGGACACGGCCGCGAAGCCGCAGCTCACGTCGGTGTAACGGCGGTTAACGGCGCCGAAATACGGGTGAACCGAGCCTGACACGACGCCTTGACAGGCTCGGCACACCCTCACACCCCCTTGCGCAAGGCAGGTCACCATGGACGACACACAGGCCGGCCCGTCCGCCACCGGACCGCTCGCCGGATTCACGGTGGGGGTCACCGCCGCGCGGCGCGCCGACGAGCTCATCGCGCTGCTGCGGCGGCGCGGGGCGGTGGTCCTGCACGCGCCCGCGCTGCGGATCGTGCCGCTCGCCGACGACAGCGAGCTGCTGGCCGCGACCAAGGAACTCGTCGCATGCCCGCCCGACACGGTGGTCGCGACCACCGCCATCGGCTTCCGCGGCTGGATCGAGGCCGCCGACGGCTGGGGGATCGGCGAGGAGCTCCTGACCCGGCTGCGGGCCACGGAGCTGCTGGCGCGCGGGCCGAAGGTGAAGGGCGCGGTCCGGGCCGCCGGGCTGGTCGAAGCCTGGTCGCCGAAGTCGGAGTCGCTCGCGGAGGTACTGGACCGGATGCTCGCCGGCGGGGTCGCCGGCCGGCGGATCGCGCTCCAGCTGCACGGGGAGCCGCTGCCCGGGTTCGTGGAGGCGCTGCGGGAGGCCGGGGCCGAGGTGGTCGTCGTACCGGTGTACCGGTGGATGCCGCCGGAGGACCTGGCGCCGCTGGACCGGCTGCTGGACGCGGTGGCCGCGGGGAGCGTGGACGCCGTCGCCTTCACCTCGGCGCCCGCCGCGGCCTCGCTGCTCGCGCGGGCCGCGGAGCGGGGGCTGACGCAGCCGGTGCTGGACGGGCTGCGCGCGGGCGTGCTCGCGGCCTGCGTGGGGCCGGTGACGGCGCTGCCGCTGGAGGCGCAGGGGGTGGACACCGTCCAGCCCGAGCGCTTCCGGCTGGGGCCGCTCGTGCAGGTGCTGTGCCAGGAGCTGCCGGGGCGGGCCCGGGTGCTGCCGGTGGGCGGCCACCGGGTGGAGATCCGGGGCCACGCGGCGCTCGTGGACGACGAGCTGCGGCCGGTGCCGCCCGCGGGGATGGCCCTGCTGCGGGCGCTGGCCCGGCGGCCCGGGTGGGTGGTGGGCCGTGCGGAGCTCCTGCGGGCGCTGCCGGGGGCGGGCCGTGACGAGCACGCGGTGGAGACGGCGATGGCGCGGCTGCGGGTGGCGCTGGGGGCGCCGAAGCTGATCCAGACGGTGGTCAAGCGGGGCTACCGGCTGTCCCTGGACGCGGGCGACTGCTCGGGGCCCGACGGGGGGTGAGCGGCCCGGACCCCGCGCCCGGAGGGCGGGTGCGGCGCCGCCGCCGGGGCTCTGCCCCGGACCCCGCGCCTCAAACTCCCCCAGCTACCGCTGGGAGGGGCCCCCGGGCGGGGCTGGGTTTCGCCCGGGATGGCCCTGCCCTCACCAGGGGCCACCTTTCAGCGCTGCTGGTGGCCATTCCCGCCCCGCCGGGCAGCGGTCGGTACCGTGGCCCGATGATCGCTGATGGAGTGGACATACGGGAGATCGTCCTCGGGGACGCCGCGGGGCTGGCCGACGTGCTCGTGCGCAATCGTGCGCACATGGCGCCCTACGAGCCGCCGCGCCCCGCGGACTTCTACACCGAGCACGGGCAGCGCGAGCGGATCGGGACGGCGCTCGCGGACCGGGACGCCGGGCGCACCCGGCAGTACGTCCTCGTCGACACGGAGACGGACGGCGGCGGCGCACCGCTGCTCGGCACCATCACCCTCCAGAACATCGTGCGCGGCCCCCTGTGCAGCGCCAGCGTCGGCTACTGGATCGACGGGGAGCGGACCGGCCGGGGCCTGGCCTCCGCCGCGCTCGCCGAGGTGATCCGCGTGGCCCGCGACGAGCTCGGCCTGCACCGGCTCGCGGCCGGGACCCTGCTGGACAACCTCGCCTCGCAGCGCGTGCTCGCCAAGGCCGGCTTCGAGGAGTACGGCGTCGCGCCCCGCTACCTGTACATCGACGGGGCCTGGCGCGACCACCGGCTCTTCCAGCTCCTCCTGCACGACGATCCGCCCGCTGCATGAGGCTTCCGCCCGGGCCCGCACCGGGGGCACTCTGGTGGGGCGTCGACCGAGGCGGGTGACGGGCATGTGGTTCGAGTCGGGACGGGTCTGCCTGGACCTGGTGGCCACCTCCGGGCCGCCCGAGGGGATCGCGGACAGCGGCGGGTTGAGCCTGTGGCTCACCGGGGCCGGGCTGGTGCCCGGGCGGACCCCGCCCGCCCGCGTGCAGGCGGACTGGCTGGAGCCCTTCCGCGCGCTGCGGGCGGACGTGGCCAGCCTGGTGGCGGCCGAGCTGAGCCACCGCGAGCCCGCCGAGGAACCGCTCGCCCGGGTCAACGCGCGGGCCGCCGGTCCACCCCCGGCACTGTGTGCCGTACGCGACCACGACGGCCACCTGGTGCGCGAACTGTGCGGCGGGGCCGCCGCGGTGGGCTGCGCGGCGCTGCTCGCGGCGGTCGCGCGCGACGCGGTGGAGCTGCTCACCGACCCCGGCGACCGCGACCGCCTGCGGGCCTGCGAAGGTGAGGGATGTACCCGGGTCTACCTGGACACCTCGCGCGGCCACCGGCGGCGCTGGTGCTCCAGCGAACTCTGCGGAAACCGGGAGCGGGTCGCCCGGCACCGCGCCCGGGTGCTCGCCGCGCGTCCCGCGTAGCGCATACACACTCATATCGGCCGCATGGCGCCTTTCGCGCCCGTGTTCCGCGCGCCCGCGCGCGGAACGGGCGTGCGGCACCCGCTTTGTTCGCGTACGGTTGACGGTCGCCCAATGCACGTCAGAAGGGGGCCTTGGTGGCCGCGCAGGATGCCGCTGTCGACAGCACGGCGGATTCCGTCCGCGATCGCGAGATCGCGGTCGAGCAGACTCATCTGGACCAGGTGTACCGCCGCCTTGAGGAGAAGATCCACGAGGCCGAGTTCCTGATGGACGACGCGGCCAAGCGGGGTCAGGTCGGTACCCCCGGCGCCCTCGCGGAACGCGACGCCCAGGTCTTCCGCGCCGGGATCCATCTCAACCGGCTCAACAACGAGTTCGAGGACTTCCTCTTCGGACGGATCGACCTCGTCCTCGGCAGGGACGGGGAGCGGGGCGCCGACGGCGCCTTCACCTCCGTCGAACCGGCCGAGGACGCGATCCGCCCCGACCTCACCGCCGACATCGCCGAAACCCTCCACATCGGACGGATCGGCGTGCTCGACAACGATTACGCGCCGCTCGTGATCGACTGGCGCGCGCCCGCCGCCGCGCCGTTCTACCGCTCCACCCCCAAGGAGCCGGGCCGGGTGGTGCGCCGCCGGGTCATCCGCTCCAAGGGTCGCAAGGTGCTCGGCGTCGAGGACGACCTGATGCGCCCCGAGGTGACCGCCTACCTCGACGGCCGGGAGCTGCCCGTGCTCGGCGACGGCGCGCTGATGGCCGCGCTGGGCCGGGCCCGTACGCACTCCATGCGCGACATCGTCTCCTCCATCCAGGCGGAGCAGGACATGGTCATCCGGGCCCCCGCCGCCTCCGTCGCGGAGGTCGCCGGCGGCCCCGGCACCGGCAAGACGGCCGTCGCCCTGCACCGCGCCGCCTACCTGCTCTACCAGGACCGGCGGCGCTACTCCGGCGGGATCCTGATCGTCTCGCCGACCCCGCTGCTCGTCGCCTACACCGAGGGCGTGCTGCCCTCGCTCGGCGAGGAGGGCCAGGTCGCCATCCGGGCGCTCGGCTCGCTGGTCGACGGCGCCGAGGCGAGCACCTACGACGAACCGGCGGTCGCCCGGGTCAAGGGCTCCTCGCGGATGCTGCCGATCCTGCGCAAGGCCGTACGGGGCGCCCTGGAGCTGGGCGGCGCCCCCGAGCGGCTGCGCGTGGTGGCCTTCGGGCGCCGCCAGGAGCTGGAGGCCGACGACCTGAACCGGATCCGCCAGGTCGTCCTCGGCGGCACCGCGCCGGTCAACCTGCTGCGCCCGCGCGCCCGCAAGCTGCTGCTGGACGCCCTGTGGGCCAAGTCCGGCGGCGCGGGGCGGCACACCGACCGGGAACTCGCCGCCGAGCTGCGCTCCGGCTTCGACGAGGACATCTCCACCGAGGACGTCTTCATCGAGTTCCTGAACGCCTGGTGGCCCGAGCTGACCCCGCGCGGGGTCCTCGCCAGCATGGCCGACGAGCGGCGCCTGGGCCGCTGGGCCCGCCGGGTGCTGAACCCGCGCGAGACCCGGCTGCTGGCCCGCTCGCTGCGCCGTACGGGTGCGGACGGCAAGGGTCCGCTCTCGGTGCACGACGTGGCGCTGCTGGACGAGCTCCTGCTGCTGATCGGCGCCCCCGCTCGCCCCAAGCGCAAGCGTGACCTGGACCCGCTGGCCCACCTCACCGGCCTGGAGGAGCTGATGCCGGGCCGCGAGGAGACCCAGTGGGAGCGGGCCGAGCGGCTGGCGGCGGAACGCACCGAGTACGCGCACGTGATCGTGGACGAGGCCCAGGACCTGACGCCGATGCAGTGGCGGATGGTGGGCCGCCGCGGCCGGACCGGCACCTGGACGGTGGTGGGCGACGCCGCCCAGTCCTCCTGGAGCGACCCGGAGGAGGCGGCCGCGGCCCGAGACGAGGCGCTGGGGAGCCGCCCGCGCCGCAAGTTCACGCTGACCGTGAACTACCGCAACCCCGCCGAGATCGCCGAGCTGGCGGCCCGGGTGCTGCGCCGGGCCATGCCGGGGATGGAGCCGCCGACCGCGGTCCGCTCCACCGGCCTGGAGCCGCGCTTCACCGCGGCCGGCGAGGACCTGGGCGCGTGCGTGCGCGAGGAGACCCGGCGGCTGCTGGAGCAGGTCGACGGCACGGTCGGCGTCGTCGTGTCGATGGACCGGCGCGCGCAGGCGGCCGAGTGGCTCGCGGAGCTGGGGCAGCGCGCGGTGGCGCTCGGCAGCCTGGAGGCCAAGGGCCTGGAGTACGACGCCACGGTGGTCGTCTCCCCGGCGGAGATCGCCGAGGAGTCCCCGGCGGGCCTGCGGGTGCTCTACGTGGCCCTGACCCGCGCGACGCAGCAGCTCACGGTGGTGTCCGGCGCGCTCGACCGGCCCGACGGGGCCGGGGTGCCGGAGCTGCTGCGGGACTGAGGCCCGTACGGGCGGTCGTACGGGCCCGCCGGGGCGCGTACGGCCATCCGGTCGGCGACCGGAAGCATGGCCGCTCAGGTCAACTGCTGTGAGGGGGGACGCTCGCGGCCAACCTTTGTTAGCCTGGGGTACGGCACCGACTCGATCCAAGCCCCCGGGCCCAACCTTCGTCGCCTAGAGCGACCACTTGCCGCGAGGCGAGCATGGCGGGTCGGTGTCGTACACGTAGAGAACAGGTCCGCGTCCCCCGCTCCAGGCGGGGGGCGCGGGCCTTTTCTGCGTTCGGTCCGCGGTCGGTCGGGCTTCGGCGGGGCTTTCGCGATACCTACAAATCTCGTATGGTGGAAGTGTCTTTCCGAAATTTGTAGCTGGTTACCTCATACCGGCCGGTAGGTGGGACGATCGGACAACAGGTCCTGCCGCGCCTGCCGTGTGCGGGGCCCGTGTACAGCGAACCTTGGACAGCAGAGGAACACGGACATGGCAACGGCGCCCAGCGTCTCGTACTCGATGACGGTCCGACTGGAAGTGCCCGCGAGCGGTACCGCGGTCTCCCAGCTCACCACCGTCGTGGAGTCCTCCGGAGGGTCGGTCACCGGCCTCGACGTGACCGCCTCCGGCCACGAGAAGCTCCGGATCGACGTCACCATCGCGGCGACGTCCACGGCCCACGCGGACGAGATCGTCGAGAAGCTGCGCGGGATCGAGGGCGTGAGCCTGGGCAAGGTCTCCGACCGCACCTTCCTGATGCACCTCGGCGGCAAGATCGAGATGGCGTCGAAGCACCCCATCCGCAACCGTGACGACCTCTCCATGATCTACACCCCGGGCGTGGCCCGCGTGTGCATG
This sequence comes from Streptomyces sp. NPDC098789, assembly GCF_044759975.1. Taxonomy (NCBI): domain Bacteria; kingdom Bacillati; phylum Actinomycetota; class Actinomycetes; order Kitasatosporales; family Streptomycetaceae; genus Streptomyces; species Streptomyces sp. NPDC098789. The sequence continues at coordinate 60,895 of NZ_JBIWAJ010000002.1, forward strand.
GCGATCGCCGAGAACCCCGAGGACGCGCGCCGCCTGACGATCAAGCGCAATTCCGTCGCAGTCGTGACGGACGGGTCGGCCGTCCTGGGTCTGGGCAACATCGGCCCGATGGCCGCGCTGCCCGTCATGGAGGGCAAGGCGGCCCTCTTCAAGCGCTTCGCGGGCATCGACGCGTGGCCGATCTGCCTCGACACGCAGGACAGCGATGAGATCGTCGCGATCGTCAAGGCGATCGCCCCGGGCTTCGCCGGGATCAACCTGGAGGACATCTCCGCGCCGCGCTGCTTCGAGATCGAGGCCCGGCTGCGCGAGGCCCTGGACATCCCCGTCTTCCACGACGACCAGCACGGCACCGCCATCGTCGTCCTCGCCGCCCTCACCAACGCACTGCGCGTGGTGAACAAGGCCGTTGGCGACGTGAAGGTCGTCATGTCCGGCGCGGGCGCGGCCGGTACGGCCATCCTCAAGCTGCTCCTCGCCGCGGGCGTCAAGAACGTCGTCAGCGCCGACATCCACGGCGTCGTGCACGCCGGCCGGCCCGACCTGGTCGACGCCGACAGCGAGTCGCCGCTGCGCTGGATCGCCGACAACACCAACCCCGAGGGCTACACGGGCACGCTCAAGGAGGCCGTCGTCGGCGCCGACGTCTTCATCGGCGTCTCGGCCCCGAACGTCCTGAACGGCGATGACGTGGCCGCCATGGCGGAAGGCGCCATCGTGTTCGCGCTCGCGAACCCGGACCCCGAGGTGGAGCCTGCCGTGGCCCGCCAGACGGCCGCCGTCGTGGCCACCGGCCGCTCGGACTTCCCCAACCAGATCAACAACGTGCTGGTCTTCCCGGGCGTCTTCCGCGGCCTCCTGGACGCCCAGTCCCGGACGGTCAACACCGGCATGATGCTGGCCGCCGCGACCGCGCTGGCCGACGTCGTCACCGAGGACGAGCTGAACGCGAACTACATCATCCCGTCGGTCTTCAACGACAAGGTGGCGGGCGCCGTGGCCGGTGCGGTCCGCAAGGCCGCCTCCGCCGCTGTGACGGGCCCCACGTCCGCCTGAGCCACCGGGCGTCCCTCCCCGGCGCGTCGCGGGATGCGGGCCCGCCGGGGCGCCTCTAGGGTTGCGGGGATGCCCGCGTGGTGCGCGGTCCGCGTCCCACCGGTGCGGACAGAGCGTCACAGCGGCGTGACTGTGGCGCTTTTCGTGTGACCCTGGCGGGTGCCGGATTGGCTTTCCCGCCGCTGGTGGGGGCAGGATGCGTAACCGGGCGAGAGGGTCTGACGTTCAGACCCGGGTCCGGGGACTGTCCTAGGGCCCTGGCAGCATCGGCTTCGATCTCACGCCTCATAGGCAAGTTGAACACGGGAGTACAACATGAACCGCAGTGAGCTGGTGGCCGCTCTGTCCGAGCGCGCCGAGGTGACCCGCAAGGACGCCGACGCCGTTCTGGCCGCGCTCGCCGAGACCGTCGGCGAGATCGTCGCCAAGGGCGACGAGAAGGTCACCATCCCCGGCTTCCTGACCTTCGAGCGCACCCACCGTGCCGCTCGCACCGCGCGCAACCCGCAGACCGGCGACCCCATCCAGATCCCGGCCGGCTACAGCGTGAAGGTCTCCGCGGGCTCCAAGCTCAAGGAAGCCGCCAAGGGTAAGTAAGTCCCCCTTGCAGGCCCCTGGCCAGCAGTAGTACCGCGTGGTGCCGCGTCCGGCGCGGCACCTACGCGAGAAGGGCGGCCACCCCCTCGGGGGTGGCCGCCCTTCTGCTTGCCCGCCCGCGGGCCCCGCAGGAGCCGCTGGGGCTCTCCGCGGGCCGGCCGGGGCCGGACGGGACTAGACGAGGTCGCCGTTCGGCAGCTCGACCTTCGCGCCCAGTTCCACGAGCTTCTCCATGAAGTTCTCGTAGCCGCGGTTGATCAGGTCGATGCCGTGCACTCGCGAAGTGCCCTCGGCCGCCAGGGCCGCGATCAGGTACGAGAACCCGCCCCGGAGGTCCGGGATGACCAGGTCGGCGCCCTGCAGCTTGGTGGGGCCGGAGACGACCGCCGAGTGCAGGAAGTTGCGCTGACCGAACCGGCACGCCGAGCCGCCCAGGCACTCCCGGTACAGCTGGATGTGTGCGCCCATCTGGTTCAGCGCGGAGGTGAAGCCCAGACGGGACTCGTAGACCGTCTCGTGGACGATGGAGAGCCCGGTCGCCTGCGTCAGCGCCACCACCAGCGGCTGCTGCCAGTCGGTCTGGAAACCGGGGTGGACGTCCGTCTCCAGGTGGATCGCCTTGAGCGGGCCGCCCGGGTGCCAGAAGCGGATGCCCTCGTCGTCGATCTCGAAGGCGCCACCGACCTTGCGGAAGGTGTTCAGGAACGTCATCATCGAGCGCTGCTGCGCTCCGCGGACGTAGATGTTGCCGCCGGTCGCCAGGGCCGCGGAAGCCCACGAGGCGGCCTCCAGGCGGTCCGGGAGCGCCTTGTGGTTGTAGCCGCCGAGCTCGTCCACACCGGTGATGCGGATGGTCCGGTCGGTGTCGACGGAGATGATCGCGCCCATCTTCTGCAGGACGCAGATGAGGTCTTCGATCTCCGGTTCGACGGCCGCGTTGCTCAGCTCGGTGACGCCCTCGGCCAGGACGGCCGTCAGCAGCACCTGTTCGGTCGAGCCGACCGACGGGTAGGGCAGGCGGATCTTGCAGCCGCGCAGCCGCTGCGGGGCCTCCAGGTACTGACCGCCCTCGCGCTTCTCGATGGTCGCGCCGAACTGGCGGAGCACGTCGAAGTGGAAGTCGATCGGCCGGCCGCCGATGTCGCAGCCGCCCAGGCCCGGGATGAAGGCGTGGCCGAGGCGGTGCAGCAGCGGGCCGCAGAAGAGGATCGGGATGCGCGACGAACCCGCGTGCGCGTCGATGTCCGCCACGTTGGCGCTCTCGACGTAGGTGGGGTCGAGCACCAGCTCGCCCGGCTCCTCGCCGGGGCGGACGGTGACGCCGTGCAGCTGGAGGAGGCCGCGCACGACCCGCACGTCGCGGATGTCCGGAACGTTGCGGAGCCGGCTGGGTGAGCTGCCGAGCAGAGCGGCCACCATGGCCTTCGGCACGAGGTTCTTCGCGCCGCGGACACGGATCTCGCCCTCGAGCGGGGTACCGCCGTGGACAAGCAGTACATCGTCACTGACTGTGCCGGTCATGAATCTCGCGTTCCGGAGAGGTGTGGGCAGGGGGCCAGGGAAAAGGGTAAGCGGCAGGACCCCCTGGTATGTAAGGCCGACGTGGCCGTATGACTGTCATGAATTCGCCACAGCACCCTATGTGTCCGCCAAATAGCGGAGTGTTGCCTTCCGGCCGCCTCCGGAAGGCCTCCCGGGTGCGCGCTCCCGCCTGCCGCCGTGCGCCCTGAGCTGCGCACGATCACTTATCGCCGTCCGCTCCCCCCGGAGGGCGAATGTGCGAGACGATGGCCGCATGACCGAGGTGTCCTCCCTCACAGGGCGGTTGCTCGTGGCCACCCCCGCCCTCGCGGACCCGAATTTCGACCGCGCCGTGGTGCTGCTGCTCGACCACGACGAGCAGGGATCGCTCGGCGTGGTCCTGAACCGGCCCACTCCGGTGGGCGTGGGCGACGTCCTGCTGCCCTGGGCCGCGCTGGCCGGCGCCCCCGGGGTGGTCTTCCAGGGCGGTCCGGTCGCCCTGGACTCCGCCCTGGGCGTCGCGGTCATCCCCGGCGAGGAGGGCCCGCTGGGCTGGCGCCGGGTGCACGGCGCGATCGGCCTGGTCGACCTGGAGGCCCCGCCGGAGCTGCTGGCCAGCGCCCTGGGCTCGCTGCGGATCTTCGCCGGCTACTCCGGCTGGGGCCCCGGTCAACTGGAGGACGAGCTGGGCGAGGGGGCCTGGTACGTCGTGGAGTCCGAGCCGGGGGACGTGGCCTACCCGGTCCCCGAACAGCTCTGGCGGGCCGTCCTGCGCCGCCAGCGCAGCGACCTCGCGATGGTCGCCACCTATCCGGACGACCCGTCGCTCAACTGACCCGGCCGGGGTTCAGTACTCTGGCTTGTATGAGCACTCTTGAGCCCGAGCGCGGGTCTGGCACGGGAACCCTCGTCGAGCCGACGCCACAGGTTTCCCACGGTGACGGCGACCACGAGCGCTTCGCCCACTACGTCCAGAAGGACAAGATCATGGCGAGCGCCCTCGACGGGACCCCCGTCGTCGCGCTCTGCGGCAAGGTCTGGGTACCGGGTCGCGACCCGAAGAAGTACCCGGTCTGCCCCATGTGCAAGGAGATCTACGAATCCATGGGTTCCGGCGGGGACAAGGACAAGGGCAAGGACAAGTGACATCCTCGCCCCCCGCGTGAGCGGGGGGCGATTCCCTCTCTGGCGTCCGCATGAGCGGTGCGCGTCGAGGCTGGTTCCTGGTTCCTTCCCGCGGTGAGCGGGGATCGTGCACGGTGCCAGGACAGGTCCTGGTCTTCTCTGTGCTCCACAGGCGTTTACCCGCGCCGTTACCGGTGCGGGGCCCCATGTCCTGGGGTGGATGGTGCAGCTCTAAGTGGCGCGGATGCGCCGCCCTTCGTGTTTGACGTTGATCGCGGCGTTGTGGTCCCGGTCGTGCCGGACGCCGCACCTTCCACAGGTCCAGGTCCTGATGTGCAGGGGTTTGGGGCCGTCACGGTAACCGCAGGCGGAGCACACCTGTGACGACGGGAACGCCCGGTCCACCTTGGTCAGAGTGCGCCCGTATCGGCAGGCCTTGTACTCCAGCATGGTGACGAACGCCGACCATCCGGCGTCGTGCACGGACTTCGCGAGGTGGGTGCGGGCCAGGCCCTTCACGTTCAAGGTTTCCACACTGACCGCTTGGTTCTCGCGCATCAGCCTTGTGGAGAGCTTGTGGTGGAAGTCCTTGCGCGCGTCCGCGACCTTCGCGTGCGCGCGGGCGACGACGATCCGAGCCTTTCTCCGATTACGGCTGTCCTTCGCCTTACGGGACAGGCGGCGCTGTTCGCGTTTGAGTTTTTTTCTCGGCCCTGCGCAGGAATCTGGGTGACTTCACCCGTGATCCGTCAGCCATGACGGCGAAGTGAGTCAGTCCCAGGTCGATGCCTTGGTCGGTGTCGCATGCGGGCAGGGCGTCATCGGCCGGATCCGTCGACACGGCGAACGAAGCGAAGTACCTTCCCGCCGGATCCTTGATCACGGTCACGGACGACGGGATCGAGGGCAGAGCGCGGGACCAGCGGACCCTGACCCGTCCGATCTTCGGAAGCCGGAGCTTCCTGTCCGTGGTGATCGACCAACTCGCGTTCGCGGTGAACCGGATGGCCTGACGGCCGTCGCGTTTCGATTTGAAACGCGGCTCACGGAGCCTTGGCCCCGCCCGGGTGCCCGTCAGGGAGGCGAAGAAATTGGTGTACGCCGCATCCAGGTCACGCAGGGATTGCTGCAGCACCACGGCGGACACTTCGCCGAGCCAGGCCCGTTCGGGTGTCCGCTTCGCCTGGGTGATCAGCCGCTTGGACAGGTCGGCGGACTTTGGAAAGGGCAGCCCCTGGGCGTGGGCGTCACGCCGCATCCGGAGGGCGTCGTTGAAGACCGTGCGTGCGCACCCGAACGCCCTCGCCAGATCCGACCGCTGCCCGGCGCTCGGGTACAGCCGGAACGAGTACCTGAGTTGCATGGCGATCACCGTAGGCGCGCTTGCTCGGCCAGTGCGTAGAACGCCAGTTCTGATCGCTATTGAGTCTCCTCCCTCTGTTCTATTGCCGTTTATCGCGAAATGTGATCTCAAATGCTGTATTCCCGGGTGCGCTTCGGTGCCTCCGGGAGCCTTTCGCGTGGGCCTCGCGCGGGTAGGGTCGGGCGGGACGAGCGCCCTGTGAAACAGCCGTTGCACAGGGCACAACAGGTGGTGCCGTCGGGGGGTTGCGGCGGCTGTCCCGGAGGGCTGATCCATGGAACTGGACCCTGGCAACGATCTGATCCCCGCGCCCCGGGAGGCCGCCTTCGCGGCGGGGGCGGTCCGCTACGGATTCGGGCCCGAGCCCGATCTCGCCGCCGGACCCGGTACGCAGGCCACCGCGCGCTGGCTGCGGGGGACGCTGGGGGCCGCCGCCGGGTGGAGCCTGACGCCCGCCGACGCCGGCGAGCGGGCCGACGTACGGCTCCTGGTCGACGAGGAGCTCGGGGGCGAGCTGGGCGCCGAGGGCTACGAGCTGACCGTCGCCGCCGACGGCGTCTCGATCCGCGGCGGCGGGCCCGCCGGGGTCTTCTGGGGCGCGCAGACGCTGCGTCAGCTGCTCGGGCCGCACGCCTTCCGCCGCGCGCCGCTGCCCGGCGCGTCCTGGAGCCTGCCGTACGGGACGGTCCGCGACGCGCCCCGCTTCGGCTGGCGCGGGCTGCTGCTCGACGTCTCGCGGCACTTCCTGCCCAAGGGCGGCGTCCTGCGGTACATAGACCTGCTGACCGCGCACAAGCTCAACGTCCTGCACCTGCACCTGACGGACGACCAGGGCTGGCGGATCGAGATCAAGCGCCACCCCCGGCTCACCGAGGTCGGCTCCTGGCGCCCGCGCTCGCGCTGGGGCCACCGGGACTCGCCGCTGTGGAACGAGACCCCGCACGGCGGCTTCTACACCCAGGACGACATCCGCGAGATCGTCGCCTACGCGGCCGAACGCCAGGTGCGGGTGGTGCCCGAGATCGACCTGCCGGGGCACGCGCAGGCCGCCATCGCCGCCTACCCGGAGCTCGGCAACACCGACGTCGTCGACACGGCGGCGCTCGGCGTGTGGGACGACTGGGGCATCAACGAGAACGTGCTCGCGCCCACCGAGGCCGTGCTGCGCTTCTACGAGGGCGTCTTCGAGGAGGTGCTGGAGCTCTTCCCGGCGGAGGTCTCGCCCTTCGTGCACGTGGGCGGCGACGAGTGCCCCAAGACCCAGTGGGCGGCCTCCGGGGCGGCCCAGGAGCGGATCCGGGAGCTCGGGGTCAAGGACGAGGACGGCCTCCAGTCCTGGTTCATCCGGCACTTCGACGGCTGGCTCGCCGCGCGCGGACGGCGCCTGGTCGGGTGGGACGAGATCCTGGAGGGCGGCCTGGCGGAGGGGGCCACCGTCTCCTCCTGGCGCGGCTACGCGGGCGGGATCGCGGCCGCCGAGGCCGGGCACGACGTGGTGATGTGCCCCGAGCAGCAGGTGTACCTGGACCACCGTCAGGCCCCGGGCCCGGACGAGCCGATGCCGATCGGCTACGTCCGCACGCTCGAGGACGTCTACCGCTTCGAGCCGGTGCCCCCGCAGCTCTCCGAGCGGGCCGCCGCCCACGTGCTGGGCGCGCAGGCCAACGTCTGGACCGAGGTGATGGAGCACCAGGGCCGGGTGGACTACCAGGTGTTCCCGCGCCTCGCCGCCTTCGCCGAGGCCGTGTGGTCGCGGCTGCCCGAACCGGCCGCGCGGGACTACGCGGACTTCGAGGCGCGCATGGGCGGGCACTACGCGCGCCTGGACGCCCTCGGGGTCGACTACCGGCCCCCGGGCGGCCCGTTGCCGTGGCAGCGCCGCCCCGGCGTGCTCGGGCGGCCGAAGGAGGGCGCCCCGCCCCGGGTGTGACGGTCGGGTGTGGTGACGGCGTGCGCGACAGGTGAAGCATTGGGGGAGATTCGTGGAACTCTTCCCCGAATTCGCCGTATAGAGGGGAGAAACGGGCGATCCGGTCGTACCCGCGCCGCGGGCGCGCCCGGACCCGGGCGGGGCGGGCGCGGGGCGGTCGACCCGCGGCGGCCGGGCGGGGGCGCCCGGCCGACCCTCGCGCCGGGCGTCCCCGAAGATGTGCCAGAGTTGCCACGTCCCGGTCGTGAGCACGTACCGTACGGCGGAACAGGCGTGAGCGCCGGGACATCGGGAAGGGGCAGCTGGGTTGACCACGCACGCACCGCACGCACTGCACGCACCGGATTCACCTCAGGGGCCGCAGCCGACGCAGTCCGTGACGCTGCCGGCCTCGCTCGACGAGGCCGTGGCGGCGCTCGCCGCCATGCCCGCGGCCGTGCCCGTGGCCGGCGGCACCGACCTCATGGCCGCCGTCAACGCCGGGCTGCTGCGCCCGGCCGCGCTGGTGGGCCTCGGCCGGATCAACGAGATCCGCGGCTGGCAGTACCAGGACGGCCACGCGCTCCTCGGCGCCGGACTCACCCACGCGCGGATGGGCCGCCCCGACTTCGCCGCGCTGATCCCCGCGCTGGCGGCCGCCGCCCGCGCGGCCGGGCCGCCGCAGATCCGCAACGCGGGCACGCTCGGCGGCAACATCGCCACGGCCGCTCCGACCGGCGACGCGCTGCCGGTGCTGGCGGCGCTGGAGGCGGTCCTCGTCATCGTCGGCCCCGGCGGCTCGCGCCGCGAGATCCCGATCTCGCACCTGCTGGCCGGGCGGGAGATGTTGCGGCCCGGTGAACTCATCGGCTTCGTCCGGGTGCCCCTGCTGCACGCCCCGCAGGTGTTCCTGAAGGCCACGGGCCGCACCGGCCCGGGGCGCGCGGTGGCGTCCGTGGGGCTCGTGCTCGACCCCGCGCGCCGGGGCGTGCGCATCGCGGTGGGCGCGGTCGCGCCGATGCCGCTGCGCCCGCTGGAGGCCGAGCAGTGGGTCGCCTCGCTGATCGACTGGGACGGGGAGCGCACCCTGGCCCCGGACGCGCTGGAAGCCTTCGGCGAGTACGTCGCGGCCGCCTGCGTGCCGGACCAGGGCGAAGCGGTCGCGCCGGCGGTGCTGCACCTGCGGCGCACGGTGGCGGTACTGGCACGGAGGGCCCTGGGGAGGGCACTGACCTCATGAGTGGGAACGAGAACGTGGGCGACGGCGTGAGCGACGGTACGGGCAATGGCGGCGCGGGCACCGCGTGGGGCTGGGAGCCGGTGCCGCACGGCGGCGAATACGACTCGGACGCCACGGCGTTCGTGAAGCTGCCCCCGGACATGCTGGGCGCGACCGGGACCGGCGAGCCCCTGGCCGCACCGGGCCACGGTTTCGTGCCCCCGCCGATGATCGTGCCGCTGGGCTCGGCCGCCACCGACCCGGCCGCGACCGGCACCTGGACGATGCCGGTGCGCTGGCCCGAGGCCGGCGGTTCGGCCCCCGCGGCGCCGGCCGCCCGCGCGCAGGCCGCGCCCGCGCCGGTGCTGGGCCCGATCCCGGCGGTCATCCCGATGCCCGCGTCCGCGATGGCGGCGATGGCCGCCCTGCACGACGCCGACGGCGACCCGGCGCGCGGTGGCGAGGACCGCGGCGCGGCCGACCCCGGCGCGGGGTACGAGCACGCGTACGGGCACGCGCACGGCCAGGACCACGGGCACGACTCCGCGTCGACCGCCGAATGGCACTTCCCGGAAGCCGCGCAGGGCGCCGACGCCCCGTACGCCGATGGCCCGTACGCCGCCGATCCGTACGCGGGCGACCCGTACGCGGGCGGCGGACAGGGCGCGCAGACCGGTCAGTGGGCGATCCCGGTCATCGAGGGGGAACTGCCCGAGGAGTCCGGCGAGTTCCGCCGCGGCGCCATGGAGGCCGACTGGAGCCAGGCCCCGGCCACCCTGCCGGGCGGCGCCGCCGCTCCCTGGGCCGCCCAGCCCGGCCACGGCGTCTTCGGCGCCGAGCCGGTGACGGACCCCTACGCGGCCCCGGCCGTCGGACCGGCCGCCGAGCTTGAGGCCGACGCGCACGCGGTGGCCGCTGCCGCCGGCACGGCCGCGCGGGACGCGGCGGGCGGTTTCGACGCCTTCGGCACCCTCGACCCCGAACAGACCATGAGCGCGGGCGTGCTGCCCGCCGCCGGACCCGCCGCCCCCGCCCCCGCCACCGGGCGCCGGGTGCTGGGCGGTCCCGGCGTGGGCTCGGCGCCGCGCGGGCCGCGCGTCCTCGGCGGCCCCGGGGTGGGCACGCCGCTCCCGGAGCACCTGCACCACCTCGACCAGCCCGAGCACGCGGACCACCTGGCGCACGAGGAGGGGCCGGTGCACCCGGCGGCCCCCGACATCGACGCCGCCCACGGCGCCGCCGCTGCCCCGCTGACCGCGGAGCGCCCGCACCCGGCCGCCGACCCGGCGCCGGACCACGCGGGCTTCGACCACGGCGCGGGGCTCGACCACGGCCAGGGGCTCGGCCACGACGGCGCGGGATCCGACCTCGGTGCGGGCCCCGGCTCCGCCGGAGCCGGCGGTGCGTCGGGCGGGGCCGAGGGGGAGCACCGGGAAACCGGCGCGGACCCGGGGGCGGGGGATCCCGCGGAGGTCCCGGACCCGCGGGCGACGTACGACGAAGGGGTCGCGGCTCCGGCGCCGCAGGCGCCTCGGGCACCGGACGCGGAGCCGGTCGGGGAGGCGGCCGGGGAACCGGTCGCCGAGTCGGCCGCCGAGCCGGTCGGGGCCGTCGGGCCGGTGCACGAGGAGCACCCCCTCGCCTCCTACGTGCTGCGCGTCAACGGCGCCGACCGGCCCGTCACGGGTGCCTGGATCGGCGAGTCCCTGCTCTACGTGCTGCGCGAACGGCTCGGCCTCGCCGGGGCCAAGGACGGCTGCTCGCAGGGCGAGTGCGGCGCCTGCGCCGTGCAGGTCGACGGCCGGCTGGTCGCCTCCTGCCTGGTGCCCGCCGCGACCGCCGCGAGCAGTGAGGTCCGTACGGTCGAGGGCCTGGCCACCGACGGCGAACTCTCCGACGTGCAGCAGGCGCTGTGCCGGTCGGGCGCCGTCCAGTGCGGCTTCTGCATCCCCGGCATGGCCATGACCATCCACGACCTGCTGGAGGGCAACCACGCCCCCAGCGAGCTGGAGACCCGTCAGGCCCTGTGCGGCAACCTCTGCCGGTGCTCCGGCTACCGGGGCGTCATCGACGCCGTCGGCGAAGTCGTCGCCGAGCGCGAGGCGGCCGCCGAGGCCGCCGCGTCGGCCGTGGCCGGGGGCCCGGCGGGCGGTACGGCAGGCGGTACGGCGGAGGGCGCGGAGCCGCGCATTCCGCACCAGGCCGCGCCCGGCGAGGGCGGCATCCACCCCGACCACCAGCACGGAGGCATGGCGTGAGCGGGCACGACGCGGCGACGGCGACGGGACCGGCCGTGGGAGCGGGTGCCACGGGCGCGGGAACGGGACCCGCCACCGGATCGTTCTCCATCACGGCGATGGCCGCGGCCGCGGAGCCCGAGGTGTTGCGCGGGATCGGCGCGTCCCTCCCCGCCGCCGACGCCCGCGCCAAGTCCGAGGGCACCTTCCCCTACGCGGCCGACCTGTGGGCCGAGGGCCTGCTCTGGGCCGCCGTACTGCGCTCCCCGCACGCCCACGCCCGGATCCGCTCCATCGACACCTCGGCCGCCGCCGAGATGCCGGGCGTGCGGGCCGTGGTCACCCACGCGGACGTCCCCGGCGCCACCACCCACGGCCGCCGCATCGCCGACCGCCCGGTCTTCGCCCACGACCTCGTCCGCCACCACGGCGAGCCCATCGCCGCCGTGGCCGCCGACCACCCGGACACGGCCCGGCTGGCCGCCGCCGCGATCGCGGTCGAGTACGAGCTGCTGGACGCGGTCACCGACCCCGAGCACTCCTTCGGCGCCCCGCCGCTGCACCCCGACGGCAACCTGATCCGGCACATCCCGCTGCGCTACGGCGACCCGGAGGCGGTCGGCGAGGTCGTCGTCGAGGGCCTGTACCGGATCGGCCGCCAGGACCCCGCCCCCATCGGAGCCGAGGCCGGACTCGCCGTGCCGCGCCCCGACGGCGGCGTCGAGATCTACACCGCCTCCACCGACCCGCACACCGACCGCGACCTCGCGGCCGCCTGCTTCGGCCTCGAACCGGACCGGGTCAAGATCGTCGTGACCGGCGTCCCGGGTGCGACCGCCGACCGCGAGGACCCCGCCTTCCAGCTCCCGCTGGGCCTGCTGGCGCTGCGCACCGGCTACCCGGTCAAACTGGCCGCCACCCGCGAGGAGTCCTTCCTCGGACACGCCCACCGCCACCCGACCCTGCTGCGCTACCGCCACCACGCGGACGCGGAGGGTCGGCTGGTCAAGGTGGAGGCGCAGATCCTGATGGACGCGGGGGCCTACGCCGACTCGTCGTCGGAGTCGCTGGCCGCGGCCGTCGCCTTCGCGTGCGGCCCGTACGTCGTCCCGCACGCCTTCGTCGAGGGCTGGGCCGTGCGCACCAACAACCCGCCGTCGGGCCACGTGCGCGGCGAGGGCGCGATGCAGGTGTGCGCGGCGTACGAGGGCCAGATGGACAAGCTGGCCGCGGCCCTCGGCATCGACGGCGCCGAGCTGCGGATGCGCAACGTGCTGGCGACCGGTGACCTGCTGCCGACGGGCCAGACCGTCACCTGCCCGGCGCCGGTGGCCGAACTGCTGCGCGCGGTGCGCGACTTCGAGCTGCCCGCACTGCCGAAGGACGCGCCGGAGGAGGAGTGGCTGCTGCCCGGCGGCCCGGAGGGCGCGGGCGAACCGGGCGCGGTGCGGCGCGGCGTCGGGTACGGCGTGGGCATGGTCCACATGCTCGGCGCGGAGGGCACCGACGAGGTGTCCACGGCCACCGTGAAGGTGCAGGACGGCATCGCGACGGTGATCTGCGCGGCCGTCGACACGGGTCAGGGCTTCGCCACGCTGGCCCGCCAGATCGTCCAGGAGGTGCTGGGCGTCGACGACGTGGTGACGGCTCCGGTGGACACGGACCAGCCGCCCGCCGGGGCTTCGGCGCACGGTCGGCACACGTGGGTGTCGGGCGGGGCGGTGGAGCGGGCGGCCAAGATGGTCCGCACGCAGCTGCTCCAGCCGATGGCGCACAAGCTCGGCATGTCCACCGAGCTGCTCCAGATCGCGGATGGCCGGATCACGTCGTACGACGGCGCGTTCTCCACCACCGTCGCGGAAGCCATAGAGGGCAAGGAGCTCTGGGCGACGGCCCAGTGCCGCCCCCACCCGACCGAGCCGCTGGACGCGGACGGGCAGGGCGACGCGTTCGTGGGGCTCGCGTTCTGCGCGATCCGCGCGGTGGTCGACGTGGACATCGAGCTGGGCTCGGTGCGGGTGGTCGAGCTGGCCGTGGCCCAGGACGTCGGCCGCATCCTCAACCCCCGCCAGCTGGAGGCCCGTATCGAAGCGGGCGTCACGCAGGGCGTGGGCGCGGCCCTGACCGAAAACCTGCGCTCGGCCGCGGGCCTGATCCGCCACCCCGACCTGACGGGCTACGCGCTGCCGACGGCGCTGGACGCGCCGACCGTGCGGATCGTGAAACTGGTCGAAGAGCGGGACGTGGTCGCGCCGTTCGGCGCGAAGGCGGCGAGCGCGGTCCCTGTGGTGACGGCCCCCGCGGCGGTAGCCTCGGCAGTGCGCGCGGCGACGGGCCGCCCGGTCAACAGGCTCCCGATCCGGCCATCGGCGGCGGTGGCGGTGCCCAACTCGTGACCGTGTGACCCGCATTGCACCTGCAACCCCGGACTTGGGCGTGTCGGTACCGGTCGCTAGAGTGATCTGTACGTCTGCGTACGCGGCGCGGTGGTGACGCCGCGCTGACGGGAAATCACGGGGACGGTGCGGGACTACGGGGACAACGGGGAGTCGGGGAGGCCATCGTGGCAGGGGACGTGGACAAGAATGTGATCGCGGCGATCCCATTCGTCGGACCGGCAATGGTCGCGGCGAACCAGGTGATGATCGCCGCCCAGGCGCCGGCGCTGTTCGTCGAACACGAGTCGATGGTCAAGTACAAGCAGCGCGTGGACGCGCTGCTGACGCAGCTCAAGGGCTCACAGGCCGACCACGGCAAGATCGCCGAGGGCACGCTGGGCAAGACCGATCTCGGCCACGGCTTCCCCGAGGCGGACGGCCTCTTCACGGCGTACAACAAGGTCCGCAGCGAGCTGGAGACCCTCTCGAAGGCGCTGGGCGTCCAGATCGAGGCCCTGGGCATCGCGGTGGAGTCCTCGCGCCTCGGCTACGAGAACGTCGACGCCGAGGTCAAGGCCCGGATGCGGAAGCTGAACACCGAGGCGCAGGGCTGGTACGACCCGAAGCTGGACACCCACAAGGCGGAGGCCGAGAAGGCCGCGGCCGCGGCGGCCGGCAACCCGGGCAACGGCAACGGAAGCACATCGGGGGGTGAGATGTAATGGCGACCAATTTCGAGGGCTACTCGCACAAGGAACTCCTGGCGATGCTGGCGCCGGTCAACTCCGAGACGGTGAGGTCGCGCGGCGTGCTGTTGCAGCAGGCCGAGGAGACGATCACGAAGATCGGCAACGATCTGAAGAACTACCGCGTGGAGGGCTGGGAGGGCAAGGCCGCCCAGGAATTCGAGGAGTGGGTCAACACCGCGGGCAACGCGACGCTGCTGCTGGGCCAGTACAGCAAGACCGGCGGCAAGTGGATGGTCGACGCGGCGCAGACGATCGTCGAGGTCAAGGCGAGCATGCCGAAGTACGACACGGCTGCGGCGGACAACCTCCAGGCGTCGAAGGACTTCCACAACGACCCGGACTCGCGGGAGATGGGCCAGACGGCCTTCTCGAAGCTCAACGGCGACCACACCGAAGCGGTCCAGCAGATGACGAAGCTGGCGCAGTCGTACGAGTCGTCGACGACGCAGATGAATGCGGCGGTGCCGCCTACGTTTCCGCCGCCGCCGCCTGGTTTTGTGCCGTCTGGCATCTATGAGAGCGAAGACATTGCTCGGCCGGGCGCGAGCGGTACTACCAGCCAGCATGGTGCCGGATCGTCCTACACACCCAGCACCTCGAGCAGTACCGGTTCCACAAGCGACGCAAGCCATGTTCGGGGTCCGTCGCAGGACACCACCTTGCCGTCGACGACGGGGCCTGGCCCGGGGCAGACGCACGCGCAGACCCTCCCCGACCGCAACGTGAACGTGGACCTGAACACGGTCGGCACGCTGCCGGACAAGCCGGTCACCCAGCTTCCGGGAACGCCCGGTGGTGTCGGTCCCGGTGGGCCGGGCGGCGTGGGCCCCGGAGGTGTACTCCCGCCCGTGACGCTTCCCCCGATTGGGGGAATGACCACGCCCGGCGGTGGCATCGGCGGAGCCGGTGGCGGCCGTACGCCGGTGGGTGGCGTCGGCCCCGGTGGGGCCTTCCCGGGCACGTCTGCTCCTGGTGGCAAGGTCGGCGGCGTTGCGGGCCTTCCGCCGCGTGATGCCGGCATCACGGGCGGCCGACCGGTCTCGGCCAGCGGTCCGAAGTCTTCGATCCCGCGCGGTACGGTCATCGGAAACGAAGGCGGTATGGCAGGTCGAGGGATGGCCGGTGGCATGGGTGGTGCCGGGGGCATGGGCGGCGCTGGCGGTCAGGGCGGTTCGGCCGCCGGACGTCGGCTGGCCAGTGAGCCCGGCGGTGTGGTCGGTGGCCGCCAGCCGGGTGCGGGTGGCCGTTCGACCACGGGCGGGAAGCCGTTCACGCAGGGAGGCTCGGGTCTCGTGCGCAACCAGGGCGGTGGTCCGGCCGGCGGTGTCGGCGGCGCCATGGGCCATGGCGGTGCGGGCGCCCGTACCGGTGGCAAAAAGCGCAACGACCAGTCGGGCGAGCGCCCGGATTACCTGGCCGAAGATGAAGAGACCTGGCAGGGCAACCGTCGTGTTGTCCCGCCGGTGATCGACTGAGCGAACGGGACACTGCACGAGATGCGCATGCGGAAGGGTACGTCGGTCCTGATGGGCCTCCTGTTGGCCGGAGTCGCCGCGACTCCGGCCCACGCGGAGACCATCCGGTCCATGCAATGGCATCTCGACTCCATGAAGGCCGAGGAGATGTGGAAGGTCAGCACAGGCAAAGGCGTCACCGTCGCAGTAGTCGACAGTGGTGTTGATCGCGTGCCTGAGTTGGAGGGGCAAGTTCTTACGGGTAAGGACTTTGCAACGACGTACCAAGGTGATGAGCGAACGGACTACGACGCGCACGGTACGGGCATTGCGGCCATGATCGCCGGTTCAGGGAAGGGGCCTGGCGGCGGCGATGGAGCATTCGGGCTCGCTCCAGGCGCAAAGGTCCTCCCGATCCGGGTGCCCCATGAGGATGATTCCGCGAGTCCGTTGTGGACCGCGGCCATTCGGTATGCAGCCGACTCGGATGCGAAGATCATCAACATTTCTATGGCTACGAGTAAAGAGGACCCAGCCCGGAACGAAGCCGTGAAGTATGCGCTTTCGAAGGGCAAGCTCATCTTTGCTGGTGTGGGTAACACCGGTGTCGGAGCCAATCCCGTTATGTTTCCGGCAGCCACCCCCGGTGTAGTGGGCGTCTCAGCCATCGACCAGCAGGCCAGTGCGACCAAGGAGTCCCAGCATGGGACCCAGGTGGACCTCTCGGCGCCCGGTGTCGACATCGTCTCTGCCTGCTCGGGCAAGACCGGCCTCTGCAACACCCACGGCACCAGCGACGCCACCGCCCTGACCTCCGCCTCCGCCGCCCTCATCTGGTCCGCGCACCCCGACTGGACCAACAACCAGGTGCTTCGCGTCCTGCTCAACACCTCCGGGAAGCCCCGCGACGGCGTCGAGCGCAACGACTACATCGGTTACGGCGTCGTCCGCCCCCGCGTCGCGCTCTCGACCCCCGAGGATCCCGGTCCGGCCGACGTGTACCCGTTGCCCGACCTGGCCGCCGCCGAGGCGAAGGGCAAGGCGCCTTCCGGTGGTCCCTCGCCTTCCGGCGGGGCCAAGGCGCCGGAGAAGGCGACGCGGGTGCCCGAGGCCGCCGAGGAGGCGGGTGGGCTCGGTACCGGGGCGTGGATCGCCATCGGGCTCGGCGCGTGCCTGCTGATAGGCGGCGCCGTCACCGCTGTCGTCGTCAGGCGTACCAACCGACCGTAGGAGTTCCGACCCGGATGTCCTTCGAACAAGAGTGGTCCTCGGCCCGCGCCTCCGTGCGCCTCAACCACGTCCCCACCGAGCCCGGACCAGGTGGCCCCGGCGGGGCGGCGGACCTGCGCATCGCCAATGACGATCTCGGCGCGGTCGGCAGCGACGCGTACGCCCTGCACGAACGGCTCTCGCGCGATGGCGACCACGCCCGCGCGGCGACCTTCGAGGCGTCCATCGCTCTCACCAACCACGACTTCACCAGCGGCGCGGCCCTGCTGAAGGTGCACGACCGCTGGAGTTCCCAGCTGAAGGTGCTCGTCGCGGCCTGCGCGAACATCTCCAACCACCTGGACTACACCGTGGCCTCCCACGACAAGGAGGAGGCGGACCTCGTGGCCACGCTCTCCGCCTCGAAGGTCAGCGAACTCCTCAAGTAGGCCCGCAGGAAGGCGACGTAGGCACGTGCTGACGTTCGAGAACGTGATGAACGCCCCGCTGGAGCAGCTCCGGACCGCTGTCCAGGACTGGGGCGCCATGGCCACGAAGCTGGCGGAGCTGGCCGAGTCGGCCCGTACCGGGATGAAGGCCAAGGCGGACAAGGCCGACTGGAAGGGCGTCAACGCGGACGTGACGAAGCCCTTCGTGGCCAAGACCGCGAAGGAGTTCGACGACGCCGCCAAGGAGGCGCAGGGCGTCCACCTCGCGCTGGCGGACGGGCACGCCACCTTCAAGGCGGCTCGGGACCAGCTCAAGAAGATCGTGGACGTGGACGCTCCGGCGGCGGGCTTCCAGGTCGACGCCACCGGGCTCGTCACCCCCGTACCGATCGCGGACCCCAAGGAGCGGTACGCCGCCCAGCACGACCCCGACTACCAACAGCTGGCGCGCGAGCACCGCGACGCGTGGCAGGCGCAGGTCGACCGCGCGGTCGAGGACTGCGCGGACGCCGACGACTCGCTGGGGCGGGTGCTGCGGGCCAACGTCACGGACGACCAGAACTTCACGACGCCGAAGTACACGACCCTGGACGCCGAACAGGTAGCCCGCGCGGCCGAGTTGATGAAGAAGGTGACCGGCGCGGGCGGCACGGCCCGCAACGTCGAGGCGCTGCGCGAGCTGGAGGACCTGCTCGACGACAACCGCGACGACCCCGAGTTCGCGACCGGTTTCTACCGCCAGGTGGGTCCCGAGGCGACGCTGCAGATGTACGCGAAGATGTCCCTGGACTCCAGCATGCTCGGCCCGGCGGGAGCGGACCGTACGGGCATGGTCGGCAACATCCAGAGCGACCTGGGCGCGATGCTCGGCCTGGCCACGCACAAGGACGTACCGAACCACCTCGACGCGGCGTGGACGACGCAGCTGATGAAGGCCGGGCGCAAGGAGCTGGACGTCGGCCTGCTGCAGAAGGTCTACGGCTACCAGGCGCTGGGCGCGCTGCTGCGCGAGGGGACCTACGACAAGGATTTCCTGACCTCCGTGGGGCGCGACATGGTCGCGATGGACAACAAGAACCCGAAGGCGTGGGAGCAGTTCTCCTCGATGTCCCCGGACCTTGTCCTCAGCCACGGAGCCGACGGCCGCGGCTTCTACCCGCTGACGGGCCTGATGGAGGCGCTCGGCAACAACCCGGACGCGGCGACGGCCCTCTTCAACGAGCCGGTCCGCCAGGACAGTAACGGTGACGGAATCGTGACGACGGCCGACAAGGTCGTCAGCGGGCAGCACGGCAAGGCGCAGGGCATGGTCGACTACATGCTCGACAAGCAGCCGTACACGGACGACTTCGACGCGACGCGCACCGGCGATCCCCACCCGGCCCAGGAGGCGCTGGGCGGGGCCCTCGAAGCGGCCGTCTCGGGCCGCGCGACCGGTGACGAGGAAGCGAAGCCGGTGCCGCACACGCAGGGCATGGTCGACGTCATGGAACGGGTGGTCGAGAAGATCGGCAACGAGCCGGCACTGGTGGCGGCGGGGGGCGAGGAAGGCCCGTTGAGCGGCTTGTCCGGCCACTTCGGTCAGATGGCCGCTGAGTACATGCCGGACATCCAGGCCTCCGCCGAGAACGGCGGCAAGCAGATCCGAGTGAGCGGCGAAATGGCGGACTTCGGACGGTCGGACGTGGCGCGTTTCCTGGGGGCAGTAGCGCAGGACCCGGACGCCTACGGTGCGGTCACGAATGCCAACCGAGCGTTCACCGCGGTTCTCGTCCATGACGTCATTGCCCACCAGGAGACGTACGGGCATCCGGACGCGGCCATTGAGGTCGCGGTCCACCCCGGAGGCCAGATCGCGGGGATGATGGCGGAGGCCAGAGCCCAGAACCTGCACGCTGAGACGGCTCACAGCAATGCTGAATACGCCAAGGGCGTCGAGGACAACGCCAAGTGGATCAACCGCGGTATCAGTGCGGCGGGTGGCAAGTACCTGGAGCTCGTACCGATCGCCGGCGACGTCGTCGGGTGGGTGCAGGAGGATGTCACGGAGGGCTACACCGAAGACGCGGAGAAGAAGGGCGAGGCGAAGACACTCGCCACGCAACGGCGGGTCTCCCAGCTCTACGCGGACTCGGAGCAGGCGGTGAGTGGGGCCGCAGAGAACGCGGTGCGCCATGCGGCCAAGGGGTCGGGCCTCTCCGCAGGGGATGTCGACGTGCTTGCCGGATCGGCCTCGAAGGAGAGTAAGAACGCCCACTCCGTGGGTCGTGACCTGGTGGCAACGGCTGCCGGTACGTCCTAGGTGCTCGGCGGCCGGGCGGCGAGACTGGCCGGTGTACGGCGGTATCGGCATCGACGGGAAGACAGGGCGCACACGTGACGAGGGGACGGGCGAGGAGTACGCGGGCGAGCAGGTTGGCGGGAATCCTGGGGATGCCGGTGGCCGCGGTGCTGCTCGCGGCGTGCACGTCGGACGGTTCGCCTTCACCCGCGGCTTCGACCTCGAAGTCGGGGAAGGAGTCGAGCATGACCGTGGACATCGCGCAGTCGTGTCCCGGGCTCTTCGACGCGGCGGGCGCGGAGGCACTGAGCAGGGTCTTGCAGTCCTCGTACATGCGGCGTGACGACGAACACGCCGTGGGCGCCTCCACGATGGCCGAGCAGTTGGAGGCGGCGTATCGAGCCGGGTCCGGAGGCAAAGGGACGGTCGTGGCTCCGTGCGTCGTCACCGGGCAGGTGGGCACGGGCAGGTCGGCCGAGATCCGGATGTCCGTGATCGGCCACGGTGTGGCCCCCGGGGGCGGCGTGCCCAGCGGCGCTGAGAAGGGGGTCCGTGAGTCTCGGCGGGAGAAGGCGGGTGGCGTTGCCTTCGACTGTGTCAGCCCGGCCCTGGGGTCGACCGCCGAGGCTCCGTTGCGGATCGACGTCACCTTCGAGAACCAGTGGAGCAGGAGCGACGAGGACGGAAAGCTCGCGACGGCCTACCTCACGATTGCGCGTTCCGCGGCGCGCGCGGTGGCGGCGGAGCTCAACTGCACCGGCGGTGGGGGCCTGACCGGCTGACGCGAGTGGCAGGAATTGGGGGCTGGTTCGGGTGGGGTGGGGGCGTCAAGATGGGCCGCAGGTGGTCCGGTGGGGGCCTCGGCTCGAGGGAAGGTGGCTTCCGAGGTGTTACGGCGACGCGGTCATAGAGGGCTCTTGAGCATCGGGGCGGTCGCTGTCGGCTTCGTGGTGCTGAGCGGGTGTGGTGGGGGTGCGGGGCTCGTGGGGGCGGGTGGGGTCGCGCTGCCCGAGGAGGGGTGCTGGGGGGCCTTCGAGCCGGCGGATCTGGCACGGGTCGTGGGGGACGGCGACGAGGGCACGCTGAACGTGTCGGGGGGCTTCGTGCTCGCCCGGGAGAACCAGATCGCGACCTGTCGGGTCGAGGTGGACGGCGAGGGCCGGTTCCTGGCGGAGGCCAAGCGGCCGCCCGTGGACGGGTCGGTGCAGCTGAGCACCGCGGCGCAGGACGGGGACGTCGAGGCCGAGCCGCTGGCCTTCGGGACCCGGGGGCGGGTGTGGTCG
This sequence comes from Streptomyces sp. NPDC098789, assembly GCF_044759975.1. Lineage (NCBI taxonomy): Bacteria > Bacillati > Actinomycetota > Actinomycetes > Kitasatosporales > Streptomycetaceae > Streptomyces > Streptomyces sp. NPDC098789. The sequence continues at coordinate 81,725 of NZ_JBIWAJ010000002.1, forward strand.
GACGGGGCGGTGGTCGGGTTCACCTGCCTGCGGCGGCCGGAGGACCCGTTCGAGGTGGAGCTGAAGATCAGCGGGCGACCGGCCGCCGACGACCAGCGGGTGCTGGGGCGGCTGATGAGGCAGTACTTCGACGCCGCGCGCCAGCAGCTGCGCTGCGAGGCCTGAGACGGACGCAAGGGTGCGCGGATGGGTGCGCGGATGGGTGCGCCGACGAGCGAAGGGCGGCGCCCCTCGTGGGGTGCCGCCCTTCGTCCTTGCTGCGCACACAGCAGAAGCCGTGACCGGAATCGAACCGGCGTAACTCGCTTTGCAGGCGAGTCCCTCAACCACTCGGGCACACGGCTGTGGTGGAGATGGGACGACCGTACGAGGGTCGGGGGAGGCGGGGGAAGGGGATCGGGGCGGACGCAACGCGACTGCCATGCCCCGTTCACAACAGGTCGCCCGGCCGGGTTCCGGATGCTGGGCCTAGGGCTCTGGGCGGAGGTGAATATCGGTCGTATTGACAGGGTCGAAGTCTGGAAATGCCCCTTACTCTGGGGCGATGAGCGTCCTCGAACCCCGTGCACCGGAGACCCCCCGGATACCCGACGACCTGCCCGCCGCCGCGGCAGCCGCCCCGAGCGGCGGGATCATGGGCTCGGCGCACCGGATGCTCAGCATCGGGATCATCTCGGTCGTCTTCATCATCGCCTTCGAGGCCACCGCCGTCGGTACGGCCATGCCCGTCGCCGCCCGCGAGCTCGACGGGATCGGCCTCTACGCCTTCGCGTTCTCCTCCTACTTCACCACCAGCCTCTTCGGCATGGTCCTGGCCGGCCAGTGGTCCGACCGCAGCGGCCCGCTCGGGGCGCTCACCAGCGGGATCGGGGCGTTCGCCACCGGGCTGGTGCTCTCCGGGACGGCCGCCTCGATGTGGCTGTTCGTGCTCGGCCGGGCCGTGCAGGGCCTCGGCGGCGGGTTGGTGATCGTCGCGCTGTACGTGGTCGTCGGGCGGGCCTACGACGAGCGGCTGCGCCCCGCCATCATGGCGGCCTTCGCCGCCGGCTGGGTGGTGCCGTCCATCATCGGTCCGCTGATCTCCGGGACCGTCACCGAGCACGTCGGCTGGCGCTGGGTGTTCCTGGGGATCCCGGCCATGGTGATCGTCCCGCTGCTGGTCGCGCTGCCGGAGATCCGGCGGACCGCGGGCGGTCCCGTCGACAAGGACGCCGCGCCGCGGTCCTTCGACCGGCGCCGGATCCGGCTCGCCTTCGGGATCTCGCTGGGCGCCGGGCTGCTCCAGTACGCCGCCCAGGACCTGCGCTGGCTCTCGCTCGTGCCCGCCCTCGTGGGCTGCGCGCTGCTCGTGCCGGCCGTGCGCGGGCTGATGCCGCGCGGGACGTACCTGGCCCGGCGCGGGCTGCCGGCCGTGGTGCTGCTGCGTGGTCTGGCGGGCGGTGCGTTCATCGGCGCCGAGAGCTTCCTGCCGTTGATGCTGGTGACCCAGCGCGGGCTGAGCCCGACGCTGGCCGGGTTCTCGCTGGCCCTCGGCGGGGCCACCTGGGCGCTGGGCTCCTGGGTGCAGTCCAAGGCGCGGGTCGTGCCGTACCGGGAGCGGCTGATGGTGTCCGGGATGGTGATGGTGGCGTTCTCCATCGCCGCCGCGCCGGCCGTCCTGATCGAGGCGGTGCCCGTCTGGACGCTGGCCCTCGTCTGGGGCGTGGGGTGCCTCGGCATGGGGCTGGTGATCGGCCCGACCAGCGTGCTGCTGCTCCGGCTGTCGCCGCCGGCGGAGGCGGGCGCCAACTCGGCCGCGCTGCAGATCTCCGACGCCCTCGCCAACGTGGTGCTGCTGGCCCTGGGCGGGGCCGCCTTCGCCGCGCTGGGCGGCGGGTCCGTCGGGGCCGCGCACGCGGTGACCGAGGCCGTCGGGTCGGCCGGGTCGGGGGCCTCCCACCCGGGGGCGTTCGTGGCGGTCTTCCTGCCGATGGCCGTGGTGGCGCTGGTGGGGGCCTGGGTCGCGACCCGGCTCGACGGCAGATCGCCGGCCCAGGCCGCCAAAGCCGGCTGACACCGTCTGGTACCACGCGGTACCATCGGCTCATGGCCGGTCTCAACGTCAGGTTCACCGAAGAAGAGCTGGACGCCTTGCGCGAGCGCGCCGAGGCGGAAGGCCGCAGCATGCAGTCCTTCGCGCACGAGGCGGTGATCAGAGCCGTGAACGAGCGCTCCCGGCTGTTCAACGAGGCGGCGGAGCACGTCCTGAAGGTCAGCGGTGAGCTGAACCGGAGACTTGCGTGACCCATTACCTGACCCTGCCCGAGGTGCTGAACCTCGCGGAGCGGCTCGGGACCAGCGAGGTGCGCGACTACGGTCTGCTCGACTCCGCGCTCGCGCGCCCCCGGTCGAGCGTGTTCGGGCAGGACGCCTACCCGGACATCTGGGAGAAGGCCGCCGCGCTGATGGAATCGCTCGCGCGCAACCACGGCCTGGTGGACGGCAACAAGCGGATCGCCTGGTACGCGACCTGGGTCTTCCTCCACATGAACGGCCACCCCCTGGACGCCGGTTTCGACGTCGATGAGGCCGAGCGCTTCGTGCTGGACGTCTGCCAAGGGTCCCTGGACGTACCCAAGATCGCCGCTCAGCTGCCCAGGTTCGCCCGCTGACCCGCGGAGTGTGACGCTCGCCGCACCCGCCGAGGTCACGGGCCTGTCCCTCCTGCGGCCTCCGGCGGGGGCCGGTAAGGTGGCACGGTTGTCCTACGTACGACAGCCTGCCGCCCGTATCGCCGCGCGTATCGCCGTCCCGCCGTCCGTATCGCTGCCCGTCACGGATACGTACGTCGATGCGCCCCCGAGAGCCCGAACCGGAGACCGTGACTACTACCGCCTCCCACCACCTCTCTCCCGCCTTCCCCGGCCGTGCGCCGTGGGGTACCGCCAGCAAGCTGCGTGCCTGGCAGGAGGGTGCGCTCACCCGATACCTCGAAACCCAGCCGCGCGACTTCATGGCCGTCGCGACCCCCGGCGCGGGCAAGACCACCTTCGCGCTGACCCTGGCCTCCTGGCTGCTGCACCACCACGTGGTGCAGCAGGTGACCGTCGTCGCGCCCACCGAGCACCTGAAGAAGCAGTGGGCGGAGGCGGCCGCCCGGATAGGGATCCGCCTCGACCCCGACTACTCGGCGGGGCCGCTCAGCAAGGACTACCACGGCGTCGCCGTCACCTACGCGGGTGTCGGCGTACGGCCGATGCTGCACCGCAACCGGTGCGAGCAGCGCAAGACCCTCGTGATCCTCGACGAGATCCACCACGCCGGTGACTCGAAGTCCTGGGGCGAGGCGTGCCTGGAGGCCTTCGACCCGGCCACCCGGCGGCTCGCGCTGACCGGTACGCCCTTCCGGTCCGACACGAACCCGATCCCCTTCGTCACCTACGAGGAGGGCAACGACGGGATCCGGCGCTCCAGCGCCGACTACACCTACGGCTACGGCAACGCGCTCGCCGACGGCGTCGTCCGCCCCGTGATCTTCATGTCCTACAGCGGCAACATGCGGTGGCGCACCAAGGCGGGCGACGAGATCGCCGCCCGGCTGGGCGAGCCGATGACCAAGGACGCCATCTCGCAGGCCTGGCGCACCGCGCTGGACCCGCGCGGCGACTGGATGCCGAACGTGCTGCGCGCCGCCGACCGGCGCCTGACCGAGGTCAGGAAGGGCATCCCGGACGCGGGCGGGCTGGTGATCGCCGCCGACCAGGAGTCGGCGCGCGCGTACGCCAAGCTGATCCGGGAGATCACCGGGACCAAGGCGACCGTCGTCCTCTCCGACGACACGGGCGCCTCGAAGCGGATCGACACCTTCAGCGAGGACGGCAGCCGCTGGATGGTCGCGGTCCGGATGGTGTCCGAGGGCGTCGACGTACCGCGGCTCGCGGTCGGCGTGTACGCGACGACGATCTCGACCCCGCTGTTCTTCGCGCAGGCCGTCGGACGCTTCGTGCGTTCGCGCAGGCGCGGCGAGACCGCCTCCGTGTTCCTTCCCACGATCCCCTACCTCCTCGGCTTCGCCAACGAGATGGAGGTCGAGCGCGACCACGTCCTCGACAAGCCGAAGAAGCAGGGGGAGGAAGACCCCTACGCCGACTCCGAGAAGGAGATGGAGGAGGCGAACCGGCAGGAGGACGAGGACACCGGCGACGAGGAGCAGATGTCCTTCGAGGCGCTGGAGTCCGACGCGGTCTTCGACCGGGTGCTCTTCGACGGCGCCGAGTTCGGGATGCAGGCGCACCCGGGCAGCGAGGAGGAGCAGGACTACCTGGGCATCCCCGGGCTGCTGGAGCCGGACCAGGTCCAGCTGCTGCTGCACAAGCGCCAGGCCCGGCAGATCGCGCACAGCCGTCGCAAGCCCGACTCCGAGGCGGACCTGCTGGAGCTGCCGGCCGAGCGGCGTCCCGTCGTTTCGCACAAGGAGCTGCTGGAGCTGCGCAAGTCGCTGAACACGATGGTGGGCGCGTACGTCCACCAGAGCGGCAAGCCGCACGGGGTCGTCCACACCGAGCTGCGGCGGGTGTGCGGCGGGCCGCCGAGCGCGGAGGCGACGGCGGGGCAGCTGCGCGAGCGGATCAAGAAGGTGCAGGAGTGGGCCACCAAGATGCGGTGACCCGGCGGCCCTGATCCGGGAGCGATGACCCGGGAGGGATGACCCGGCGGTGAGCCCGCGGACGTGGGACGGGGCCCGTGCGCTTGATGCGCACGGGCCCCGTCCGTTCACGTCCGTCCACCGTCGCCCCGAGGGGCGGGTGTTACGCGGTCTGGCGACGGCGGCGGCCGGTGCCCGCGACCAGGGCCGCGCCCATGGCGAGGGCCACGCCCGCGCCACCGAGGGCCCAGGAGGTGGCGGCGTCGGCGCCGGTCTCGGCGAGCTCGCCACCGGCGTTGTTGCTGCCGGTGTTGTTGCCGCCGTTGTTGTGGTCGACGACCGGGGTGGTGGTGCCACCGTCGGGCTTCGGGTTGTTGGTGTTGCCACCGGTGTTGCCGTTGCCGTGGTCACCGCCGGTGTTGCCACCGCCGTTGGTGCCGCGGGAGATCTTCGAGTACTCGATGGCCGTGTCGGACCAGATGTCCTCGTCGAGGTTGCTACCGCCGGAGGCGGCGAAGAGGATCTCGCCGACCGGGGCGTTCGCACCGAAGCGGACACGGACGGAGAGCTCCGTGGTGCCCTTCGGGAGGTTGATGTCGTCCGTCAGCAGGGCGACGGGGGTGCCGGCCTCGTTGAGGATCTCGGCGTTGTGCCAGCTGCCGCCGACCAGGACCTGGACCTGGACGTCCTTGGTCTTCAGCTTGGCGCTCTCGTCGGCCACGGCCAGCACGAGGACGTAGCTCTTCTGGGCCTTGCCGTCGTTGTCGACGGTGACCTTGAATCCGGACCAGTCGCCACCCGCCTTGAAGGAGGACGGGACGCCCTTCAGGCCCAGCTTCGGGCCCGGGGCGGCGATCTCGTCCTCGTCGCCGGGCAGCGGCGCCGGAGCCGGCACCTTGCCGTCGGCGACCGGCGGCACGATCGGTGCGGGCACGATCGGGGCCGGGACGACCGGCGGGGTGACCGGGACGACGGGGGCCGGGGTCTCGGCCTTGTCCGTCTTGTCCGCCGCCGGGGCGGCGTCCTTCGTCAGGTCGGTGTCCGGGGTCGTGACCGAGGTGTTCTTGACCTCGTCGGCCATCGCCGGCGTGGCCATGAGGACCGTCGGACCGACCACGGCTGCGGCGGCCACGACGGCCATGCGCTTCAGGTTCATTGGTGTGTAATCCCTCCCGTGTGGCTCCGGGCATGACTGCCCGTCCCCACCCCCAACATTTTTGAACGCGCTCAGACTAATCGCTCTTTAAACAGTTTTTACCGCGGGGTAGGTCACGACTTGGCACGGGGCCCCGGAGCGAACCGGCATATACGGGTAGTAGGCGCCCGGATTCTGGACGAGCCCTTCCGCTGAGCGGACCCGCTCGCTACTGTCCCCGCAATGAACGCCCCGTGGCAGTGCCGCCGCGGGAGCGCAGCCGGTGCCATGGTTTGTACCGGCGGCCTCTCCGTGCGTCGCCGAAGGGATACGGCAGCGCTCCACCCCGCGAGAGTCACCGCCGCTCACCGAAAGAGGGAGAGGCGTCGTGACCGCGGAAACCTCCCAGACTCTCGACAGAGGGCTCAGAGTCCTCAAACTGCTCGCCGACACCGACCACGGTCTGACCGTCACCGAGCTGTCCAACCGCCTCGGTGTCAACCGCACCGTGGTCTACCGCCTCCTCGCCACGCTGGAGCAGCACGCCCTGGTCCGCCGTGACCTCGGCGGCCGCGCCCGCGTCGGGCTCGGCGTACTGCGGCTGGGACGTCAGGTCCACCCGCTCGTGCGCGAGGCGGCCCTGCCGGCGCTCCGCTCCCTCGCCGAGGACATAGGGGCCACCGCGCACCTGACCCTCGTCGACGGGACCGAGGCGCTCGCCGTGGCCGTCGTGGAACCCACCTGGACCGACTACCACGTCGCCTACCGGGCGGGCTTCCGCCACCCGCTGGACCGCGGTGCCGCGGGCCGGGCGATCCTGGCCGCCCGTCAGGGCTCCTTGATCGACCCCGGGTACACCTTGACCCACGGGGAGCTGGAAGCGGGCGCCAGCGGCGCTGCTGCGCCCCTGGTGGGCATCACGGGCCTGGAGGGCAGCGTGGGCGTCGTGATGCTCGCCGACGCCGTGCCCGAACGGGTCGGTCCGCGGGTCGTGGACGCGGCCCGCGAGGTCGCCGACGCGCTGCGCTGAGCCGGAGCGGGCGCCCGGCGGCTAGATTGGCCGGGTGCTCTCTCGCCTCACACGCATGTCGCGTCCCGCCGCCCTGGCCGTCTGCGCCGCGCCCCTGCTCGCCCTGTTCGGCGTGGCCGCCCTGGCGCCGCTGCCGTTCATCCTCGCGAGTCCGGGCCTGACCACGGACGTGCTCGGGGCGAAGGACGGCAAGCCCGTGATCACGGTCACGGGCGCGCCGACCCGGGAGACCAGCGGGCACCTGCGGATGACCACGATCCTGGCCACCGGCCCGTCCAGCACGGTCAGCCTGGCCGAGCTGGTCGACAACTGGTTCCGGACGGACCGTGCGGTCATGCCCAAGGAAGCGGTCTACCCGACGGGCGGCAGCGACAAGGAGATCACCGCGCACAACCTGGAGGAAATGACCAAGTCGCAGTCGGCCGCCGCCCAGGCCGCGCTCGGCTTCCTCCACAAGAGCCCCGACACGGTGAAGGTCGACCTCAACCTCGCCGACGTCGGCGGCCCCAGTGCCGGTCTGCTCTTCTCCCTCGGCATCGTCGACAAGCTCGACGGCGACGGGAAGGGCGGCGACCTCACCGGCGGTCGCGACATCGCCGGTACGGGCACGATCACCGCCGACGGCACCGTCGGCGCGGTCGGGGGCGTGGCGCTCAAGACCCAGGCCGCCGCGCGGGACGGTGCGACCGTCTTCCTGGTGCCCAAGGCCGAGTGCTCGGACGCCAGGTCCGAACTCCCCGAAGGGCTGCGGCTGATCCCCGTCACGACCCTGACGGAAGCGGTGAACGATCTGCGGGCACTGAATCTCGGGGAGCCGGTTCCGTCCTGCTGAGCGGCGGCTTCTCCATCGCCCGCCAGGCCGGGAAGACCAGCGGGGCGAGGGTCGTCAGCAGGTAGGCCCCGCCGAAGAGCAGCAGGGCCGGGCCGATGCCCCAGCCGTCCACCAGCAGGCCGGCGGCGAGTCCGCCGAGCGGCATGGTCAGTTCGCAGCCCGCCGTGGTCACGCCCGCCACCCGGCTGCGCAGTGCGTCGGGCACGTGTTCGTAGAGCACCGTGGTGAGGACGGGGTTGAGCACACCCGCCCCGAGCCCGGACAGCGCCATCGTCACCGCGAGCGGCAGGGTGGTGTCGGTGAGGCCCGCCACCAGGAAGCGCGGCGCCCCGCAGAGCAGGAAGGCCACCGCGAACACCGACCGCCGGGGGAGCCGGTCGCCCCAGGCGCCGTAGAGCAGCGCGCCCAGCAGCGCGGAGCCACCGAAGAGGGAGATCAGCAGGCCGATCGCGGTGGCCCCGCCGAGCGCCTCGCGGCCGTGCACCGGCAGCAGCACGGCGCCCCACCCCTGGTCGATGCCGTTCGTCAGCATGACCATGAAGGTGATCCCCAGCAGCAGCCGGGACCCCAGGAGGAACCGCCACCCCTCGCCCAGCTCCGCCCGGTACCCCGCCAGGGACACCGACCCGGCCCGGCCCTGCGGTTCGGCCGCCGGCACCCCGCGCAGGAACGCACCGACCAGCAGTGCGGAGACCCCGAAGGTGGCCGCGTCCAGCAGCAGGACGGACTCGGCCCCGAAGAACGCGATGAGGACGCCCGCCAGCGCGGCCCCGATCATCCGCGCCCCGCGCGAGACCGCGTCGTAGAGCCCGGCGGCCCGCATGAGGCTGGTGCCCGCGTGCTCGGCGAGGTCGGGCAGCAGCACGCCGCGGGCGGTCAGTCCCGGGGTGTGCACCAGCCCGCCGACGGCCATCAGCGCGCACAGCATCCAGAATTCCAGCGCCCCCGCGTAGTGCAGCAAGGGGATGGTGGCGACGGAGAGGGCGGAGATCAGGTCCGAGGCCACCGAGACCCGGCGGCGGCCGATCCGGTCGATGACCGGCCCCCCGACGAGGGCGGCCACGATGACGGGCAGGGTGGCGCAGAAGGCCACGACCCCGGCCCGGCCCGCGCTGCCCGTGGTCTGGAGGACGAACCACGGGACGCCGATGAGGGTGAGCGAACTACCGGCTATCGAGATGGTGTTGGCGGCCAGGACCGCCGCGAACGGGCGCCTGCTCATGCCGCGTGCGGATGCGCGGAGCCCTGGCCGTAGCCCTGGCCGTGGGCGAGCAGCCGCGTCCCGGCGGCGACGAGCGCCTTGCCGAGCAGGGTGCGCACGCCCGGTACGGAAGCGGTGTCGGCCTCCCGGGCGTGGGTCAGGGCGTCCCGCCGGGCGGCGGCTCCGGCGGCCCCCGCGGTCAGTTCGGCGGTGCGGGCGGCGTGCAGGACGGCGTGGGTCTCGGCGGGCGTGAAGGCGTGCGTGAGCGCGGGCGTCAGGGCGTGCGTGAGGACGGGAGCGGCAGGCGTGGAAGGCATGGCAGGACTCTTTCCGGCAGGCGGATGCAGGTCAATCGGTTTCCGGGGTGGTGCGGGTGGTGCGGGAGGTGTTGCGGGTGGTGCAGGAGATGTAGGGGAGAGGGCCGGTGCCCAGCAGGGCCGGGGCTAGTCGGACGTCCGGGGGAAGACGTGCGTGTGGAAGCGGACCGTCTCGGTCTCTTCCGCGGGGCCCAGATCGCGGTAACTGTTGATCAGGTCGTGCATCTTGTGGATCAGTTCGTGCGCCTGGTCGGCGGTCAGGCGCAGCGTGAAGTCGCTGAGGTCCGCGCCCCGGCGCCACTCCGTCGACCAGGTGTGGGAGGTGCCGAGCCAGGTGTTCATCTCCTGCGCGTGGATGGTCGCGATCTCGTGCAGGAAGACCTCCGCCGCGCTGCGCGTGGCCGGGTCGGCGTCGTGCGTCATGGTCTCGTCGAAGCTCGTGCCCTCATGGGAGGCCCGCCACCAGCGCTCGCGGCCCTTGCCGTGCTCGGGCGCGTCCTCGACGAACCCGTGGGCGGCGAGCTGGCGCAGGTGGTAGCTGGTGGCGCCGCTGGACTCGCCCAGCTGCTCGGCCAGTTGGGAGGCGGTGGCCGGGCCGTTGTGGCGGAGGGCGGCCAGCAGTCGTATGCGCAACGGGTGGGCGAGCCCGCGCAGGGCGTGCGCGTCGAGATTGCGGACCTTGGGTGCGGTGGACGGTTCGGCGGACGGTTCGGAAGGCGTGGGCGTGGACGCGGGTGGTTCGGCTTCGGCGGCGGGCTGCGGGGGCTCGGCGTTCTCGGGCATGCCTCAACCCTAAGCTTGCAAAGAGACCTTTGCAAGGACTTCTTTGCATAGCTTTCTTTGGAACTCAGCCCTCCTTGATGAACCCCTGCTCGATCAGCCACTGCTTCGCCACGTCGTGCGGGTCCTGCCCCTCCACGTCCACCTTCGCGTTCAGGTCCTGCGCCACCCGCGTCGTGAGCCGACGCGTCAACGGGTCCAGCAGCTGCGCGATCACCGGGTACTTGGCCAGCGTCTTCGCGTGGATCTCGGGGGCCGCGTTGTAGTTGGGGAAGAACCTCCGGTCGTCCGTCAGCGTGTCCAGGTCCATCGCCTTGATCCGGCCGTCCGTGGTGAAGGCCTCGCCCAGCAGGCAGGAGTCCGACTTCGACACCTGCGTGTAGATGATCCCGGCGTCCATCTTGCGCACGTTGCCCGCCGGGATCTTCATCTCGTAGGCCCGCTCCATCCCCGTCAGGCCGTCCTCCCGCGAGGCGAACTCGTTCTCCACGCACACCGTCACCGCACCCGGGTCCTCCCGGGCCAGCTTCGCCATGTCCGACATGGTCTTCAGGTGGTACTTGGCGTTGTTCTTCTTGCTGATCGCCAGCGTGTAGGTGTTGTTGAGGGACGACTGCGGCAGCCACGCCACGCCGTTCTTCACGTCCGCCTCGCGGACCGCCTCCCACTGCGCGTGCGGGTCGTCGATCGGCTCGGCATTGCCGAGGTAGGTGATCCAGGCCGTGCCCGTGTACTCGTACATCGCGTCCGCGTCGCCCTTGACGATCGCCTCGCGCGCGCTGATCGAGCCGGGCAGGTTCGTCCGGTCGAGGACCTCCGCCCCCGCAGCCTTGAAGATCAGCCCGATCATCTGGCCGAGGACGATGTTCTCGCTGAAGTTCTTCGAGGTGACCGTCAAGGAGGCGCCCTTGAGGGGGAGTCCCTGCCCGACCGAGCCGGGCACCACGTCGTCCACCAGCGGTGACCCGCTCTTGAGCCCGCACCCCGACACCGCCGCCAGCAGCACCGCCGCCGCGAGCGCGGACCGTACCCCTGCCCGCGCACCCGCCCGTACTCCTGCCCGCACGCCGGATCCCGTACCCATCTAGGCCTCCAGCCCGCGCGGCGTCATGACCGTCTCGGCCAGCGAGGCCAGCCAGTCCACGAACAGGGCCAGCGCCACCGTCAGCACCGACCCCAGCACCAGCACCGGCATCCGCTGCGTCTGGATCCCCGAGGTGATCAGGTCGCCGAGGCCGCCGCCCCCGCCGAAGGTGGCCAGGGCCGCCGTGCCGACGTTGAGCACCAGGGCCGTCCGTACGCCCGCCAGGATCAGCGGGACGGCGAGCGGCAGTTCCACCCTGCCCAGCGTCCCCAGCGAGGACATCCCGATCCCGCGCGCCGCCTCCACCAGCTGGGGATCGATGGCCCGCAGCCCGGCCACGGTGTTGGAGAGCACCGGCAGCACGGCGTAGGCGACCATCCCGATGATCGCGGTCGAGGGCCCGATGCCCAGCCAGATCACCAGCAGTGCCAACAGGCCGATCGCCGGGGTGGCCTGACCGATGTTGGCGATCGCGGTGACCACGGGCGCCGCCCTGCGCAGCCCGCCCCGGGTGAGCGCGATGCCCAGCGGGATCGCGATGACCAGGACCCAGAAGGTGGAGATCGCGGTCAGTTGGACGTGCTGGCGGAGCCGCAGTTGCACGTTCCCGCCGCTGAGGGAGTTCTCGGCGATCGTGTCCAGGTGGATGTTGGTGATCCACAGGTACGTCGTCAGCAGCACCACCGCCAGCACCGCGGGCAGCACGACCAGCTGCGTCCAGGTGATCCGCCGCCGGGGCCGGGCCGCGGCGGCCGACGGTTCCGCGGCCCCCTCGTGCGGATCCTGCGGATCCTCGATCAGCGCCTCGTCGCGGAAGGCGTGCCCCATGACCTCGTGCTCACCCGGCGGGCGCTCGGGGGAGGGGACCGGTGACCTCCCGGTGCTCATGAGGGCTCCGCACCACCCTCCAGCTCTCGATCGGTGCGGTGGTGGCGCAGTTCCTCCAGGTCGTGCTGGTGCTCGGCGGCCGCGAGCCGGTCCGCCTCCAGCATCTCGTGCACCGAGTTCATCAGGGTCTCCACGTCGACGACGCCGATGTACTCCCCGCGCCGTCCGGTCACCGCCACCCGGCCGCCGCTGTCCGTCAGGACCGCCTCCAGCGCGTCGTGCAGCGTGGCGTCCCGGGTCACCGTGTCGTGCACCAGCTGGCCCGCCCGCGCGAGGGAGCCCTTGGCGCGCATCAGGTCGCCGCGCCGCAGCCACTTGTAGGGGCGCCCGCGCCGGTCCAGCATCAGCAGTTCGTTGTGCGGGCCGGTGCGCAGCTTGTTGAAGATCTGCTGGAGCGGGTCGTCGACCGTCACCGTGGGGAAGTCGGCGATCTCGACCTCCCGGACCCGGGTGAGGTTGAGCCGCTTGAGGGCGGCGCCCGCGCCGACGAAGCCGGAGACGAAGTCGTCGGCCGGATTGGTCAGGATCGCCTCGGGGGTGTCGAACTGGGCGATGTGCGAGCGTTCGCGCAGCACCGCGATCCGGTCGCCCAGCTTGATGGCCTCGTCGAAGTCGTGGGTGACGAAGACGATCGTCTTGTGCAGCTCGTGCTGGAGCCGGATCAGCTCGTCCTGGAGGTGGTCGCGGGTGATCGGGTCGACCGCGCCGAAGGGCTCGTCCATCAACAGCACCGGCGGGTCGGCGGCCAGTGCCCGGGCCACGCCCACGCGCTGCTGCTGGCCGCCCGAGAGCTGGCGCGGATAGCGGCCGTGGAACTCCCTCGGGTCCAGGCCCACCAGGTCGAGCATCTCCTCGACCCGGTCCTTCACCCGGGACTTGGACCAGCCGACCATCTTGGGGACGAGGGCGATGTTCTCGGCGACCGTCATGTGCGGGAAGAGCCCGGACGACTGGATCGCGTACCCGATCTTGCGCCGCAGCTTGACCGGGTCCATGTCGGTGACGTCCTCGTCGCCGATCCGGATCCGGCCCGAGCTGGGCTCGATCAGCCTGTTGATCATCTTGAGGGTGGTGGACTTCCCGCAGCCCGAGGGGCCGACGAAGACGACGGTCTCGCCGGCCTTGATGTCCATGGAGACGCCGTCCACGGAGGGGTTGGGGTTGCCCGGGTAGCGCTTGGTCAGCTCCTCCAGCCGGATGGCCGCCCCGGAGGCCGAGGAGCCGGCCGAGGAGCCGGCGGAGGAACCGGCCGCGGGGCCCGCGGAGGCGCCGGCCGGGGAGCGGCCCGGGGGGTCGGCCGATGCGGACGGTGCGCCAGTGGTCTCGATCGGCTCAGACACGGATTCCCCTCGGGATGGTGAGACGACCGAGCAGGACGTACGCGGCGTCGAAGAGCAGGGCGAGGATGACGATGCCCACGGTCCCGGCCAGCACCTGGTTGATGGCGTTGGCGCTGCCGAGCGAGGCGATCCCGCGGAAGATCTCGTTGCCGAGCCCGGGGCCCGAGGCGTACGCGGCGATCGCGGCGATGCCCATGAGCATCTGCGTGGAGACCCGGATGCCGGTCAGGATCGGCGGCCAGGCGAGCGGTAGCTCGACCCTCAGGAGCCGGGCGGTGCGCGACATCCCGATGCCGGTGGCGGCGTCGACGAGGGCCGGGTCGACGCCCCGCAGCCCCACGATCGAGTTCCGGACGATCGGCAGCAGCCCGTAGAGGGTCAGCGCGATCACGGTCGGTGCGACGCCGAGCCCGACGAGCGGGATCAGCAGACCGAGCAGGGCCAGCGAGGGGACGGTCAGCACGGTCGAGGTGGAGACGATGGCCAGGTTGCCCGCCCAGCCGCTGCGGTAGGTCAGGACGCCGATCGCGATGCCGAGCACGGTCGCGATCACCATGCACTGGAAGACGGCGCTGGCGTGCTGGAAGGCGTCGGTCAGCAGCTGCTGGTGGCGGTGGGAGAGGTAGGACCAGAAGCTCACGCCGCGTCACCTCGTCCTTCGTGTCGGCCCGGTGCGGCCCTGGTGAAGGGGCAGTGGACCTCAGTCGTCCTCGGCCGCCTGTTCGACCAGCGGGATGATCCGCAAGGGTACGGGATTCTCCATGACAATTGCCGTCGAAGCCCGCACGATGCCATCAAATCCGACAACCCGGTCGATCACCCGCTGGAGGTCCGCGTTGGAACGGGCCACCAGCCGGCAGAGCATGTCCCCGTGGCCCGTGGTGGTGTGCAGCTCCAGCACCTCCGGAACCCCGGTCAAGTGCGCCCGTACGTCCGCGCCTTGCCCCTGTTTGATCTCCAGCGTGGCGAAGGCCGTGACCGGGTAGCCGAGCGCCGTCGGATCCACCTGCGGACCGAATCCGCGGATGACGCCATTCGACTGAAGCCGGTCCAGACGCGCCTGTACCGTGCCGCGCGCGACGCCGAGCCGCCGCGAGGCCTCCAGGACCCCGATCCGGGGTTCCCGGGCGAGCAGCACGATGAGCCTGCCGTCCAGTTGATCGATCGCCATGGATGTCCTTTCGCTGGTCATCCTGTACAGATGCTGCATTCATCCTGCGGTCTCACTGGTCAATATGCGCAATGGAAATGCGAACTATTGCGCAGCTTGTGGTTCGGCGGGACTCTGCGCTCATGACTGAGACCCTCGATCACGCCACGGACGCCGCCCGCACGGCAGACCCCTTCCCGGTCAAGGGAATGGACGCGGTGGTCTTCGCCGTCGGCAATGCCAAGCAGGCCGCGCACTTCTACTCCACGGCCTTCGGCATGAAGCTCGTCGCCTACTCCGGCCCGGAGAACGGCTGCCGCGAGACCGCGAGCTACGTCCTGACCAACGGCTCCGCGCGCTTCGTCCTGACCTCGGTCATCAAGCCGTCCACCGACCACGGCCGCTTCATCGCCGAGCACGTCGCCGAGCACGGCGACGGTGTCATCGACCTCGCGATCGAGGTCCCGGACGCCCGCGCCGCCTACGCCTTCGCCGTCGAGCAGGGCGCCCGCGGCCTGGACGAGCCGTACGAGCTGAAGGACGAGCACGGCACGGTCGTACTGGCCGCGATCGCCACCTACGGCCAGACCCGCCACACCCTGGTCGACCGCTCGAACTACACCGGCCCCTACCTGCCGGGCTTCGTCAGCGTCGCCCCCCTGGTGGAGGGCCCGGCCAAGCGGACCTTCCAGGCGATCGACCACTGCGTCGGCAACGTCGAGCTGGGCCGCATGAACGAGTGGGTCGCCTTCTACAACAAGGTCATGGGCTTCACGAACATGAAGGAGTTCGTGGGCGACGACATCGCGACCGAGTACTCGGCGCTGATGTCGAAGGTCGTCGCGGACGGCACCCTGAAGGTGAAGTTCCCGATCAACGAGCCGGCGATCGCGAAGAAGAAGTCGCAGATCGACGAGTACCTGGAGTTCTACGGCAGCGCGGGCGTCCAGCACATCGCGCTGGCGACGAACGACATCGTCTCGACGGTACGGACGATGCGCGCGGCCGGCGTGGCCTTCCTCGACACCCCGGACTCGTACTACGACACCCTCGGCGAGTGGGCGGGCGAGACCCGGGTGCCGGTGGAGACCCTGCGCGAGCTGAAGATCCTCGTCGACCGCGATGAGGACGGCTACCTGCTGCAGATCTTCACCAAGCCGGTCCAGGACAAGCCGACCGTCTTCTTCGAGATGATCGAGCGCCACGGCTCCATGGGCTTCGGCAAGGGCAACTTCAAGGCCCTGTTCGAGGCGATCGAGCGCGAGCAGGAGAAGCGCGGCAACCTCTAGC
>NZ_JBIWAJ010000002.1:97495-267815 GCF_044759975.1 Streptomyces sp. NPDC098789
CGCAGCCGCAGCCGCAGCCGCAGCCGCAGCCGCAGCCGCAGCCGCAGCCGCAGCCGCAGCCGCAGCCGCAGCCGCAGCCGCAGCCGCAGCCGCAGCCGCAGTGACGGCGGGGCCGGAGTCTCCAGGAGCGGCTCCGGCCCCGCCGCGCGCGGGACGGGGGATCAGCGGGATCAGCGGGCCGACGGCGAAGGCGACGGGGAGGCCTTCGCCGCCGGCTTCGGCATCACCGGAGCCACCCACGGCCCCTTCGGCTGCATGTTCTCCGGCCCGCCGGACGCGGGCTGGCCCGCCGCGTCCAGCGCCTCCTTCGCCAGCGGTCCCCGCAGCGGCGAGAACCGCGGGTTGGTCCGCAGCGCGTCCTGGAAGTGGCGGCGGGCCGCCGCCACGTCGCCCAGGCCCCGCTCGATCTGTCCCCGGTGGTAGGAGAAGTCCGCGCTCCGCAGCCCCAGCTCGGTCGCCTTCTTCGCGTACTCCAGCGCCGCCGCGTCGTCCCCGGTCCGGTGCAGCGCCCACCCCAGGGCGTCCGCCACCTGCAGGTTCTTGTGCCGGCCCCACTCGGCCGTCAGCCGCCGCACCGCCGCCGCCGGATCGCCGTGGTCCGCCTCGTACAGGCCGAGCGTCACCTCGTCCGAGACCCCGTTCGCCACGCCCTTCGAAGCCAGCGAGCCCAGCAGCTCGTACGGCGTGCGCGCCTCCTCCGTCCGGCCGAGCGACTCCAGCAGCTCGCCCAGCTCCAGCGCCAGCCGCGGCACCGGCGCCCGGCCCAGCGCCATCCGGTAGTCCCGCACCGCCTCGCCCGCGCGCCCCAGCGAGGCCAGCGCCCGGGCCCGCCCGCCCAGCGCCTCCGCCTGCCCCGGATCGGTGCGCAGCGCGCCCTCGAACATCCGCAGCGCCTCGCCCGAGTCGCCGCGCTCCCAGGACAGGTCGCCCATCCGGTCCAGTACGTACGCCTTCTCCACCGGCGCCTTCGCCGCGCCCGACGCGTTCGCCATCGCGGCCACCGCGTCCTCGCGCCAGCCGTGGTCCCGGTAGACCTGCGCGGCCCGGGTGAAGGCCGCCAGCCCCGGCCGCAGCTCCAGCAGCTCGTTCATCGCCTTCTCGGCGGCCTTGTAGTCGCCCAGCCCGCCGTAGGCGTCCACGAGCACCGGGTACGCCGTCCAGCGCTTGGGCGACTGCGCCCGCACCAGCTCGCCCCACTTCTTCGCGGTCCCGTAGTCCCGCCGGGCCACCGCCAGGGCGCCCATGCCCGTCATCGCGTCGAAGTTGCCCTTCTCCGCGGGCCGCAGCTCCAGCGAACGCTTCAGGGCCCGCTCCGCCTTGGGACACCACAGCGTGTCGCCGGTGCGCCGCGCCTGCTCCAGGTAGGCCGCCCCCAGCACCGCCCACGAGCCGTCGTCGTCGGCGTGCGCGGCCACCCACTTCTCCCGGTCGGCGATCAGCGCGCTCAGGTCGACCGCCGCCGCGGGCGCGCCCATGCCGACCGCGGAGGCGGCCCGCTCGCTGGGCCCGGGCGGTCGGGCGTCGTCGCCGTTCTCGACCGGCCGGATCACCAGGGCCCCGACGATCAGGACCACGGCGACGACGGCCGGCACGAGCGTCTTGCGGCCGGTGAAGGTCACGGGTGGCGCGGGGCGCGATTCCTCGTCCATGGGGTCACTGTGCGTCAATATGAAGAGCGCGCGGAGGTGTCCGAAGAGGGTCGCGCCCGGGTTCACACCGATGGCGGCGGGTGCCACGCTGGCACCATGGACGATCTCTTGGCACGCCTGCACGCGGGGTTGCCGGCCGCGGCCGTGATCACCGACCCCCAGGTGACCTCCGGGTACGCGAGCGACATGGCGGGCTTCTGCGCGGCCGGCACCCCGGCCGCCGTGGTCCTGCCCCGCACGGTCGAACAGGTCCAGCACGTGATGCGCACCGCGACGGCACTACGGGTCCCGGTCGTCCCGCAGGGCGCCCGCACGGGCCTGTCGGGCGCGGCCAACGCCTCCGACGGCTGCATCGTGCTCTCGCTGACCGCCATGGACCGGATCCTGGAGATCGACGCGGTCGACCGGCTCGCCGTCGTGGAACCGGGCGTGGTCAACGCCGTGCTCTCGCGGGCCGTCGCGGAGCGCGGCCTGTACTACCCGCCCGACCCCTCCAGCTGGGAACAGTGCACGATCGGCGGCAACATCGGCACGGCCTCGGGCGGCCTGTGCTGCGTCAAGTACGGGGTCACCGCCGAGTACGTGCTCGGGCTGGACGTGGTCCTGGCCGACGGGCGGCTGCTGCGCACGGGACGGCGTACCGCCAAGGGCGTCGCCGGTTACGACCTGACCCGGCTCTTCGTCGGCTCCGAGGGCACCCTGGGCGTCGTCGTGCAGGCCGTCCTCGCGCTGCGCCCCGCGCCGCCGCGCCAGCTCGCGCTCGCCGCCGAGTTCCCCTCGGCCGCCGCGGCCTGCGCGGCCGTCTGCGCGATCATGGAGGCCGGACTGACGCCCTCGCTGCTGGAACTGATGGACCGCACGACGGTCCGCGCCGTCAACGCGCTCGGCAGGATGGGCCTGCCCGAGACCACCGAGGCGCTGCTCCTCGCGGCCTTCGACACCCCCGACGCGCCCGCCGACCTCGCGGCCGTCGGCGCGCTGTGCACGGCCGCCGGAGCCGGCGCCGTGGTGCCCGCCGACGACGAGGCCGAGTCCGAACTGCTCCTCCAGGCCCGCAGGATGGCCCTGACCGCGCTCGACACCCTGCGCCCGGCCACGATGATCGACGACGTGTGCGTGCCGCGCTCGCGGCTCGCCGAGATGCTGGACGGCACCGCGGCGATCGCCCGGACGCACGACCTCACCATCGGGGTGTGCGCGCACGCGGGCGACGGCAACACCCACCCCGTGGTCTGCTTCGACCCGGCGGACGCCGACGAGACGGCCCGGGCCCGCCGGTCCTTCGACGAGATCATGGCGCTGGGCCTGGCGCTGGGCGGCACGATCACCGGCGAACACGGGGTCGGCGTGCTGAAGAAGGAGTGGCTGGCCCGCGAACTGGGGCCGGTCGGCATGGAGGTGCAGCGCGCGGTCAAGCAGGCCTTCGACCCGCTGGGCCTGCTGAATCCCGGCAAGCTGTTCTGAGGCGGGGGCGGGGCCCCGCCTCCGTGCGGCGGCCCCGCTCACACGTCGCCGTCCGAGGACTCGTCGGAGGGCCAGGGGTCGCGCAGCCACAGGTCATCGGCCGGGGTCGGCGCGAGCAGCGCCGCCAGCGCGTCGTCCAGGCCCAGGCGTTCGGCCTCGGTCCCGGGCGGCACCATCCGCAGGGTGCGCTCCAGCCAGGCCGACACCGCCGCGGCCGGCGCCTCCAGCAGGGCGTCCCCGTCCGGGGAACTGAGCGCCATGCAGAGCACGCTGCGCCCTTCGATCTTGGTGGGCCAGATCCGGACGTCGCCGTGGCCGCTGGGGCGGAAGACGCCCTCCACGAGCAGCTCGCGGGCGAAGGTCCAGTTGACCGGCGCGCTGGTGCCGGTGTGGAAGGTGATGTGGACCGCGTACGGGTCGCCCGCGCGGTAGGACAGCTTGGCGGGCACGCAGATGCTGCGCTCGGGGGACAGGACCAGTCGCAGTTCCAGCTCGCGCTCGATGACGGGGTAGTGCATGGCAGCCTCACTTCGATTCACTTCGCCTCGCGCGGGGCCGGTGTCCGACCCCGCACCCGGAGAGAGCGCGCCGGCACGCGACTATGACGCGACTTCCGCGAACGTTCCGAAGGATGGCCGAAAACGATCGGCTGACCGAAAGCAGGCGCATGGGACGAGGTTCGCCCGAAGGGCTGCACTCTTCCGTTACCCGCCCTGCGGCACGGCGGTTCTTGGCTATGGTCCACCTCTGCACATGCCTCGCGCCACGAACGGAGTTGGGGACATTGACGGCCTCCCCTGGAGACGGCGGGCACGCGGCCCGCGAGGGGTACTACCCCGACCCGTCCATCCCCGGGTACGTCCGGTACTGGAACGGCGGGTCCTGGGTTCCCGGTACGAGCCGCCCCGCGCCCGCCCGCCCCGCGCCCGCGGAGGAGACCGGCCCGGTCTTCCTCGACGAGACCTCCCTGACCGCCGCCTGTCGCGAACCGGAACCCACCGCGCAGCCGGAGCCGGTACGGGCGCCAGAGCCTGATCCGGTGCGCTGGCAGGCCGACCCGTTGCACCAGGCGGGCTTCGGCGGCCCCCGTGACCAGATGGTTTCCTGGGGCCAGGGGGAGTCCGAGCACGCGCACGCCGTATCCCGTCCGGGTGGTGTCTCGCTCGGCCGGAGCCGCCCCGAGCCGCTCATCGAGGCACAACCGGAATCCCACCCGGAGCCGTTCCCGGCACCGTTCCCGGAGCCGCGCTGGGAGCCGGTGCGCGAACCGGCGGCCGTCCGCGCCTCCGCGTCCGGGGTCCGGATCGGCCGCGCCCCGGCCGCCCCCGCCCAGCCCGCGGCGCCCGCCGCGCCGGTCGGGAGCTTCGACGGGGTCGGCATCCTCTCGGCGAGGTCACCGGCGGCGCCGCCCGCGCCCGCCCAGCCCGCGGCGCCCGCCGCCCCGGTCCCCGACTGGCCGGAACCGCAGGGCAGTCGCCGCGCCCCCGCGGCCGTGGCCGCGCCCGCCCCGGCCGCCGCCCGCACCGCCGTGGCGCCCGCTCCCGACCCGGCCCCGGCTCCGGTTCCGACCCCCGCGCCCGTCCCCGTCCCCGCCGCCGAGGCCGCGGCGCCGGCACAGGCACAGGCACCGGCCGAGGAAGCGGTCCGTGCCCCCCGGCGCACCGATCACGCCGTCTTCGAGCGGATGGCCGAGCGGGCCGCGCGCCCCGCCGGTCCGGCCCGCCGACTGCTCGCGCGGGCCGTGGACTCGGTGGTGCTGGGCGCCGTCGCGGTGGCCGTGGCCCAGCCCCTCCTGCCGGCCGTCACCGCGCACCTGGACGCCAAGGTGGAGGCGGCCCGGGGGAGCGGGCGCACCGTCACGGTGTGGCTGCTCGACGGGACCACCGCCGGCTACCTGGGCGTCGTACTCGGTGCCGTGCTGCTCTTCGGCGTCTTCTGCGAGGTGCTGCCGACCGCGCGGTGGGGTCGCACGCTGGGCAAGAAGCTGTTCGGGGTCAGGGTGCTCTCGGTCGCGACCCGGCGACCGCCGTCCTTCGGTGCTTCGCTGCGCCGTTGGCTGGTGTTCGCGCTGCTGGGCCTGCCCGGCTCGCTGCGGTGCCTGGGCGACCGGGAGCGCCGGCAGGGCTGGCACGACAGGGCGGCGCGGACGTACGTGGTCCGCTGAGGGCCCGTTCGGCCGGGCGGGTCGCCCGAACGGACGCGGTCGCATTGCGCGGGGTGCGCGGCCGGGTTCGACTCGGGCCATGAGCACCGACCAGCCGCCGCCGGGCCCGTCGCCCGAGGACGACCCGTTCCTCAAGAAGCCCCAGCAGCCGACGCCGCCGTCGGGCGGCTCGCCGTACGGCTCACCGCCGCCCGGCGGGCCCACCCCGCCGCCGGGCGGCGGGCCCTACGGCGGGAGCCCGCCCGGTGGCGGCGGATATCCGCCCCCGCCGCCGCCCTACGGCGGCGGCGACCCGTACGGCGGGGGCGGTGGAGGCGGCTACGGCATGCCCGACCCGCTCGCCGGGATGCCCCCGCTCGCGGACTTCGGCAAACGGCTCGCGGCCCGCATCATCGACCTGCTGATCATCAGCGTGCCGCTGTACCTCCTCCAGTGGATCTTCAGCAGCAAGCGCTACGTCGTCGACACCAGCAAGGGCGACGACATCAGCGACGTCGTCGTCAGGTCCTACAGCGGCAGCGGTCTGATCTGGACGCTGATCGGGATCCTCGCCTACGTCGGCTACGACTGGTTCATGACCAAGAAGAACGGTCAGACCATCGGCAAGAGGGCGATGAGCGTGCGCGTCGCCATGCTGAACGACGGCAGCGTCCCGTCGTCCAACGCCGCGCTGTCCCGCGCCGCCGTGCTCTGGCTGCCGACGCTGCTCTGCTGCTTCTGCCTGTGGCCGATCGCGCTCGTCGTCTCGATGCTCATCGACAAGCCGTACAAGCAGGCTTGGCACGACAAGGTCGCCAAGACCGTGGTGGTCAGCTCGGCGACGTAGGTGTCGGCCGTGCCCTAGGGCGTGTTTCGAAAGTGGCGCCGGGCGCCCGAAGGGCGCGGCTCGCGGCGTCTGGTGCCGTGCATCGCAAGGCGGAGGATCGCCCGCCTACTGGACGTAATCGGGCGTTCCGACAACGCCGCGAGGTGCGGTACCAGGCGTCGCGAGCCAGGCGGGACTTTCGAAACACGCCCTAGTGGTGCACGGAGTGTTCGGCGGCGGCCGTCCGGGGTGCAGGTACCCGGGCGGCCGCCGGCGCGTCCACGGCGGTGTCGGGTCCACGGCGCCGCCGCTTCGGCATGGGCACGGTGAGGGCGACGAGCAGGCCGAGGGCGAGGGCCGCGGCTGAGATGACCGCGACGCCGAGGCCCGTGCTCGTCTGCGAGAGCAGCAGCATGGCGATCGTCGACACGACGACGGTGACGGAACCGGAAGTGAGCTGTACGGCGGTCGGTCGCGGCATGGCGGTATCCGTCCTCAAGCAGGGAGGGAACTCTACGACGGGGGATGCCCGAGCCTGACCAACGGTAAGCGTGTCCTAACCCGTTGGCACCGGTCTCCCGGAGCATGGGGGGCGCACGGAGTCATGCCTTGGCCCGAGATGGGGGGCGCGGGCGCGGGCGGGAAGCGCCGTTCGTCCCATATGGCTGCGGAACGTCCGAATAACGGAACTCCCTGACCGCATAGTGCAGTTGTAGGGAACAAGTCAAGGTCTGTCTTTTCTCGCGTTACTCCGGTCAAATGTCGTCACTTGAGACGCGTGCCGCGCGGAACCCCCCGCTCCGATGGAGACGTTCCGAACGTCCTGGCGGCCGCGGGAGGGGAACGACATCAAGTGACCAGCAACTCAGACTCCGCCAGAAGGCGGGCGCTGCGCGCCACGGCAGTCGCCGTGACCATCGCCGCGTGCGCCGCCAGCGGCGCAGCCTTCACCACCGCGACCGCGTCGGGCCCCGTGGCCCCCGCGCCCGTGGCGGCCGCCGTTCAGCAGGACCCGACGGCTCCGGCCAACTCGGTCAACCACAACCTCGACGGTCCGTACAGCAAGCAGCAGGAGCAGGCCCGCAAGGCCGCCCTGGAGCAGGTGCTGTCGGGCAAGACCAACGTCGAGCAGCGTGGCGCGTCGAAGGTCGTCAAGCTCGACGACAAGAAGTACGTCGAGCTGGGCCGCGAGAAGACCGACAAGATCTTCACGATCCTCGTCGACTTCGGCGACCAGGTGGACAGCACCACCATGTTCGACCCGGACGGCCCCGACGGCCCGAAGCCCCCGGTGCAGAAGTACGGCGGCACCCCCGGCCCGGCGCACAACCAGATCGCGCAGCCCGACCGCAAGACGAACAACAGCACCGCCTGGCGCAAGGACTTCAGCCGCGACTACTTCCAGGACCTGTACTTCGGTACCGGCCAGGGCAAGAACTCGCTGAAGACCTACTACGAGAAGACCTCTTCGGGTCGCTACTCGGTCGAGGGCCAGGTCCAGGACTGGGTCAAGATCCCGTACAACGAGGCCCGTTACGGCTCGAACTACTGCGGTCAGACCAACTGCGCCAACGTGTGGGACACCGTCCGCGACGGCGTCACCGCCTGGGCCGACGCCCAGAAGAAGGCGGGCAAGACCGACGCCGAGATCAAGGCGCAGCTGTCCCAGTACGACCAGTGGGACCGCAACGACTTCGACGGCGACGGCAACTTCAACGAGCCCGACGGCTACATCGACCACTTCCAGATCGTCCACGCGGGCGAGGACGAGTCGGCCGGCGGCGGCGTGCAGGGCACCAACGCCCTGTGGGCGCACCGTTGGTACGCCTACGGCACCGACGCGGGCAAGACCGGCCCGGCGAACAACAAGGCCGGCGGCACCCAGATCGGCAACACCGGCATCTGGGTCGGCGACTACACGATGCAGCCCGAGAACGGCGGCCTCGGCGTCTTCGCGCACGAGTACGGCCACGACCTCGGCCTCCCGGACCTGTACGACACCTCCGGCGGCGGCGAGAACTCGGTCGGCTTCTGGTCCCTGATGTCGGCGGGCTCCTGGCTCGGCAACGGCAAGGACTCCATAGGCGACCTCCCGGGCGACATGAACGCCTGGGACAAGTTCCAGCTGGGCTGGCTGAACTACGACAAGGCCAAGGCCGGGACGAAGTCCACCCACAAGCTGGGCGTCGCGGAGTACAACACCAAGGACAAGCAGGCCCTGATCGTCGACCTGCCCGCGAAGCAGGTCAAGACGGAGATCGTCGCTCCCGCCGAAGGCGCCAGCCAGTGGTGGAGCAACATGGGTGACGACCTCAAGAACACCCTCTCGCGCCCGGTCGACCTGACCGGCAAGTCCTCCGCGGCCCTGTCCCTCAAGGGCTGGTGGGACATCGAGAAGGACTACGACTTCCTCTACGCGGAGGCCTCCACCGACGGCGGCGCCAACTGGACCGCCCTCGCCGGCACCGCGAACGGCAAGGCCATCCCGCTCGACGCGGGCGGCAACCCGGCCCTGACGGACGTCTCCGGCGCCTGGCAGGACCTGAAGTACCCGCTCGACGCCTACGCGGGCAAGAAGTTCGACATCCGCTTCCGCTACCAGACGGACGGCGGCGCGGGCGGCAAGGGCTTCACCGCCGACGCCATCACCGTGACCGCGGACGGCCAGGCCCTCTTCACCGACGGCGCCGAGAACGGCGACAACGGCTGGACGGGCAAGGGCTTCTCCCGCATCGGCGCCAGCTTCACCAAGGAGTACGCGCAGTACTACCTGGCGGAGAACCGCCGCTACGTCTCGTACGACTCCACCCTCAAGGTGGGCCCGTACAACTTCGGCTGGGCCGACACCAAGCCGGGCTGGGTCGAGCACTACCCGTACCAGGACGGCCTGCTCATCTGGCAGTGGGACACCTCCCAGAAGGACAACAACACCAGCCAGCACCCGGGCCAGGGTCTGATCCTTCCGATCGACGCCAACGCCAAGCCCATGAAGTGGGCCGACGGCACCCTGCTGCGGAACAAGATCCAGCCGTACGACGCCACCTTCAGCGCGTACTCGACGGATGCCTTCACCCTGCACAAGAACGGCCAGGCGCTCTTCCTGAAGCCGAAGCCCGCCAACCTGGTCTTCGACGACCACAAGGGCACGTACTACTACGACGAGAACCCGACCGGTTCGGTGAAGGTCACTGACACCAACACCAAGATCAAGATCGTGAAGGAGCCCTACGACGGTCTCCAGATGACGGTCGAGGTCGGTCCCTCCACCAAGTAATTCGCATCACCGCAGGTCAGAGCATGATCGGCCGTCGCCCCCTAGCGGGCGGCGGCCGTTCGCGTTTAGATGCCCGTGCGAGTTTCTTATTGACGGGGGAGATGACAAGCATGCCCGGTGGAGGTTTCGTCCGATTGCCCGGCGGCAGCGTGGTGGTCGCGCTCACGCTGCCCAGACCGTCCGGTGAGGGCGGAAATGTCCGCGTGCTGGTGCACGCCGTGAACCGGGCCCGCGCCCTGACCAGGCTGCGGAACCTCGGGATGCGGGCCGTGTACCTGCGCGGGAACGCGCAACCGCCGACACCCGACGAGGTGACGGCGGTCCTGCACCACCCGGACGGCCTGCTGTGGCGCGGCGCCCCCGACCGGGTCGCGGAGCTGTGGCACCCGATCAGGGCCCTGCTGCCGGGCGCCTGAGGTCGACCTGGGCAAAGCCTGGGCAAAACCTGTGGGTCCGCTGTGCGGGGCCCCGCGGGGCTGGACGGAGTGCGGGCGGGGCGTGGGGGGTGTGCGGGGCGTACGGGCCCTGCGGGGCGTTCTACGCGCCGGTCACGTGCGGGGAGCCGGAGAGCTTCACTCCGGCCGTCCTGAGCTCCTCCAGGGCCCGCTCCGTGCTGTGGGGGGCCACTCCCGCCGTGAGGTCGAGCAGCACGCGGGTGTCGAAGCCCGCGCGGACGGCGTCCAGGGCGGTCGCCCGGACGCAGTGGTCCGTGGCGATGCCGACCACGTCGACCTCGGTGACCTCCCGGGCGCGCAGCCAGTCCGCGAGCGTGACGCCGTTCTCGTCGGCGCCCTCGAAACCGCTGTACGCGGCGTCGTAGGCGCCCTTGTCGAAGACGGCCGAGACGGCGCCCGAGGCGACGGCGGGGGCGAAGTTCGGGTGGAACCCGACGCCCTCGGTCCCGGCCACGCAGTGCACCGGCCAGGAGGTCTCGTAGTCCGGCTCGGCCGGGGGGCGGGCGAAGTGCGCGCCGGGGTCGATGTGGTGGTCGCGGGTGGCGACGACGTGCCGGTAGCCGGGGGTGGCCTGGCCGATCAGCTCCGTGATGGAGGCGGCCACGTCGGCGCCCCCGGTGACCGCGAGGCTGCCGCCTTCGCAGAAGTCGTTCTGTACGTCGACGACGATCAGTGCGCGGTGCATGTTCGCGTGTCCTTCGCTCGGTGTGACGTCTGTGCCCCTGCTTCCGGCCGCCCGGCCCTCCGCTGGCCCTCTTCCCCGCTCCCCCCACCCCGAACCCGAGGGCGCGCCCCCGGCCCCCCTTCAGCCTCGCCGGCGGGGCTGGTCCGGTCCGGCGCGCCCGGCCCCACTTCAGCTTCGCCGGTGGGCCGAGCGCCATTTCAGCCCCGCCGGCGTTTGAGGCGCCCCCGGAGGGCGGGACGGCCGGTGGCCGGGGGCCGTGGGGTCGGACCCGTGTCCTGTCCGCGGGTGCGGGGTGCCTCCGGCGGCGCCTCAAACGCCGGCGGGGCTGAAAAGGGGGGCCGGCCAGGCCGGACCGGGCTCAGCAGCGCCGGCCAGGCTGGACCAGCGCCGCCCCCCCCGGGAGGGTCAGGCGTACTCGGTCGGGATCACGGCCTCGCCGCGGGAGAGCTGGGTCGCGGAGAGGGGGAGGGCCGCCAGCGCCGCGCGGTGGCGGTCGCGCGCCGCCTCCAGCGGCTCCCGCGCGACCACCTCGCCGCCCTTGACCAGCTGCACCAGCAGCTGCTCCCCGGCCAGCCCGGACGGCACGGCTCCGGTGCCCACGACCTCCGCCTCGGCCACCCCGTCGGCGTCCCGCCGCCGGGCCGCCCACTTGCGGCCGCCCACCGAGGTCTTGCCGCCGGAGGACTTCTTCGCCACCGGGTGCAAGGCCGCCTTCGGGTCGGCGGAGGTGGCCCGGGCGACCAGCTTGTAGACCATCGAGCACGTCGGGTGCCCGCTGCCGGTGACCAGCTGCGTGCCCACCCCGTACGCGTCCACGGGCGCCGCGGCCAGCGAGGCGATCGCGTACTCGTCCAGGTCGGAGGTGACCACGATGCGGGTGCCGGTGGCCCCCAGCTCGTCCAACTGCTGGCGCACCCGGTGCGCGACGAGCAGCAG
Source organism: Streptomyces sp. NPDC098789 (assembly GCF_044759975.1). Lineage (NCBI taxonomy): Bacteria > Bacillati > Actinomycetota > Actinomycetes > Kitasatosporales > Streptomycetaceae > Streptomyces > Streptomyces sp. NPDC098789. The sequence goes on from NZ_JBIWAJ010000002.1 coordinate 108,928, forward strand.
GTCACCGGAGTCGATGCGGACCGCGCCGAGCCCGGTCCCCGCCACCTCGACGGCCGTCCGTACCGCCTCGGCGACGTCGTACGTGTCCACCAGGAGCGTGGTCGAGCCGCCCAGCGAGGCCACCTGGGCCTCGAAGGCGGCCCGCTCGCTGTCGTGCACCAGGGTGAAGGCGTGCGCGCTGGTGCCCACCGTGGGGATCCCGTACCGGAAGCCCGCCGCCAGGTCCGAGGTGGAGGCGAAGCCGCCGACGTACGCGGCCCGCGCCGCGGCCACCGCGGCCAGCTCGTGCGTGCGCCGCGCGCCCATCTCGATCAGTGGCCGCCCGCCCGCCGCCGAGGACATCCGGGAGGCGGCCGCGGCGATCGCCGAGTCGTGGTTGAGGATCGAGAGGATCACGGTCTCCAGCAGCACGCACTCGGCGAAACTGCCCTCGACGCGCAGCACCGGGGAGCCGGGGAAGTAGACCTCGCCCTCCGGGTAGCCCCAGATGTCGCCGGAGAAGCGGTACGAGGCCAGCCAGTCCAGCGTCCGCATGTCGACGACGGCCCGCTCGCGCAGGAATTCCAGCACGGCGGCGTCGAAGCGGAAGTTCTCCACCGCGTCCAGCACCCGGCCCGTTCCGGCCAGCACTCCGTAGCGCCGGCCTTCCGGCAGCCGCCGGGTGAAGACCTCGAAGACCGAGCGTCGGTCGGCGGTGCCGTTGGCCAGGGCGGCCTGCAGCATCGTCAGCTCGTAATGGTCCGTGAAGAGCGCTGTCGACGGCACGTCCACCGGCAGGCCCAGGTCCGCAGGGTTCATGGCACGGATGCTAGCGCACATCTCGTCAAAGTGACGAGATGTAGGGCCCGTTTGTGCGACGGGCCCGTCACAGTGGCAGCATGGGACGAGTGAGTGTCGCCCCCATTGAGATCGAACGCACCGAATCCGCCGAGGAGACCTTCGCGGTCCCCGAGCCCGACGTCCCCTGGGTGACGCTGGTGCACAACGACCCCGTCAATCTCATGAGCTACGTCGCGTACGTGTTCCAGGCGTACTTCGGCTACTCCAAGGACAAGGCGAACAAACTGATGCTCGACGTCCACCACAAGGGCCGGGCGGTCGTCTCCAGCGGCAGCCGCGAGGAGATGGAACGCGACGTGCAGGCCATGCACGGCTACGGCCTGTGGGCGACCCTCTCCCAGGACCGCAACTGATGGAGCGCGAGACGGGCACCTTCGTGCCGCTCGACGGCGGCGGCGCGGCCGTCGCCCTCGACGAGATCGAGATCCAGATCCTGCGCTCGCTGGCCGTCCAGCTGCTGGAGCTGATCGGCCCCGGCGCGGCCGAACCGGCCGAGGACGCCGACCCGCTGGCGGTCCTGTTCGCCGCCGACGGCCCCACCGAGCCGCCCTCCGACCCGGCGTTGGCCCGGCTCTTCCCGGACGCCTACGGCGGTCCCGGCGGCGACGGCGGGGCCGACCCGGAGGAAGTCCGGGCCCACTCGGCCGAGTTCCGCCGCTTCACCGAGAACGACCTGCGCACCCGCAAGCGCGAGGACGCGCTGGCCGTCGTGCGCAGCCTCGACGCGCTGACGCTCGACGACGGCCTCGACGACGGCCCGGACGAGGAGGGCGTCGAGGCCGCCGGCGGCGCCGTGTTGGAGCTGACCGGGGAGCTGCCGCTGCGCTGGCTCGGCTCGCTCAACGACCTGCGGCTCACCATCGCGGCGCGGTTGGAGATCACCGAGGACGACGAGAGCGCGGTCCTCTTCCGGCTGCCGGACGACGACCCGCGCAAGCCGATGGTGATGGCGTACCTGTGGCTCGGCGGCCTCCAGGAGACGCTGATCGAGACCCTCTGAGGGGGCTCGCGACACGCTCCCGACATACTCCGTTCGCTCAGCGGACGCTCAAATCCGGATAACGATCAGATCACCACCATGTGGTGGTCTGATCGCGTTCAGGGACTTTGTCCGTATTTTTTCGTGCCATGGGTCACCCTTTCGCGCCTCGATCACCCGTAAGGCCGTGATAAATCTTCACGACTGCCGACGGGACGCCACCCCTGTTCCCCGGCTCGCTCGAACCGGCTGACCGCCGGGTGCAACTCCATCCGTATCCGGGGGGATCGAGGATCCGGTCCGCAGCCACTTCCAGGCGCGGGTCGGCGTGGAGAAAGGCGCACCAAGACATGACCTCTGTGCAGGTCGAGCACGACGACACGAAGCCGGCCGGCGGCGAAGCCGAGGCGGGCGAGGGTTACCACCGCACGCTCGGCGCGCGGCAGATCCAGATGATCGCCATCGGCGGAGCCATCGGCACCGGCCTCTTCCTGGGCGCCGGAAAGGCGATCTCCAAGGCGGGTCCGAGCCTGATCCTGGCCTACGCCATCGCCGGCCTGGTCATCTTCTTCATCATGCGGGCCCTGGGCGAGCTGCTCATGTACCGCCCCGTCTCGGGCTCCTTCTCGGACTACGCCCGAGAGTTCCTGGGCCCCTTCTGGGGGTACGTGACGGGCTGGACCTACTGGCTCTTCTGGGTGGTCACCGGCATCGTCGAGGTCACCGCCGCCGCGAAGTACATGGCGTTCTGGACGGACGGCAGCTTCCCGCAGTGGGGCTTCGCGCTGATCTTCACGCTCATCCTGTACGCCGCCAACCTGATCTCCGTGAAGCTCTTCGGCGAGCTGGAGTTCTGGTTCTCGATGGTCAAGGTCACCGCCATCGTCGGCATGATCCTGATCTGCGCCGGCATCCTGACCATCGGCTTCTCCGACGCGGCCGACACGGCGAGCGTCTCGAACCTGTGGAACGACCGGGGCTTCTTCCCCAACGGCATCGGCGAGACGCTGATGACCCTGCAGATCGTGATGTTCGCCTTCCTCGCGGTCGAGCTCGTCGGCGTCACCGCCGGTGAGTCCAAGGACCCGGAGAAGACCCTCCCCAAGGCCATCAACACCGTGCCGTGGCGGATCGCCGTCTTCTACGTCGGCGCCCTGATCATGATCCTGTCGGTCATCCCGTGGCACCAGTTCAAGGCGGGCGAGAGCCCCTTCGTGCTGGCCTTCGAGAAGATGGGCCTCGGCATCGGCGCGGCCGTCGTCAACTTCGTGGTGCTGACCGCCGCCCTGTCCTCCTGCAACTCGGGCATGTACTCCACCGGCCGCATGCTGCGCGACCTCGCGCAGAACGGCCAGGGCCCGAAGGTCTTCACCAAGCTGACCAAGAGCGGCACCCCGCTCGTCGGCACCACCTTCTCCGCCGCGCTGATGCTGGTGGGCGTCTGGATCAACTACGTCGCCCCGGGCAAGGCCTTCGAGTACGTCGTCTCCTTCGCCACCATCTCCGGCATGTGGGCCTGGATCATGATCCTGGTCTGCCAGATCCGCTACCGCGCCAAGTCCGACCGCGGCGAGCTGCCCGCGTCCCCGTTCCGGGCGCCCGGAGCCCCGTACACGAGCTGGTTCGCGCTCGCCTTCATCGCCATGGTCATCGTGATGATGGGCATCGACAAGGACGCCCGCGTCTCGCTGTACTGCGCCCCGCTGTGGGGTCTGATCCTCGGCGTCTCCTACCTGGTGATGAAGAGCCGCAACCCGAACGCGGACGCCTTCGTCAAGGCCTCGTAAGGCTCCTGTCCAGCATCCGGGCCCTTCCGTACCACTCCTCGGTACGGAAGGGCCCGTCTGTTTATCCTTTCGCTCATGCTGACCCTCACCCAGGACCTGTACGACCGGATCGTCGAGCACGCCCGCAAGGACCACCCGGACGAGGCCTGCGGGATCGTCGCCGGTCCCGCGGGCACCGGCCGCCCCGAGCGGTTCGTCCCGATGCTGAACGCCGCGCGGTCGCCCACGTTCTACGAGTTCGACTCCAAGGACCTGCTGAAGCTCTACCGCGAGCTGGACGACCGGGACGAGGAGCCCGTGATCGTCTACCACTCGCACACCGCGACCGAGGCCTACCCCTCGCGCACGGACGTGACCTACGCGAACGAGCCCGGCGCGCACTACGTCCTGGTCTCCACGGCGGACGCGGACGGCCTCGGGGAGTTCCAGTTCCGGTCGTACCGGATCGTCGACGGAGTGATCACGGAGGAAGAAGTGCAGGTCGTGGCCGGTTACTGAGGGGTTACTGCCCAGTATGTGAGCCGATGGCGTCCACGATGCGGAATCACACTCCAAACGCCGGACCGGGAATCGTTAACATGACCGCATGGTTCCCCACGACGTGAGCATCGAGACGCCCGGCAGGCTGCTGCTCGTGGCGCGGCTGCACGTCGACCTGTGCCGCCTCGCCAGTGCCATCTGTCCTGCCGCTGCCTGACCACGGCAGTGCCCGCAGTGCCCGCAGCGCCGCGCAATGCCCGCGGTCGCCGCGCGCCGCACCGCGACCCCGCTCCGCCCTTACCGCCGCCCTTCCCGCTTCCTTCACGACTGGAGCCAGCCATGGCCATCGAGGTCCGCATCCCGACCATCCTCCGCACCTACACCGACGGCGAGAAGGCCGTCTCCGGTGAGGGCGCCACCCTCGGCGACCTCTTCGCCGACCTGGAGACCCGCCACAAGGGCATCCAGGAGCGCATCATCGACGCGGCCAAGGGCGGCGAGCTGCGCCGCTTCGTGAACGTGTACCTGAACGACGAGGACGTCCGCTTCCTCGCCGGCATCACCACCGAGCTGAAGGACGGCGACAGCGTCACCATCCTCCCGGCCGTGGCCGGCGGATCGAAGTAATGCGCTACGACTCCCCGCTGGCGGCGGCCGGCAACACCCCGCTGGTCCGGCTTCCCCGGCTGTCCCCCTCCGAGGACGTCCGGATCTGGGCCAAGCTGGAGGACCGCAACCCGACCGGCTCGATCAAGGACCGCCCCGCGCTCCACATGGTCGAGCAGGCCGAGAAGTCCGGCCGCCTCTACCCCGGCTGCACGATCCTGGAGCCCACCTCCGGCAATACGGGCATCTCGCTCGCCATGGCGGCGAAGCTCAAGGGCTACCGGATCGTGTGCGTCATGCCGGAGAACACCAGCCAGGAGCGCCGTGACCTCCTGGCCATGTGGGGAGCCGAGATCGTCCCGTCGCCCGCAGCGGGCGGCTCCAACACGGCGGTCCGCGTCGCCAAGGAACTGGCGGCGGAGCACCCGGACTGGGTGATGCTCTACCAGTACGGCAACCCGGACAACGCGGGCGCCCACTACGCCACGACCGGCCCGGAGATCCTCGCCGACCTCCCGTCCATCACCCACTTCGTGGCGGGCCTCGGTACCACCGGCACCCTCATGGGCGTCGGCCGCTACCTGCGCGAACACGTCGAGGGCGTCCGGATCGTCGCCGCCGAACCGCGCTACGACGACCTCGTCTACGGCCTGCGCAACCTGGACGAGGGCTTCGTCCCGGAGCTGTACGACGCCTCCGTGCTGACCACCCGCTTCTCGGTGGGCTCCGCGGACGCGGTCACCCGCACCCGGGAACTGCTCCAGCAGGAGGGCATCTTCGCCGGCGTCTCCACCGGGGCCGCGCTGCACGCGGCGATCGGCGTGGGCCGCAAGGCGGTCGCCGCCGGCGAGTCCGCGGACATCGTCTTCGTCGTCGCCGACGGCGGGTGGAAGTACCTGTCGACGGGCGTCTACACGGCGGCCACGACGGAAGAGGCCATCGAAGTCCTCCAGGGCCAGCTCTGGGCCTAGGCCTCGCCGGGCCCTCAATCGCCGGGCGGGCTGGTTTTGCCCGGGTGGTTTTGCCCGTGCTGGTGCAGGTGCTGCCGATTCAGCCTCGCCCGGGGGTACCTCCCAGCGGTAGCTGGGGGAGTTTGAGGCGCCGCCGGAGGCTGTACCGGCCTCCGGCGGGCCCTCAAACGCCGGGCGGGCTGGTGTGCCGGGGCGGCCCCCGGGTCAGGGGGTCAGGAGGGCGGCCAGGACCGCGGCGTGGCTGGACGACGGGTCCTTGACCGCGGTCAGGAGGGTCAGGGGCCCGGCCGCCGCCAGGCCCCGCAGCCGCTCCAGCGCGGCCACCGCCCCGGCCCCGGCCAGCTCCGCCTCGTACCGCTCGCGGAACTCCTCGAAGTCCCCGCCCCCGCCGTGGAACCACGTGCGCAGCTCCGCCGACGGGGTGAGCTCCTTGGGCCACTCGTCCACCGCGGCCACCGCCTTCGCCAGCCCGCGCGGCCACAGCCGGTCCACCAGCACGCGGACGCCGTCCGCCGCCGGGTCCGGGGGATCGTAGACGCGCCGCAGCCGCACCCCCGGGGTCCCCGTCGACCCCGATCTCGACCGTGTCACCGGCCCTCACCTCCGAGTCCGAGCCCCTTCACCTGGTCCCACACCGCAGGATCCACGGAACCGACCCGCCGACGCAGCTCCCACACCGAGACCTCCCGCGCCCGGTCCGCCTCCACGAACGAGGCCCGGCCGTGCGCCGCCCCGAGCACCCCCGGCGGCAGCGCGATCACTCCCGGCCGGGCGTCCCGGTACTTCCCGGTCACCGGCGCGACCCGCGCACGCGGCCCCCGTACCGCCAGGACCAGGTAGGAGCGGCCGTCCGCCAGGCACCACAACTCGCGCGCCACCGGCTGCGGCGCCGGCCCCGGACCGTGCCCGGCCGCCACGGTCCGCCCCGGCCGCACCGCCGCCTTCCGCCGCCCCGCCACCAGCAGCACGAGGCCCACGGCGACCACCGCCGCCACCCCGGGCCACCAGGACGTGTCCATGCATCGACCGTAACCGCGCCCCCACCCGCCCGCACGGCCCGCACCCGTCCCGTGCGCGGCAACCCGTGTACGGGCCGTCGCTCCACCGGGTGACACCGCAGGTGAGTTGCCCCACAACGGCCCGCCGCGGAGGAGCGACGGGACGATTCGCGCTTTACGCTCGACTCCACGCACGCCCCCGTCGCCCTCCCCGTATCCGTGTAACCTCCACGGACCGTCCACGGAGGTTCTTGTCTCCATGAAGCTCACCGTCGTCGGCTGCTCCGGCTCGTTCCCCTCCGCGGAATCGGCCTGCTCGAGCTACCTCGTCGAGGCCGACGGCTTCCGGCTGCTCCTCGACATGGGCAACGGCGCCCTCGGTGAGCTGCAGCGACACTGCGGTCTGTACGACCTCGACGCCGTCTTCCTCAGCCACCTGCACGCGGACCACTGCATCGACATGTGCGGCTACTTCGTCGCCCGCTACTACCGCCACGAGGGCGGCCGCTGCGGGACCATCCCCGTCTACGGCCCCGAGGGCACCGAGAAGCGCCTGACCACGGCCTACGAGGACGTCCCGGACGAGCGCTCCATGAGCGAGGTCTTCGACTTCCGCACCCTCAAGCCCGGCACCTTCGAGATCGGCCCCTTCCAGGTCCGCACCGAGCGCGTGTCCCACCCCATCGAGTCCTACGGCATCCGGCTCGAACACGGCGGGCGCTCGCTGACGTACTCCGGTGACACCGGGGTCTGCGCCGAGCTGGGCCTGCTCGCCGAGGACGTGGACCTGCTGCTCTGCGAGGCCTCGTTCACGCACGGCAAGGAGGACATCCCCGACCTCCACCTCAACGGCCGCGAGGCCGGGGAGTTCGCCCGCGACGGCCGGGTCGGGCGGCTCGTCCTGACCCACATCCCGCCGTGGACCGACGCAGAGCGCAACCTCGCCGACGCCCGCGCCGTGTACGGGGGCCGGGTGGACCTCGCCCGGGCGGGCGAGGTCTACGAGGTCTGATCCCCAGGGGTACTAACGGGCGCGCCGGCCGGAGAGGGCCATCCGGTTCCAGGTGTGGCGCCGGCCGCGGATGGCCACGGAGTACGCGTACATGACCTCGGGGTCGCACATCCCCGGGAGGTAGGAGTCGCCGAAGTGGTGGGCGTCGAAGCCCGCCTCCTTCGCGTTCAGGGCGAGCTGCGGGACCACGTTCGCGTGGCTGCCCTCCTGGCTCGTCCCGATGGCGCCCATCACGATCGCGCCCGCGTCCTGCACCGCCGCCACCGCCTCGGCCGCCAGCTCCCGCGTCACCCCGGGCAGCGTGCCGGGCAGCGGCATGACGACCCCGTCGGCGCCCGCGTCCACCAGCGCGGTCAGCCGGGCCGTGGTCACCCGCTCCGGGTGCCCGGCGTGGTGCATCTTGCCCGACCACAGGGCCGCGTCGGCGCCCAGTCCGCGGCGCAGCTCCTCGGTCACCCGGGCCATCGCGTCGTACGAGCCGCCCGTACCCGGGTTCGCGGTGATGCACAGCATCGCCGCCCCCATGTCGATCAGTCGCTTGGCGTACTCGGGCTTCGCCCGGCGGATCTCCGGTACGTCGCCGGGCTCCAGGTTCACGCCGATCGGCCGGCCGATCACCTGGGCCAGCTCCGTGAACGACGCGAACTCGCCCAGCCCCGGCAGCCGCAGCCGCTCCCCGTCCCAGGCGCGCTCGATGAGGTTCAGCACGACGATGTCCGCGCCGAAGGCGGCGACCAGCTCGGCGTTGTGCACCCCTCGGCCGTCCGGGTGCGGGGACAGCGCGGCGCGTTCGCCGAAGACCTCGGCGACCATGGTCCGCCCCTCGGCGGCGGCCACGGCCCGGGTCAGGGCCCGCCCGCGCAGGGCGGCGAGTTGTTCGCGGTCAAGGTCGAGAATGCGCTGTTCTGTCATGGTTACCAGGCTAGGCAACGCACAACGGCCGAAGCCCCTGTCTTCCGGAGGGAAGTACAGGGGCTTCGGACCTTGATGTGCGCGCCGGACGCCCCGGGGGGGCGCGGTGCGGCCGGGGCTTACTTCGCCTCGGCCTTCTCCATCTCGGCGATCTCCTCGTCGGACTCGCGGCCCGGCGTCGGAAGGTTGAACTTCGTGATGGCGAAGCGGAAGACGACGTAGTAGATCGCACCGAAGCACAGGCCGATCGGGATGATCATCCACGGGTTCGTGGCGAGCTTCCAGTTCAGCAGGTAGTCGATCAGGCCGGCCGAGAAGCCGAATCCGTCGTGCACGCCGAGGCCCCAGGTGACGGCCATGGAGAGACCGGTCAGCACCGCGTGGACGGCGTACAGGAGCGGGGCGAGGAAGAGGAAGGTGAACTCGATCGGCTCGGTGACGCCCGTGATGAAGGAGGTCAGCGCGAGGGAGACCATCATGCCCATGACGACCTTGCGGCGGCTGGGCTTGGCGCAGTGGGCGATGGCGAGCGCGGCGGCCGGGAGGCCGAACATCATGATCGGGAAGAAGCCCGACATGAACTGACCGGCGGTCGGGTCACCGGCGAAGAAGCGCGGGATCTCACCGGTGACGATGGAACCGTCGGGCTTGGTGAAGGAACCGACCTGCTGCTGGAAGAACGTGTTCAGGAACTGGTGCATGCCGACCGGGATCAGACCGCGGTTGAACACGCCGTAGATGCCGGCGCCGACCGAACCGAGGCCGATCAGCCAGTCACCGAAGCTGGCCAGCGCGTCGCCGACCGGGCCCCAGGCGAGACCGAAGAAGACGCCGAAGGCGGTGCCGATGAAGGCCATGAGGATCGGGACGAGACGGCGGCCGTTGAAGAAGCCGAGCCAGTCCACCAGCTTGGTGCGGTGGTACTTCTCCCAGATGATCGCGGTCACGAGACCGACGATGATGCCGCCGAGCACGCCCGGGTCCTGCGGCTTGCCGGCCGGCAACGCCGCGGTGATCGAACCGTCGATCGGGAACGCGGTCAGTACGTTCTTGTAGACGAGGAAGCCGACGAGCGCGGCGAGGGCGGTCGAACCGTCCGCCTTCTTCGCGTAACCGATGGCGACACCGACACAGAACAGCAGGGCGAGGTTCGCGAAGACACCGTCACCGGCCTTCGCGAAGACCGCGGCGACCTTGCCCCAGTGCAGACCGTCCTTGCCGAAGACGTCGTCCTGGCCGAGGCGCAGGAGGATCGCGGCGGCGGGCAGAACGGCGACGGGCAGCTGGAGGCTGCGACCGACCTTCTGCATGCCCTGCATCAGGCCGGAGCCCCGCTTCTTCGCGGGTGCGGCGGTGGCCGTACTCATCAACTTCCTCCATTGGGCAAGGCGCCGCCCGGGGATGTGGAAGGGGGAGGCGACGTCTCAGAAAGGGGGGACCGGGGTCCGTTGGACCCGCGTGGTCTACACCACTAAGTGGTGTAGACCAGTTGTAGCACGGTGAGGTCTGCGTAAGGAACCCACCAATTCCGTGGCGGCAGACACATCTGGACATGAACGACAAAGGCCCCCGGACCCGAGGGGTCCGAAGGCCTTCGTGCCCGGGACGGAAGGCCATCCGTCCCGTTTGGTGCTCTATGTCGCGCGGCGACTCGCGCGGTGCGCGGCGGTGCGTGGCCGCGCCGCGCTACTTGATGTTGTCCAGCTCCATCTGCGCGATCTCCTCGTCCGACTCCCGGCCCGGTGTCGCGAGATTGAACTTCGTGATGGCGAAGCGGAAGACGACGTAGTAGACCACCGCGAAGCAGAGGCCGATCGGAATGATCATCCACGGCTTGGTGGCGAGGTTCCAGTTCAGCAGGTAGTCGATCAGGCCCGCCGAGAAGCTGAAGCCGTCGTGCACCCCCAGCGCCCAGGTGACCGCCATCGACACGCCCGTCAGCACGGCGTGGATCGCGTACAGCAGCGGCGCGATGAACAGGAAGGAGTACTCCAGCGGCTCGGTGATGCCGGTGACGAAGGACGTCAGGCCCACCGACAGCATCAGCCCGCCCACCTGCTTGCGCCGGGCGGGCTTCGCGCAGTGCGTGATCGCCAGCGCCGCCGCGGGCAGCGCGAACATCATGATGGGGAAGAAGCCGGACAGGAACTGTCCCGCCTTCGGGTCGCCCGCCAGGAACATCGCGATGTCGCCGTGGACCACCTGGCCGTCCGGCTTGGTGAAGCTGCCGAACTGGAACCACACCGGCACGTTCAGGAACTGGTGCAGGCCGATCACCAACAGCGCGCGGTTCGCGACGCCGAAGATCCCGGCGCCCCACGAGCCGAGCCCCACCAGCCAGTCCGAGAAGCTCTCCAGCGCGTCGCCGATCGCCGGCCAGATCCCCAGGCAGATCACGGCGAACGCGATCGCGACGAAGGCCATGATGATCGGGACGAGCCGGCGGCCGTTGAAGAAGCCGAGCCAGTCGACCAGCTTCACCCGGTGGTAGCGCTGCCAGAACCACGCGGCCAGCAGGCCCATGACGATGCCGCCGAAGACCCCCGGGTTCTGGAAGGTGTACTCCGCGAAGGAGTCGCCCTGCCCCAGGCAGCCGCCCCCGATGTCCTTGGTGCCCTCCGGGCACGACTTGGGGAAGGCGTGCAGGACGCCCCGGTAGACGAGGAAGCCGACGACCGCCGCGAGGGCGGTCGATCCGTCGGCCTTCTTGGCCATGCCGATGGCCACGCCGATGCAGAAGAGGAGGGGCAGGCCCAGGTCGGAGTTGAGCAGGGCGCCGCCCGCGCTCGCCATCACCTTGGCGACGTCCGTCCAGCCCAGCCCGGTCTTGCCGAAGACGTCGTCCTGGCCGAGTCGGTTGAGGAGGCCGGCCGCGGGGAGGACGGCGATCGGCAGCTGGAGGCTGCGGCCCATCTTCTGGAGCCCCTGGAAAATGCCGTTCCACCACTTCTGCTGCGGCACTGCTGCGGCGCTGCTCGCGCTCATCGGCGTCCTCCCTGGCCGGCCGTCGGAGCGGCCCGTTTTTGGCAGTTGCGACACTTGCGGCACACTGGTGTAGACCACTTCCGGCGCGGTCGCGTCCAGGCTGATGCTGATCGTTATGATTCGGCATATACCGGACATGTGCCCACGTAAATGGGCCAACCGTGCCAAGCGTGAGCTACCGTGACAGAGCGGATGCTCACGCGGAGTGTGCGTCGCCGAGACTCGTTCTTCGTAGAACTCAGGGAGAAACAGATGGCCACCAAGGCTGAGAAGATCGTCGCCGGGCTCGGCGGTATCGAGAACATCGAAGAGGTCGAGGGCTGCATCACGCGCCTGCGCACCGAGGTCATCGACCCGAGCAAGGTCGACGAGGCCGCGCTGAAGGCCGCCGGCGCCCACGGCGTCGTCAAGATGGGCACCGCGATCCAGGTCGTCATCGGCACCGACGCCGACCCGATCGCCGCCGACATCGAAGACATGATGTGAGCTGAGCCCACCCGGCTCGCACACCCCGGCCGCCCCGGCGGCCGCACACGAAAGACCCCGTCCGGCCGTACCGGGCGGGGTCTTTCGCGCAGCGCCGTGGGGCGGGCGCGCACCGGCTAGGCTCGGAGCCATGTCTCGCATCGACGGCCGTACGCCCGAACAGCTCCGCCCGGTCACCATCGAACGCGGATGGAGCAAGCACGCCGAGGGCTCCGTCCTCATCTCCTACGGCGACACCAAGGTCTTCTGCACCGCCTCCTTCAGCGAAGGCGTCCCGCGCTGGCGCAAGGGCAGCGGCGAAGGCTGGGTCACCTCCGAGTACTCGATGCTGCCCCGCTCGACCAACACCCGCGGCGACCGCGAGTCCGTACGCGGCAAGATCGGCGGCCGCACCCACGAGATCTCCCGCCTCATCGGCCGCTCGCTGCGCGCCGTCATCGACTACAAGGCCCTCGGCGAGAACACCATCGTCCTGGACTGCGACGTCCTCCAGGCCGACGGCGGCACCCGCACCGCGGCCATCACCGGCGCCTACGTCGCCCTCGCCGACGCCATCGCCTGGGGCCAGCAGAAGAAGCTGATCAAGGCCGGCCGCAAGCCGCTCACCGGCACCGTCGCCGCCGTCAGCGTCGGCATCGTCGACGGCGAGCCGCTGCTCGACCTCTGCTACGAGGAAGACGTCCGCGCCGAGACCGACATGAACGTCGTCTGCACCGGCGACGGCCGCTTCGTCGAGGTCCAGGGCACCGCCGAGGGCCAGCCCTTCGACCGCAAGGAACTCAACGCCCTGCTCGACCTCGCCGCGGGCGGCTGCGCCGACCTGGAGGCCATCCAGCGCGGCGCCCTGGAGCTGTAGCGACCGAGCTGTAGCAACCGCGGGGCGCGGTCCCGCGTCATGACGAGTACGGGCGCACGGTGTCAAAGCCGTGCGCCCGTCCACGTATCCGGCCACCGGGGGAGCCCGCATGTCCCAGTACCGTCGCCTGTCCGCCGTCCTGCTGGCGGCCGCGCTCGCCGTGCCCGCCCTGACCTCCTGCGACGCGATCTCCACGGCGATGGACTGCGCGAACACGGCGGTGGCCATCACGGACGGCGCGAACGACCTCCAGCAGGCCGTCTCCCAGGCGGGCAACAGCCCCCAGGACGCCCAGAACGCGCTCAACCAGATCGAGCAGAACCTGAAGAAGGTCGGCGACCAGACCGGCAACGCCGACCTCGGCAAGGCGGTCGACTCCATGACCAAGGCCGTCCAGAACGTCCGCACCTCCATAGAGAGCGGCAACAAGGCCCCGGACATCACCCCGGTCGCCGACGCCGCCAAGGAGATCTCGAAGGTCTGCACCCCCGGCTAGGCCGCCTTCTGATCGCATCCGGGCCGACGGGATAATGAGGACATGACCTCCACGCCCACCACGCCCCCGGCCCGCCCCCGCCTGATCCTGGCCACCCGCAACGCGGGCAAGGTCACCGAACTGCGGGCCATCCTGTCCGACGCCGGCCTGCCGCACGAGCTGGTCGGCGCGGACGCGTACCCGCAGATCCCCGACGTCAAGGAAACCGGCGTCACCTTCGCCGAGAACGCCCTGCTCAAGGCCCACGCCCTGGCGCAGGCCACCGGGCTCCCGGCCGTCGCCGACGACTCCGGGCTCTGCGTGGACGTGCTGAACGGCGCCCCCGGCATCTTCTCGGCCCGCTGGGCCGGCACCCACGGCGACGACCAAGCCAACCTGGACCTCCTGCTGGCCCAGCTCGGCGACATCGGCGACGAGCACCGCGCGGCCCACTTCGCCTGCGCCGCCGCCCTCGCCCTCCCGGACGGCACCGAACGCGTCGTCGAGGGCCGCCTCCTGGGCACCCTGCGCCACACCCCCGCCGGCACCGGCGGCTTCGGCTACGACCCGATCCTCCAGCCGCTGGGCGAGTCCCGCACCTGCGCCGAACTGACGGCGGCGGAGAAGAACGCCATCTCCCACCGAGGCCAGGCCTTCCGCGCGCTCGCGCCGGTGGTCCGGGAACTCCTGGGCTGACGCGATGAGGCGGGCCCCCCGGAAGGGGGGCCCGCCTCATTTACGTGGTACGCCCGATCGGATTCGAACCGACATACATGACCACCTAAAGATCACCGCTCAAGCCTGTTGGCGTACGGGCGCATGCCAGACACACTCTACTGCCGAGTGTGCTGTGGCGGGAGCGGATTCCCGACCTCTAGTGGACGCGCCGACCGCCCCTGCACCAGGTGCTGGTCACCGCGTGGCAGTTCGGGCAGAGCAGTCGCAGGTTCTCGCGACGGTCGTCCTTCCAGTCGCCGTCGATGTGATCGACCTCCAGGGTCATCGGCCGGCCTCGCCATTCCGGGCTTGTGCCGCACTGCGCGCACACGTCAGGAACACCGACCTCGTGCAGGGCTCGTCGGATGAGAACGCTTCTGGTGCGTCGGTCGCGCTCGTGTCGGACGAGGATGTCCGAGGCGGGCCGGGGCGCGATGAATCCCGGCTTGCCGCGTTGATGCGCCTGTCCCAGGAAGTGCGATGTGTCGAGCCCTGCCTCGTGGATCCAGTTCTTCAGAGACGCCCTCCAGGCGAAGGCGTCGGGCCGGCCGAGGTGCCGCAGCGCCTCGGCCAACGACTCCGATGCCGCGACGGCGGCCACCAGGGTCGCCGTGTCCGGCTGTTCGTGGCGTATGTACGTCCGCCGCTTGAAGTGGGAGATGTCGATCCCATAGGCGGCGAACCGGCGCATGAGGTACTGCTTGAGCCGCTGGGGATGTGGCTCGATGCCGTAGTGGGCGATCACCTCGTCGATGTCCTGGCACCGTGTCGCGGCCTCTGCCAGGAGTTCACGGGTGTAGTCGTTGCGCGAGTTCATCGGCGCCCCTTGGCGCGGCCCCGGTACGTGTCCGTGGTGGAGTGGCAGTTGGGGCAGAGCAAGCGCAGATTCTCCGGCCGGTTGTCGCTCCAGTCGCCGTTGATGTGGTCGACCTCCAGCGGCAGGGGACACCCCTGCCACGTGCCGTCGTTCCCGCACTCGTGGCACCGGTTGGGGATGCCCAGCGCCGCGAGCGCGCTCTTGAGCTGTTCGCTCTGCGTGCGGCGTGAATGAGCCTTTTCCTGCTTGACCAGGGTCGTCTCGGCAGTTCGCCGGACCTTGGGCCGTCCTGCTGAGGACGGCAGTTGGAAATGCGACGTATCTATGCCGTACGCCTTCACCCTGCGGCTGATGTGGGTGTGGTGGCCGCCCACCACGTCGAGGCCGAGTCGCCGTAGCACCTCGCACATCGTGGTCGAGGCGGCGACGGCCTCCGAGAGGATCTCCCGGGTCCACTTCACCCCCTCCCGCTCGAAGTGGGTCACCTCCACGCCCAGCTTCCGCATCCGGTCGAACAGGTAGCGTCGCGAGCTGCCCTTCGGGTCCACCCCCAACCGTTTCAGCGCCTCCGTCAGCGTGCGCGACGCGCTTGCCGCCTCCGACAGGCGTTCCTTCGTGTACGGGCTGATCGGCATCCTCGAATCCCTCCGGTTCCGGCCGCGTGTGCGGACCTCGTACGGAGTAACGGGCCGATGGTCGGACGGTTACGGGGGGTTTCGTCCGATGAGCAGAGCGGCCCGCACCCCTGGAAACCGCTGCCGGGGTGCGGGCCGCTCCGCTCGGGGAGGGTGGGTCAGATGCCCAGGTCCTTGATGATCTTGGCTACGTGGCCGGTGGCCTTGACGTTGTAGAAGGCGTGCTCGACCTTGCCCTCCTCGTCCACGACCACCGTGGAGCGGATGACGCCGGTGACGGTCTTGCCGTACAGCTTCTTCTCGCCGTAGGCGCCGTAGGCCGTCAGGACCTCCTTCTCGGGGTCGCCGACCAGGGTGACCTTCAGGTGCTCCTTCTCGCGGAACTTCGCCAGCTTCTCCGACTTGTCGGGGGAGACGCCGATGACGTCGTAGCCGGCCGTGGCCAGCAGGGCGAGGTTGTCGGTGAAGTCGCAGGCCTGCTTCGTGCAGCCCGGGGTGAGGGCCGCCGGGTAGAAGTAGACGATGACCTTGCGGCCCTTGTGGTCGGCGAGCGAGACCTCGTTGCCGTCCGCGTCGGGCAGGGTGAAGGCGGGTGCGGTGTCGCCGGGCTGCAGTCGCTCGCTCATGTCTCAGCAGTCTCCTCGGGAGGGGATCGGTACGGGACGAGACTAAGCTGACAGACTGTTCACGGCGGACTACGCCCCTTACGACCAGGACCACGACGACGGAGGCAGCGCGGTGCCGGAAGCCAGGACCCCCGAGCAGATCGAGGCGGACATCGTCCGCAGGCGCGAGCAGCTCGCCGAGACGCTCGACGAGATCGGCGTGCGCATGCACCCGAAGACGATTGTCGGGGACGCCAAGGCCAAGGTCGCCGGAGCCGTGGACCACACCGCGGGCCGCGCCTTCGTCGCCGTCAACCGGCTCGTCACCGATGTGAAGGGCGGGCTGCGCGACGAGGGCGGGGCCCCGCGCATCGAGCGGATCGTGCCCGTCGCGCTGGTGGCCGTGGCCCTCGTCGGGCTGCTGGCGCTGGGCGCCCGCCGCAAGCGCGCCTGATACGGACGGGTAGGTTCGGGGCGTGAGCGAGAACAGCACCCACGACGACAAGCTGCCCATCCGCATGCTGCACGACCGCGTGCTCGTACGGTCCGACACGCCCGAGGGCGAGCGCCGCTCGGGTGGCGGGATCCTGATCCCGGCGACGGCCGCGGTGGGCAAGCGGCTCGCCTGGGCCGCCGTGGTGGCGGTCGGGCAGAACGTGCGCAGCGTGGAGCCGGGCGACCGGGTGCTGTACGACCCGGAGGACCGGGCCGAGGTCGAGGTGCGCGGGGCGACCTACATCCTGATGCGCGAGCGGGACCTGCACGCCGTGGCCGCGGAGCGGCTGGAAGGCGCTGAGGATTCGACCGGTCTCTACCTCTGAATCCGTCAGGAGCGCGTCGAAGGGCCGGTGACCGAGGTCACCGGCCCTTCGGCCTTTCCTCCCGGGGCCTTTGCTACGGTGGAGGGGATTCCCGACGAGACGCGCCGTACCGGGTCCGACAAGACGACGCACCTGATGTCCGTTCTCGTCCGGAGGTGCCCGTCATGGCATGGATCCTGCTTCTGCTCGCCGGTCTGCTCGAAGTCGGCTGGTCGATCGGCATGAAGTTCACCGAGGGTTTCACCCGGCTGTGGCCCAGTGTGTTCACCGGCGCCGGGATCGTCGCGAGCATGGTGTTGCTGTCCTACGCCGCGAAGACGCTGCCGATCGGTACGGCGTACGGCGTGTGGGTCGGCATCGGCGCGGCCGGGGCGGCGGTGTTGGGAATGGCGGTCCTCGGTGAGCCCGTGACCGCCGCCCGGATCTTCTTCATCTGTCTGCTGCTGGTCGCCGTCGTGGGGCTCAAGGCGACCTCCGGTCACTGACCGGGCGGTCACTGGCCGAACAGGTCCGGGCCCACCGTCGTGCCGCCGCGGTCGCCCTGGGTCGTCGTACCGCCCTGGGTGGCCGCCGTGGTGCCGCCCTGGTCGCCCGCGGTGGTGCCGCCCTGGTCTCCCTGGGTGGTGCCGCCGCGGTTCCCGGAGGTGGTGCCGCCGTTGCTCGGGGTGCCGGTGGTGGTGGTTCCTCCGTTGCTCGGGGTGCCCGTGGTGCCGCCGTTACTGGGGGTGCCGGTGGTGCCTCCGGTGCCGGGGGTTCCGGTGGTGCCGCCGTTGTCGGTGGCCGGGGGGCGGGTGAACGGGGTGTCCGGCGTGACCGGCGGCGGCGGGGGCGGCAGGCCGCCACCGGGCTGGAGGTCCAGGTCGAACTCCTGCGGGTCGCTGCCGGCGAGCGCCGCCTTCGTGTACGCCGCCCAGATCCGGGCCGGGTAGCCGCCGCCGCTGATGCGCGGCTCGCCGAGGGCGCCGTAGAGGGGCTCGGTGGTGCCCTTGTCCGGGTCCTGGCCCATGATCGAGACGACCGTGACCAGGTCCGGGGTGTACGCCGCGAACCAGGCGGCCCGGTCCTGCTCGGCGGTGCCGGTCTTGCCCGCCGCGGGGTGTCCGGCGGCGAGGGCGGCCGTACCCGTTCCGTTGTCGACCACGCTGACCAGCATCGACGTGGTGGTGTCGGCGGCTTCGCGGGTGACGGCTTGGCGCCCGGAGCGGTCCGGGAGGGGGACCGTGTCGTCGCCCTTGGAGATCTTCTCGACGAAGGTGTACGGGGTCTGGCGGCCGTGGTCGGCGAGGGTCGCGTAGGCCTGGGTCATGTCGAGGACGCTGGCCTGCACCGTGCCGAGCGCGATGGCCGGGCCCGCGTCGAAGTTGGGGGTGCTCTCGGGGATGCCGAGGTCGATGGCCGTCTTCTTGACCTTGTCGGTGCCGACGTCGACCGCCATCTGCGCGTACACGGCGTTGACGGAGAGGTCGGTGGCGGTGCGGACGGTGATGTTCCCGAAGGTGGCGTCGTCCTCGTTGGAGGGGGCGAAGGGGATCCGACTGCCGACCACCGGACGCTTGTTGGTCCCGTTGTAGAGGGTGTTCGGGGTGATCGTGCGGCCGTCCTGGGTGCGCGAGTCGTTCTCGACGGCGGAGGTGAAGACGAACGGCTTGAAGGTGGAGGCCACTTGGAAGTCGTGTCGGGTGGCGTTGTTGACGTACTGCTTGGTGTAGTCGATGCCGCCGTAGAGCGCGACGACCTTGCCGGTGGCCGGGTCGATGGAGGCGCCGCCCGCGCGGACGACCCGGTCCGCCTTGTTGGTCTCCGGGTCGAGCTTGCTCAGCATCTGCTTCTGCACGGCGTCGACGAAGGCGTTCTGGCGGCGCTTGTCGATGGTGGTGGTGATGCGGTAGCCGCCTTCGGAGAAGGTCTTGTCGTCGAGGATCTTGCGATCGACGATGTACTCCTTGATCGCCTCGACCAGGTAGCCGCGCTGGCCCGAGAGGCCGGCGGCCGGACGGACCTTGCCGGGCTCGGGGAAGGTGGTGGCGGCCCGTTCGGCCTCGGGCATCCAGCCCTTCTTCACCATGCCGTCGAGCACGTAGTTCCAGCGGGCGAGCGCGCGGGGGCGGCCCTGGGGGTGGGCGACGACGTCGAAGGCGCTGGGGGAGTTGAGCAGGGTGGCCAGGTAGGCGCCCTCGGCGGTGGTCAGCTTGCTGACGTCCTTGCCGTAGTAGGCCTGGGCGGCGGCCTGGATGCCGTAGGCGTTGCGGCCGAAGTAGCTGGTGTTCAGGTAGCCCTCCAGGATGTAGTCCTTGGACTTCTCCCGGCCGAGCTTGATCGCGATGAAGAACTCCTTGGCCTTCCGCTCCACCGTCTGTTCCTGGCCCAGGTAGTAGTTCTTGACGTACTGCTGGGTGATGGTGGAGCCGGACTGGGTGCCCTTGCCGGTCGCCGTGTTCCAGGCGGCGCGCAGCATCGCCTTGGGGTCGACCGCCCGTTCGGAGTAGAAGTCCCGGTCCTCGGCGGCGAGTACGGCCTCCTGGACGCTCCGGGGGATCTCGGAGAGCGAGACGTTGACGCGGTTGACCTCGCCGTCGCGGGCGAGCGGGGAGCCGTCGGAGTACAGGTACACGTTGGACTGGGCGGTGGCCGCGGCGTTGGCGGGCGGGATCTTCACCAGGAGGTAGCCCGCGATCAGGACGCCGCTGATCAGGAGGAGCAGCAGCAGGAACGCGCCGAGCAGCATCCGCCAGGTGGGGAGGGCGCGGCGCCAACCGGTCCGCTTGCGTTTGGGCGGCCGGGGGCCCTTGGGCGGCCGCGAACCCTTGGGCGGGGCGGTGGCCGCCGTTGCCGCTGCCGCTGTGGCTTCCGCGGCGGGGGCGGGCTTCGGCGCGGGCGCGGGCCCGACGGTGGCCGCGGGTGCGGCCTCGGCCTTGGGCGCGGACTCGGGCTCGGGTGCGGGCGCGGACTCGGGCTCGCGTACGGGCGTGGGCTCGGGCTCGGTGGCGGCCTCGGCCTCGGGCTCGGTGGCGGCCGGCTCGGCGGCGGTGGTCTCCGGCTCCGGCTCCGGCTCGGGCGTGGGGGTGGGCGTGGGGGTGGGTACGGCGTCCGGCTCGGCCGGTGGTTCGGCGGGGGTGTCCGGGTCCCGAGGGGTCCAGCCCGGCGGTGGTGACTGGTCGCTCATGTCTCCAGGGCTCCTCGGCGCCATACGAAATATCCGTGTCTGTACCTAATGGTGTCTACCCGATGGCCAATGATTCCGCGCCGGACGGGGGTAATTCCCTCGCGTGGATCGCCCCACCGCACTAAGCTCGCGCGCTTTGGCCGTCGTAGGAACAACGTGCAAACGGAGGAATCGGTGCACCGGACCGCGCACCTCTATGCGGCGATCGCGGCGGGCGGCTTCCGCCGCTACGCCACTTACGGAACGGCGACCGCCGCGGGCGTGTTCACCAACACCGTCTTCGGCTTCATCGTGGCCTACACCTACATCGCGCTGTGGGACCAACGACCGGGCCTCGGCGGCTACGACCAGGCGCAGGCGCTGACCTTCGTCTGGGTCAGCCAGTCGCTGCTCGCCGCGGGCGCGCTCATCGGCGGCGGCTTCCAGGAGGAGATGCAGGAGCGCATCCGAACGGGTGACATCGCCGTCGACCTCTACCGCCCCGCGGACCTCCAGATGTGGTGGTTGGCCGCCGACATGGGGCGGGCCGCCTTCCAGTTGCTGGGGCGCGGGGTGGTCCCGCTGCTCGCCGGGGCGCTCGCCTTCCGGCTCGCGCTGCCCACGGCGCCGGGGCGCTGGCTGCTCTTCCTGGTGTCCGTACTGCTGGGGCTGGTCGTGAGCTTCGCGTTGCGCTACCTGCTGGGGCTGTGCGCCTTCTGGCTGTTGGACGGGTCGGGGATCAACATGATGGCCACCCTCGTCTCGATCTTCTTCTCCGGGATGTTGCTGCCGCTGACCGTCTTCCCCGGCGGGTTCGGCGAGGTGGTCCGGATGCTGCCCTGGAGCGCGATGCTCCAGGTGCCGCTGGACGTGCTGATGGGCAAGCACGCGGGGGTCGCGGGCACGGCGCGGGCGCTCGGCTTCCAGGCCGTGTGGGCGTGCGCGCTGCTGGGCACGGGTCGGCTGGTGCAGTCGGCGGCGACGCGCAAGGTGGTGGTCCAGGGTGGCTGAGTCGGTGCACGTGCTGGGGGAGCGGCTCGGGTTCTGGCGGCAGGCGGGCGCCGGGCTCCGCGGTTACGGCCTGATCGTGGCGATGTGGATCCGCGCGACGATGACCTACCGGAGCTCCTTCCTCATCGCCCTCTTCGGCAACGCGGCCGGGAGCCTGCTGGACTTCGTCGCGATCTCCATCATGTTCCGACACGTCCACGTCCTCGGCGGCTTCACCCTGCCGGAGATCGCCCTGCTGTACGGGTCCAGCTCGGCGTCCTTGGGCCTCGCCGACCTGCTGCTCGGCAATACGGACCGGATCGGGGTCCGGATCCGCGACGGCTCGCTCGACACGATGCTGGTGCGCCCGGTGCCGGTGTTGGCGCAGGTCGCGGCGGACCGGTTCGCGCTGCGGCGGCTCGGCCGGGTGGTGCAGGGGCTGGGGGTGCTGGGCTGGGCGGTGTCGGCGCTGGACGTGGACTGGACGCCGGTCCGGGTGCTGCTGCTGCCGGTGATGGTGCTGGCGGGGGCCGCGATCTTCGGGGCGGTGATGGTGGCGGGGGCGGCGTTCCAGTTCGTCGCCGGTGACGCGGCCGAGGTGCAGAACTCCTTCACCTACGGCGGCAACACGATGCTCCAGTACCCGCCGACGGTCTTCGGCAAGGAGCTGCTGCGCGGGGTGACCTTCGTGGTGCCGCTGGCCTTCGTGAACTGGCTGCCGGCCCTGTACGTGCTGGGGCGGCCCGACCCGCTGGGGCTGCCGGGGTGGCTGGCGTTCGTGAGCCCGCTGGTCGCGGGGCTGGTCCTCGTACCGGCGTCGCTGGCGTGGCGGGCGGGGCTGCGCTCCTACCGGAGCACCGGGAGCTGAGGGGCGTGGATGTGGGTGTGGACGTGGGTGTCGATGCGGACGAGGGAGCGAGGAGCGCAGTGGTGGAACCGCTGATCGAGCTGGTGGACGTACGCAAGGTCTTCGACGTGCGGCGCCGGACCGGCCTGCTGCGTCGGGAGAAGCGGCAGGTCAAGGCCGTGGACGGGATCAGCTTCGGGGTCGCGCGGGGCGAGATGGTCGGCTACATCGGGCCCAACGGGGCCGGGAAGTCCACCACGATCAAGATGCTGACC
Organism: Streptomyces sp. NPDC098789; assembly: GCF_044759975.1. Classification (NCBI taxonomy): domain Bacteria; kingdom Bacillati; phylum Actinomycetota; class Actinomycetes; order Kitasatosporales; family Streptomycetaceae; genus Streptomyces; species Streptomyces sp. NPDC098789. The sequence goes on from NZ_JBIWAJ010000002.1 coordinate 131,164, forward strand.
GGCATCCTGACGCCCACCGGCGGCCGGTTGCGGGTCGCGGGCATCGATCCGGCGCGCGAGCGCACGCGGTTGGCGCACCGGATCGGGGTGGTGTTCGGGCAGCGCACCACGCTGTGGTGGGACCTGCCGCTGAAGGACTCCTACGGGCTGGTGCGCAGGATGTACCGGATCCCGCCGGACCGCTTCCGCCGCAATCTGGAGCGCTGCGTGGAGCAGTTGGACCTCGGTGAGCTGCTCGACGTACCGGTGCGCCAGCTGTCGCTGGGGCAGCGGATGCGCGGGGACATCGCGGCGGCGCTGCTGCACGATCCGGACGTGCTGTACCTGGACGAGCCGACGATCGGGCTCGACGTGGTGAGCAAGGCCAAGGTGCGCGGGTTCCTGCGGGAGCTGAACGGGGAGTCGGGCACCACGGTGCTGCTCACCACCCACGACCTCCAGGACATCGAGCAGTTGTGCGAGCGGGTGATGGTGATCGACCACGGGCGGTTGATGTACGACGGCCCGCTCGACGGACTGCACGCGGCGGGGCCCGCGGGGCGCGGCGAACGGACGCTGGTGGTCGACCTGGAGCGGGACCTGCCGCCGATCGAGGTCGCGGGTGCGCGCGTGGTGAAGGTGGAGGGGCCGCGGCAGTGGCTGGCCTTCCCGGCGGAGGCCTCGGCGGCCCCGCTGGTGGCGGCGGTGGCGGCGGAGTACCCGCTGGTGGACCTGTCGGTGCGGGAGCCGGACATCGAGGACGTGATCGCGCGGATGTACGCGGGGCGGGAGTAGGGGATCGAGGGGGGCGGCGGAGCGGGGGGTCCGTGCCCCCTACGGTTCGGGCGGGCGTCTGCATAGGCTGTGCCGTATGAGTGACGAGCGGCCGGAGAAGCCGTTGCCGGAGCTGCGGGCGTCCGATGCCGACCGGGAGCGGGTGGTGGAGCGCCTGCGCGACGCCGTCGCCGAGGGTCGGCTCGGCATGGACGAGTTCGAGGAGCGGCTGGAAGCGACCTACGCATCGCGCACGTACGGCGAGCTGGAGCCCCTGACCAGCGACCTTCCGGCGCCGGGGCAGGTGGCCGATGGGCCGGTGTCCTTCAGCAAGGCGCCCGCGCCCCGGTCGGGCGCCTCCTCGGGGGAGTCCTGGCCCGCGCGGATCGGCGGCCGGGGCACGTCGTCCTGGGGCGTGGCGATCATGTCCGCCTTCCAGCGCAAGGGTGCGTGGACGGTGCCTCCGCGCTTCTCGGCGGTGGCGTTCTGGGGCGGGGGCGAGATCGATCTGCGCGAGGCCCGTTTCGAGGAGCGCGAGGTGGTGATCACCTGTGTCGCGATCATGGGCGGGATCGAGATCGTCGTACCGCCGGGCGTGCAGGTCGAGGTGAACGGCATCGGGGTGATGGGAGCCTTCGACCACCGGGAGATGGACGTCGCGCCGGAGCCCGGTGCTCCGCGGGTGATCGTGAACGGGTTGGCCTTCTGGGGCGGGGTGGACGTGAAGCAGAAGGCCCGCAAGGTCCCGGGGCTGCGCCGCTCGAAGCGCAAGGAGCTGTAGCGGGGGCGTGCGGGGACGTGCGGGGCGCGGGTCCGGACGGGGCCGCGGCGCGTGAGCGCGGGGACACGCCGGGTGGTGGCGGGAACTCCGCGGCCGCCCCGGGAGTCGGATGCTATGCAGACGTACCGGCGCCCCCGGGGGAAGGCAGGAACCCGTGAACGACACAGGGACGAGCACCGGAGCGCCGCCGACGGCGCCCCGGCCGCCCGTAGCGGCATCCGGTCAGTTCGTCTTCAACGCGGCGGACGAGGAGCGGCAGCGCGGCGTCCGCCGGATGAAGACGACGGCGACCGGCCTGCTGGTCCTGGTCGCGCTGGTCTACGTGCTGGCCAAGTGGGCCCAGCACGCGGGCGGCGCGGGCGGCTGGGCGGGCTACGTGGCGGCCGCGGCCGAGGCGGGCATGGTGGGCGCGCTCGCGGACTGGTTCGCGGTCACCGCGCTCTTCCGGCGCCCGCTCGGCCTGCCCATTCCGCACACCGCGATCATCCCCACGAAGAAGGACCAGCTCGGCGTCTCCCTCGGGGAGTTCGTCGGCGAGAACTTCCTCTCCTCCGACGTCGTCCGTACGCGCCTGCACGCGCTCGGCATCGGCGGCCGGCTCGGTGCCTGGCTGGCCGAGCCCGCGCACGCCGACCGGGTCACCGACGAGCTGGCGACCGCGCTGCGCGGTGCGCTGACGGTGCTGCGCGACTCCGACGTGCAGGCGGTCGTCGGGGAGGCGATCACGCGGCGGGCGGAGAACGCCGAGATCGCGCCGGGCCTCGGCAAGACCCTGGAGCGGATCGTCGCGGACGGCGGGCACCGGCGGGCCGTGGACCTGGTGTGCGTCAAGGCGCACGACTGGCTGGTCACGCACGGCGAGTCGGTGATGGACGCGGTCCAGGGCGGGGCGCCGGGCTGGACCCCGCGGTTCGTGGACCGGAAGATCGGCGACCGGGTCTACAAGGAACTGCTGCGGTTCGTCACGGAGATGCGCGACATGCCGGAGCACCCGGCGCGCGGTGCGGTGGACCGGTTCCTGAGCGATTTCGCGGCCGACCTCCAGTCGGACACGGACACCCGCGCCCGGGTGGAGCGGCTCAAGTCCGAGGTCCTGGCGCGCGGGGAGGTCCAGGACGTCATCGCGTCGGCCTGGTCGGCGGTGCGCACGATGATCCTGTCGGCGGCGCAGGACGAGCAGAGCGAACTGCGCCTGCGCGTGCGGGCGTCCTTGATCTCGCTCGGCTCGCGGCTGGCCACGGACGGCCGCTTGCAGGCGAAGGTGGAGGGGTGGATCGAGGGCGCGGTGGTGTACGTCGTGACGACCTACCGGACGGAGATCACCTCGCTGATCACGGACACGGTGGCGGGCTGGGACGCGGAGCACACCTCGCGCAAGATCGAGGCCCACATCGGCCGCGACCTGCAGTTCATCCGGATCAACGGCACGGTGGTGGGAGCCCTGGCGGGCCTGGCGATCTACACGGTCAGCCGAGCGCTGGGGGCGTAGCGGAACCGGTGGCCCGGCGGCCGGGGGCTGCCGACCGGCGCCGCCCGGTTCAGCCCCGCCGGAGGCTGTACCGACCTTCGGCGGGCCGCCGGCCGGCGTGGCCGGGGCTGCCGACCGGGGGCGCCGGGGTCACCGTCCGGGGTCGGCGCCCCGGGGACCGCCGGGGCTCAGTCGCGGTCGGCCACGGTCCAGGACGCGGCGGCCACGACGGCGGCCACGCTGAGGACCGCGGGCCAGGCGCCGATCTTCTTGGCCAGCGGGTGCGATCCGGCGAAGCCGGCGACGTACAGCGCGCCGAGTCCGGCCGCGGCCGGGGCGCCCGCGCGCCGGTGCCATTCGCGCCCGGCGGCGATCCCGGCCGCGCCGAGCACGATCCCGCCCAGGGGCCGCTTGCGCGTCCACCGCGCGACGGCGTAGCCGCCGACCAGCCCTGCCGCGGCCACCACCGAGGTCGGTACCTGTGCCATGTCCATTCCCTCCGCCGTACGGACGTCCTACGCTTCGAACGATCCTCCGACGAGGTTAGGGGATGTCTGACGGATGTCCGCGGCGTCGCGGTGTCCGGCACGCACTCTCGCCGCACCGACCGGAAACCCGAGTACGTCCAGTACGCGGGCTTCCGGTCGGCACGCCGAGAGCACGCACCGGACACCGCTCCTTCCCCGCGCACATCCGACAGACACCCCCTAACGCGACCGCCGCGCGAAGCGACGGGCACCCACGGCGCCGAGCAACAGCACGGCCCCGCCCACGACGCCGTGCGGGACGCCGGGCGGCAGCATGGCGACCACGCCCAGCACCAGGAAGAACGCCAGCGCACACGCGCCGAGTCCACGCAGGAATCCGTCCACCAACACCCCTACAGCCACCGTCGGTCACGGTCTCCGGACGGGCCGCGCCACCGTGACAACGCCCCACAGCGGCCCTTGACACGGCGACACGGTGGATCTGCCGGGAACTGCCGGGAACCTCCCGATCGAGGCATGCGCCACACCAGGCAACCGCGGGGGCGTAGATTCGCTCTCCGCAGGAGAGAAACCCCCCAACCACCCCAGGAGCGGACAACCGTGATCTGCTACGGACCGGCCGTCCTCGACCTGACGGACGAACTGGTCGACACCTACGCCGACGTCTTCTCGGGACCGCCGTGGAACGAAGGTGAAGAAACCATTCGCCAGTTCGCGTCCCGGCTCCAGTCCGACACCCGCCGCCGCGGCTTCCGCACCGCCTTCGCCCAGACCGCCCACGGCATCGACGGCTTCGCCACCGCCTGGCTGACCCGCGCCCCCTTCCCCGCCGACCGCGGCTACGCGCAGGTCAGCGCCCAGCTCGGGGCCGCCCGCGTCCGCCGGCTGCTGGTCGACGCCCTCGAAGTGGACGAACTCGCCGTGCGCCGCCACGCCCGCGGCCAGGGCACGGGCCGGGCCCTGCTCGCGGAGATCACCGCCGACGCCCCCGAGGGGCGCGCCTGGCTGCTCACCGCCCGCGCCGCCACCGACACCGTCGCGACCTACCGCCGCCTCGGCTGGCACGAGGTCACCCCGCTGCCCGGCACCGAGAACGCGGTGATCGTCTTCCTCTCTCCCGACCACCCGGAAGCGGCGACGGCCTCAGCGGCTGCCTGAGGCCGGGGGCGGGCCGCGCCAGGTCCGGCCCCAGGCGTGCCGGCGCGACCGGCGGGCATATCGCGGGCATGATCACGCACTCCAGCGCCCACGTCCCCGTCTCCGCCCCCGCCACCGCCCGGGCCGTCGCCCCGCTCGCGCGCCGTCAGCTGAACCTCGTGACCGCCCACCAGCTCAGGGCCGCCCGGGTGCCGTCCGCCACGGTCGCCGGCCGCACCCGACCCGGTGGACCCTGGCAGCGGCTGCTGCCCCGCGTCTACCTCCTGCAGACCGGGCCGCCGGACGAGCGCCAACGCGCCCTCTCCGCCGTCCTGTACGCCGCCGGGCCCGCCGGTGGCGATCCCCTCGGCGGCGGTGCGGCGGCGCTCACCGGTGGAGCCGCCCTGGCGCTGATCGGCGTACGCGGTGCCCCGCCGACCCCGCTGGACGTCCTGGTCCGGGCCCCGCGCACGGTCGCGCCCGTTCCCGGGGTCCGGCCGCTGACCACCGCGCGCTGGCCGGCCACGATCACGGTGTCCGGGATCCCGAGCGCCCGCCCGCTGCGGGCCGCCGCCGACTTCGCGGCCCGGGCCGAGGACCCCGACCTGGTCCGCTCGGTCCTGGCGAACGTGGTCCAGGCCGGCTGGTGCCACCCGCAGGACCTGCACGGCGAACTCCGCGCCGCGCGCGCCCTGGCCCGACCCGCGGTGCGGGGCGCGGCGGCCGAGCTGGTGGCCGGGGTCCGCTCCATCGCCGAGGCCCGGGCCCGCGACGCCCTGACGGCCACGGACCTACCGGCCCCGCTGTGGAACGCCCGGCTGTACACGCCGGACGGGGCCTTCCTGGCGAGCCCGGACGCGTACTGGCCGGACGAGGGCGTGGCCCTGGAGATCGACTCGGCGGAGTACCACTACGCCCGGGACTCCTGGCACGCGACCCTGCGGCGCCGGCTCCGACTGGAGGCGCACGGCGTCCTCGTGGTCAGCGCCACCCCGTCGATGGTCCGCGACGCCCCCGCCGAGGTGGTCGCGGCCCTGCGCGCCCTCCTCGGGCTCGCCGCCCACCGCCCCGCCCCGCCCGCGGCCACGGCACGCGGCCACGAGCAGCTGCGGCTGCCCTTCGGCTGAACCGGGCGGGCGCGGGGTCAGAGCAGCGGGCCGCCGTGGCAGGTGGCGTACGGCTTGGTCGAGGCGCACCAGCAGGGGGTGGTGGGGGACGGGGGCCAGGGGGTGGCCTTGCCGCGGGCGGCGAGGGTGGTGGCGTACTCGGCCAGGAGGCTGGGGGAGGCCGGGGAGGTCTTCTCGGAGGCGGCGAACGCCTCGAAGGAGGGGACGCTCGCCGTGACGATGCCGAGGTTCGTGGTGCCCGAAGCGGCCAGGGCGCGCAGGGACGTCTCGATGTCCGTCAGGTGCGCGGCGTGCGAGGGGTACTCGCTGGCCAGGGTCGGGTAGGACGCGAGGAGCTCGGCCAGCTCCTGGAGCGGCCAGTGCAGCAGGGCCACCGGGAAGGGCCGGGAGAGCGCGGCGCGGCGGTCGCCGAGCTCGGCGCGCAGGCGGGCGATCTCGGCGCGCAGCTCGGCCGGGTCGTCGGAGCCCAGGGCCCAGATGCGCTTGGGGTCGTGGAGTTCGTCGAGCGGGATCGGGCCGGTGTGGCGGGTGTCGGCGACCATGTCCCAGTCGTCGTGGGCCAGCCCCAGGAGCCGGCGGACGCGGTGGCGGCCGGTGAGGAGGGCCGTGGTGGAGGTGGTGAGGGGTTCTTCGTCCGTGATGAGCAGCTGGGCGGCCTGGGTGAAGCATTCGTGGGAGGCGTCCAGTTCGTCGTGGGCCTCCAGGGTCTCGGCGATGACCTCCCACGGCGCCGGGTCGTCGGGGGCGGCCGCGCGGATGCCGGAGATCAGGGCGCGGGCCTCTGCCTCGTGCCCGTACTCCCACAGGTTCGCGGCCTGGAGGGCCTTGATCAGGTGGGTGTTGACCGGTGCGGCGGACAGCAGTTGGTCGTAGAGCGCGCTCGCCCGTTCGCGTACGTCGGCCAGTTCGAGGTGGGCCGCGGCTTGGAGGAGCAGCGGCTCCTGGTCCTCGGGGTAGCGGTTCGCCGTGCGGATGAGGCGCTCGGCTTCGGCGATGTGCTCGGCAGGCGTGTCGGGGCGCATGGTTCACACCGTACTGCCGCTGGTCAGTTGGCGGGGCAGGTCTTAAGGTGCGGCCCGTGCGGGATCACATACCTGTGGTGGTGCAGGGCAGCGGTCGGCGGGCACGGCGCGTGGGGATCGCGCGGGTGCTGTGGACCTGTGCCGAACTGACCACCACGGTGGGGCTGGTGGTGTTGTTGCTGGTGGTGCACCAGGTGTGGTGGACGAACCGGGAGGCCGTGGCGGCGGCGCGGGACCAGGTGCGGGCCCTGGAGCGGTCCTGGGACGGTTCCGGCCCGATCGGCTCCGGTTCTGCTGGAGGCGACGCCGGGGACGACGCCGGGGACGCCGGGGGCGATCTCGCCGGGGCGGACGCGGACCCGGGTGCGGGCGCGGACTCGGGGTCCGCCGCGCCGACCGCCGGCCCCGGCACCCCGACCGCCCGCCCCGTGCGCCCGCCCGCCGCGGGGCAGGCGGGGCGGACGGGGTCCGCGGCGGCTCCGGCCGCGTCGCAGGCGTACGCCGTGCTGCGGATCCCGCGGCTGGGGCTGGTCGTGCCCGTCGCGCAGGGGGTGTCCAAGGCCGCGGTGCTCGACAAGGGGTACGCCGGGCACTACCCGGAGACCGCGCAGCCCGGGGCGCGGGGGAACTTCGCGCTCGCGGGGCACCGCAACACGCACGGGGAGCCCTTCCGGTACGTCAACCGCCTGCGGGCCGGGGACGAGATCCAGGTCGAGACGCAGGGCAGGCGGTACACGTACGTCGTGGACAAGGTGCTCCCGGAGACGACCGAGCGGGACTCCGGGGTGATCGCGCCGGTGCCGCGGAGCGTGGTGAAGCCCGACTACGGGTACGCCGAGCCGGGGGCGTACATCACCCTGACGACCTGCACGCCCGAGTACACCTCGAAGTACCGGCTCGTGGTGTGGGGGAAGTTGAAGGGCTGACCGCGGCGACGGGGCCGCCCGCGCGCGGGGCGGTGCGCCGGAGACGATCTACCGTGGAGCGGTGCGTCCGAAACGAGTGAAACGTCCTCAGCTGGTGTGGCTCGCCACGCCCTTCGTGCTCTTCCTCGGGGCGCTCCCCCTGGTCAACCGGGTGGAGCCGCTCCTCTTCGGGCGGGTGCCCTTCCTGCTCGTGTGGTGCGTGGGGGCGACGCTGGTCACCCCGCTCGCCGTCTGGCTGGCCTGGCGGGGTGACCACCGGTGAGCGCGGCGGCGGTGGCCACCTCCGTCTTCGCCGTGTTCATGGTGGGGACCGTCGCGCTCGGCCTGTACGCGGTGCGCGGCCGCGGGGGAGCCGGGGGCGGGGGCGGCGGGCTCGCCGAGTGGTCGGTGGGCGGCCGGTCGCTGGGCACCGTCTTCATCTGGGTGCTGATGGCGGGCGAGGGCTACACCAGCTTCAGCTACCTGGGCGCGGCGGGCTGGGGCTACAACTACGGCGCGCCCGTGATGTACGTCGTCGCCTACATGTCGTGCGGCTACGCGGTCGGGTACGTCGTCGGGCCCCTGCTGTGGGACTACGCGCGCCGGCACGCCCTGGTCGGGATCTCGGACATGGTCGCGCACCGGTACGGCCGCCCGTGGCTCGGCGCGGCGGTCGCGGTGCTGGCGACGGTGTTCCTGCTGCCGTACATCCAGCTCCAGATCACCGGGATGGGGGTGGTGGTCTCCACGGTGACCTACGGGGCGGTCCCGCTGGAGTGGGCCTACTTCGTGGCGTTCGCCGTCACCACCGGCTTCGTGGTGGTCAGCGGGCTGCGCGGGAGCGCGTGGGTGTCGGTGCTCAAGGACGTGCTGGTGATCGCGACGCTGGGCTTCCTCGCGGTGTACGTGCCGGTGCACTACTTCGGCGGGTACGGGGAGCTGTTCGACCGGCTGGTCGCGGAGCGGCCCGATTGGCTCACCCTCCCCGGGCACGGGGGCGGGAGCGGCGGTGCGGGCGGGAGCGGGCTCGGGACGGGGTGGTTCGTGTCCACCTCCGTGCTCAACGCGCTGACCGTGGTGATCTTCCCGACGACCGTGGCGGGCTACCTGGGGGCGCGTGACGCCGACGCGCTCCGGCGCAACGCGATCCTGTTGCCCGCCTACAACGTGCTGCTCTTCGTCCCGATGCTGCTGGGGATGGCCGCGCTGTTCGTGGTGCCGGGGCTGACCGGTGCGGGCTCCAACCTCGCGCTGTTCGAGCTGGTCGTCGACGCGTTGCCCGCGTGGGCGGTGGGGGTGATCGGCGTCGCGGCGGCGCTGTCGTCGATCGTGCCGATGGCGGTGTTCATGCTGGTGATCGGGACGATGTGGGGGCGCAGCGTGTTGTCGCTGGTGCCGCGCTGGAGTGCGGCGGAGCGGCAGAAGCCGGCTTCGCAGGTGGTCGTGGTGGTCGCCGGGACGCTGGCCCTGGTGATGACGTACACCGTGCCGAACACCCTGGTGCGGCTCTCGCTCATCTCCTACGAGGGGATGGCGCAGTTGGTGCCGATGCTGTTGCTGGGGCTGGTGTGGCGGCGGTTGACCCTGACCGCGGCGGTGAGCGGGCTGGTGGTGGGGGTCGTGGCCGTCTGCGTGCTCGTCTTCACGGGCCACGACCCGGTGTGGGGGGTGAACGCGGGGATGGTCGCGCTCGCGCTGAACCTGACGGTCGCCCTGGCGGTGGCGTGGCTCGGGCCGCGGGAGCGCGACGGGCGGCCGGACGCGGAGGTGTTGGCCGCCGACCCGCTTGTCAGCGGGGGAGGTTAGGCTGGTCGGGTAGTGGGTCAAGACATCGGGGCGAGGTGAAGGGGGTGGGTCGTATGGCGCGTGTCCGTGGGCTGTTGAGCGTCGTCCTGCTCACCGGTCTCCTCACACTGCTCCTGGGTTACTCCCTCGGGGAGGGCGGGCTGGGCGCCGCCGTCGCCTTCGCGGCCACGGCCGCCGTCGGCGCCGCGGTGACGGGATGCGCGGCGCTGCTCGCCCGGTGCACCCCACCCGTACCCCGCACCCGCATACGCACCGCGATCCGTGATCGCGAGCAGCGCACGGCCTTCCTGCCGCAGCGCGATCCCGACGCCTCCGGCCGCTCGCGGCCCCGGGCGCCCGGGCGGTCCGTCCTGACGGCCGCGTAGGGGCGTTCCCCGGGTCCATCGCGACCCCCGCGGCGCCCCCGCACGGCTCGTCACGCCGAAATGCACCTGACGCATCTTTCGACGTCCGACGAGACCTTCCGGAGGGACCCCGTGTCCGTTCTCACCCCGCTCATCCATGCCCTCACCCAGGGCGTCGCGCAGCCCGTCGCCGCCCTCGCCCAGCTGCTGGAGCCGGTGGCGGCCCCGGCCGCGACCGCTGCCGCGATCGTCCTGTTCACCGTGCTGGTGCGGCTCGCCCTGCACCCGCTGAGCCGGGCGGCCTTCCGGGGCGCGACCCCGCGGGCCGGCTACCTGCCCGTCCTCGTGCAGCTGCCGGTGTTCTTCCTCATGTACCGGGCGTTCACGTCCGTGGACAGCGGGCTGCTGGGCGAGCGGCTCTTCGCCGCCCCGCTCGGGGCCCGGTGGGCCGACGCGCTGGGGGACGGCGGCCTGTTCGGGGCGCCGGGGCTGGTGTTCCTGGGCCTGTTCGCCGCCATCGCGGCCGTCGCCGCGTGGAGCGCCGTACGGGGGCGGCGGGCCGCGCGCTCGGGCAACGGCCCCGAGCTGCCCGACACGGTGCCCGCGGAGCAGCGGGAGATGCTGCGCAAGATGTCCGGCGTGCTGCCGCTGCTCTCCTTCGGCACGCTGATCACCGCGGCCGTGGTGCCGCTGGCCGCGGGCCTGTACCTGGTGGCCACGACCGCGTGGACGGTGGCGGAGCGGGTCTGGCTCCAGCACCGCAAGGACCGCGCGGGGCGGATCGCGCTCGGAGGCGCGCGTTCCAGTCTGTGAACAGGGTCTTGCGGATCGGTCGGACATCTTGGAGGATCGACCAATCCTCCGATGGCCGCAACCCATCGGCCGGCCCGGGGCGTGCCCACGGGCCGACCACCCACGACCACGGGAGAATGCCCATGAAGCTGCTGCGCGTCGGACCGGTGGGTGCTGAACGCCCCGCGCTGCTCGACCAGGACGGGACCCTGCGGGACCTGTCCGCCCTGATCACGGACGTGGACGGGGCGCTGCTCGCCGACGACTCCGTACTGTCCCGCGTCCGGGAAGCGGCGGAGTCCGGCGACCTTCCGGTGCTGGGCGCCGAGGGCCTGCGCGTCGGCGCGCCCGTCGGCCGGGTCGGCAAGATCGTGGGCATCGGGCTGAACTACCACGGTCACGCGGCGGAGGTCGGCGCCGACACCCCCGCGGAGCCGATCCTCTTCCTCAAGGCCCCGGACACGGTCGTCGGCCCCGACGACACCGTGCTGATCCCGCGCGGCAGCGTGAAGACCGACTGGGAAGCGGAGCTGGGCGTCGTCATCGGCAGCACGGCCCGCTACCTCGGTTCGGCCGCGGAGGGCCTCGCGCACGTCGGCGGCTACCTGCTCGTGAACGACGTGTCGGAGCGCGAGTTCCAGATCGAGCGCGGCGGCACCTGGGACAAGGGCAAGAACTGCGAGACCTTCACCCCGCTCGGCCCCTGGTTGGTCACCGCCGACGAGATCCCGGACCCGCAGGTCCTGGACGTGAGGCTGTGGGTCAACGGCGAGCTCAAGCAGGACGGCAACACCTCCGACCAGATCTTCCCGGTCGGCGAGGTCGTGCGGTACCTGAGCCAGTTCATGACCCTCCACCCGGGCGACGTCATCGTCACCGGCACCCCGGCCGGCGTGGCCATGGGGCAGCCGGAGCCGAAGCCGTTCCTGCGGGCCGGTGACGTCGTGGAGCTGGAGATCGACAAGCTCGGCCGCCAGCGCCAGGAGTTCAAGAGCGCCTGAGGCGCCTGAGGCGCCTCGGCTCCGGACGCGGGAGAGGGGCGGGGCCGCCGTGGTCGGCGGGCCCGCCCCCTCTCGTACCGAGGACGCGTACCGAGGACGCGAAGCGGAGCGTCAGCCGCGGGTCGCCGCGCCGCGCCGCCGCGCCGTCAGCACCAGGCCCGCGCCCGCCGCGAGGGCGAGGGCGCTGCCGCCGACGATCCACGGGGTCTCGGCGCCGCTGCCGGTGGACGCGAGCGGCCCCTTGCCGCCGGCCGGGGCCGCGGTGTTGCCGCCGGACCCGTTGTTCGGGGTGACGACGACCTTGCCGGCCTGGGCATCGTCCTTGGGGCGGGGCTTGTCCTTGCCGCCGGCCGGGTCCCCGCCCGTGCCGTTCCCGTCCTTCTTGTCCTTCTCGCGGGCGGTGAACTGCCCGGTCTTCAGGAATTCGGCACGGTCCTTCGCGCTGCCCTTGAGGGCGGCCTGCGCGGCCTTCTTCAGCTCGGGGCCCGGGTTCTTGCCGAGCATCGTCGAGATCAGGACGGCGTTGTCGTCGTCGCGCAGCTGGTGCTGCGTGGTCGTGACGAACGTGCGGATCTGGGCCGCGGTGCCGTTCGACAGGATCTTCTGGATGCCTTCGGTCAGGCCCGGACCGGCGCCCTGGAGCGCCGTCAGCAGCTCGACGCGGTCGTCCTCCAGCCGGGCCTCGTGCTGCCCGGTCTCCAGGAACGCGGTCAGCGCCGCCTGGGTGTCGACCTTCAGGGCCTTCTTGCCCTCGCGCTGCACGGCCTTGCCGCCGGCGTTGACGAGCTGCGAGACCCGCACCGTGTCGTCGGTGAGCTGCTGCCTGGCCAGCTCGACCGTCAGGAAGTGCCGCAGATCCGCGTCCGTGCCCTTGAGGGCCTTGGCCGCGGCCTCGCGCACGCCGGGCCCGCTCTTCGGGTCGGCCAGGATCTCCTCGATCGCGGCGCGGTCGGCCGCGGCCTGGTCCTTGCCGTCGACGGGCTTGGTGTCCGCGGGCGTCGACACGGTCGAGGCGGCCGACGCGGAGGTCGCCCCCGTCGCTGCCCCGGCGTCGGCGGCGAAGGCCGGAGAGGCGAACAGGACGGCAGGAGCCATCGCGGCCACGGTGACGGCCGTGGCGATCCGGGACAACTTCACTGGCAGTACCCACTCTTCGCAACTGTGATGATCATAGGATTCTCACAGCTTAAGGGGCCCGGCCCGATCGCTTGATCGATTTTCAGACGGAAGTCGCCCCGCGCGGGGAGACGTTCACCGCACGGCCCTCCTCGGACGAGCGCCGGGCCGCCTCCAGGACCTCCAGGCAGTCCGCGGCCTCGTGCGCGGTGACCGGAGCGGGGCCGCCGTCGCGCAGTGCGGCGGCCACCGCCGCGTAGTAGGCCGGGTAGTCGCCCGGCTCCGTCGGTACGGGCCGCCCGCCACCCGTCAGCGGGGACTCGCCGGAGCCGATCCGGCCCCGGCAGTGCTCGGGCTCCTCGCCCCACGGCAGGTCCACGCCCGGGCGCTTGCCCTCGCGCAGGGCGCCCTCCTGCGGGTCCAGGCCGTACTTGACGTAGCCCGCGGCGGAACCGAGCACCCGCATGCGCGGGCCGAGCTGGGCCGTGGTCGCGCTGACGTAGAGGTGGGAGCGGACGCCGTTCGCGTGGGTCAGCGCGATGAAGGTGTCGTCGTCCGCCCGGGCTCCGGGCCTGCGCACGTCCGTCTCCGCGTAGACGCGGACGGCCGGGCCGAACAGCACCAGGGCCTGGTCCACCACGTGGCTGCCCAGGTCGTACAGCAGGCCGCCGATCTCCTCCGGGGCGCCGGACTCGCGCCAGCCGCCCTTGAGCTGGGGGCGCCAGCGCTCGAAGCGGGACTCGAAGCGCTGGACCTCGCCGAGCTCGCCCTCCTCGATCAGGCGGCGCACGGTGAGGAAGTCGTTGTCCCAGCGGCGGTTCTGGAAGACGGACAGGAAGGTCCCGGTCCGGTCGGCCAGCGCGGCGAGTCCGCGGGCCTCCGCGGCGGTCGCGGCGAGCGGCTTGTCGACCACCACGGCCAGGCCCGCCTCCAGCGCGGTGGTCGCGAGCGGGACGTGGGTCCTGTTGGGGGAGGCGATCACCACGAGGTCCAGCTCCGCGGCCCGCTCGAACAGCGCGTCCGGCGACGGTACGACGTGTGCGTCCGGGAATTCCGCTTGCACCTGGGCCCGGCGGTCGGGGTCGGAGGTGACGACCGTGTCGAGGACGAGCCCCTCGGTCGCGGCCACGAGCGGGGCGTGGAAGACGGAGCCGGCGAGTCCGTAGCCGATCAGGCCGACGCGGAGCGGGGCGCCGGCGGGGGTGGCGGGGCCGGAGGGAGAGGTGGGGGAAGTGGGGGAAGTGGGGGAGGTGGTAGCCATGGAGTCCACTTTGGCAACACTGTTGCCTAAGTGCAAGGAGGGTGGACAATGGGCGGGTGATCAGAGGCAACGGTGGTGGTGGGGACGACGCGGTCGGCGGAGCGAATCTGGCCGGGCTGCGCGGGCACAATGCCGCGCTGGTCCTGGGCCTGTTGCGCGCGGCGGGGCTGCGCGGCGAGGCCGGGGCGGGCCGCGGCGAGCTGGCCGCCCGTACGGGACTGACCCCGCAGGCCGTCAGCAAGATCACGGCCCGGCTGGCGGCGGAGGGCCTGGTCGCCGAGGCGGGACGGGGCGCGTCCACCGGGGGCAAGCCGCGCACCCTGCTGCGGCTGGTCCCCGAGGCCCGGTACGCCGTGGGCGCCCACCTGGACCGCGACGAGCTGCGCGTGGTGCGGGTGGATCTGCTGGGGCGGGTGGTGGCCGAGTCGCGCCGCCCCCTGGACTTCGGGGCCGAGCCCGATGCGGTGGCGGCGGCGGTGGCGGAGGCGGTCCTACGGGCCTGCGCCGGCGGGTCGGCCACGGGCGGGTCGGCCACCGGCGGGTCGGCCACCGGCGGGCCGTCGGCCACGGGCGCGCCGTTGGGTGCCGGTGCCGGTGCCGGTGCCGGTGCCGGTGCCGGTGTCGGCGCAGGCGCGCCGTTGGGTGTGGGCGTGGCCGCGCCCGGGCCGTTGGACCACCGGACCGGGGTGCTGGGTCGGGTGACCGGTTTCCCGGGCTGGGAGGGCTATCCGCTGCGGGCGGCGCTGGCCGAGCGCCTCGGGCTGCCGGTGGTGCTGGACAAGGACACCAACGCGGGCGCGGCCGGCACCGGCACCGGGCCGGGGTCCGGCAGCTCCGTGTACCTGCACGTGGGCACCGGACTGGGCGCGGGGCTGCGCCTCGGGGGCGAGGTGTACCGGGGCAGCCGCTCGGGCGCGGGGGAGTTCGGGCACCAGGTGCTGCTGCTGGACGGGCCGCCGTGCCGGTGCGGGGCGCGCGGCTGCGCCGAGGTGCTGTGCCTGGAGGCGGTGGCGCGGGGCGACCTCGACCGGGCCGCGCGGGTGCTGGGGGAGGCGGCGGCGAACCTGGTGGCGCTGCTGGACGTGGACCGGGTGCTGCTGGGCGGGCGCGTGGTGGCGGCCGCGCCGGAGGTGTTCGTCGAGGGGGTCCGTACGGTACTGGCGGCCCGCGCCCTCGGCGGCGGACCGGTGCGGGTGGAGCGGGCTCCGGGCGGAGTGGCCGAGGGTGCGGCGGAACTGGTCCTGGCCCCCCTCTTCGGCGGCGCTTGACCCCCTGCGCCAATCGGGCGTAAACCGGTCCGACCGGGGCGCGGCGACAGCAGGGGGGTGGGGAGGGCGTGGCAGGGTGCGGCCAAGGCGGGGTGATTGTCGCTTCGTCAGATCATCGTCCGGCGAGCCAGCGAAGGCCCACCATGCGACTGCGCAAAGCCCTTGCCCTCTCCGCGGTCCTCGTCGTCGTATCGGGGCCGGTCGCCCTTCCCGCGGCCGCCGCGCCCGCGCCCCCCGGTGGCGGCGGCGCCCGCCCCGCGCCCGCGCTTCCCTCGCGGGCCAAGGCCAGCTGCGGGGACGGCAAGAACGCGGCCTTCCCCATCGGGGCCCGGATCCGCGGCGGACCGAGCGTGTACCGCATTGGCGCCGGACCGCAGACCTGGTACCTGGACCTGACCAACACCACCGCCACCGAGTGCACCGCCATCCACCCCGTGGTCGTCTTCACCGACAAGGCGCGCACCCTGCGCCCCGCCCACCTGCGGATGGAGTTCGAGGCGCGGGGCGCCACCTTCCCCGTCAGCCTGGAGAGCACCGACCGGGACGAGGTCATCGCCGTGTTCGACGGCGGGGAGGCCTTCCCCGGCTTCACCGTCGGTCCCGGCGGCTCGGCCACCGTCAAGGTGCAGCTGGCCTTCGCCGCCACGGCACCCGCCGGCGAGGTGGTCGCCGACGCGGCCCTCGTCCAGCGCAAGGGCGACGACGGCGGCTGGGTCGGCGACACCGGCGGCTACCGGTTCTCGGTCGAGGGCCCGCAGGAGCCGGTCGAGGCGGAGGCCGGGGCCGAGGCGGAGGCCGGGGCCGAGGCGGAGCCCGGAACGCGGTCCGGGGCCGACGCCCTCGCCGAGACCGGCGCCCCCGACACCACCGCCCGCGCCCAGGACCTGGCCACCCGGGGAGCGCTGGGCGCCCTCGCGGCGGGCGGGGGCCTCCTGCTGGCCGCCCGGCGCTTGCGCAGGGAGCCGAGCACCGGGTCGTAGGCCCCGCGCCCAGCCCCCGCACCGCCCCCGTACAGTCCCAGAGTGGAACCGACCCAGCACCGCCCCGGCTCGCCGGTCCGATCCGGCATTCCCGAGCACGGGCGCATTCCCAAGTACTACGCCGTCAAGGCCCGCCTCGCCGAGCTCGTCGAGGAGCTCGGCGAGGGCGGGACGCTGCCCACCGAACGGGACCTCGCCGAGCGCTACGAGGTGTCCCGCGAGACCGTCCGCCAGGCCCTGCGCGAGCTGCTCCTCGAAGGCAGGCTGCGCCGGTCCGGGCGCGGCACGGTCGTCGCCGGGCCGAAGCTGGAGCAGCCGCTGTCCCTGGCCAGTTACACCGAGGGGGTCCGCCGCCAGGGGCGCCGCCCCGGTCGCAACCTCATCGGCCTGGAGCAGTTCCCCTGCCCGCCCGACCTCGCGCCCGGCATCGGCGCCGAGGCCGGCGAGCCCGTCTGGCACCTGGAGCGGGTGCTGCTGGCCGACGACGAGCGGGTGGGGCTGGAGAGCACCTACGTCCGGGTGGCCCGCGCGCCCCGACTGGACAGCGAATTCCCGCCGGATTCCTCTTTCTACGGATACCTCCGGGAGCGGCTCGGCATCGCCTTCGGTGACGCCGACGAGAAGCTGGAGACGGTCCTGGCCACCCCGCGCGAGGCGCTGCTCATCGGGACGCCGCCCGCGCTGCCGATGCTGCTGATCCACCGGTTCTCGCGCGATCAGGACGGGCGGCCCCTGGAGCGGGTGCGTTCGCTCTACCGTGGCGACCGGTTCAGCTTCACGACGCACCTGCGCCCCGAATAGTCGAGGGCGAGCCACCCGATAACCGGACCAAAGGGGCACCCATCGATCACGGAACGGTAACGGGTCTGGTCCAAGCGTCGAGGGCTGTTCACCGATCCGTCGCCTGATGGATCCTCCCGGTCCATGGGTCCCGGACACCGTGGGCCGGGTGAGAGTCATAGTCATCGGAGGCGGCGTGGTCGGCACCATGCACGCCTGGCAAGCAGTCGAACGCGGCCACGAGGTCGTCCAGATCGAGCGCGAGGCTGAGGCGCGCGGTGCCTCACTGCGCAATTTCGGCCAGATCTGGGTCAGCGGGCGGGCCGGCGGTGCGGAGCTGGACACGGCACTGCGGGCCCGCGAGCTCTGGGAGCGGATCGGGGAGCGGGTCCCCGGCCTGGGGTTCCGCGCCATCGGATCCCTCACCCCCGTCCGCAACGCCCGCGAGCACGCGGTCGCCGAAGCCGCCGTGGCCCGCGCGGACGCCGCTGCCCGCGGGTACGCGCTGCTCAGCGCTGCCGAAGCGCGTGCGATCAACCCGGCCCTGCGCGGCGCCTTCGAGGCGGCCCTGTGGTGCGAGCGGGACGCGGCCGTCGAGCCGCGCACCGCGCAGCTCCACCTGCGCGCGGCGCTGCGGGCCTCCGGCCGCTACACCTTCCTCCCCGGACGCGAGGTCCGCGAGGTCACCGGCCCCGGCGCCGTCCGCGACGACCACGGTGACGTCCACCGCGGCGACGTCGTCGTCCTGGCCACCGGAGCCTGGCTCTCCGGCCTGGTCCGCGAGTTGGCCCCGGAGCTGCCCGTGCGCCGGGTCCGGCTCCAGATGATGCAGACCGAGCCGCTCGGCGAGCCGCTGACGACCTCGGTCGCCGACGCCGACAGCTTCCGCTACTACCCGGCGTACCGGAGCGAGGCCCTCGACGAGCTCAACGCCGAGCAGGCGCAGGCGCCCGTGGCCGCCGCGCACAAGATGCAGCTGTTGATGGTCCAGCGGCGCGACGGCGGCCTCACCATCGGCGACACCCACGAGTACGAGCACCCCTTCGCGTTCGACACCCTCGAAGAGCCCTACGACCACCTCACCGGGGTCGTCGAGTCCTTCCTGGGCCGCCCGCTGCCGAAGATCAGGCACCGCTGGGCGGGCGTGTACGCGCAGTGCACCGACACCACCCGGGTCGTCCACCGCGAGCAGGTGCGGGACGGCGTGTGGCTGGTGACGGGACCCGGCGGCCGGGGCATGACCTGCTCGCCCGCCATAGCCGAGACCACCGCGAACGAACTGGGCTGGTAACCGACATGGCTGACAACACCACCACCAACACCACGACCACCAACACCACCACCTTCCGCCACGGCCTCGTCGTCCTCGACATGGCCGGCACCACCGTCGCCGACGGCGGCCTCGTCGAGCGGGCCTTCGAGCGCGCCGCCGAGCACCTCGGCGTCGAGCCCGGCTCCGCCGACCACGCCGAGAAGCTCCAGTACGTCCGCGACACCATGGGCGAGTCGAAGATCTCCGTCTTCCGCCACCTCTTCGGCTCGGAGGAGCTCGCCCGGCGCGCCAACGTCGCCTTCGAGGAGGCCTACGGCGCCCTGGTCGACGGCGGCCTCGTCGCCCCGCTCCCCGGTGCCCGCGAGACCATCGACACCCTCCGCGGTCAAGGTCGCACCGTCGTTCTGACCACCGGCTTCGCCCGCGTCACCCAGGACGCGATCCTCGCCGCCCTCGGCTGGCAGGACCTCGCCGACCTCACCCTGTGCCCGGCCGACGCGGGCGGGCGCGGGCGCCCGTACCCGGACATGGTGCTGGCCGCCTTCCTGCGCACGGGCGCGGTGGCCGACGTGCGCGAGGCGGTCGTCGTCGGCGACACGGCCTACGACATGCTCAGCGGCTGCCGGGCGGGTGCCGGGATCGTGGCCGGCGTGCTGACCGGGGCGCACGACCGCGCGGCCCTCACCGCGCACGGCGCGACCCACGTCCTCGGGTCCATCGCCGAACTCCCCGCCCTGCTCGGCCCCTTCGACCCGGAGCCCGCCGCGTGAGCGGCATCCGCTTCGACGCGGTCTCGGTCGCCTACGCGGGCACCACCGTCCTGGACTCGCTCGACCTGAGCGTCGAGCCCGGCGAGGTCATGGCGCTGCTCGGCCCCTCCGGTTCGGGCAAGACCACGGCGCTGCGGGCGGTCGCGGGTTTCGTACGTCCCCGCTCGGGCCGGGTGTTCATCGGGGACCGGGACGTCACGGCGCTCCCGCCGCACCGGCGCGGGATCGGCATGGTCGTCCAGCAGTACGCGCTCTTCCCGCACATGCGGGTCGAGGACAACGTCGCCTTCGGCCTCAAGGCGCAGAAGGCACCCAAGGCGCAGATCCCGGGGCGGGTCACCGAGGCCCTGGAGATGACGGGCATGGCGGCCTACGCCAAGCGCTACCCGCGCGAGCTGTCCGGCGGCCAGCAGCAGCGCGTGGCCATCGCCCGCGCGCTGGCGATCCGCCCCGGGGTGCTGCTGCTCGACGAGCCGCTCTCGGCGCTCGACGCGCAGCTGCGCTCCGGGATGCTCGCCGAGTTGGCCCGGCTGCACCGCGAACTGCCCGACGTGTCCATCCTGTACGTCACCCACGACCAGGTCGAGGCGCTCACCCTCGCCGACCGGATCGCGGTCATGGACCGGGCGCGGCTCCAGGACTGCGGCACCCCGCAGGAGCTGTACCGCGCCCCGCGCACCGAGTTCACCGCCTCCTTCGTCGGCAACGCCAACCTCCTCCCGGTGACCGTCGCCGACGGCGGTGCGCTCTTCGCCGGGCGGACCCTGGAGCTCGACCCGGGCCGGGCGGCCCCCGGCGCGAGCGCCACCCTGTGCGTGCGCCCGCACCTGCTGGCCCTGGGCGCGGGGCCCAACGCCCTGAGCGGCAGGATCACCGAGGTGCAGTGGCGGGGCTCGACGCACCGGCTGTACGTCGACGTGGACGGGCACCGGATCAAGGCGGACCTGCCGGAGCTGCGCGAGACCCCGGCCCTCGGCGACCACGTCACCCTGCACTTCGAACCCCGCGACGCGGTCCTGCTCTCGGCGGGAGTCTCCGATGGCTGAGGCCCCCGCCCCCGCACCCCCGGCCCCCGCCCCCGCACCCCCGTCGCTGTCGGCGTCGGCGTCGGTGCCCGCCGCGGGCCGCCGGGCGCGGCCCGCCGGAGCCGGCGCGCGGACCCCGCCCCGCTGGGTGTGGGCCCTGCCGCCCGTGGTCGTGCTCGCCCTGGTCTTCCTCTACCCCCTCGCGCTGGTCGTCCAGCAGTCCTTCACCCCCGACACGGGCGACGGCGCCTTCGACGCCTACGGGAAGGTCTTCGCCTCCACCGCCTTCCGCGAGGCCCTCGGCACCACCGTCTGGCTGGCCGTCGGCGCCACCGTCGGCTGTCTGGTCCTCGGCTTCGCGCTCGCCCTGGTCATCGCCTTCGTGCCCTTCCCCGGGGCGAAGGCCGTCGCCCGCTTCGTCGACGTCTTCCTCTCCTTCCCCTCCTTCCTCATCACCCTCGCGCTGCTCTTCCTCTACGGCAGCGTGGGCGTGGCCAACGGGGTCTGGACGGACGTCACCGGCGCGGCGGAGGGGCCCTTCCACTTCCTCACCACCCCCTGGGGCGTCCTCCTCGCGGAGATCACCTACTTCACGCCCTTCGTGATGCGTCCGCTGCTCGCCGCCTTCTCGCAACTGGACACCGCACAGGTGGAGGTGGCCTCCTCGCTCGGCGCGAAGCCCGGCCGGATCGTCCGGCGGGTGATCCTCCCCGAGGCCCTGCCCGCGCTCGGGGCGGGCGGCAGCCTGGTGCTGGTCATGTGCCTCAACGAATTCGGGATCGTGCTGTTCACCGGGGCCAAGGGCGTCACCACGCTGCCGATGCTGATCTACGGCAAGGCCATCCTCGAATCCGACTACCCGGCCGCCTGCGTGGTCGCCGTCGTCAACATCGCGATCTCCGTCGGCCTCTACGGCCTCTACCGGGTGGTGAGCAAGCGTGCTGGTGCATAGCAAGTCCGGCCGCTGGGCCGCCTGGGCCGGTTTCGCCGTCCTCTTCCTGCCGCTCTTCGCCCTGCCCCTGCTCGTGGTGGTGGCGGCCTCCTTCGCGACCCACTGGTCCGGGGCCTTCCCCTCCGGCCCGACCACCGGGAACTACGCGGCCGCGGTCCGCGGGGAATCCCTCCAGGCCCTCACCACCAGCCTGGTCACCGCCCTGGTCGCCAGCCTGCTCGCGCTCACCGTCGGCACCTGGGCGGCGCTGGCCGCCGCCGGGCTGAAGAAGCGCGGGAAGCGCCTGCTGGACGCCCTGTTCGTGCTGCCGGTCGCCGTGCCGTCCGTGGTCGTGGGCCTCGCCGTGCTCGTGGCCTTCAGCCGCCCGCCGGTCCTGCTCAACGGCACGAGCGGCATCGTCATCCTGGCGCACACCGTTCTTGTCACGGCGTTCGCCCACCAGTCGGTCTCGGCCGCGATCGTACGTCTGGATCCGGCCTACGAGCAGGCGGCGGCCAGCCTCGGCGCCCGCCCCTCGTACGTGCTGTGGCGGGTCAGGCTGCCCCTGTTGCTGCCCTCGCTCACCGCGGCCGCCGGACTCTGCTTCGCCCTGTCCATGGGCGAGTTGAGCGCCACGATGATGCTCTACCCGCCGGACTGGGTGCCCCTGCCCGTCCGGATCTTCACCGCCACCGACCGCGGCTCGCTCTTCGGCGGTTCCGCCGTCGCCGTGGTGCTGATGGCCGCCACCCTGCTGGTGCTGCTGGCCGTCGGCCGCGTCCGCACCAGAGCCTCCTACCGCTGAGCGGTATCCCTCCCGAACCCGAAGGAACCCCATGTCCCGCGTGTCCCGCATGCCCCACAGCCTGCTGCGCCCGCTCGTCGCCCTGACCGGCTGCCTCGCCGTCGGCGCCACCCTCACCGCCTGCGGCGGCTCCTCCGCCGCCGACTCCGGGGGCGCCGAGAAGGTCGTCACCGTCTACAGCGCCGACGGGCTCAAGGGGGAGAAGGGCGACGGCTGGTACGACAAGGTCTTCGCCGACTTCACCAAGAAGACCGGCATCACCGTGAAGTACGTCGAGGGCGGCTCCGGCGAGATGGTGCAGCGCGCCGTCCGCGAGAAGTCCAACACGCAGGCCGACGTCCTGGTCACGCTGCCGCCGTTCATCCAGCAGGCCGACGGCAAGGGGCTGCTCCAGTCGTACAAGCCCCAGGGTTCGGACCAGGTCAACGGCGCGAACAAGGCCGCCGACGGCAAGTGGACCTCGGTCGTCAACAACTACTTCGGCTTCGTCTACAACAAGAAGGAGCTGCCCGAGGCCCCCACGACCTGGGAGCAGCTGCTGGACGCCAAGTACAAGGGCAAGCTCCAGTACTCCACCCCCGGCGTCGCGGGCGACGGCACCGCCGTGCTCATCAAGTCGATGCACGACTTCGGCGGCAAGGAGCCGGCGTTGGAGTACCTGAAGAAGCTCCAGGCCAACAACGTCGGCCCGTCCTCCTCCACCAGCAAGCTCGCGCCGAAGACCGACAAGGGCGAGATCCTCGTCGCCAACGGCGACGTCCAGATGAACTTCGCCCAGTCCAAGTCCATGCCGAACCTGGGCATCTGGTTCCCGGCCAAGGACGGCGGCAAGCCCACCACCTTCGCACTGCCCTACGCGGCGGGCCTGATGGCCAAGGCCCCGCACACCGAGAACGGCAAGAAGCTCCTCGACTACCTGCTCACCGAGGACGCCCAGAAGCTGGTCAGCGAGGTCGGCGGCGGCTTCCCGGCCCGCGCCGACGTCAAGCCCACCGATGCCAACGCGGTCGAACTGACCAAGGTCATGACCGGGGTCGAGGTCTTCGAGCCGGACTGGGCCGACATCGACAAGAACCTGTCCGCGTACGTGGACGCGTGGAAGTCGGCCACTGGCAGCTGACCGGAAGCCGGTCGGTCACCCGCCCGTCACCCGCTCCCTGAAGAGTGACGTTTGCATAACGGGTCTGGTCCAGCGCGATGGACCGGACCCGCGCAGGAACCCGCACCAACCCCCGGTCCCACCCCTTCGCTTACTCCCTGGAGGAGTACGTGTCCCCTGTCCTGCCCGGACGCGCCCTCGCCGTGGCGGCCACCGCCGCGGCCCTGATCGCCGCCGCAGCCCAGACCGCGCCGGCCGCCCCCGCCGCGGCCGCAGCCCCGGCCGCCGCCGTCAACAAGGTCCTGGTCATCGGGATCGACGGCACCGTCCTCGACCGCGTCAAGGTCGCCGACGCCCCGAACCTCAACGGCCTGATGGCACAGGGCCTCACCGCGCGCAGCACCCTGTACGCGAACCCGATGGCCGCGACCTCCTCCGGCCCCGGCTGGTCCACCATCGCCACGGGCGTCTGGCCCGACAAGCACGGCGTGAAGGACAACTCCTTCACAGGCAAGAACTACACCGCGTACCCGGACTTCCTCACCCGCATCGAGAACGCCAAGCCGGCGCTCCACACCTACGCGGCGGCCGACTGGGAGCCCATCGCCTCCACCGACCAGAACGGCCCGATCTTCTCGCCCGCGGTGGACAAGCGCCTCTCCCTCAAGGGCGACCGCGACGGCTACGGCAGCGAGGACCCGAAGATCGCCGCCGCGGCCTCGGCCGAACTGCGCGACCAGAACCCGGACGCCGCCTTCGTCTACTTCGGCGAGATCGACCACGCCGGCCACAGCTCCGGCGCCGCCAGCCAGGAGTACCTGAACACCATCGGCCGCGTGGACAAGCTCGTCGGCCAGCTCCTCACCGCCGTCGCGGCCCGCCCGACGTACGCCCAGGAGAACTGGAAGGTCCTGGTCACCACCGACCACGGGCACACCGACGCCGGTGGCCACGGCGGCTCGACGATCCAGGAGCGCGGCACCTTCGTCATCGCCAAGGGGGCGGGCATCGCCGCCGGTTCGGTCCGTGGCGACGTACGCCTCGTCGACGTCGCGGCCACCGCGCTCCAGCAGGTCGGCGTCCCCACCACCGGATTGGACGGAGTACCGCTGGACGCCCCGGACAGCGACCCCTTCGACACCCTGCGCCCCGCGCTCCAGGCCCGGGTCGACGAGACGGGCATCCCGGCGGGGGTGAAGGGCTTCACGCACACCCCGCCCGCGGGCTGGAGCGTCGACAACTCCAAGATGGGCACGGGCGGTGTCACCGAATGGGCCGGATGGGCCTTCGCCACCGACGAGTTCTGGAGCCAGTCCCAGCGCGACCAGTGGCGCGAGCTGAACGTCCGCTCCCGTGACGTCTTCGCCGTCGCCGACTCCGACGAGTGGGACGACAAGAGCCACACCGGCACCTTCGACTCCACCCTGGTCACCCCCAAGTGGCCGGTGACCGGCGGCGCGACGAAGACCCTCGCCTTCCAGACGCACTACCGCCACGAGGCCGGCCAGAGCGCCCAGGTCCTCGTCTCCTACAACGGCGCCGCCCCCTCGGTCGTCAAGAACTACACCGCCGACGCCGTCGCCAAGGGCGAGGCCATCACCCTCCAGGTCCCGGCGGGAGCCACCGACGTCCAGGTCCGCTTCCGCTACAGCGGCAACAACAACTGGTACTGGACCGTCGACAACGTGACCCTCGGCTGACCTTCGGCTGAGCCTCGGCCCCGTTCTCGCAGGTGACCGGGTCGTGGACGCCCCACGCGTCCGCGGCCCGGTCCGCGTAGGGTGGTAGAGACCACATAGAGCGGTCAGCGGACCGGCCGGAATCCCGGGCCACCGAGAGCGGAGAACAGTCCAGTGGCAGAGCGCAAGCCGATCGAATCCTGGCTCACCGACATGGACGGGGTCCTCATCCACGAGGGCATTCCGATCCCGGGCGCCGATGCCTTCATCAAGCGGCTGCGCGACTCGGGCAAGCCCTTCCTGGTGCTGACCAACAACTCCATCTACACCCCGCGCGACCTCCAGGCCCGCCTCCAGCGGATGGGCCTCGACGTCCCCGTCGAGAACATCTGGACCTCGGCGCTGGCCACCGCGAAGTTCCTCGACGACCAGCGCCCCGGCGGCACGGCGTACGTCATCGGCGAGGCCGGACTCACCACGGCCCTGCACGACATCGGCTACATCCTGACCGACCACGAGCCCGACTACGTGGTGCTGGGCGAGACCCGCACCTACAGCTTCGAGGCCATGACCAAGGCCGTCCGCCTGATCAACGCGGGTGCCCGCTTCATCTGCACCAACCCGGACGAGACCGGCCCCTCCGCCGAGGGCCCGCTGCCCGCCACGGGCGCCGTCGCCGCGCTGATCACCAAGGCCACCGGCAAGAAGCCGTACTTCGCCGGCAAGCCGAACCCGCTGATGATGCGCACCGGCCTCAACGCCATCGGCGCGCACTCCGAGACCAGCGCGATGATCGGCGACCGGATGGACACCGACGTCCTCGCCGGCCTCGAAGCGGGCATGCAGACCTTCCTCGTGCTGACCGGCCTGACCTCCGAAGCGGACACCGAGCAGTTCCCGTACCGCCCCACCAAGACCGTCCCCTCGATCGCGGACCTGGTCGACCTCATCTAAACCCCCCTTCGCCCGACCGTCGTACCTCTGACACGTACGGGCCAAGCGCGCGCCGCTCCGGATGCGGAGCGGCGCGCCGCACGTGAACCTCCTTGTTGAGGAGGTTCACCATGCGCAGTGATCTGATCGCTCTCCGTGTCGCCGGGGTGGCCGTCGCCCTGACGGCACTCTCCGCCGTGACCACCGTGGCAGCGCCCATCGCCCTCGCCAACGGGGACGACCGCGGCAGCGTCTCGGCCAATCCCGACCCGGCCCACCCGGGGGCGCAGGTCAAGCTGCGCGTCCGCGGCTGTGACAGCGACTCGGCGTCCGCCACGTCCTCGGCCTTCGCCTCCGAGGTCCGCCTCGGCCGGGGTCACGGCGGCGGCGAGCGGGAGTTGTGGGGCGACGCCCACATCCGCTCCGACGCCTGGTCCGGCCGGCACGAGATCCGCGTCCAGTGCGACCGGGACGGCAGGGTCAGCGGCTCCCTGGAAGTCGAACACCGGCCCTCGCACCACTCCACCCCGATCTGGCCGGTCCACGCAGGCGGTGGCGGGATGGCGGCCGAGCTGGCCGCCGCGCCCCCCGCGAACGCCACCACCGCCAAGAAGGACCACGGCGCGGACGGCCCCGGCCTGCCGCACACGGTGATCGGCGCGGTGCTGGCCGCCGCGGCGACCCTCGCCGTCGCTGGCCGCGCGCTGGCCCTGCGCCGCCGCCGCAGCGGGCAGTGAGGCCGCCGCGGTGAGCGCGGAGCCGAAGGCGTCGGGCAGCGGCCGGCTGCTGACCGCCGCCGCCTGGACCGTGCTGGTGCTGGGGCTGTGGCTGTGGGGCCGCGAGATCACCGGGGTGCCCGGGGGCCCGTACGCCCAGCCCGGGCTGATGGCCGCCCCCGGCCTGCCCGCCGCGCACGCCCCGCTCCCCGCGCCGGCCGCGGCCGGTCCGCCGCAGCGCGTGGACGTGCCCTCCATAGGCATCCAGGCCCCGGTGATGGTCCGGGGCCTGGACGCCGAGGGGGCGATCGAACCGCCGCCGTACGACAAGCCGGGCACGGTGGGCTGGTGGTCGGGCGGGGTCCAGCCGGGCGCCGCGGGCGCCGCGCTGCTGGTCGGCCACGTGGACACCGAGTCCAAGCCCGCCGTCTTCTACGGGCTCAGCTCGGCGCAGGCGGGCGGCAAGGTGCGGGTGCTGCGCACGGACGGGATGACCGCCGAGTTCACCATCGACGACATCCAGGTCTACGAGCGGGCCTCCTTCGACGCGCACAAGGCCTACGGGCCGAAGGTGCCGGGCCGGGCCGAGCTGCGGCTGGTGACCTGCGGGGGCTCCTACGACAAGGCGGCGAAGACGTACACGGCGAACGTGGTCGTGTCGGCGTACCTGACGGCCACGATGAAGGCGGCCGAGCCGTCCGAGCCGGCCGGATCGCCCGCGGCCGGATCGCCGTCGGTCGGCTCGCCCTCGTCCGCCGCGGCGGGCGGCTGACACGGGCCCGGCCGGGTGTCCGTCGCCCGGGCCGCGGCCGGGCCCGTCCTCGACCGCGCGGGCCCGCCCGGGCTGCGGGAGGAAGCCGGGGGACCGGTGCGGGAGGTCCGCCCGCCACTGTAGGGCCGCAGGGCACAGCGAAGAAGCCCCCCGCGTGAGCGAGGGGCTTCTTCGTGTCTGTGCGCCGCCAGGGACTCGAACCCCGGACCCGCTGATTAAGAGTCAGCTGCTCTAACCAACTGAGCTAGCGGCGCTTGTTCCGACAAAGAGAACTTTACCCCACACGGGACGGTGCTGGTGACAACACACGCCCGCATTGTCCGATTAGCCCACGTTTAGGGTGTTTATCGTGCACGATGTGTTCTGGCCGCGCCGTACCTGATGCCCCGCCAGATGCGCCCCCGGCCGCCCAGTGGACGAAACAGGGGAGTGGACGGAACCGCATGACGACGCAGCCTCCGACACCGATGCCGATGCCGCTCTTCACGGAGTACGACCCCGAGCGCGACTGCGCGTGCCCGGGCTGCGTACGGCGCCGCTCCCTGGCCCGCGCACGGGCCATACCGCTCCGGGACGGCGGGCACCCGGCCGCGCGCGGAGCCCGGCGCGCGCTGGTGCTGGCCACGGCCGCGGGCGTGGTGCTCGGCGGTGGTGGCGGCGCCGCGGTGGCGGTCGCCAACCCCGAACCGGTGCCGGGTCCGCTCGCGCCCGGCAGCCCGCAGGGCCCGCGGGCCCCGCTGCACGGCCCCGCCCCGGCGGCCCCGCCGCACGCACCGACGGTGCGGCGGCAGATCGACCGCGCGACGATCATCAACCGGGCGAAGCTGTGGCTGGACGCGCAGGTCCCGTACAGCATGTCCCTCTACTGGAGCGACGGCTACCGCCAGGACTGCTCCGGCTACGTCTCCATGGTCTGGAACCTCGGCACCAACGAATGGACCGGGAGCCTCGACAAGTTCGCCACCCGGATCACCAAGGACGAGCTCCTGCCGGGGGACATGCTGCTCTTCCACAACCCGGCCGACCCCAACCAGGGCTCGCACGTCACGCTCTTCGGCGGCTGGGTGGACGAGAGCCGCACGCACTACATCGCCTACGAGCAGACGCGCCCCTACACCCGGAAGCTGGCGACCCCCTACGGGTACTGGAACAACGCGACCAAGTACCTGCCCTACCGCTACAACGGGCTCACGGGGGCGACCGTTCCCGGGGCGCCCGCGGTGACGCCGGTGCCCCCGGCGACGCCCGTGACGGTGCCCGCCCCCAAGCCGGCCGTCGACGCGCCCTATCCGGGGGCGGAGAAGTTCGGGCCGGGCGCGAACAACGCGTACGTCACCCAGCTCGGCCGGATGCTCGGCGAGCGCGGCGGCGCACGGTTCTACCCGCAGGGGGCCGGCCCGCAGTGGACCGACTCCGACCGGCTGGCCACCGAAGCCTTCCAGCGGGCCCAGGGCTGGACGGGCGAGGAAGCGGACGGCCTGCCCGGCCCGCAGACCTGGAAACTCCTGGTCCAGAAGAAGGGCAAGGACATCCCGCCCGCGACGACCGGGGCGGCGGGCCCGCCGTCGCTACGGGTGCCGACGTATCCGGGGGCCGCCGCGCTGCGCCCCGGCGCGTTCGGGCCGGCGGTCACCGCGCTGGGGCGGCAACTGATGCGGAAGGGCTTCGGCAAGTACTACACGACCGGCCCGGGTCCCCGGTGGGGCGAGGCCGACCGCCGTGCCGTCGAGGCGTTCCAGCGCGCGCAGGGCTGGCGCGGCGCCTCGGCCGACGGCTACCCGGGCCCGGAAACCTGGCGCCGGCTGTTCGCATGACGGAGGAAACCATGTACCCCACGCGCACGACGTCCACGACGGGCACCATGCGGATCCCCCCGGTGCCGCCGCCCGCGCCCCTGACCGTCCGGGCCCAGGAGCGGGCGCCGGCCCCGGCCCCGACCGCGGAGGCGACCCGGTCCCAGGGGCGCTGGACGATGCCCCCGGTGGCGCCGCGGGCGGGTCTGCACACCCTCGCCGGCCCGCTGCCGGTCCCGGACCCGCCCCGCGCCGAGGCCCACGCCTTCGCGGAGGAGCCGCGTCCGGAGCCGGCGGCGAAGCCGTACGGGTACGCGGCGCGGCCGCACCCGCAGCCGGAGGAGCGGGGCCCCGAGGCCGGACCGGACCCGGAGGAGGACCGGCCGCTGTGGGAGGCGGTCGGGCCCGAGCCCACGGCCGAGGAGGCGGACGCGCCGGAGGACACGGACGCGGAAGCGGACGCCGGTGACACCGGGTGGACGTGGTCCGAGGCGGTCGTGGCCGCCGGGGACCCGACCCGCCACGAGGTCCCCGCCGCGCGCGGCGAGACCGGAACGGAAGCGGAGGTGTCGGCGGCGCCGGTCGAGGCGGACCCGGCCCCGGAGCCGGCCATGGCCGGAGCCGGCGCGGGCCATGGCTCCGGGTCGGGCTGCGGCTCCGCCCCCGCCGTCGCCGCGGCCCCCGCGCACGTGCTGGACATCGCCGCGCTCCCCACCCCCGCGGCGGACGCACCCCCCGCCCCGGAAGCGGACCGCACCCTCCGCACCCCCGCGGCCGACGCCGCCCCCGCCCGCGCGTCGGGCGCCGTTCCCGGACCCGGAGCGGAACCGGCCCCCGGGCCCGGAGCCGGCGCCGTGCCCGGAACCGCCCCCGGTGCGGCCCGCCCGCACGCCGGCGGTGTGTGGCCGCCCGCGCCCGTGCCCGGAGGTGGGCGCGGGGTGCCCGGGCCCGGGGTCGCGCACGTGGTCGCGCAGGCCGTGGCCCGGGGGATGGAGGAGGACACCCAGGACCTGCCCCGGGTGAGCCTCCCGGGCCCGGGCTCCGCGGCCACCGAGGTACCGGCCGGCCTGCCCTTCCGGGACGGGGCGACCGGGGCGCTGCGCCCCTCGGCCGGCCCGCGGCCGCGCCCGGCGGCCCCCGCCGCGCCCGGCCGCCGGGTCCCGCGCGGTGACGAACGGCTGCGCGAGCGCCGCGGCCCGGTCCTGCCCGGCTCGGTCGGCCTGCTCGTCGGCGGCCTCGCCCTCGCGGGGTGCGCGGCCGTGCTCTGGCGGGCCGGGGCGCTGCCCGCCGCGCTGGTGGCGGGCTTCGGCGTGACGCCCAGGGCGTACCAAGGGCTGCGCGCCTACCAGTGGCCCCCGTTGGCCTTCCTCGGGATCGTCGCCCTGTTCGCCCTCGGCGGGCTCGGGCGCGGTCGTACCGGGCACGCGCTGGTGCTGACCCTCTTCGGCCGCTACCGCGGCACGGTCCGCCGCACCGGCCTGCTGTGGGCCAGTCCGCTGCTGCTGCGCCGCCGGGTCGACGTACGGCTGCGGCACTGGCGCAGCGACCCGCTGCCCGCCGTGGACTCGGGCGGTCTGGCCCTCCAGGTCGTCGTGCAGGTGGTCTGGCAGATCAAGGACACCGCCCGCGCCGCGCTGGCCGTCGAGGACCACATCGACTACCTCGCCGAGCAGGTCGAGTCCGCCATGGCCCGGGTGCTCTCGCAGCTGCCGGCCGACGCCTTCCACGAGGACGCCCCGACCCTGCGCGACGCGGAGGCGGTCGGGGACGCGCTGACCCGGATGCTGGCGGACGAGACCGAGGCGGTGGGCATCGAGGTGTACTCGGCCCAGCCGACCCGGATCGAGTACGCCCCGGAGGTCGCCGCGGCGATGCGCCGGCGCCGGGTCGCCGCGCTCGACGCGCAGCACCGGGACAGCGTGCTGACGTCGGTGGTGGACGCGGTGGACGACACCGTCAACCGGCTGACCTCGCGCGGGCTCGTCGAGCTGGACGACTACGAGCGCAAGGCGCTCGTCAAGGACCTCACCGTGGCCTTCTACACGGGCCGCCCCGAGTAGCCCGCAGGGCCGGGTGGACGGGCGAGGGGCGGCCGGAGCCACCGGCCGCCCCTCGCGCGCGTCCGCCCACATTGCGGGACGCCCGTTCGCCGATTGGTCTGGACATGGCCAACTCCCGTCAATAATCTGGAACTTGGTCTAGACCTGAATTCCGGTACCGCAGTCCCACGCGTGCGCACGCTCACCGAACTCCCCCCACGTTCTAGGAGCATCATGCGTAAGTCCCGCATGTCCATCCGCATGCCCAGACGGATCGGCTCCGCCGCGATCGGCCTCGGCATGATCGTCGGCGTATCCGTCCTCAGCGCCCCCACCGCGAGCAGCCACGGGTACACCGACACACCCATCAGCCGCCAGAAGCTCTGCGCCAACAAGACCGTCGCCGACTGCGGACCCATCCAGTGGGAACCGCAGAGCGTCGAGGGCCTCAAGGGCTTCCCGGCGGCCGGGCCCGCCGACGGCCGGATATGTTCCGGCAACCACGCCGAGTTCGCGCAGCTCGACGACCCGCGCGGCGGCGCCTGGCCGACGACGAAGATCACCAGCGGCGCGCCCTACGACTTGCGGTGGCAGTTCACGGCGAACCACTCCACCACCGACTTCCGCTACTACGTCACCAAGAACGGATGGGACCCGACCAAGCCGCTCACCAGGGCCTCGCTCGACCCGCAGCCCTTCCTCACGGTCGCCTACAACGGCGCCCGCCCCGCCATGACCACCATCCACCACGGCACCCTGCCCAGCGGCAAGACGGGCCGGCACATGATCCTGGCGGTCTGGACGGTCAACGACACGCCCATGGCCTTCTACTCCTGCTCCGACGTTCAGTTCTGACGCAACGTCAGCTACCCTCCGGCGGCATGCGGAGGACGACGACACCAGGGACCGTCGCGGAGCTCGTGGCGCGCCAGTGGGGCGATCACCGGCCCGGGCTGAGGTACGGCGACGCCGTCCTCAGCCACCACCGGAGCGCCGCCGAGAGCGCCGCGCGCGCGGCGCTGCTCGTCGACCTGCTCCCTCCGGGGGAGCCGCCGCACGTGGGGGTGCTGCTCGACAACACCCCCGAGTTCCCGTTCTGGCTCGGCGCGGCGGCCCTGGCCGGGGCCGCCGTCGCCGGGATCAACCCCACGCGGCGCGGCCCCGAGCTGGCCCGCGACGTCCTGCACACCGACTGCCGGATCCTGGTCACCGAACGGGCCCACCTGCCGCTGCTCGACGGCCTCGACCTGCCCGGCGTGCGGATCCTGGTGACGGACGACGACGGGGAGTACGCCGCCCTGCTCGCCCCCTACGCCGGCGCCGGGCCGGGGGACGCCGTGCTCCGGCCCGCCGGCCCGGAGCCCGGCGACCGGCTGCTCCTCTACTTCACCTCCGGGTCCACCGGTGCCCCCAAGGCGGCGATCTGCACCCAGGGGCGGCTCGCCGCCGCCGGCGGCGCGCTGGTGCGGCAGTTCTCGGTCACGCCTGACGACGTCCACTACATCTGCATGCCGATGTTCCACGGCAACGCCGTCATCGCCGACTGGCTCCCGGCGCTGGCCGGGGGCGCCTCGGTGGCGCTGCGCCGCCGCTTCTCGGCCTCCGCGTTCCTGGACGACGTACGGGCGTACGGGGCGACGTACTTCACCTACGTCGGGCGGGCCGTCCAGTACCTCCTGGCCACCGAGCCGCGCCCCGACGACCGGGACAATCCGCTGCGCCTCGGCTTCGGCACCGAGGCCGGGGCGGTGGACGCGGCCCGCTTCGCCGAGCGGTTCGGGGTCCGCCTCGTCGAGGGCTACGGCGCCACCGAGGGCGGCGCCTCCGTGCAGCGCACCCCGGACACCCCCGCGGGCGCCCTGGGCCGGGCCGGCGCGGGGGACGACCTGGCGGTGATCGACCCGGCGACGGGCGCCGAGTGCCCGCCCGCGGACCTCGACGCCGGGGGCCGCCTGACGAACGGCGCCGAGGCCATAGGGGAGCTGGCCAACCGGGGCCGCAGCCTCTTCGAGGGGTACTGGCGCAATCCCGACGCGGAGGCGGCCCGCACCCGGGACGGCTGGTACTGGACCGGAGACCTCTTCTTCCGCGACCGGGCCGGCTTCCTCTACTTCGCCGGGCGCACGGACGACCGGCTCCGGGTCGACAGCGAGAACCTGGCCGCCGCGATGATCGAGAACATCCTGGCCCGGTGGCAGGACGCGGCGGCCGTCGCGGTCTACGCGGTGCCGGACGAGGTGGCCGGGGACCAGGTGATGGCCGCCCTGGCGCTGCGGCCGGGGGCCGTCTTCGATCCGGGAGCCTTCGAGGCGTTCCTCGCCGCGCAGCCGGACCTGGGCACGAAGATGGCGCCGCGCTACGTGCGGGTGGTGGCGGCCATGCCCGTCACCGCGACGAACAAGGTGCACCGGGTGGGCCTGCGCCGGGCCGGCTTCCTCCCCCAGCTGTCGCTGGGAGGTGCCCCCGGGCCGGACCCGGTCTGGTGGCGCCCGGCCGGAGAGGCGGGCTACCGGCCGCTGGCGGCGGCGGACCTGTCCGCGCTCCTGGCGTCCTACGCGGCCCAGTCCCGCGCGGAACTGCTGGACCGCTGACCGGGGCGGCCGCGGGAATCGTGGTCGCGAGCACCCCCGGGGACCAGGTAATATTTTCTTTGTCAGGCGCCGCTAGCTCAGTTGGTTAGAGCAGCTGACTCTTAATCAGCGGGTCCGGGGTTCGAGTCCCTGGCGGCGCACCTGTACTTCGGGCGGTTTCCGGTTCACCGGGAACCGCCCGAAGTGTTTTTCGGCCCTGATCGCCGGCCCCGTCCGCGCCGCCCTACAGCGTGAGCGACAGCAGCAGCGGCGCGGCCTTGCGGTTCAGCGCCTCGGCCGCGGCCCGCAGCCGGTGCGCGTGTTCCACCGGCATCGACAGCGCCAGGCAGCCCACGGCCGATCCGGCGGTGATCGGAACCGCCGCGCACACCGTGCCCACCGCGTACTCCTGGAGGTCGAGCATCGGCACCGTGGCCGGCTGGCTGTCCAGCTTCGAGAAGAGGATCTGCTCGTTCGTGATCGTCTTCGACGTCAGCCGGGCGATCTTGTGGCGCGACAGGTGGTCGCGGCGGCCGTTCTGGTCCAGCTGCGTCAGCAGGCACTTGCCGACCGCGCTCGCGTGCGCGGCGGAGCGGAAGTCGACCCACTCGTGCACCTTGGGGGTGCGGGGACTGTCCGCGAACTGCGTGATGCTGACCTCGCCGTCCACGTACCGGCTGATGTAGACCGCCGCCCCCACCGAGTCGCGCAGCCGGTCCAGGGTCTCCTGGAGCTTGTCCTGGAGGGCCTGCTGCCGGTCGACGCCGGAGCCGAGCAGGACGAGCGAGTCGCCTATCGCGTAGGCGCCGTCGGACACCTGGAGCACGTAGCCCTCGCGGCGCAGCATGAGGAGCATCGGAGTGAGGTGGGCCGTGGGCAGCCCCGTCTCACGGGCGATCTGTACGTCCGTCACACCGCCGGAGTGCCGTGCGATGGTTTCGAGTACGCGCAGTGCGTACTGCACCGAGTGGAACGGCGCGGTCGGCTCGGGCTTCAGCGCCACGGTTTCCCCCTAGCAGGTTGTTACCGCTTGCTCTCACACGATAGCCACGAAGAAGCCCGCACGGGGCGCCTGTTGAAGAACTTGATGGCTCAATCATGCCCTTCCGCCAGTGGCTACTCCTGCGGCATATGCCAAGGTCAACCACCCTGTCCCGGTGTGCCGGGAATGCCCCGGGCGTGGGCGCTGTTCGACCCCTTCGTACGGCCGCGTCACGGACCGATCACGACCGTGGCGCGAACACGACGAGTGGCCGCACGAGGCCGCCGAGGGACGACAGAGGAGCGAAGATGGCTGACACGGGGGACGCGGTGGGCGCGGCGGACGCGATCCACGGGAGCGTCCACGGCTCGGCGCCGGTACCGCTGTCCGTACTGGATCTGGTCACCGTCGGCGCGGGCAGCAGCGCGCACGCCTCGCTGCGGACCAGCGTGGACATCGCCCGGCTCGCCGAAGCGCG
This sequence comes from Streptomyces sp. NPDC098789, assembly GCF_044759975.1. Classification (NCBI taxonomy): domain Bacteria; kingdom Bacillati; phylum Actinomycetota; class Actinomycetes; order Kitasatosporales; family Streptomycetaceae; genus Streptomyces; species Streptomyces sp. NPDC098789. The sequence continues at coordinate 166,058 of NZ_JBIWAJ010000002.1, forward strand.
CGGCTACCACCGCCACTGGGTGGCCGAACACCACTCCATGCCCGGGGTCGCCAGCTCCTCCCCGGCGGTGATCCTGGCGCACCTGGCCGCCCACACCTCCCGCATCCGGCTCGGCTCCGGCGGGGTCATGCTGCCCAACCACGCGCCGCTCGCGATCGCCGAGCAGTTCGGCACCCTGGAGGCGCTCGCGCCGGGGCGGATCGACCTGGGCCTCGGCCGTGCGCCCGGCACCGACGGGCGCACCGCGACGGCGCTGCGCGGCGGCGGCCGGCTCGACGAGGGGGCCGAGGACTTCCCGCGCCAGCTCGCGGAGCTGACCCGCTTCCTCGACGACGACTTCCCCGACGGGCACCCCTATGCCCGGGTGCACGCCGTGCCCGGGCCGGTGCAGGGCCCGACCGCGCGGCCGCCGCTGTGGCTGCTGGGCTCCTCCGGCTTCAGCGCGGCCCTCGCCGGGCAGCTCGGGCTGCCCTTCGCCTACGCCCACCACTTCTCCGCGGCGGGCACGATCCCCGCGCTGGACCTGTACCGACAGAGCTTCAGGCCCTCGGCGGTGCTGGCCGAGCCGTACGCGCTGATCGGGGTGTCGGCGCTGGCCGCCGACACCGAGGAGGCCGCCCGGGCTCAGGTGCTCACGGGCGCCCTGTCGATGCTGCGGCTGCGCAGCGGCCGGCCGGGCCTGGTGCCGACGCCCGAGGAGGCGGCGGCGTACGACTTCGGCCCCCTGGAGCGGGAGTTCGTCGACAGCTGGCTCGCGAACGTCGTGTACGGCACCCCGGACGCGGTGCGCGAGGGGCTGGACGCCCTGGTGAAGCGGACGGGTGCGGACGAGCTGATGCTGACCGCGACCGGGCACAGCGGGGCGGCCCGGTTGCGTTCGTACGGGCTCGTCGCAGATGCGTACGGCATGCCCGGGGAGGGCGCCGGACCTGCCTGAGTGCGCTGGATCGGGGTTTGGTTGGTTTGTTGCCAAAACCTTGCAGGAAGGTGGCCTAAGGGGGCCTTAAACCGCTCGTCACCGGGGTGACGGGCGGTTTCTGTTGGGCGGTCAGGTCTCTGACGAGGGCATTTGCCGCCTGAGTGGTCTAGTCCTTGTTTGGTCCAAACCATTGACGCGGAGTTGAAGTGATCGCTATCACTTCTCTCACCCACAGCGTTGCGACCTCCCCCCGAACCTCCCCCCGCCTCCGGAGGCCCCCCATGCACATCCGTAAACCCCTCGTAGCGGCGGCCACCACGGCCGCCCTCGCCGCCGGGGTGCTCGCCACCTTCGCCGGCCTCGGCACCGCACAGGCCGCGGACTCCTCGACGACCGCCGCGGCGGCCGGTGGTGGCGTCAAGATCGCCTACTACGACCAGTGGAGCGTGTACGGGAACGCCTTCTACCCGAAGCAGCTCGACACTCGGGGGATCGCCGGCAAGCTGGACGTCCTGAACTACTCGTTCGGGAACATCCACCCCACCAACCTCACCTGTTTCGAGGCGAACAAGGCGGCGGGCGACGACAACAACCCCAACGCCGGTGACGGCGCCGGGGACTCCTACGCCGACTACCAGAAGTCCTTCAGCGCGGCCGACAGCGTCAGCGGCGTCGCCGACAAGTGGGACCAGCCGATCGTCGGCGTGATGAACCAGTTCAAGCAGTTGAAGGCGAAGTACCCGCACCTCAAGATCAACATATCGATCGGCGGCTGGACCTACTCCAAGTACTTCCACGACGCGGCGCTCACCGACGCCAGCCGGAAGAAGTTCGTCTCCTCCTGCATCGACCAGTACATCAAGGGCAACCTGCCGGTCGAGGGCGGTTACGGCGGCGCCGGCAGCGCGGCCGGGATCTTCGACGGCATCGACATCGACTGGGAGTACCCCGGCTCCACCGGCGGCCACCTGGGCAACCACACGGGCCCCGAGGACAAGGCCAACTACACGCTCCTGCTCAAGGAGTTCCGCGAGCAGCTCGATGCCTACGGCACGGCCAACGGCGGCAAGAAGTACCTGCTGACCTCGGCCCTCCCGGCGGGCCAGGACAAGATCAAGTACATCGAGACGGACAAGATCGGCGCGTACCTCGACTACGCGAACATCATGACCTACGACATGCACGGCGCCTGGGACGGCGACGGGCCCACCTACCACCAGTCCCCGCTGCTGAACTCGGCCGCCGACCCGACCGACCCGATCGCGCCGGGCACCCAGAAGTACGGCATCAAGAACGCCATCGACTCCTGGATCGACGGCAACGCGGCCTACGGCATCGCGGGCGGCTTCCCGGCCAACAAGCTGACCCTGGGCTACGAGTTCTACTACCGCGGTTGGAAGGGCGTCCCGGCCGGCACCACCAACGGCCTCGCCCAGACGGCCACCGGCCCCTCGGCCGCCCGGCCCACCAGCCAGCAGGCGGGCATCGCCAACTACAAGGAGCTGGGCGGGATCGTCGACAACCCGGCCACCACCTTCTGGGACGACCAGGCCAAGGCGTCCTACTTCTACAAGGACGGCGAGTTCTTCACCGGCCTGAACCAGAAGTCCATCCAGGCCCGGGTCGACTACGGCAAGCAGCGCGGCCTGGCCGGCGCGATGATGTACTCCCTGCTCGGCCTGGACGACAAGACCACCCTGCTGAACCAGATCTCGGACGCCCTCGGCGGCACCACCCAGCCGCCGACCACCCCGCCGACGACGCCTCCCACGACGCCGCCGACCACGCCCCCGACCACCCCGCCGACCACGCCTCCCACCACCCCGCCCGCGGGTTGCGGAGCGGTCGCGGCCTACGTCGGCGGCACCATCTACACCGGTGGCCAGCAGGTCTCCTACGGCGGCCACAAGTGGCAGGCCCAGTGGTGGACGCAGAACGAGGTGCCCGGCACCACCGGTGCCTGGGGTGTCTGGAAGGACCTCGGCGCCTGCTGATCCCCCCACCCCGCGCCGAGCGAGCGCCGCCCCCGACCCCGCCAGGGTCGGGGGCGGCGGTGTTCGCCGGGCGGTCGCCCGGTCGGGCCGCCGGGAGGTTCAGCGGGCGAGGTCCTGCGGGCGGGCGCTGATCATCTCGGCGATCCGCTCCGGGGCCACCGCGCGGGAGTACAGCCAGCCCTGGCCGGTGTCGCAGCCCACCCGGCGCAGCCGGGCCGCCTGGCCCGCGGTCTCCACGCACTCGGCGGTCACCGTCAGGCCCAGCCGGTGCGCGAGCTGCACCAGGGCCTCGACGATGGTCTCGTCGGCCGGGTTCGGGTGGGCCCCCTCCTCGTAGCGGAAGCCGCGCACGAAGGAGCCGTCCAGCTTCAGCACCGAGACCGGCAGCCGGGACAGGTAGGCCAGGTTCGAGTAGCCCGTGCCGAAGTCGTCGATGGCGATCCGCACGCCCATGTCGCTGAGCGCCTGGAGGGCCTGGAGCGGCCGGCCCGCCGAGCCCATCACCGCCGACTCGGTCAGCTCCAGCTGGAGCAGCTGCGGCGCGAGCCCGGTCTCCGCCAGGATCTCCGCCACGTCACCGACCAGGTCCGAGTCCCACACCTGGCGCACCGCGACGTTCACGGAGACGAAGACCGGTGCGTCACTGGGGTGTTCGATCTGCCACCGGCGCGCCTGGCGGCAGGCGGTCCGCAGCACCCACTGCCCCAACTGGACGATGGAGCCGTCCTCTTCGGCGATCCCGATGAACCGATTCGGCGTGAGCGTTCCGAACTGCGGGTGGTTCCAGCGCACCAGGGCCTCCACGCCCCGCACCACCCCGCTCTCCAGGTCCACCAGCGGCTGGTACTCCAGCACGAACTCGTCCCGCTCCACGGCCGGTCGCAGCGTCGACGACAGGGCCTGGCGGGTCATCCGGTGGGCGTTGCGCTCGGGGTCGAAGAGCGTCCAGCGGGCCTTGCCGTCCTCCTTCGCCCAGTAGAGCGTGGTGTCGGCCGCCTGCATGAGGGCCGTCGCCGAGGTGCCGGCCGTCACCCGCTCCACCACGCCGATGGACGCGGAGACCGACAGCCGCTGCCCGGCCAGGTCGAAGGGCTCCTGTACGGCCGCCAGCGCGGACCGGGCCAGGTCCGCGAGCTGTTCGGTGCCGGTGGAGTCCTCCACGAGCAGCGCGAACTCGTCGCCGCCGAGCCGCGCGACCAGGTGGCCGCCCGTGCGCCCGTAGCCGGACTGGTCCGCGCAGTGGGTGAGCCGGGCCGCGACGGCGGTCAGCAGCCGGTCGCCCACCCGGTGGCCCAGGGTGTCGTTGACCGCCTTGAACCCGTCGAGGTCGAGGTAGCACAGGCCGATCCGGCCGGTCCCGCCCCGCTCGTAGGACGGGGTCTCCAGGGCGGCCGACAACCGTTCGAAGAAGAGCGCCCGGTTGGGCAGCCGGGTGACCGGGTCGTGCATCTGCAGGTGCCGCAGCCGGGCCTGCAGGTCGCGCCGGTCGCTGATGTCGGCGACCGAGAGCAGGACGTCGCCGGTCCCGGGCACCGGCCCCAGCGTGATCTCGGTCCACAGGGAGTGCCCGTCGGGGTGTTTGAGCCGGCGGGTGCAGCGCAGCCGGGCCCGCCGGCCGCGCAGCACCTCGCGGTAGGCCTGCCAGGTGCGGGCCTCGGCGGCCAGGTCCACCAGGTCGGCCGCGTTCTGCCCGTCGAGGGCGTGCGGCTCGGTGCCCAGCAGCCCGGCGAGGGCCGCGTTGGCGCTGACGACGAAGCCGTCCCGGTCGACGACGGCCATCGCGAGGTGGGCCGCGTTGAACGCGGCCCGGTAGTCGCGCAGTTCTGACTCGCGCGGTTCGGACTCGCGTAGTTCTGACTCGCGCGGCTCGGATTCGCGCACCGCGGTCCGTCCCGCCGCGGCCCGGCCGGAGGTGCCCGAGGGCGCGGTCGACGCGGCCGGTACGGCCGGTGCGGCCGGGTGACGCTCCGTAGTGGTCTGGCGGATGCTGTCGGCCGCCGAACCGGTTCCTTCTGAGGTTCCGCTCACCGTTGGCTCCCGCAGTGCTCGTGGTCTCCGCGCAGGAAAGTGTGCCGATCATAGAGGTTGCCGGGAGGCCCTATCCAGCGGCGGCGCCGTGCGGAGCCCGCCGGGTCGGCGTGCTGACGGTGTGTCGGGCCTTCGTCGCTCGATCGTTTCTGCACAGCTGTGAGCGCGCGGAGTCCGCGCCTGACCTCGACTGATCGCTCGTGACGTTCTGTAGGCACAGCTGGATATGCGCGTAAAGCGTCGGGGTCACCGGGATGCCGGATCGCTCACTCGTGTGGGGCACCGGAACAGGACATTAGTAAGACAATCGCCGCAAGGTGGGTGGGATGTTACGAAATCCACCACCGGAGGTCGATGTGCCGCTGCAGCAGACACCCGGGGGAGTGGAGCGCTACCGCGTGCGCAGTGCCGCGGCCGCCCTCACCTCCCTCGCGGCCATCGCCGCGATCTCGCTCGTGGCGGGTCCGGCGGTGGCCGATCCCGGGTCCGGGCCGTGCGAGCTGACCCGCACGCAGGCGCACCACTCGCTCGGCCTGGACACCTGGAACGGCGCCTATCCCAAGCCGGAACGTTCCCTCAACGCCCTGATGGTCTTCCTGTCCTTCCCGGACTCCCGGCCGCTCACCACCCCCGAGCAGCTGACCGGTGACTACTTCCCGGCCACCAGCGACTTCTTCGAGCGGGCCTCCTACGGCCGCTTCCGGCTCGTCCCGCACCCCCAGCGGCAGTGGATGCGGATGCCCAAGCCCTCCACCGCCTACGGGATACAGCGCGACTGGGCCCCCGAGTCCCGGGCGGCGTACCTGCGCGACGCGGTCGCCACCGCCGACCCGGCGGTCGACTTCAGCAAGTACGACATCGTGTACTTCGTCGCCGACCCGGACGCGCCCGGGGTGGACTCCGACGCCACCAAGGTCGTCAACTTCGACCGGCCGCTGCGCGCCGACGGCACCGACCTGCGGCGGATCGTCACGGTCTTCGAGAAGCACCCCCCGGACCGCAACGTCCTGGCGCACGAGACCGGGCACGTCTTCGACCTGCCCGACCTCTACCACCGGCCGACCGACGGCAAGGGGGACTGGGACACCTACGTCGGGGACTGGGACGTGATGGGCAGCCAGTTCGGGATGGCCCCGGACCTCTTCGCCTGGCACAAGTGGAAGCTGGGCTGGCTCGGCCCCGGCCAGGTCGACTGCGTGCGCGGCGGCACCTCGCTGCACACCCTCCAGCCGCTGGGCCAGGCCCCGCAGCGGGGCGGATCGGTCGGGACCCGGCTCGCGGTGGTCCGTACGGGCCCCGGCAGCGCGATCGCCATCGAGGCCCGGGGCTCCGCGGGCAACGACGGGACCACCTGCACCGAGGGCGTCCTGGTCTACCGGGTGCGCAACGAGCCCGCGTCCGGCGGCGGCCCGATCGAGGTGCTGGACGGCCACCCGGACACCGACGCCTGCTGGGGGCGCTCGGTCTACCCGCCGCTCGCGGACGCGCCGCTGGAGGTCGGGGAGACCTTCACCGTGCCGGGGGAGCGGATCACCATCGAGGTGGCCGACCGCACCCAGTCCGGCGCCTACACGGTGAAGATCACCAGCTAGTACGGGACGGCGGAACACGAAGAAGGCCCCCACTCGCGTGGGGGCCTTCCTCCGTCTGTGCGCCGCCAGGGACTCGAACCCCGGACCCGCTGATTAAGAGTCCGATGGACGACGAGTCGGACGGTGACGAGTAAGGTCGCGCCTTACCGTTCTCGCAGGGCAGCGGATATCAGGGTGTGTCGGCCCCAACCGACGCTCGGTGGGGTGCTTCGGCGCAGCCGTTGGCCTCGCGCTGGCACGGGGGCGGTCATGAACGCCGCGTCCGTTGCATCGATCATGGAGGCGCCCATGCCTCACGGACAGCTCGGCCGGGCCTGGAAAGTCGTTGTCAGCGCTGTCAGGCACTTTCGTCCTCGGCCATCGCGACGTACAGAGGTGTACCGATGACGATGTCGAGTACTCCGTTTTCAGCAATGTGGGTGCCGTGGAGCAGACGACGCGCAAGGAACTCACATTTGACGCCCGGACTCCTCAATCCACCGGAGAAGTCGAGGACGTCGGCGAGGGCTTGCTGCTCATTCCATGGTCCGTCCAGGACTCTCGTCCGCGAGTCGGGAGGTGCAATGTGCCAGTTCTCCCGGGCCTCACGCAGCAGCTGGAACAGCGGTGGCAGCATGGAATAAGACCCTGGGATGTGTTCAGTCGGGGTGTTGTGTCCTAGCAGGTGGTGCGCTGATCCGATCAGTGCAACGACTGTGTGAGCTTGCCGACCGGTCATGAACACTGGGCCTGTCACGTCTTCATATCCGGCGATCTGAAGCCCGAGTTCGCCCCGGAACCAGGTCGTGGGCTCAGTCATCCACCCGATGCTGTATTCCCTGTCGAGGTACCCCTCGACGACGTTCAGCCGCTCGTACATGCTCGGCTCGGGGCTTGCTTCCTTCTGCACGGCAAGGCTCAGAAACTTCAGATCCACCTTTGCCTCGGTGGCCAACTGCGGGAGCAGCTTCCGCGGGATCTGCTGGAACAGCATGTCAACCTTGCTCTCGGAGACATACATGTAGTAGCGCACGTCGCTCCAATCGGACCCTCGCAGCCCCTACTGCCTTGTGGGACACCTTCACCTTGTGGGCCCTGAAGGCTCTCAGAGCCCGTCCAAGGGCGGTCAACGACGGCGCTCAGCAGCTGATCGTCTTTTTGTTCCACCACGTCTGGCCGCCGTCGTACCACCAGAAGGCGCGTAGGTCCTTCGTCCCAGGCGGCAAAGTTCCCCTGAAGCGGACCGACGGGTTGGAGCCCGGGTAAAAGGAGCGGTTCCACTCGAACGTAGGACTCAGTCCGATACGGCTCCCATTGGCACGGAAGTACCCGAGGCGAGTTTTCCAACCCCAGGCGGTGATGGGGATTGCGAACTTCGTCGTGGCTCCGGTGGCGCAGTTCACGTCATAGATCAAGACATCGTCGGTCTGGGCGAGGACGGTAATCGGAGGCGCCTCAATGTCCTCGGAGTCGTCCGCCACCACCATCTCCACATCGAACCCGGCCAGGGGCGCAGCGGTGAGCAGGTCACCAATCTCGTCGAGCTTATCTGTCGTCGACATCTCCGGATCTCCCTTCTGCATGGACAGCCGTCTGGCGACCGTCAACACCGAGCCCCTTGGTCTCGTGCTGACGATCGTCGGCCAGCCACCGATCTCCCGGGGCCGTGGGTGCAAAGTAGGCGTTGGCCCGGCCAGCACGCCCACGGGCCGGTGACGTCCCAGCGCTCGACGCCGTCATAGAGCTCGACCAGCACCGTGCGGGGCCTCACACCTCAACCATGCCCACCCTCGTGGACACCCCGCAATGCAAGACTCCCGCTCCGCGTGCGACGACGCAGCCAAGCCGAGCGGCGTCGGAAACCTCTTCTGTTTGAAGGTCGCGAGTTCGACGCCAACGCCGAAGCAGCCATCGCGCTGGTGCCGCAGCCGAAGCCCGCGCGGTCGGGTGGCGGCGCGGTTGGCCCCTCGCTAGCACTGGGCCCTAGAAACGCCAAAGGCCGTTCTCCCCGAAGGGAGAACGGCCTAGTCAGGCGATTGCCTCGCTGTGCGCCGCCAGGGACTCGAACCCCGGACCCGCTGATTAAGAGTCAGCTGCTCTAACCAACTGAGCTAGCGGCGCGTGCTGACGTCGTAGACATTAGCATCCGGACCGGCGGAAGGAAAAATCGATATCCGCAGGTCCGGCGCGCCCGCGGCGGCGGCGCCGGTGCCGCCGCCGGTGCGGGCGGCCCGGACGCAGGCCCACAGCAGGGCCTCCGGCCCCGGCAGCCAGGGCAGCCGGGCGTCCGGCGCCACCACCCAGCGCGAGTGGCTCGGCGCGGCCCCGGGCGCGGCGGTCAGCGCCGGTACGGTCACGGCGTCGCCCCGGCCGTGGCAGAGCGGTGCGGGCAGCCGCCCCGGGGCCGCGCCGTGGGCCTCGCCCCACTCCTCCCAGTCGAGCAGCGCGGGCAGCCGTTGGGCCGTGCCGGGGGCCGCGAACAGCAGCATCCGACCGCGGTGCACGGCCACCGGCCCGCAGCCCGGCCCTTCGGCCCACAGCAGGTCCAGCATCCGGCGCCCGAAGACCGCGGGGACGTTGACGACGTCGAAGGCGGTGCCGCACGGCAGCACCGCGGGGGCCGTGGGCCGGTCCTGCCACAGCGCGAGCGTGCTGCGCGGGTAGGGCGAGGCGGAGGCGAGCCACGCGGCGCCCTGCGGGGTGACGTGGGTCGCGGGTCCGTGGAGGGCGGGGCAGCCGGTAGCCGTCGTCATCGTGGTCATGCGGCAGGTCTACCGGCCGTAGCGCCCCGGTTCCGCGGAGTTACGGGAAACCCGGACAGTGCGGGTCGTGCTGGGGTATCTTGCGCTGCGCATATGCCGGAACAGGCGTGCGGGCGGCTGCGTCAGCGGCTCTCCGCACCGCCCCGCAGCAGGCCCTCGCCGAAGTCGATCATCTTCTCGGCGTAGTCCTCGGACCACTGCGCGGACTCGCCGATGGCCGCCGGCGAGAGCCGGTCGAACCGGCGCGGGTCCGCCAGTTGGGCGGCCGCCATGGCCTGGAACTCGACCGCCCGGTCCTGCGCCGCCCGGAAGGCGAGCGCGAGTTCGGTGGCGCGGGCCAGCAGCTCGCGCGGGTCCTCGATGGATTCGAGATCGAAGAAGTGCTCCGGATCCGTGGCCGCGTCCGAGGGCTCGAAGAGCAGCGGGGCGGGCCGCAGCCTCCGCTCGGTGCGCTCGGGCTCTGCCATGCGTGTCCTCCTGCTTCGTGGACGAATTCCTTCCGGGCCACCGTCCATTGTCCAGCGCCGCGCAAGCCCGCCCCAAGGGGCCCCGCGACGCTGGAACGCGCGTACGACCCCTCCCGCGTGTCGCGCGCCGTGGCTACGGCTTCCAGGCGACCCGGTGCTCCGAGAGGTGTGCCAGGACCGAGTGGTTGGCCTCCCACCCGTCCGGGAACTTCATGGTCACGCCCAGCTGGACCGGTTCCGTCGAGGGGTGGTCGTCCAGGAGGCGCGCTATGCCCGCGCGGGCCACCACCACGCAGGCGTGCCGGTGGCGGGAGGCCAGGACGCACAGCCGGCCCGTCTCCAGGTGGAAGGCCGTCGCGTCCGGGCGGCCCGACAGGGGGTGCAGGACCACCGTGAGGTCGTACTCGCGGCCCTGGAGCCGGTTCGCGGTGTCCACCGTCACCCCGGTGACCCCCAGCCCGGCCAGGGCCGCGCGGATCGCCGCGGCCTGGTCGCGGTGGGCCGTGCCGACCGCGATGCGGTCCGCGGTCAGCGGCGCCGGACCCGGGCCGCGCTCGTCCGTGGTCACCGCGCCCCGGTCCAGCGCCCGCCGGACCACCAGGGCCACCGCCCCCACCGCCTCCGGGTCGGTGCGCGGCGTGTGCCGGGCCGGCAGCTCCAGCAGGCCCCACCCGGACTCGGCGGCCTCGTCGAGGACCCGGTCAGGACCCGACCCGTCCGAGGGCACGCCGTACGAGAGCCGCCGCTCACCGTGGTCCGTGCCGCTGCGGAAGCGGGCGTACGGGTAGAAGGCGCGGGAGACCAGCGGCGCGGCCGACGCCGGGAGCCGCCAGGACACCGGCAGCCGGTGCTGCGGCAGCTGCGGGTTGTGCGCGAGCAGGGTGGAGACCGCGGAGGCGGACGGGTCGTAGGACAGGCCCGCCCACTGCTCGGCGCCGACCACGCTGAAGGGGTCGAGCTGGCCCGGATCGCCCACGAACAGCGCCCGTTCGAACAGGCCGGCCACGGCCAGCAGCGCGTCGGAGCGCATCTGGTACGCCTCGTCCACGATCGCGTGCTCCCACGGCTCCACGTTCTGGGTGTGGGCCCACTTCGCCGCCGTCGAGATGACGACCGGCAGCCCGGCCAGGTCGCCCGCCTTCGCCGAGAGCGTCACCGACTCCAGCTCCAGCAGCGCCTTGTCGTAGGCGTCGCCGTCACTGCTGTGCAGCCGCCCCACCCGCAGCTGCGGGTCCTTCTCGGCGAGCCGCAGCACCAGGTCGTCCACCTGCGCGTTGGTCTGCGCCACGATCATCATCCGGCGCCCCGCCGCGGCGAGCTCCCGGGCCGCCCGCACCACCAGGGTGGACTTCCCGGCCCCGGGCGGGGAATCGACGACCACGCCCCGCTCGGCGCCGTGCAGGGTGTCGTGCAGGATCGCCTCGGTGGCCCGCGCGGCGGCGGCGCCCGGGTCGGCATCCGGCGCGGGCGCGGACAGGATCGTGGTCACAGGATGTCCTCGTCGGTCACGGCGTCGGGCTGCGGCGCCGTGGCGGAGCCCGCGGAGCCGGGCGGTCCGCCGTGCGTCCACGGCGTGTTCTCCGGGTCGGGCAGCTTCGGCCCGCCCCGCGCGTCGTGCTCGAAGAGCGTCCAGCACACCCGGTCGCCCTTGCCCGGCACCGAGCCCGCGTCCGGCTCCTTGCCGCGGCCCATCTTGTCCAGCAGCCGCAGCACCAGCAGCCCGTCCTCCTTGGGCCCGGCGTAGCCCACGAACTCGGCCGACTGCGGGCGCCCGTCCAGCGCGCGGTACACCTTCGCCCGGCCGCCGTCCTCGGGCAGCTGCGGCCGGTCCTCCGTCGCCACCGTCACCAGCGGGCGGGGACTGGGCCGCTTGGCCTGCGTCCACTCCATGACCACCTCGGTGACCTCGCCGGCGAAGGCCTCGCCCGCGAGCCGCCGCCCCGCCATCACCAGCGGGTCGTCCAGCGCCTCCTGGGCTTCCACCCGGACCTGCTCGGTCTCGCGGGTGGCCAGCTTCTGCGCCGCCGTCACCGCGTCGTCACGACGGGGCTGCGGAGGCTCGCCCGCCCGGACCCGGTCCCGGTGGCCGGTGAAGGACCAGCGGTCACGGGTCCAGCGCTGTTCGACGTACGCGCCCTCGGGCAGCCCGTGCAGCAGGTCCAGGGACCGCCACACCGCGTCCCAGGTCGGCCGCAGCTGCGACTCGACCAGCCGGTGCACCTCGCGGCCGGCCCGCTCCACCGCCTCCTCGACGCGCGGATCGGCGCCGCGGGCCGCGTCGAAGCGGCTCATGGCGGGAGCCAGCAGCCGGTTGTCGAAGGCCGGGTCGGTGGCGGGCCCCGCCGGGGGGACGAGCAGCTGACCGTCCCGGTCCCGACCCAGCTCCGCGCGCAGCGCGGCCGCCGCGCCCGATTCCCCCGCCGGCGGGTCCAGCCAGGCCAGCACCGCGCCCAGGTGCTGGTCCTCCAGATTGCTCTGACCGCTCGCCCAGTGCCGGGCCAGCAGTTCCGTCGCGGACAGCAGCATCGAGGAGCCCGGCACCCGGGAGCGCTCCGCGAGATGGGTGAACCAGCGGCCGAGCAGCGGCACCAGCGGCGGAGCGGGGTAGGGGGCGTCCGGATCCTCCTCGGCCGTCCGCCGGAACCGCATCGAGCGCCCCAGCAGCCGGACGTACTCGACGCCCGCCCGGCTCGGCACGATCAGCTGCGGCGCGTCCGCGCACAGCTCGGCGGCCACCTTGACCTTCTTGCCGGTCGTCGGGTCCGTCTCGGTCCGCTCGGCCGCCTCGACCTCGTCCGCGTACGCGTCGAGGTACGGCACCACCTCGTCCGCCAGCGCGGCGAGGAACCGCCAGCGCAGGTCCCGGTCGCGCGGCTGCGTCACGACGAGCAGCCGCGGCCGCTCCCGGTCGGTGCCCACCAGCGCGCCCAGCGGGGCCCCCGCCTCGCCCGCCGTGGTCAGCGGGACGAACACCAGCGGGCGGGCGCCCAGGTGCCGGTGCCGGACGGTGGCCAAGGGCTGCGCGCGCCCCGCGCGGACGGCCTGGAGCCGGGCCAGTGTGCTCAGCAGGGGCATGCGACGGCCTCCGGAAGCGGGTCCGAGCGGACGGCGGAGAATTCCAGGGCCTCGGCGCGCAGCCGGGCCGCCCGGTACAGCGCCTCGGCGGTCGGATCGCCGGGCGCGCCCGCTCCGGCGGCGGCCGCCAGCGCCGCGCCGACCGTGGTCAGCGCGCCCAGCTCGCCCCGGACGGACCGGCCGAGCGCGCCCGCCGCATCGGCCGCGCGGGACCGCTCCCGGCAGTGGAAGGCCAGCTCGCAGGAGGCCAGGCACTCGGGGGCGTAGGCGGCGTCGACCGCCTCGACCGCCTCGGTCAGCTCGTCGGCGGGCCGGGCCGGGTCGAAGCTCAGCCCCTCGGGCAGCTCCGCGGCCAGCTCCTCGATCCGGGTGAGCCGGGCCAGCTGGCGCGCCGTCACCGAGCGCTGCTTGCGGATGTCGAGGACCGCCGCGGTGGGCAGGTTGGAGAAGTCCTTGGGGCAGACCAGCAGGGCCGCGTGCGCGACGGTGGCGCCCGTCAGCACGGCGGCGATCCGCTCCAGGGCCAGCACGTAGACCGCGGACTGGCGGGCCGCGGCGCCGGCCTTCGCCGCGTCCGCCGTCCCGTCGATCATCGGGAAGGACTTGATCTCGACGACGGTCCAGCGTCCGTCGGGATGCACCACGACGGCGTCGGGCTCCAGGTAGGCGGGGGAGCCGGCGACCTCCAGCGCGAGCATCGGATGGTCGAGCAGGGTCCAGGCGGCCGCCGCCGTCGCCTCGCGCAGCGCCAGCGCGGTCCGCGCGGCGCGGCCCTCGGGCCCGGCCGCGGTCAGGTCGGGGACGAGGGCGCCCCGGGTCGGCGCTTCGGCCCCGGCGCCCAGGTGCGCGTGCACCAGGCGCAGCAGCTCGGCGCCGCCGTCGCCCTTGACCTTGGCCTCGAAGGAGTTGCCGCGGATCATCGCGAACTGCGACTGCCCGAAGCCGGCCGGCGAGCCGAGCGCCGAGGCCAGCGCGGTCTTGTCCACCCCGGCGCCGTCCAACAGCGCCCGTCTGCCGCAGCCGGGGTTGGCGGCGAGGGCCGCCAGCGCCCGGGCGTCGAGCGGGCGTGGCGGCACGGCGGGGCCGCGCAGATCAGCGAGCCGTTGCCGGAGCGTCGTCGGCTGCGGGGGGCCGCTGGGCGGGAAGGAGCTCACCCGCGGAAGTCTCCCATCCGCCACTGACAATCGTGGACTTACGGCGGAAACCGGCTCCCGGCGCAGTGGCGGCCGAGGCGGCCGAGGCCACCGGGGTCGCAGTGGCAGGAGCGGCAGCGGCAGCGGCAGCGGCGGACCGGCGTCCGGCGAGCCGCTCCACGCCCAGCGCGATCAGGAAGCCGACGCCCATGACGCCCGCTCCGGCGACGGCGTCGAGGAAGTAGTGGTTGGCGGTGCCCATCACGACGAGGGTGGTCAGCAGCGGGTACGCCGCGCCCAGCACCCGCAGCAGCGGGTGGCGCCCGTAGCGCCACAGCAGCACCCCGCACCACAGCGCCCAGCCGACGTGCAGGCTCGGCATCGCCGCGTACTGGTTGGTGAAGGAGCCGAGCCCGCGCGGTGCGCTGGCCTCGGCGCCCCACCAGCCGTACGCGCTGTACTGGGCCATGGTGTCGGTGAACCCGTGGGCGAGGTGGAGCAGCCGCGGCGGGCAGGTGGGCACCAGGGCGAAGCCGACGAGCCCGAGCAGGGTGGAGGAGACCAGCCAGGTCCGGGCCGTGCGGTAGCGCTCGGGGCGCCGGTGGTAGACCCAGATCAGTACGGCCGGGGTGACCAGGTAGTGCAGCGAGGCGTAGACGAAGTCGGCGGGTATGCCGAGCCACGCGTGGGTGCTGAAGAGCCGGTTGAGGGGGCTCTCGAAGTCGATGGACAGGCCGCGCTCGAAACGCAGGATCGCGAGGCCGTGATCGACGGCGAGCTGCACGTCGCCCCGGGCCAGGAGCCGGCCGCCCGAATAGGCGCCGTACACGAGGCCCAGGAGCAGCAGTTCGGCCCACCATCGAGTGGGCCGTCGCCAATTAGTCATACGGTGTAAGACGCGGATGAGCGCCGGGAGGTTGCCTGGCGTTCGTGTGATGGATGATGGCCTGAAGACAGACCATATGATCCACGGCATACGCGCGACAACGCTGGCGAAGCTGACAACGCCGGTGAACCCTCACGGACCGGGAGAAAACGACATGGCCCCCCGCATCCTGCTGGCCCGCCACGGACAGACCGCCTGGTCCTTGTCCGGCAAGCACACGGGACGTACGGACGTCCCGCTGCTGGAAGAGGGGAAGCGGGGCGCGAAGCTGCTCGGCGAGCGCCTGGTCCGCGACCCCTGGGCGGGCCTGCCGGGGATCGAGGTCCGCACCAGCCCGCTGATCCGCGCGAGCGAGAGCTGCGACCTCGCGGGCTTCGGGCTCCAGGCGACGCCCTGGGACACCCTCATGGAGTGGGACTACGGCGACTACGAGGGCATGACCCCGGCCGAGATCCACGCGGTCCAACCCGGTTGGCTCATCTGGCGCGACGGGGCGCGCGGCGGCGAGACGATCGCCGACGTCTCCGCGCGGGCGGACGAGGTGGTCACCTGGGCCCGCTCGTCCGAGCGCGACGTGCTGATCTTCGCCCACGGCCACATCCTGCGGGCCCTCGCCGCCCGCTGGCTCGGCCTGGACCTCTCCTTCGGCGCCCGGATCAAACTGGACCCGACCTCGCTGTCCGTCCTCGGCTGGGCCTACGGAGACCCGGCGCTGGAGCGCTGGAACGACACCGGGCACCTGGACACGTAGGCGCGTGGGCGCAGGGCCGAGCGACCGCGGGGGCCGGCCCCCGCCGGGTCAGGTCGAGGCGTGCCGGGTCAGGAAGGCGCCGACGCGCGGTGAGCGCTGGTGCGGGACCAGCGCGCGGGCCGTCCCGGACAGCATCGACTCGACCCGGGTCGACTGCACCTCGGCCAGCAGGTCCAGGACCCGGTGGCCCGCCCAGGCCGCCTCGTCCGGGGCGCCCGCGCGGGCCAGGTCGTCGGCCAGCTCCGAGGTGTAGAGGGCGACGTTGCGGGCGAAGTGCGGGTCCTGGAGGTCGGCGGCCCGCCGCGCGTGCCGGGCGGCGCGGGAGTACTCGCCCAGGGCCGCCCAGCAGCGGGCCTCCAGGAACTCCAGCTCCGCCTCGCCGAAGAACGACATCCACTCGGGGTCGGCGGCGGCCGGGCCGCGCGAGAAGTGGGTGTGGGCGCGGGTCAGCGCGTCCTCGCAGGACCTGCGGTCCGCCATCCCGGCCCAGCCGCCCGCCTCGCGCAGGGCCAGCAGGGACAGCAGCCGGGCGGAGCCGAGGCTGCGGGCCGCCCGGGCGCCGGCCTGGGCCGCCCGGACGGATTCGCGGGGCCGCCCGCAGTCCCCGGCGAGGAAGGCGGCGTTGCTGAAAGCGTGCGCTTCCAGGGCCGCGTCCCCGGAGACCCGGGCGGTGGCGAGGGCCTCCGCGTAGTGCGAACGCGCGTCCTCGAAGCGGCCCGAGTCGTGGGCCAGCCAGCCCACCGAGATGGCCAGCTCGCCGGCGCCCGCGTGCAGCCGGTCCTCGGTGGACTGGCGGGTGGCGCCGGCGTCCAGCAGCGCGTAGGCGGTGCGCAGCGGTTCGGCGGCCTTGCGGTAGAGGGCGTCCGCGCCGTGCCGGTCGTCCAGCAGGCGGATCTGGCGTACGGCGTCCTCGACCGCCGCGGCCTCGGACTCACCGGCCCGCGCGGGGACCCGGCGGTTGTCGCCGAGGAGGGTCAGGTTGAGCGTCGCGGCCGCCGCGACGGTCGCGGAGCCACCCGCCATGAATGCGCGACGCAGCACGTCGCTCTCCTTGGAGGAATGCGTGAAGCCTGGGAACAGGGACAGGGGTGCTGAGGGGATCCGGGGCGAGGGGATCCGGTGCGCGGACCGGCCGCGTACCGCCTCGCGGGGGGAGAAGCCGAGATCGGCGAGCGTCCGCCCGGGAAACATGTGCAGAAAGACGCGCTCGTAGGCGTAGTTGGGACAGCGGATCTCCCCCGACTCGACCCGACCGATGTAGCGGGCGTCGCAGGAAACCGTTTCTCCGATCTCTTTCGCCGCCCGGCGCACCATGCCCGCGAACTCAGCGGGGGAACGCTGTCCCCGGAGGCGTCGGAACGACGAGTTGGGTGAGTGGGGGGACGCCGCCATGGACGTGGCCTCTCTGGCGAGGAACGCTGCCGGCGATCTGGGGCCCGGCGCGCACGAACGTACCGCCAGGGAGGGGCGACCCACACGGTGTTTGCCTACAAAACGGATATCTCACCCGCGATCCGCCATGAACTGCCATCCTTTGCGGCGTCCTGTCGCCGCACCCGTTGACGACTCCGTGCGTTGAACCATGCGGACCGGGAGGAGACTCCCGGCCGGCACGCGCATCGAGGAGGGGTTCCCTTGTTGGAGGGCGGCATGGAGACCAGTGGCACGAACACCGCGACCGAGCCGGGCACGGCCCCGACCGGAACCCTGGCGGGCGCCCCGGCCCCGGACCTGGTGACCGTGCCCGCACGACAGGGGCTGGAGGCGGTGGACATCATCCGCCGCGCCGCCGCCCGGGACAGCGGAGTGGGCCCGGTCCTGCACGACGACTCCGGCGACACCCTCGGGTTCCTGGTGCCGCCCGGCACCGCCGACGCCTGGGACATGCCGGGCAGCGCCTGTACGCAGACCAACGGGCGTGGGATCCGGCTCTTCGGGGATTCCCCCACGGCGGGCGGCACCGGCTGGCTGCTGCCCCCGGACAGCACCGGTCCGGTCACCGATCCGGAGGTGCTGCGCGCAGCCCTCGGCGAGGCGGCCCGGCTGATCGAGGCCGCCGACAACTGCCGCTGAGGCAGCGGTGACGGGCTCGTGAGCTGGGACGACGTCATAATGGCGGCATGGCAAAGGGTAGGCAGCGCGGCGAACGGGGCGGCAGCGGGAGCGGCAGTGCGAGCGGGAGCGGACGCACGGCGGCCGCCGGGCCCCTCGTCGGGCCGGTCGACGGCGGCACGGCGGAGCTGGCACCGGACCGCGAGCGCTCCCACGCCTGGACCCTGCTGATCGACGGCGCCCCGCAGTCCCACGTGGACCTGGACGACCCGCAGTACCTGGACTTCTCCTACCAGCGCCGGATCGGGCACCTCATCGACCTGGTCGCGCCCGCCCGACAGCCCCTCAACGTGCTGCACCTGGGCGGCGGAGCCTTCACCCTGGCCCGCTACACCGCGGCCACCCGCCCCCGCTCCACCCAGCAGGTCGTGGAGATCGACGCGGGCCTGGTGGCCTTCGTACGGGCCCACCTCCCGCTGGACCCCCAGGCGCGGGTCCGGGTCCGGACCACCGACGCCCGGGCCGGGATGGGCAAGGTCCCGGACGGCTGGGCGGACCTCGTGATCGCCGACGTGTTCGGCGGCGCGCGCACCCCCGCGCACCTGACCAGCACCGAGTTCCTGGACGACGTGCGCCGGGTGCTGAACCCCACGGGGTGGTACGTCGCCAACCTCGCGGACGGTCCGCCGCTCGCGCACCTGCGGGGGCAGATCGCCACCGCCGCCTCCCGGTTCGGGCAGCTGGCGATGGCCGCTGACCCGGTGGTCTGGCGGGGCAAGCGCTTCGGCAACGCGGTGCTCGTGGCCGCCGACCGGGAGCTGCCGGTCGCCGAATTCACCCGGCGGGTGGCGAGCGACCCGCATCCGGGGCGGGTCGAGCACGGACGCGAACTGGCCGCCTTCGCGGGCGGCGCCGCGCCGGTGGCCGACGCGGCCGCGGTGGCCTCGCCGGCGCCGCCGCCGTCCGTCTTCCGCTGAGCGCGGTCCACCGGCTGCGATCCGGCCTCAGCCGTCGACGACCTCGACCAGCGGCGGGTGCCCGTTCCAGGTGCAGAAGACGGACACCGCCCGGTTGTCCCGGGTGAAGTTCACCCGGATCCACTCCGACTGCTTCCACACCTGCATCCGCCACCCCGCGTCCGGGGTCGCGGAGACCAACTGCCCCGCGGCGCCGCCGAGGTCGAAGACGACCCGGCCGCCCGTGACCGCGTAGCTGCGCACGCTCCCGCCGTCCTCGCCCCCGGGCCGGCCGTACGACTGCTCCCGCGGCGGCGGCGAGGACGTCCGGGCGCTCGGTGACGGGACCGCGGCGGACGCGGACGCGCTCGGCGACGGAGCGGGGGAGGACGGGGCGGAGGACGCGGGGGCGGGCGTCCGGGCGTCCCCGGTCGAGGAGGAGCGCGGCAGCGCGGTCAGCGGCACGGCGCGCGGAGGATCGTAGGCCGTACCGGACATGACGGTGTGCACGCCCCACCACGAGAGCGTCACCGCTGCTCCGGTCGCCAGCGTCCAGGCCAGTGCGTGGACAAGTCCTCGATGCATCAGGGGTCATACTGCACCACCCGATCGAGTGGCGGTCCGAGGGCTCCGGGGGTCCCTCTAATGGCGTACGGTGCCGCTCATGGCAAGTGTGCTCGTGGTCGAGGACGACCAGTTCGTACGTTCCGCCCTCATCCGGCACCTGACCGAGGCCTCCCACACCGTGCGGAGCGTCGGCACCGCCCTGGAGGCCCTGCGCGAGGTCGCGCACCACCGCTTCGACGTGGTCATCCTGGACCTCGGGCTGCCCGACCTGGACGGTTCGGAGGCGCTGAAGATGCTGCGCGGGATCACCGACGTACCGGTGATCATCGCGACCGCGCGCGACGACGAGGCGGAGATCGTCCGGCTGCTCAACGACGGGGCCGACGACTACCTCATCAAGCCCTTCTCCGTCGAGCACCTCTCCGCCCGGATGGCCGCCGTCCTGCGCCGCTCGCGCGCCGCCACCGGCGCCGAACCGCCCTCGCGGGTGCTGCGGGTGGGCGGGCTGGCCATCGACCCGCTGCGCCGCCAGGCCGAGCTGGACGGGGCCGTACTGGACCTGACCCGGCGCGAGTTCGACCTGCTGACCTTCCTGGCCGGGCGGCCCGGGGTGGTCGTGGCCCGGCGGGAGCTGCTGGCCGAGGTGTGGCAGCAGTCCTACGGCGACGACCAGACGATCGACGTCCACCTGTCCTGGCTGCGCCGCAAGCTCGGCGAGACGGCGGCCAGCCCGCGCTACCTGCACACGCTGCGGGGTGTGGGCGTCAAGCTGGAGCCGCCCCTGTGAGCCCCGCCGACGGTGTGGGCCCCGACCCCGCGGGCGGCCCGCGATGAGGTGGGCGCTCGTCAAGGTGTGCCTCGCGGTCACCACCATGGTCGTCGCGGCCTTCGCCGTCCCGCTCGGGCTGGTCGTCCGGGAGATGGCCAGCGACCGGGCCTTCTCCAACGCCGAACGGCAGGCCGCCACCATCGGCCCCACCCTCTCCATCACCACCGACCCGCTCCAGCTGCGCAAGGCCGTCGAGTCCACGCAGATGGGCGCGGCCCGCCGGATGGCCGTGCACGTCCCGGCCGTCGCCGGCGCCGCCGCGGTGGACATCGGCGGGCCCGGGGAGAGCGGCGCGGGCTGGGCGGGAGCGCAGGCGGTCGCCGAGACCCGCGGCTACGGGCGCGGGATGACCACGTCGGTGGCGGGCGGCGGTTCGGCGCTGCTCCAGCCGACCGCCCTCTCCTCCGGCGACATCGCGGTGATCGAGATCTACGTGCCGGAGAGCGAGGTCAGCAACGGGGTCACCACGGCCTGGCTGGTCCTCGCGGGCGTCGGACTCGCCCTGATCGTGGGCTCGGTGGCGGTCGCGGACCGGCTCGGCGCGCGCCTGGTGCGCCCGGCCGAACGCCTCGCGGACGCCGCGCACCGGCTCGGCGAGGGGAAGCTGGGCGCGCGGGTGCCCGAGGAGGGGCCGAAGGAACTCCGCTCGGCCGCCGTCGCGTTCAACTCCATGGCGGACCAGGTCGTGGAACTCCTCGCCAGCGAGCGGGAGCTGGCCGCCGACCTCTCGCACCGGCTGCGCACGCCGCTGACGGTGCTGCGGCTCAACGCGGCCTCACTAGGGGACGGTCCGGCGGCCGAGCAGACCCGGGCCGCCGTCGAACAGCTGGAGCGCGAGGTGGACACCATCATCCGGACCGCGCGCGAGCAGCGGCCGACCGCCGCGCAGGGCTTCTCGGGCGGCGGGTGCGACGCCTCGGAGGTGATCCGGGAGCGGATGGACTTCTGGTCGGCGCTGGCCGAGGACGAGGGCCGCGAGGTGCGGCTGGCGGGCGTGGACCGGGTGGTGCGGATCCCCGTGGCCCGGCCGGAACTGACCGCCGCGCTGGACGCGATGCTCGGCAACGTCTTCCGGCACACCCCCGAGGGCACCCCCTTCGCGGTGGACGTGCACGACGCGACGGACGCGGTGATCGTGCTGGTCTCGGACGCGGGGCCGGGGATCGCCGACCCGGACGCGGCGCTGCGGCGCGGGAACGACGGGGGCCGGGACGGGTCCACGGGCCTGGGCCTGGACATCGTGCGCCGGGTCGCGGAATCGACCGGCGGGGACGTCCGGCTGGGGCGCTCGGTGCTCGGGGGGACCGAGGTGCGGGTGTGGATCGCGCTGGACGGGCGGACCCGCGGCGGGTCGGCCGGGGCGCGCGGCCGCCGGGGCGGTCGGCGCAAGCGGAGCAGGTGAGGTCGGGGCCGCCGGGGCGGGGTTCGTCACGGGGGCGGCGCAAGTGACGTAACCGCAGGCGGGCGGGGGCGCGCCTCGTGAGGGGCGCGGCGTGCGATCGGTACGGTCCGGCGCATGGACACCCTAATCTTCGGCGGCCTCCTCGCCACGATGATCGCGATGTGCCGGGACTCGTCCCGGACGATCGTGCTCTGCGCCTGGTGGGTCATGCTGCTCGCCGTGATCCTGCTGATGGCGCACCACATCACCAGCAGCCTCGCCCTGACCCTGAGCTACTGACCGTGGCCGCGATGCGCAGCATCATGCCCGAGGCACCGCTGGAGGGCGGGCTGCTGGGGCGGGTCCAGTACTGGTTCGCCTGCGTCTTCGCCATCGGCTGGACGGGGGTCGTCTGCGGGGGCCTCTTCTTCCAGTTCGGGCTCTGGGAGTACCCGTGCCCGCTCTGCATCGTGCAGCGGATGTTCATGCTGCTGGCCGCGATGGGGGCCGCGTACATCATCCGGACGGGCATCCGCACGGGGGCGGTGACCGGGCGGGACTACATGATGGGCTGGGGGCTGGCCCTGGTCGCGGTGATCGCCGGCTCCTTCGCCTCCTGGCGGCAGACGATGCTGCACATCCTGCCGGGGGACAAGGGGTTCGGGAGCGAGGTCCTCGGCCTGCACCTGTACGTCTGGGCGTGGGTGCTCTTCCAGGCCTCGGTGGTCGCGATCGGCATCGTCCTCGCCTTCGCGCACGCGACGGCGGACCGGGCGGTGCCGGAGGACGGGCCGTACCGGACGGTGGGGCTGTTCGCGCTGTGGTTCCTCGGCGCGGTGATCGCGGTGAACGTGGTGGCCGTCTTCTTCGAGGAGGGGTTCCACTGGTTCCTCCCCGACGACCCGACGAAGTACCGGCTGCTCTACGACATCGGGATCCTCGACTGACGGCAGCGGCCGCATCCTGTTGGTGCCGCGGCCCGGTCAGCCCTTACCTTCAGGGTCGTTGAGACCTCAACTCACGCTCCACGAAGGGAAGTCCGCAATGCGCTACGCAGTCCTCGGCACCGGGGTCGTCGGCCGGACGCTCGCGGGGAAGCTCGTCTCCGTCGGCCACGACGTGGTGATCGGCACCCGGGACCCGGCCGCCACGCTCGCCCACACGAGCGACGACCCCGCGGCCCCGTCCTACGCCGACTGGCAGGCGGCCCACCCCGAGGTGGGGCTGGCCGCCTTCGCGCGGGCCGCGGAAGGGGCCGAGGTGCTGGTCAACGCGACCGGCGGTCGGGCCAGCCTGCTGGCGCTGGCCACGGTGGACCCCGCCCACCTGGAGGGGAAGGTGCTGATCGACATCGCCAACCCCCTCGACTTCTCCCGCGGGTTCCCGCCCGGCCTGGATCCGGTCGACAGCGACAGCCTCGGCGAGCAGATCCAGCGCGCCCACCCGGGGCTGCGCGTGGTCAAGACCCTCAACACCATGCAGTGCGCGGTGATGGTCGACCCGGGCCGGGTCGCCGGTGAGCACCACGTCTTCGTCTCCGGGGACGACGCGGAGGCGAAGAAGGAGGTGCGGGAGCTGCTGTACTCCTTCGGCTGGCCGCAGGACGCCGTCCTCGACCTCGGCGGGATCGAGACCGCGCGGGGCACCGAGATGCTGCTGCCGATCTGGCTGCGGCTGATGGGCTCCCTGGGGCACGCCGAGTTCAACTTCCACATCCAGGGCGCGGGCGCCGCGGGCGGCGGTGGCGAGGGCCACTGACGGGTGCGGACGTGTTGCCGGGGCGGGTGGGCGCGCGGAGTGTGGGCGTGACGGAAGGAGTCACGCATGAGAGTCATGCTCCGCGCCCATTTCGACACCACCGCCGCCAATGAGGGCATCAAGAGCGGCGCCCTGCCCGCGGCGGTGGGCAGGATGATGGACACCCTGAAGCCGGAGGCCGCCTACTTCGGGCTGTCGGAGGGGGTGCGGACCTGTTGGCTCGTCTTCGACATGCAGGACAGCTCGCAGCTGCCGCCCGTGGGCGAGGACCTCTTCATGCAGTTCAACGCGGAGGTGGAGATCTCTCCCGTGATGAACCGCGACGACCTGGCGAAGGGGTTGGAGGCGCTGAAGGCGACGAGCGGCTGACGGCCGCCCTCAGCCGGTCGGTGCGTCGGCCGTGCCCGAGGCGAGGCGGTGGGCCTGGGCGCGGCCGACTTCGGCGGCGCGGTGCAGGTAGTCCGCGATGACGTGGAGCTCCGCGTCCGAATAGCTCGCCAGTACCTCGCCGAAGGCGCGGCCCGGGGTCTCCCAGGCCGCGCCGATGCGTGCGCGGGCCTCGGGGGCGAGGGCGACGAGGGAGCGGCGGCGGTCGTGCGGATCGGCCTGCCGCTCGACGATGCCCGCCTTGACCATGCGGTCCACGAGGCGGGTGGCCGAGCCCGAGGTCAGGCCGGTGAGGCGGGCGATGTCCCCGGTGCTGACGGGGCCGGGCTCGATGTCGAGGAGCGCGATGCACTGCAGGTCGGTGGGGTGCAGGCCGACGTGGTCGGCCATGGCCTGGCTGAAGAGGGAGTAGTCGGCGTAGTGCCGCTGGCTCTCGGTGATGACGCGCGCGAGCAGCTCGGCGCGGCTCCAGGCCGGGGAATCACCCGAAGGAAGTGAATCGGTTGACATCGGCATCTCCGTGCTCCAAATTTAACTGTGTGACGCAGAGATTGTGTCGCACAGAATCTGCGTCACATGTTCATCGTAACCGGGCGCACCGCCGAACGCGCGGCACCCCGCAGATCAACCCGCAGATCAACCCGTAGATCAAGCCGTAGGAAAGGACCCACCGTCATGACCGTCCTCATCACCGGAGGCCGCGGAGCCGTCGCCCGAGGTCTCGCCGCCCTCCTCGCCGAGCGCGGCGCCGCATATCGGCTCGCCTCCCGCGAGCCCACGGGTGCGCCCCCGGGGGCCGTGCACTGCGATCTGACCGACCCCGGGACCTTCCCGGCCGCCCTCGAAGGCATCCGCTCGGTGTTCCTGTACGCCGCTGCCGAGCACATCGACGCCTTCGTCGAGGAAGCCGTCCGCGCCGGAGTGGAGCACGTCGTGCTGCTGTCCTCCTCCAGCGTCCTGGACCCCGGCGCCCGCGAGAACGCCCTGGCCGCGTCCCACCTCGCCGTGGAGGAGGCCCTGCTGGCCGCGCCGCTGCGCACCACGCTGCTCCGCCCCGGCTCCTTCGCGAGCAATGCCCGCAGCTGGGCCCGGTCCATCCGCTCCGGGGCGGCGGTGCAGCTGCCCCACCCCGGCTCGCACAGCGATCCCGTCCATGAGGCGGACCTCGCCGAAGCGGCCTTCGCCGTCCTCGCCGACCCGGAGCTCGGTGGCCGCACCCACACCCTGACGGGGCCGCGGTCGCTGACCTTCCTGGACCAGCTGGAGGTGCTCGCCGAGGTGCTGGGGCGGCCCGTGGCCCACGAGGAGGTGACCCCGCAGGCCTGGAAGGACTCGGTCGCCGCGTACCTCCCCGGGCCGTACGCCGATGCGCTCCTGGCCCACTGGGCCGCCGGGGTCGGGGTCCCCGCGCGGATATCCGGGTCCGTGGAGCTCCTCACCGGGCACCCGGCCCGTTCCTTCGCCGCCTGGGTCGAGGACCACAGGGAGGAGTTCGGCGGTTCCGCAAACGCGAAGGGCCCCGGTCCGCTCGCGCGTACCGGGGCCCTTCAACAGGGCCGCGTACCGGGGCCCTTCAACAGGGTGAGTGACGGGACTTGAACCCGCGGCCACCTGGACCACAACCAGGTGCTCTACCAACTGAGCTACACCCACCATGCCCGGCGGGAATCCCGACCGGCCGATTAAAAGGGTACAGGGTCCGAGAGGGTGCTCGCTCCCACCTTTTCGCCGGCCCATGGGCACCCGCCCGATGGGCCGCTATTCGGCGGGGACGACGTGCTTCGCGGCGATGGTGCGCGCGGTGTCCGAGTCCGGTCCGGGCTGCGGGACGAAGACCGCTTCGCGGTAGTAGCGCAGCTCGGCGATGGACTCCTTGATGTCCGCGAGCGCCCGGTGGTTGCCGCTCTTGGGCGGGCTGTTGAAGTAGGCCCGCGGGTACCAGCGGCGCGCCAGCTCCTTGATCGAGGACACGTCCACGATCCGGTAGTGCATGTAGGCCTCCAGCGTGGCCATGTCGCGCAGCAGGAAGCCGCGGTCGGTGCCGACCGAGTTCCCGCACAGCGGGGCCTTGCCCGGCTCCTTGACGTGCTCCCGTACGTAGGCCAGGACCTGGGCCTCGGCGTCCGCCAGGGTGGTCCCGGCCGCCAGTTCGTCGAGCAGGCCGGACGAGGTGTGCATCTCGCGCACCACGTCGGGCATGGTCTCCAGGGCGGCGTCCGGCGGGCGGATCACGATGTCCACGCCTTCGCCGAGCACATTGAGCTCCGAGTCGGTGACCAGTGCGGCCACCTCGATAAGTGCGTCGTCCGCCAACGAGAGCCCGGTCATCTCGCAGTCGATCCACACCATGCGATCGTTCATGCGTCCCACCTTATGCGGAGCTTCCCCCTCTACGGGCCTCCCGGCGGGCGCGGGTGTGCGCCAGTGTGCGCCCCCGCCGGAACGCGCAGGTCCCCCCGGCCCTGATCAAGGGTCGGAGGGACCTGCCGTTCGGCGGTGTACGCCCGGGCGGGGACTACGCGTGCTCGCGCAGGACCCGGCCGGGGGAGTACAGCTCGGTCACCGACGGTCCGGTGGCCGCCAGGGCGGCCGCGGCCCGCTGGGGCTGCGGCGTGCGCTGGTGCGGAACCGGCCCGTCCGAGAGCTGCGACACCTGCGGCACGTCGACCTGCGGCCGGCGCGCCCGGTAGGCCGAGCGGTAGGCGGCGGGAGAGGACCCCAGCTGCCGCCGGAAGTGCCCGCGCAGCGCGACCGGCGAGCGGAAACCACAGCGCCCGGCGACCTCGTCGACCGAGTAGTCGGAGGTCTCCAGCAGCCGCTGTGCCTGGAGCACCCGCTGGGTGATCAGCCACTGCAACGGCGCGCTGCCGGTCAGCGAACGGAACCGCCGGTCGAAGGTGCGCCTGCTCATGTAGGCGCGCGCCGCCAGCGTCTCCACGTCGAACTGCTCGTGGAGGTGTTCCAGTGCCCAGGCGACGACCTCGGCGAGCGGATCGGCGCCGATCTCCTCCGGCAGCGACCGGTCGAGATAGCGCTCCTGGCCCCCGGTGCGGCGCGGCGGCACGACGAGTCGGCGGGCCAGTGCCCCGGCCGCCTCACTGCCGTGGTCCGTGCGCACGATGTGGAGGCACAGGTCGATTCCGGCCGCGGTGCCCGCGGACGTCAGCACGTCGCCGTCGTCCACGAAGAGTTCGCGCGGATCGACATGGACGGACGGGTACCGCTTGGCCAGCGTCGGCGCGTACATCCAGTGCGTCGTCGCGGGTCGGCCGTCGAGCAGACCGGCAGCGGCGAGCACGAAGGCTCCCGTGCACAGCCCGACGATCCGGGCCCCCTCCTCGTGCGCCTGACGCAGTGCGTCGAGCGCCTCCGGCGGTGGCGGCGAAGTGATGGAGCGCCAGGCCGGGACGACGACCGTGCCTGCCCGGGCGATCGCCTCCAACCCGTACGGCGCGGTCAGTTCGAGCCCGCCGGTGGTCCGCAGCGGACCGTCCTCCCCGGCGCACACGAGCAGTCGATAGCGTGGAACTCCCGCGTCCTGCCGGTCAATGCCGAACACGGAGAGTGGAATGGAACTCTCGAAGATCGGACCGCCGCTGAAGAGCAGCACCGCAACAATTTCCCTGCGGCGGCGCCCTGCGAGCTTCCGGCCGGCGTCCGCGACGACGGCGGTGGAATCCTGGCTCATGGCGCTAAGCCCCCCTTGGGTGTCGCGACTCCTTGGTCTGGTCGCACCTGCACGTTTCCCCTCGGCCTTGCACGTGGATCCCCCGCCGTAAATACATGATCGAATCTACTGCGTCCCGTGGTGTCGGCGTGACAAGTTCACCACGCAGCGCTATGTCGACTTGGCAACTTGGCGAAAAGCATTCGATCAGGAACCCTTCCACTCCGCCAGGCGGGTGGGAAGTGCGCCGTCCGCTGCTGGCCAGTACACGTAGGGTCTGGGCGCTCCTGCGGCTCTGTCGTCCCTGGTGGTAGGGGGATTGGCCGGGGCTTCCGGCAAAGGTCGGGTCCGGAAGTGAAGTTGGCTGAAAACATGCGGGCGCGAGTGTGCGAATAAGTCATTCGTGGGTGGAGATCCCGCCGGAACCATGGCATCCGCGGTGTGTTCCGGCCCCGGCGCGGGAGTGCCGGCCGCGGGGTACGGCCCCCGGAGGGAGCGCTACCGGAACCCGGGCCGCGGTCCGTTGGGTCTTCTCCGAGTGGCGCAGCATCACCCGGCACACCGCGGTGACCGTCACCAGCCCCAGGGTCGCGACGGCGGCGCCGTCGAAGGAGGTCCCGTAGACGACGAGGACCACGGGGACGAGCAGGCAGCTGAAGGCGGCCCAGCGCACCACGTCACCCGCGGGGTCGTCGCCGGGCTGGCGAGCCGGGTGCACGGACGAGTGAACGGCCGCGTGGCGGGAATGCGGGAGGGGCGGGGCGGACTGTGTCGGCGGAGCTGGCTGGACGGGGTGGACCGGATGACCGGGCACGGCGTACTCCCTGCGGGCTCTTCCTGGACGGTCGGACCCTTGTCCAACGCCGGGCGGCGCGGCTCGGTCACTGCGCGCACGGGTGGCTCGTCACTGCCTGTAGGGGGCAGCGGCCATTGCCAAGGAGCCCTGGCTCCGGCATGCTCCCTTCGACGCT
Source organism: Streptomyces sp. NPDC098789 (assembly GCF_044759975.1). Taxonomy (NCBI): domain Bacteria; kingdom Bacillati; phylum Actinomycetota; class Actinomycetes; order Kitasatosporales; family Streptomycetaceae; genus Streptomyces; species Streptomyces sp. NPDC098789. The sequence goes on from NZ_JBIWAJ010000002.1 coordinate 194,212, forward strand.
CTCCAAGGGCGGCAAGGGACGGCAAGCCCTGTGCACGGCAGGAGTGTCGCCGTACCCTGGGGGGTAAGGGCTTGGGAAGATGGTTTCCCGGACAGACCCCCGTCACCCTGAGTCGCCGATTCCGCGCGACCCTGATCCCGAGGACCTTTCGCCGAGACGCCCATGGCCGGTCACGAATTCTCCGAACCCGCGGACCGCAAGCGCAAACCCGTCGCCGACTCCGTGTCGAGCGACCTGCGCGCGGTGGAACAGACACGTCTCGCCTGCGACCCGGCCTTCCGGCACGGGGTCGTGGTGGGATTCGACGGCTCGATGTCCAGCGAGCGCGCGCTCGCCTATGCGATCGGGATGGCCCGCCGCTCCGGCTCCGGCCTGATCATCGTCCATGTGGCCAATCGGCTGCCCACCACCGTGTGGGCGGGCTGTGAGCCGCCGGTCTTCGTGGACGTCCCGGACCACCGCACCGAGGTGCTCGGGCTGGAACTCGCCTGTGCCGACTATCTGACCGAGATCCCGTGGATCCTGGTGGAGCGCGGCGGGGACATCTGCCACGAGCTGGAGGAGGTCGGCCGCGAGTACTCGGCCGACGCCATCGTGGTCGGCTCCACGCAGGGCTTCGTCGGGCGCATCTTCGGCTCGGTGGCCGGACGCCTCGCGAAGCGCGCCCAGCGGCCGGTCGTCGTCATTCCGTGAGCCGTCCCGTGACGCGTCCCACCGTGCGTCCCGTGACGCGCCCACGGATCGCTCCGCCGATCATCCCGTGACCGGTTGTGTTCGCTCCGTGACCCAGCCGTGACCCGTCGCGTGGTGGATTGAGCGGTTGTGAAGGGTACATAAAAGTCGCTGGGACACAGCATAAAACTGCAGATCGAAGGGAGCCCGCCGTGGACAATGATGTCTCTGCGGGAAGCACTGCCACGACTTCGACCCTGGGGCACCTGGCCCTGGGTCTGACCCTTCTCGCGTTCGGAATCGGCCACACCGGCATCATCGACGGAGTGTCGGCGGCCGATTCCGTCTCGCTCGCCACGTACCTCGGCGGCCTCGCCCTGTTCGTCCTCGGGATCCTTGAGTACCGGGGCGGCAACGGCTTCAACGGCACTGCCTTCGCCGGACTCGGCGTCTTCTGGTTCACCTGGGCCAGTGGCGCGGGCGACAAGGTGTCGGCCGACGCAGGCGGAACGTTTCTGGTGCTGTTCGCCCTGCTCGCGCTGACCCTCACGGTCGGTGCCTCGGGCGGACTGTTCGGGCAGGGCATGTACGCCCTGCTGTTCCTCTCGCTGGTGCTGCTGGCGATCTCGGCCTTCGCGGACAGCGGCTCGCTGGCCAAGGCGGCGGGCTGGGTCGCGGCGGTCTCCGGACTGCTGGGCTGGTACGGAGCCACGGCGGCCCTCGCCAAGTGGCCGATGGCGCTCGGCCGGCGCTCCGGCGGAGCCGTCGCCGCGAGCTGAACCACGAACTGCCCCCCGTGCGCCGTGCGCACGGGGGGCAGTTCGCTGCCCGCCACCTCGGGCGGCGGGGTCGACTACTCGACGGTGACCGACTTGGCCAGGTTGCGCGGCTTGTCGATGTCCCGGCCCAGGGACAGGGCCGTGTGGTAGGCCAGCAGCTGGAGCGGGATCCCCATCAGGATCGGGTCCAGCTCGTCCTCGTTCTTCGGCACGACGATGGTGTGGTCGGCCTTCTCCTGCGCGCGGTGGGCCACCGCGAGGATGCGGCCGCTGCGGGCCTTGATCTCCTCCAGGGCCGCGCGGTTCTTCTCCAGCAGGTCGTCGTCCGGCACGATCGCGACGGTGGGCATCGCGGGCTCGATCAGGGCGAGCGGGCCGTGCTTGAGCTCGGAGGCCGGGTAGGCCTCGGCGTGGATGTAGGAGATCTCCTTGAGCTTGAGCGAGGCCTCCAGCGCGACCGGGTAACCGCGCACCCGGCCGATGAACATCATCGACTTGGCCTCGGCGTACTCGGCGGCCAGCTGCTTGATGTCCTCCTCGCCGTCGAGGATCTCCTGGATCTGCGCGGGCAGCTTGCGCAGGCCCTCGATGATCCGCTTGCCGTCGGTGACGGACAGGTCGCGGATGCGGCCGAGGTGCACGGCGAGCAGCGCGAAGGCGACCACCGTGTTGGTGAAGCACTTGGTGGAGACGACGCAGACCTCCGGGCCGGCGTGCACGTACACGCCGCCGTCGGCCTCGCGGGCGATGGCCGAGCCGACCACGTTGACCACGCCGAGGACGCGGGCGCCCTTGCGCTTGAGCTCCTGCACCGCCGCGAGCACGTCGTACGTCTCACCCGACTGCGACACCGCGATGTAGAGGGTGTCGGGGTCCACCACCGGGTTGCGGTAGCGGAATTCGGACGCGGGCTCGGCGTCGGCGGGGATCCGGGCCAGGCTCTCGATGAGGCCCGCGCCGATGAGGCCCGCGTGGTACGAGGTGCCGCAGCCCAGGATCTTGACCCGGCGGATGCCGCGCGCCTCGCGCGGGTCCAGGTTCAGGCCGCCCAGGTGGACGGTGTTGAACCGGTCGTCGATCCGGCCGCGCAGCACGCGGTCGACCGCGTCGACCTGCTCGGTGATCTCCTTGTGCATGTAGGTGTCGTGGCCGCCCATGTCGTAGGAGGCGGCCTCCCACTCCACGGTCTCGGGCGTGGCGGTGGTCGTCGTACCGCTCGTCGTGTAGGTGCGGAAGTCGTCGGCCTTGAGGGTCGCCATCTCGCCGTCGTTGAGGGTGACGACCTGGCGGGTGTGGGCGATCAGCGCGGCGACGTCGGAGGCGACGAGCATCTCCTTCTCGCCGATGCCGAGGATGACCGGCGAGCCGTTGCGGGCGACGACGATGCGGTCGGCGAAGTCGGAGTGCATCACGGCGATGCCGTAGGTGCCCTCGATGACCTTGAGCGCCTCGCGGACCTTCTCCTCCAGGGTGTTCGCCTGGGCGCGGGCGATCAGGTGGACGATCACCTCGGTGTCGGTCTCGGAGGCGAAGACGACCCCGTCGGCCTCCAGCTTGGCGCGCAGCTCGGAGGCGTTGTCGACGATGCCGTTGTGGACGACGGCGACCTTGTTCTCGGGGTCCAGGTGCGGGTGGGAGTTGTGGTCGCTCGGGGCGCCGTGGGTGGCCCAGCGGGTGTGCGCGATGCCGGTGGTGCCGGTGAAGCGCTTGGGGACCTTCGCCTCCAGGTCGCGGACCCGGCCCTTGGCCTTGACCATCTTCAGCGCGGGGGACTTCGGGGTGTTGACGACCATGCCGGCCGAGTCGTAACCGCGGTACTCCAGTCGCGCCAGCCCCTCCAGCAGCAGCGGTGCCACGTCACGCTTGCCGATGTAACCCACAATTCCGCACATACGGTTCTTGCCCCTCCTGAAGTTCGGTGTTCGTGCCCGGCGGCGGCCCCGTGGCCGCCCGGCCGGTTCAGCCGTAGACGATGCGGCGCAGCTGCCGCAGCGAGAGCTCCGGCGGCGCCACGGCGCGGTGCGGCAGTTCGCCCGCGATGCGCTCGAAGATGTCCGCGTTCACCGCGCCGCCGGACTGCAGCTCGCGGTGGCGGCGCCGGACGAATTCCTCGGTCGTCTCGTCGAAGTACGCGAGGACGTCGAGCACCACCCGGGCGGCTTCTCCGCGCTGCAGCGCGGTGCTGCGCACCAGGTGGTCGACGAGGTCGTCATGCGACGTGCGGCGGTCGGACACCCGTAGATACTGGCCGGTGATCTCCGGGAATGCAAAGATCCTGCCCGAAATCGGGCAGGATCTCGCTGGTACGGACCAACGGAAGCGAATAATCCGGTCGGGGTCGGTCAGAAACGACGCAAAACGGCCTGCTTCGTCGCCGCGAACTCCTCCGCGGTGAGCACCCCCGCCTGGTGCAGCTCGGCCAGCTCGCGCAGCCGCCGCAGCAGCACGTCGTGGTCCTCGGCCGGAGCCGCGGCCGCAGCCGGGCCCGCGCCGGAGTCGGAGTCGGTGGTCCCGGCCGAGGACAGCTCCTTCGGCCGTGCGCCGGCCGGTACGGCGTCCCGCGGCCCCGCCGGGTGCGGCATCCGCACCAGCACGGCCGCGGCCACCAGTGCCATCAGCGGGTCCTTCTTGAAGCCGAACAGCTCGACCGCGTACGGGTCGTACTTCGCGGCGGGTGCGGACGGCGCCCCCGTCAGAGCGAAGCGGAGCCAGCCGTTCTCCAGCCCCGTCGCCGGGAACCACTCCACCGACCCGAGCGCGCCCACCCGGAAGTCCCGGGCGCCGAAGGAGCTCTTGGCCTGCTCCGTCTTCCAGTTCCACTCCAGCGACACCCGGTCCCCGTCGAAGGAGACGGTCCCGTCCCCCGCGCCGACCGTGATCGGCACGGCGGGCCCGGCCAGCAGGTACGCGTCCACCGGCCCCGGATCCACCTGGTCCAGCAGCAGGGCGTTGCGCACCTCGTCCACGAAGTACTCGGCGACGCCGCTGCGGTTCGGCTCCACCGTCAGCACGTACGGATCGGAGCCCTCCGGCAGCCGTCCGCCCGTGACCTGGAGCAGCGGATCGGCCCCGTCCCGCAGGCGCAGCCGCAACCGGCCGCTCTTGCGCCCCGGTTCGAAGGAGATCCCCGCCAGCGCGCGCAGCGGGACGACCACCTCACCGAGGGTCTGCCGGAGCAGCCCCACCCCCTTGTCGCGGCCCGGAACGATGCGGACCGCCTCCCCGTCGAAGGTCCAATTGCCGTCCTTCTGGATGATTTCCGCCATCCAGGGATTCTCGCACCGCACGGGACGCCTATACCTGGCCACATGAGAGTCCCGCGCACCTTCGCCGCCCTGCTGGTCCTCATGGCGGCGGTCTCCTGCACCGCCGCCCACGGGGACGACGGGAAACCGGGGGCCGCGGCTCCCGTGCTCCCCGCCTTCCAACGACTGCTCCCGGCCCCCGAGCAGGCCCGGGCCACCGCCCCTGGCACCGGCTACCGGCTGGAGCCGGGCACGGTGATCCGCGCCGGCTCGGCCTCCTCCGCGGAAACCCGCGAGGCCGCCGAGCGGCTCGCCGAGCAGCTGCGCGCCAGCAGCGGGTACTCGCTGATGGTGGTGGACGGCGACCAGGTGGACGGGATCCTGCTGCGGATCGACGAGGACGCCGCGGACCTGGGGGACGAGGGGTACAAGCTCACCTCGGACGAGCACGCCGTGGTCCTCACCGCGCGCACCCCCGCCGGCCTCTTCTACGCGGTGCAGACCCTGCGCCAGCTCGTGCCGGCGGCGGGCGGCGGGATCGTCCAGGGCGGCACGATCACCGACCGGCCGCGCTTCGCCTACCGCGGGGCGATGCTCGACGTCGCCCGCCACTTCTTCCCGGTCGGCCAGGCCAAGCGGTACGTCGACCAGCTCGCCCAGTACAAGGTCAACAAGCTGCACGTGCACCTGAGCGACGACCAGGGCTGGCGGATCGCCGTCGACTCCTGGCCGCGGTTGGCGGAGTACGGGGGCGGCACCGAGGTCGGCACCGGGCCCGGCGGGTACTGGAGCAAGGAGGAGTACCGCTCCCTGGTGACGTACGCGGCCGAGCGGCACGTCGAGGTGGTGCCCGAGATCGACATGCCCGGGCACACGAACGCGGCCCTGGCCTCCTACGCGGAGCTGAACTGCGACGGCAAGGCCCCCAAGCGCTACACGGGGATCAGGGTCGGCTTCAGCTCCCTGTGCATGTCCGAGGCGAAGAAGGAGGTGACGTACCGCTTCATCGACGAGGTGCTCGGCGAGCTCGCGGAGCTGACCCCCGGCCCGTACCTGCACATCGGCGGCGACGAGGCGCACAGCACCGGCGCGGCGGACTACGCGACCTTCATGGACCGGGCGCAGCAGGCGGTGGCGAAGTACGGGAAGACGGCCGTGGCCTGGCACCAGCTGTCGGCGGCCCGCCCGGCGGACGGCACGGTGCTCCAGTACTGGGGGACCGCGATCACCTCGGCCGCCGAGAAGGAGAGGGTGGCGGACGCGGCGAAGAGCGGGCACCCGCTGATCCTGTCCCCGGGGGACCGGCTGTACCTCGACATGAAGTACGACCTGACCACGAGGCCGGGGCTGACCTGGGCCGGCTTCGTGCCGGTGAAGAAGGCCTACGACTGGGACCCGGGCAGCTACCTGAGCGCGGCCGGAGTGCCGGAGGACGCGGTGCTGGGAGTGGAGGCCCCGCTGTGGACGGAGACCATCGCGACCCGCGCCGACCTGGAGTTCATGGCCTTCCCGCGGGTGCTGGGCCTCGCGGAGCTGGGCTGGGCGCCCAAGGGCGCGCACGACTGGACGGCGTACCGGCAGCGGCTGGCCGAGCAGGGGCCGCGCCTCGACGAGCAGGGCGTGACCTTCTACCGGGCCCCGGACGTCCCCTGGTCCTGACCCCCGGGGGCGACGCGGGGCCGGGGCCGGACGAGCCGGGCGCGCTGTGCGAGGGACCGTATCGGACAGCGCGCCCGGCCCGCGGTCACCGCCGCGCGAAGGGCGCGACGGGGTTCTTGAGGGTGCCGATCAGCTGGAGCGCGGCGGCCGGGTCGGCGAGGTCGACCATCTGCTGGTTGTCGCGCAGCTGGAGCCGGTTCAGGCAGGACAGCTGGAACTCCTCGGCGAAGAGGTCGTAGCGCTCGAAGCGCTCCGCGAGCTGCGGCATCGACTCCTGGTAGTCGTGCCCGCAGTCGGCGACGGCGCGCCAGAAGGTGGACTCCTCGCAGATGCCCTCCGCCGCCAGGATCGAGCCCAGGAAGCGGAAGAAGCAGTCGAAGACGTCCGTGAAGATCGACAGGATCTTCATGTCCTCCGGGATGTCCGCCCGGACCCGCTCGACCGCGGGCGGCAGCACCGCGTCCGGGTCCATGATCACGATCTCCTCGGCGATGTCCTTGAAGATCGCCCGCTTCACCACGCCGCCCTCGATGACGAGGATGGTGTTCTCGCCGTGCGGCATGTACGCGAGGTCGTACTGGTAGAAGCAGTGCAGCAGCGGCACCAGGTAGGCGCGCAGGTACGAGCGCAGCCACTCGGCCGGGGTCAGCCCCGACTCCTCGATCAGGGCGCCCACGAAGGACTTCCCCTCGGAGTCGACGTGCAGCAGCGAGGCCATCGTGGCCAGGCGCTCGCCCTCGCGCAGGGACTCCACCGGGGACTCGCGCCAGAGCGCGGCCAGCATCTTGCGGTACGGGGAGTACCGGTCGGTGGCGCGCTCGTACTGGCGGTGGTGGTAGCCGATGGCCGCCCGCTCGCGGATGATCGAGAAGTCGACCGAGCGCAGTGTCTCGTCGCCCTGGATCAGCTGGTGCAGCCAGTCGTTGATGGCCGGGGTGGCCTCCATGTAGGCGGCGGAGAGGCCGCGCATGAAGCCCATGTTGAGGACCGAGATCGCCGTCTTGACGTAGTGCTTGTGCGGTGCGCTCCGGTTGAAGAAGGTCCGGATCGACTGCTGCGCGAGGTAGGCGTCCTCGCCCTCGCCCAGCAGCACCAGGCGCCGGTTGGCGATCTCGGCCGCGAAGGTGACCGAGGTCTTGTTCCACCACTGCCAGGGGTGGACCGGCAGCAGGTGGTAGTCCGCGAGGTCGAGACCCAGCTCGCGCAGCCGGGCGGCGAAGCCCTCGACGGCCTGCTCGCCCAGCTCGGCGCGGAGGAAGGAGTCGTGGTCCAGGCCGGCGCCCGCGGTGAAGGTGGAGACGTCCCGGTGCGCGGCGACCCACACGAGGTGGACGGGGCCGGCTGCCTCCGGGGCGTAGGAGAGGAACTCGTGGACGCCGAAGCCGAGGCGGCCGTTGTTCGCCACGAAGCAGGGGTGGCCCTCGGTCATGCCGGTCTCGATGTCCTGGAAGGAGGACGCGGCGAGGACGGCGGCGGGGGTCTGGTCCTTCGTGTACTTGAAGGCGGAACCGGCGAGGGTGGAGGAGATCTCCTCCAGGTACACCGGCAGCACCTCGGGGCTCAGCCCGAGCGCCCCGCGCAGCTCGATGTGGAAGTCGAGCGCGTCGAGGGGGAGTTCCCGGCCGCCCTGGTAGCGGGTGATCGAGGGCTCCTCGACCGCCCAGTGGTCCAGGGCGTGGCGGCGCGCGGTGAAGCGGTACTCCACGCTCCCGTCGTCGCTGCGGACGGCGTAGCGGTCCTCGCCGAGCGGCTCGGGGGTGAGCAGGCGCTCGTGCGAGAACTCCGCGAGGCCCTTGCGGACGAGGGCGCGGTTGGCGCGTTCCCACAGCTCGGGGGAGAGGTGGGAGACGGCGTCGGCGAGGCTCATGCGGAGGCTCCCTGCGCGGCGGTGGCCGCCTGGAACTGGGCGCGGGTGCAGAAGCTCAGCAGGGCTTCCTTCTCCGGCTTGGTGATCGGTCGCTCGGGTACGAAGCCGACGGCCTCGTTGAGGGCGTGCACGGCGGTGTTGACGACGTCGGGCTCGACGACCACGCGCACGGTGGCCGGGTCCTCGAACAGGGCCGCCACGACGGTGGTGATGACGGCGCGGGTGAACCCGTGCAGCGGCCGGTCGCTGGGGGCGACGAGGAAGTGCATGCCGACGTCCCCGGGCTCGGGGTCGTAGAGACCGACCAGCTCCAGCTCGCGCGGGTCGTAGCGCTCCATCAGGAAGGCCGGGCGGCCGTCGTGCAGTCCGATGAACGCCTCGTGGTGCTCGGCCGCGGCGATCCTCATGTACTCGCGCTCGATGTCCGGCAGCGAGGCGTCCTGCATCATCCAGAACGCGGCCTTCGGATGGGTGATCCAGCCGTGGAGCAGCTCCGCGTCGGCGAAGGGGTCCAGCGGGCGCACGGCGAAGGTGCCCAGCGCCGGATCGGTGCGGGTGAAGAGGGTGTGGGCGGTGCTCATACCAGGGCGCCTTCCGGGGCGGCGAACTGCTGGAACGCGATGGACTTCTCGACCTTGTAGTACTCGCGGCCGAGCAGCTCTCCGACGATGTACGCGTTGCGGTACGCGGCCATGCCCAGGTCGGGCGAGGTGATGGAGTGGTTGTGGACCGTTGCGTTCTGGAGGAACACGCCGCGGCCGGTGGTGTCGATGCTGTAGTTGCGGGCCGCGTCGGGCCGCCCGTGGCCGTCGAAGTTCAGCCGGTCGCGGACCGGGTCCAGGAACCGCGGCACGGTGTACTTGTAGCCCGTGGCCAGTACCAGGCCCTCGGTGGCGAGGGTGAAGTCGCGCTCCTGCTCCTCCTGGCGCAGCCCCAGGGTGTAGGTGCCCGTGGTGGTGTCGTACGCCGCGGAGTTCAGCGAGGTGTTGGTCATCAGGGTGGTCGGGACCGCGCCCGGTGAGGAGAGCTTCTTCTGGTAGAGCAGGTCGAAGATGGCGTTGATCAGCTCGCCGTCGATGCCCTTGAAGAGGTTCTTCTGCGAGGTCTCCAGGCGGTAGCGGGTCTCCTCGGGGAGCGCGTGGAAGTAGTCCACGTACTCGGGGGAGGTCATCTCCAGCGTCAGCTTGGTGTACTCCAGCGGGAAGAACCGCGGGGAGCGGGTGACCCAGTTGAGCCGGTAGCCGTGGATGTCGATCTCGGAGAGCAGGTCGTAGTAGATCTCGGCGGCGCTCTGGCCCGAGCCGACCAGCGTGATCGACTTCTTCTTCTGCAGCTCCGCCCTGTTCTCCATGTAGGCGGAGTTGTGGGTGAAGTCGCCGCCCAGCCGCGCGCAGGCCCGCGGGACGAAGGGCGGGGTGCCGGTGCCGAGGACCAGGCGGCGGGCGCGGTGCACGGAGCCCTGGTCGGTGTGGACCTCGTACAGCCCGGCCCGCTCGTCGTAGGTGACCTCGGTGACGGAGGTCGAGTAGAGGACGTTCTCCAGGCGGTCGGCGGCCCAGCGGCAGTAGTCGTTGTACTCGGCCCGCAGCGGGTAGAAGTTCTCCCGGATGTAGAAGGAGTACAGCCGGTCCTTGTCCTTCAGGTAGTTCAGGAAGGAGAAGGGCGAGGTCGGGTCGGCCAGCGTGACCAGGTCGGACATGAACGGCGTCTGCAGGTGCGCGCCGTCCAGGAACATCCCGGCGTGCCATTCGAAGTGCGGCTTCGACTCGATGAACAGGCCGTCGAGCTCGTCGATCGGCGCCGTCAGGCAGGCCAGACCCAGGTTGAAGGGACCGAGTCCGATGGCGATGAAGTCGTGGGGCCCGCGGGGGTCACGGAGGTCACGAGGCGTGGACAAGGGATTCTCCCAGGTACTGCTCGGCGTGGGCGGCGAGCAGGTCGAGGACGGCCGCGATGTCGGACGTCGTGGTCTGCGGGTTGAGGAGGGTGAACTTCAAGTACTGGTCGCCGTCCACCTTGGTGCCGGCGACGACGGCTTCGCCCGAGGCGAACAGGGCCTTGCGGGCGTGCAGGTTCGCCTCGTCGATCAGGTCGGCGCGGTACTCGCCCGCGTCCGCCGGGGGGACGTAGCGGAAGACCAGGGTGGAGATCTGCGGTTCGACGACGACCTGGAAGCGGGGGTCCGCGGCGATCAGCTTCCAGCCCTCGGCGGCCAGGTCGATGACCTCGTCGAAGAGCGAGCCGATGCCGTCCGCGCCCATCACGCGCAGGGTCATCCAGAGCTTGAGGGCGTCGAAGCGGCGCGTGGTCTGGATCGACTTGTCGACCTGGTTGGGGATGCGCTCCTCCGCCATCCGGCGCGGGTTGAGGTAGTCCGCGTGGTACGTGGCGTGCCCCAGGGTGTCGCGGTCGCGGACCAGTATCGCGCTGGAGGAGACGGGCTGGAAGAACGACTTGTGGTAGTCGACCGTGACCGAGTCGGCCCGCTCGATGCCGTCCAGGAGGTGCCGGCGGGTGGGGGAGGCCAGCAGGCCGCAGCCGTAGGCGGCGTCGACGTGCATCCACGCGGAGTGCTCGGCGGCCAGGTCCGCGATCTCCTGGAGCGGGTCGATGGACCCGAAGTCGGTGGTGCCCGCGGTGGCGACGACGGCCATCGGGAAGAGGCCCTCGCGGGCGCAGTCCTCCAGCTCCAGGGCGAGGATCGAGGTGTCCATCCGGCGCTTGGAGTCGCAGGGCACCGAGATGACCGCTTCGTAGCCGAGGCCGAGCATGGCGGCGGACTTCTGGACGCTGAAGTGGCTGCACTCGGAGGTGAAGATGCGAAGCTTCGGCAGCACCTGCGACTTGGGCAGCTCGGTGTCGCTGTTCCGCATGACGATCCGGCAGGCCTCGTCGCGGGCCAGGAGCAGCGCGTGGAAGTTCGACTGGCTGCCGCCGGAGGTGAAGACGCCGTCCGCGGTGGGGCCGAGTCCGATGCGCTCGGTGGTCCAGTCGATCAGGCGGCGCTCGATGAGCGTGCCGCCGATGGACTGGTCCCAGGTGTCGAGCGAGGAGTTGACGGCCGAGAGGACCGCCTCGCCGAGCACGGCCGGGATGACGACCGGGCAGTTGAGGTGGCCGAGGTAGCGCGGGTGGTGGAAGTACACCGCGTCGCGCAGGTAGACCTCTTCCAGCTCGTCCAGGACGAGCGCCGGGTCCGCCAGCGGCTTGTCCAGGTCGATCCCGTTGATGACCGGGGCGAGTTCGTCGACGGATATACCGGTGTGGGGGCGTTCCGTGGTGGCGATCTTGGCCGCCACGCGCGAGACGCCCTCGGTGACAGAACGCCGGTAGAGGTCCGCGGTCGTCTCGTTGAGCAGATGCTGGCGCATCAACGTGTTCCTCCGGGCAGGGAAGAGGGGTGGGGGGGAGGTGGTTAGGTTAGCCTAACCTAACCACCTGGCCAAATAGAGATGGGCCCTGGCTGAAAGCCAGGGCCCATCTCACAAATCGGGGGTGACAGCGCGGAGTCGGGTACCGCAACGCGGAGTCGGGTACTACGGCGCGAAGAGTCGGGTACTACAGCGCGGAGTCGGGGTCCTCGCTCGGAGCCCGGCCCGCGTACGCCTCGGCGAGGAGCTGCTCCTCGCTCCTGCCGAGCCGCCAGTAACCGGTGAAGCGCACCGCGCGCCGATCGACGCCGCGTTCCCGCACGACGTGGCGGCGGACCGCCCGCACCGTGCCCGACTCGCCCGCGATCCAGGCGTACGGGGCCTCCGCATCCGGGAGTTCGGCCGCCCGCAGCGCCTCCAGGACCTGGTCGGTGCGCCCGGGACCGTGGTCCGCGCGGACGATCCAGGTGATGTCGAGGTCCGCCGGGCTGGCCGGCGCGAGCCGGTCGTCCTCGTGGGGCACCTCGAACCAGGCCTTCACCGGTGTGCCGGCGGGGATCCGCTCCAGGACGGCCGCGGCCGCGGGCAGCGCGGTCTCGTCGGCGTACATCAGGACCGCGTCGGTGCCCGCGGGCGGCTGGAACCGTACGGACTTGTTCTCCGCGACGGCCGGGCCAATCGCCATGATCCGACGGCCGGAGACCGCCCTGCCCGCCCAGGAGGAGGCGGGGCCGCCGTCGCCGTGCAGCACGAAGTCGATGTCGACCTCGTCCACGCCCTGAGGCGTGCGGCGCTGCTCGCGCACGGTGTAGGAGCGCATCGCCGGACGCTCCTCCTCCGGCATCCCGCGCCAGGCGCCGAACCAGGTGTCCTCGTCCGTGGACGGGAGCTCGGTGTGCTCCTGGTGGGGCTGCGGGAGGAAGAGCGAGAGGCTCTGGTCGTAACCGCCGGAGCGGAAGTCCGCGAGGCCGGCGCCGCCGAACGTGACGCGCAGGAAGGAATGGCCGAGGCGCCGGGTGCGCAGTACTTCCATGGTGAAGAAGCGGAAGTGGGCGACGGCGGCCGGGGCCGGTGCGGTGACGGTCATGCGGAGGGTCCCCCCTGGGATGCGGTGCGTGCGACGGACCGTGCGGCCGTGCCCGGCGGGTGGTCGGGGCCGGGCGCGGCCGCGGGATCAGCCGAGCTTCTTGGCCTTCTCGATGGAGACGGCGAGGTCCTCGACGAGCTTGGCGGCCTTGTCGTAGGAGTAGATCGGCTCGGTGACGCGCGGGATGACCTGACCGGCCTTGACGGCGGGCAGCTCGTTCCAGGTCGGCTTGGCCTTGAGGGCGTCGGGCTGGAGGGTCGCGCTGCGGTTGTCGAGCATGATCACGTCGGCCTTGTACTTGCCGGCGTTCTCCCAGCTGAGGCTCTCGAAGAAGCCGCCCTCGTCGAGCTTCTCGGGGGTGACGAACTCGACGCCCAGCTCCTGGAAGAACTTCAGGTCGGCCGAGGTCTTCGCGGTGGAGACGTAGAACATCTGGTCCGCGCCGGAGCCGACGAGCACCTTGACGCCGGGGTTGGCCTTGGTGGCCGCGCGCAGCTTGGCGGAGGCCGCCTCGAAGCGGGCCTTGGCGTCGACGACGTTCTTGGCGTTCATGTCGGCGCCCAGGGACTTCGCCAGCTCGGCCATCCGCTCCAGCGGCTTGGTCAGGCTGACGTCGCCGCCCACGGCGACGGCGGCGGCCGGGGCCAGCTTCAGGATCTTGTCCTTGGAGGCCTCCGGGACGTACCAGTACGTGCCGTCCCAGGTGTTGGTGAGCAGGAGGTCGGGCTGGAGGGCCGCGTACTTCTCCACGTTGAACTGGTCGTAGACGTTGCCGAGGACCTCGACCTTGGAGACGTCCATCGAACCGGCCTGCACGTCGGGCTTCCCGTCCGGCAGGGTCGTCGGGCCGAACACGCCCTTGACCGGGATGCCGTAGTCGTACAGCGCGGCGGCCGTACCGGTGAAGGCGACGATGTTCTTCGGCTTGGCCTTGAGGGCGACCGTCTTGCCGAGGTCGTCCTTGAAGGTCCAAGCGCCCTGGCTGGCACCCGCCTTGTCCGCGTCGCCCTTCTCCGTCGTGGCGTCCGATCCGCCGCACGCGGTGAGCGTGGCGACGAGACCGAGGGCGCCACCCGCGGCGATCAGGCCGCGACGGGTGAGGAGGGAGGATCGGGACTTGGGCATGTGGGTGTCCGCTTTCGTGCGTTGAGTGGCCACTTTTGGCTGTTCGGAACGAAGGTTAGCCTAACCTCACGGACTATTGGTAAGGGGGACCTAAGTTCCTTGTCGGAACGTGATCCGGCGCCCGCCGCGGGTGCGACGGGCGCCGGATCACGCCGATGTGCGGGACGTCCGGGGCAGCCGGGACGTCCGGGACGGCCAGGTCAGCCGGAGAAGCCCAGCTCGCGCGCGATGAGCATGCGCTGGACCTCGCTCGTGCCCTCGCCGATCTCCAGGATCTTGGAGTCGCGCCACATCCGGGCGACGGGGTACTCGTTCATGAACCCGTACCCGCCGTGGATCTGGGTGGCCTCGCGGGCGTTGTCGACGGCGACCGTCGAGGAGTACAGCTTCGCGAGCGCCGCCTCCTTCTTGAACGGCTCCCCGTGCACCAGCCGGGACGCCGCGTCCCGCCAGCCGAGCCGCGCCATGTGGGCGCGCATCTCCATGTCCGCCAGCTTGAACTGGATGGCCTGGTTGTCGCCGATCGGGCGACCGAAGGCGCGGCGCTCCTTGGCGTACTTCACCGACTCGTCCACGCAGCCCTGGGCCAGGCCCGTGGCGAGGGCGGAGATGGCGATCCGGCCCTCGTCCAGGATCCGCAGGAACTGCGCGTAGCCGCGGCCCTCCGCGCCGACCAGGTTCGCCAGCGGCACCCGGACGTCGGCGAAGGACAGCTCGCGGGTGTCGGAGGAGTTCCAGCCGACCTTGGAGTACGGGGCGGCGACCGTGAAGCCGGGGGTTCCCGACGGCACGATGATCGAGGAGATCTCGGGGCGGCCGTCGGCCTTGCGGCCGGTGACCGCGGTGACCGTCACCAGGCCGGTGATGTCGGTGCCGGAGTTTGTGATGAAGCACTTCGACCCGTTGATCACCCACTCGTCGCCGTCGCGGACGGCCGTGGTGCGGGTGCCGCCCGCGTCCGAACCGCCGTCCGGCTCGGTCAGGCCGAAGGCGCCGAGGATCTCGCCGGAGCACATCCGCGGCAGCCACTCCCGCTTCTGCTCCTCGGTGCCGAACAGGTGGATCGGCATGGCGCCCAGCGAGACGCCCGCCTCCAGGGTGATGGCGACGGAGGAGTCGACGCGGGCCAGCTCCTCCAGGGCGATGCCGAGGGCGAGGTAGTCGCCGCCCATGCCGCCGTACTCCTCCGGGAAGGGCAGGCCGAACAGGCCCATCCGGCCCATCTCGCGGACGATCTCGTACGGGAACTCGTGGCGCTCGTAGAGGTCGCCGATCTTCGGGGCGACCACGTCGTGCGCGAACGCCTCGACGGTGCGGCGGAGTTCCTCGTGCTCGGGGGTGAGCCGGTGGTCGAGGGCCATGGTTCTACTGCTCCTTGTGGGAGAGGGCTTTGACGGTGCGGGAGGGGCTGGGCCGGCCCAGCCGTTCGGCCATCCACACGCTCGTGGCGGTGAGGGCGGCCAGGTCGACCCCGGTGTCGATGCCGAGGCCGTCGAGCATCCACACGAGGTCCTCGGTGGCGAGGTTCCCGGTGGCGCTCTTCGCGTACGGGCACCCGCCGAGGCCGCCCGCGGAGGCGTCGACGGTGGTGACGCCGTGCTGGAGGGCCGCGAGGGTGTTGGAGAGGGCCTGTCCGTAGGTGTCGTGGAAGTGGACCCCGATCCGGTCGGTGCCCACCCCCGCCTCGTTCAGCGCGGACAGCAGGGCCTGGACGTGGCCGGGGGTCGCGACGCCGATGGTGTCGCCGAGGCTCAGCTCGTCGCAGCCGAGGTCGAGCAGGGCCTTGGCCACCCGGACGACCTGGTGGACCGGGACCGGCCCCTCCCACGGGTCGCCGAAGCACATCGAGAGGTAGCCGCGCACGTGCGCCCGGCCCGCCTTGGCGCGGGCGACGACCGGCTCGAACATCGCGAGGGACTCGGCGACGCTCCGGTTGAGGTTGCGGGCGGCGAAGGTCTCGGTCGCCGAGCCGAAGACGGCGATCCGGGTCGCGCCGAGGGCGAGGGCCCGGTCCAGTCCGCGCTCGTTGGGCACGAGCACCGGCAGGGCGGCGGGGACGTCGGACAGCAGCGGGAACAGGGTCTCCGCGTCGGCGAGCTGGGGCACCCACTTGGGGTGGACGAAGCTGGTCGCCTCGATGGTGGTGAGGCCCGCCGCGGCGAGGCGGTGGATGAACTCCGCCTTCACCTCGGTGGGGACGGAGGCCTTCTCGTTCTGCAGGCCGTCACGGGCGCCGACCTCGTGGATGCGGACCCGGGCCGGCAGGTCGGGGGCGGGGAAGGCCATCGGGAGCCCGTTCACTCGCCCTCCTCCTGCGCGACGGGGGTGACCACGGCCAGGACCTGGTCCATGGCGACGGTGGTGCCGGGGGTGACGTCGAGTTCGGTGACGGTGCCGGCGTGGGGCGCGGAGATGACGTGCTCCATCTTCATCGCCTCGACGACCAAGAGGCTCTGGCCCGCCTCCACCTCGTCCCCGACGGCCACCTTCACGACGGTGACGGTGCCGGGCATGGGGGCGGCGAGGGTGTCGGCCCCGGAGCGGCCGCGGCCGGTGAGGGAGGCGGTGACCGGGTCGTGGGTCTGGACGTGCCAGGTGTCGGCGTCGCGGCCGAGCCAGGTCCCCTCCGGGGAGGGGGCGTGGGTGAAGCGGTGCGTGATGCCGTCGAGTTCGACGGTGACGGTGTCGTGGGTGCGGGTGACGATCCGGCCCGCGGCCGGTGTGCCGGGGCTCCGCCCCGGACCCCGCGCCTCAATCGCCGGCGGGGCTGGATCGGCCCCGGTGACGAGGAGTTCCGTGCCGCTGGCGGAGGGGCGGGTGCGGACCTCGACGGGGTCCGCACCCGGGAGGCGGAAGTGGTGGACGGTCCAGGCGGGGGTGCCGCCCAGGCGCCAGCCGTTGGGGACGCCGAAGGGATCGACCCACGCATCCAGCCCGTCCCGGGGGCCCCTCCCAGCGGTAGCTGGGGGAGTTTGAGGAGCGGGGTCCGGGGCGGAGCCCCGAGCCAACAGCGCGGCCGCGGCGTACACCTCGGCCGGCACCCCCTCCGGGAGGAGCTTGGCGAGATCGCGCTCGACCAACCCGGTGTCCAGGTCGCCGCTCACCACGTCCGGGTGCGCCAGCAGCCTGCGCAGGAACCCGGTGTTGGTCTGGACGCCCAGGATCACGGTGTCCGCCAGCGCCCCCCGCAGCACGCGCAGCGCGGCGGCCCGGTCGGGCCCGTAGGCGATGACCTTCGACAGCATCGGGTCGTAGGTGCTGCCGACCGGCACCCCCGCGGTCAGCCCGGAGTCGGTGCGCACGGCGCCGCCGTTCGGCTCCGACAGGGCGAGCACGGTCCCGCCCGAGGGCAGGAACCCGCGCGCCGGGTCCTCGGCGCAGACGCGGGCCTCGATGGCGTGCCCGGTGAGGGTGACGTCGTCCTGGGCGAAGTCCAGGGCCTCGCCGGCGGCGACCCGCAGCTGCCACTCCACCAGGTCCAGGCCCGTCACCAGCTCGGTGACCGGGTGCTCGACCTGGAGGCGGGTGTTCATCTCCATGAAGTAGTAGGAGGAGGGGTCCCCGCCCGGCACGATGAACTCCACGGTGCCCGCGCCGACGTACCCGCAGGAGCGGGCCGCCGAGGTGGCGGCCGCGCCCATCGCCTCGCGCAGCTCGGGGGTCAGCAGGACGCTGGGGGCCTCCTCGATGACCTTCTGGTGGCGGCGCTGGAGGGAGCACTCGCGCTCGCCGAGGTGGACGACGTTCCCGTGGGCGTCCGCCAGGACCTGGATCTCGATGTGCCGCGGCCGGTCGACCCAGCGCTCCACGAGCAGGGTGTCGTCGCCGAAGGAGGACCGCGCCTCGCGCCGGGCGGCCGCGATCTCCTCGCCCAGCAGGGCCTCGTCGCGCACCAGCCGCATGCCCTTGCCGCCGCCGCCCGCCGAGGGCTTGAGCAGGACCGGCATGCCGATCTCGCGGGACGCCGCGATCAGTTCGGCGTCGCTGAGCCCGCTGCCGGAGGAGCCCGGGACCACCGGGACGCCCGCGGCCCGTACGGTCTCCTTCGCGCGGATCTTGTCGCCCATCAGGGCGATGGCGGCGGCGGGCGGGCCGATGAAGGCGAGGCCGGCCTCGGCGCAGGCCGCGGCGAAGGCGGCGTTCTCGGCGAGGAAGCCGTAGCCGGGGTGGACGGCCTCGGCCCCGGTGCGGCGGGCGGCGTCGAGCAGCCGCTCCACCGACAGGTAGCTCTCGGCAGCGGCGGCCGGGCCGATGCGGACGGCCGTGTCGGCCTCCCGGACGTGGCGCGCGTCGGCGTCCGCGTCGCTGAAGACGGCGACCGAGCGCACGCCCAGCTGGCGGAGCGTACGGATGACCCGGACCGCGATCTCGCCCCGGTTGGCCACCAGAACAGTGCTGAACATCGAAGGGTTCCTCACGTCACACATCACATCCGGAAGATGCCGAAAGCCGAGTCGGCGAGGGGCGCGTTGGCGCAGGCGGTCAGGGCGAGCCCCAGCACCTGGCGGGTCTCCACCGGGTCGATGACCCCGTCGTCCCACAGCCGGGCGGTGGCGTAGTAGGCGCTGCCCTGCTCCTCGTACTGCGCGCGGATCGGGGCCTTGAAGGCGTCCTCGTCCTCGCCGGACCACTCCTGGCCCGCGCCCTCGATCTGGTCGCGCTTGACCGTGGCCAGCACCGAGGCGGCCTGCTCGCCGCCCATGACCGAGATCTTGGCGTTGGGCCACATCCACAGGAAGCGGGGGCTGTAGGCCCGGCCGCACATCGAGTAGTTGCCCGCGCCGTACGAGCCGCCGACGACCACGGTCAGTTTGGGGACCCGGGTGCAGGCCACCGCGGTGACCATCTTCGCGCCGTGCTTGGCGATGCCGCCGGCCTCGTAGTCCCGGCCGACCATGAAGCCCGAGATGTTCTGGAGGAAGAGCAGCGGGATGCCGCGCTGGTCGCACAGCTCGATGAAGTGGGCGCCCTTCTGGGCGGACTCGGAGAACAGGATGCCGTTGTTGGCGACGATCCCGACCGGGTGCCCGTGGATCCGGGCGAAGCCGGTGACCAGGGTCTGCCCGAACTCGGCCTTGAACTCCTGGAAGCGGGAGCCGTCGACGATCCGCGCGATGATCTCGCGGGCGTCGTACGGCGTACGGGAGTCCACCGGCACCGCGCCGTAGAGGCCGTACGGGTCCACCTTCGGCTCCTCGGGAGCCTCCAGCGACCACGGCGCCGCGGTCCGCTCCGGGAGGGTGGCCACGATGTTGCGCACGATCCGCAGCGCGTGCGCGTCGTCCTCGGCCAGGTGGTCGGTGACCCCGGAGGTCCGCGAGTGCACCTCGCCGCCGCCCAGCTCCTCGGCGGTGACCACCTCGCCGGTGGCCGCCTTCACCAGCGGCGGCCCGCCGAGGAAGATGGTGCCCTGGCCGCGCACGATGACGGCCTCGTCGCTCATCGCCGGTACGTAGGCCCCGCCCGCCGTGCAGGAACCGAGGACGGCGGCGATCTGCGGGATGCCCGCGCCCGACATGCGGGCCTGGTTGTAGAAGATCCGGCCGAAGTGCTCGCGGTCGGGGAAGACCTCGTCCTGCATGGGCAGGAAGGCGCCGCCGGAGTCGACCAGGTAGAGGCAGGGCAGCCGGTTCTCCAGCGCGACCTCCTGGGCGCGCAGGTGCTTCTTGACCGTCATCGGGTAGTACGTGCCGCCCTTGACGGTGGCGTCGTTCGCCACGATCACGCACTCGCGGCCGCTGACCCGACCGATGCCCGCGATCACGCCGGCGGCGGGGGCGGCGCCCCCGTACATGTCCTCGGCGGCCAGCGGGGCCAGCTCCAGGAACGGCGAACCGGGGTCCAGGAGGGCGTCCACCCGCTCGCGCGGGAGGAGCTTGCCGCGCGCGGTGTGGCGGGCGCGGGCCTTCTCGCCGCCGCCGAGCCGGGCGGCGTCGAGCCGGGCCCGCAACCCCTCGGTCAGCTCGCGGTGGGCGGCCTCGTTGGTCCGCCAGGCCTCCGACGCCGGATCGGCGGCGGTCGTCAGCACTGGTGCCTGCTGCATCGCTCGAGCTCCCTTGCTCGGTTAATGAGCGTTAACGCCTTACGCGCCATAGGTTAACGACCGCTAACGGCCCTGTCTAGAATGGATTCCCATGAGCACCAGAGCGGCCGCCCCCACCCGTCGCGAGCAGATCCTCAACGAGGCCGCTCGTCTCTTCGCCGAGCGTGGGTTCCACGGGGTCGGCGTGGACGAGATAGGGGCCGCGGTGGGCATCAGCGGCCCCGGCCTGTACCGACATTTCGCGGGCAAGGAGGCGATGCTCGCCGAGCTGCTCGTCGGGATCAGCGAGCGGCTGCTGACCGGCGGCCGCCACCGGGTGGCGGAGGCGACGGGGGACCCCGCGTCCGTGCTGGCCTCGCTGATCGACGGGCACATCGACTTCGCCCTCGACGACCGCGCGCTGATCACCGTCCACGACCGCGAGCTCGACCGGCTGCGGGACACCGACCGCAAGCTCGTGCGCCAGCTCCAGCGGCAGTACGTCGAGCTGTGGGTGGAGGTCGTGCGCGAGCTGCACCCCCAGGTGCCGCAGGCGGAGGTGCGGATCTGCGTCCACGCCGTCTTCGGCCTGCTGAACTCGACCCCGCACCTGGGGCAGCTGGGCCGCGAGGCCACCGAGTCGCTGCTGCGGCGGGTGGCGCACGGGGCGTTCGGGGCGCTGTCGGGATGAGCGCCTGGGCCGCGCTGCTGCGCTGGACCGGACGGAACGGACGCGTCCGGGCGCCCGGCGGCAGAATGGGGCCCATGCCGATAGAGACGCCCGTACCCAGCCGCGCCGAGCTCATCGATCACCTGGTCCGTACCCGGATCGCCGGGCAGGTCGCCACTCCGCGCGAGAACAACCTCTCCCACTACCGCAAGCTCGCCAACGGCGACCGCCACTACTGGCTGGGCCTGGAGCTGGGCGACCGCTGGACGGACGAGCAGGACGTCCTCGCGGTGATGGCCGAGCGCTGCGGGGTCGTCGACGACCCGGCGCAGCTGCACGGCCAGGACACCATCGACCCCGAGCTGACCCTCGACGCGCTCGACCGGATGGCGGCGCGGCTGCGCAAGGCCGCCCTGGACCAGCAGCGGGTGCTGTTCGCGACCGGGCACCCGGGCGGGCTGCTCGACGTGCACCGCGCCACGGCGGCGGCCCTGCGGGCGGCCGGCTGCGAGATCGTGGTGATCCCGGCCGGGCTGACGGCCGACGAGGGCTCGGTGTGGCAGTTCGCCGACGTGGCCGTACTGGAGCGGGGGGCCACCCTGTGGCACACCCACTCCCCGAACCCGATGGCCGCGATCCTGGACGCCCTGGCGGCCGAGGGGCGGCCGCAGCCCGACCTGGTCGTCGCGGACCACGGCTGGGCCGGCTGCGCCGCCCAGCGCGGCCTGGACGCGGTGGGCTACGCCGACTGCAACGACCCGGCGCTCTTCCTCGGCGAGGCCGAGGGCACCCTCCAGGTCGCGGTCCCCCTGGACGACCACGTCCGCGACCCCCGCCACTACGACCCCCTGGTGGCGTACCTGCTGGACGCGGCGGGTCTCGCCGGCTGACGCGGGTCAGGGGCCGGGCCGGTCCGCCTCGGGGCCGGGGTCGGAGGTCGGGTCCGGCCCCGGGCGGCGCGGGGTGGGGTCCAGGTAGACGCGGCGGATCGCCGGGTAGCGCTCGCGCAGTTGGGCTTCGGCTTCTTCGCAGGCGCGCTCGACCTGCCAGGCGGCCGCCAGGTCGTGGAAGTCGATCTTCGCGGCGATCAGGACCTCGTCCGGGCCCTGCACCAGCGTGGTCAGTTCCAGCACCGCCTCGATGTGCGGCACGGACAGCAGTTCCTCGCGGACCCCGGCCCGCATCTGCGGCGGCAGCGGGCGGCCGATCAGGTACTGCGCGTTCGAGCGGCCCAGCTCCCACGCCACCGCCACCAGCAGCAGCCCGATCAGCAGCGAGGCGATCCCGTCGTACGCCCCGGAGCCGGTCAGCTGCGCGCCCAGCAGCCCGCCCGCGGCCAGGGCCAGGCCGATCAGGGCGGCCACGTTCTCCAGCAGGACCGCCTTCACCGCCGTGTCCGGGGTGTGTTTCACGTACAGGCCCAGGGGGGCCCGCATCCGGGCCGCCTCGCCCTTGACCTGGCGCCAGGCGACCAGCAGCGAGTAGCCCTCCAGGACGAAGGCCACGGCGAGGATGATGTACGAGAGGGTCGGGTTGCCCGGGTCCTCGCCGTGCACCAGGGTGTGGATCCCGTCGTACACGGCGAAGACCGCGCCGCCGACGAAGGTGGCGATCGAGGCCAGCAGCGCCCAGATGTAGCGCTCCGGCCCGTAGCCCAGCGGATGCGCCTCGTCCGCCGGCTTCGCGCTGCGCTTGAGGGAGGCCAGGAGCAGTACCTCGGTCACGGTGTCGGCCACCGAGTGGGCCGCCTCGGACAGCATCGCGCTGGATCCGCTGACGATTCCGCCGACGGCCTTGGCCGCCGCGATCCCGAGGTTGGTGACCACCGCGACGAGGACCGTACCGACGCTCTCGTCGCCGCTGGCGGCGTCGTTCGGGCTGCTGGACATGAGGCGACGGTACGTCCGCCGCCCCGGCTACGCGCGCGGGACGCGCACCACGCCCTCCTGGATGACGGTGACGGCGAGGCGCCCGTCCCGGGTCCAGATCCTGGCCTGTCCCAGGCCCCGCCCGGCGGCGGCCGAGGGGGACTCCTGGTCGTACAGCAGCCACTCGTCCGCGCGGAACGGCCGGTGGAACCACATCGCGTGGTCCAGCGAGGCGCCCACGACGTCGCCGACCGCCCAGCCGCCGCGCCCGTGCGCGAGCAGGACGGAATCGAGCAGGGTCATGTCCGAGACGTAGGTGGCCAGGCAGGTGTGGAGGAGGGGGTCGTCGCTCTCCAGCTTGCCCGCGGTGCGGAACCAGACCTGCGTGCGCGGCTCGACCGGCTCGCCGACGCTGCCCCACGGCGGGGTCGTCGCGTACCGCAGGTCCACCGCGGCCCGCGCGTCGATCAGCCGCTCGACCGTGCCCGGGTCGCGGAAGACGTCCCGGTAGCGGGGCAGGGCCTCGGCGGCCGTCTCCAAGGTCTCCGGATCGGGCGCGTCCGGCATCGCGGCCTGGTGGTCCAGGCCCTCCTCGGGCGTCTGGAAGGACGCCGAGAGGTGGAAGATCGGCTGTCCGTGCTGGACGGCGACGACGCGGCGCGTGGTGAAGGAGCGCCCGTCGCGGATCCGGTCGACGGAGTAGACGATCGGCGCGCCCGGGTCACCGGCGCGCAGGAAGTACGAGTGCAGCGAGTGCGCGGTGCGGTCCTCGGGCACGGTGCGGCCGGCCGCGACCAGCGCCTGGGCCGCGACCTGACCGCCGAAGACGCGCGGTACCAGCGCCGAACGGCTGGTACCGCGGAAGATGTTCTCCTCGATCTGCTCCAGGTCGAGCAGGTCGAGGAGCGTCGTCAGTGCCTCGTTCATGGGGGAAGGGTAGATCCCTTACAGACCCATGGACTTGGCGATGATGGACTTCATGACCTCGCTGGTGCCGCCGTAGATGCGGTTCACGCGGTTGTCGGCGTACAGGCGGGCGATCGGGTACTCGTTCATGTAGCCGTAGCCGCCGTGCAGCTGGAGGCACTTGTCGATGACGCGGTGCGCGACCTCGGTGCAGAAGAGCTTCGCGGACGCGGCCTCGGCGGCGGTCAGCTCACCGGCGTCCAGGGCTTCCAGCGCGCGGTCGGAGACGGCCTCGGCGGCGTCCACCTCGGCCTGGCAGGAGGCCAGTTCGAACTTGGTGTTCTGGAAGTGGGCGACCGGCTTGCCGAAGACGGTGCGGTCCGTGACGTACTGCTGCGCGAACCGGACGGCGGCCTTGGCCTGGGCGTACGCGCCGAAGGCGATGCCCCAGCGCTCGGAGGGCAGGTTGGCGCCGAGGTAGTAGAAGCCCTTGTTCTCCTCGCCCATCAGGTCCTCGACCGGCACCTTCACGTCGACGAACGCCAGCTCGGCGGTGTCGGAGGTGCGCAGGCCCAGCTTGTCGAGCTTGCGGCCGATGGAGTAGCCCTCGGACTTGGTGTCGACGGCGAAGAGGGAGATGCCGAAGCGGCGGTCGTCCTCGCGCGGGGAGGAGGTGCGGGCGCAGACGATCACGCGGTCGGCGTGGACGCCACCGGTGATGAAGGTCTTGGAGCCGTTGAGGACGTAGTGCGTGCCGTCCTCGGAGAGCTTGGCGGTGGTCTTCATGCCCGCGACGTCGGAACCGGTGCCCGGCTCGGTCATCGCGAGGGCCCACATCTCCTCGCCGGAGACGAACTTCGGCAGGTAGCGCTTCTTCTGCTCGTCGGTGCCGAGCATCTTGATGTAGGGGAGCGCGAGCAGCACGTGCACGCCGGAGCCGCCGAAGTTCACGCCCGCGCGGGAGGTCTCCTCGTAGAGGACCGCCTCGAACTTGTGCGTGTCCAGGCCGGCGCCGCCGAACTCCTCGGGCACGTTGATGCCGAAGACGCCCAGCTCGCCGAGCTTGTAGTAGAAGTCGCGCGGCGCCTGGCCCGCCTGGAACCACTCGTCGTAGACCGGAACGACCTCGGCCTCGATGAAGGCGCGGATGGTCTCGCGGAACGCCTCGTGGTCCTCGTTGAAAACGGTACGGCGCACGGCCGACCCTCCTTATTGCGGCTAAACCGCCGCCGCTCTCGCGGAGGTGGTTTCGCGCCGTAGTGGTTGCTCAATCGATGGCTGAGCTCTAAGCGCTTGCTCAGATAAGTTACTGGTGGGTTGTGCTCCGTGTCCAGAGTGAGGCTGCGCACGCCGTTCGTGCCGACATGCTCTAGAAGCCGTTGCAGACGGCCGAGGCGAAGGGGCCCATCGCGCTCGCCGTGATCGGCGGGTCGTCGTCGACCGTGACCGAGCAGGTGGCGGCGCCGCCCTGGGAGCCCAGCGTGACGACGAGCGAGCCGCCCTTGGCGAAGCCCTTCGTGGTGAGCACCTTGGTCCACGGCAGGTTCTGGCCGCCCACCTGGCTGGTGGAGGCGCTGCCGTCGTGCCAGGTCGAATAGGTGATGGTCACGTCCGTGGCCTTGCCGGTCGCCGCGTAGGTGACCCGGGCGGGCCGACCGGCCTCCTTCTGCACCTCGCCGACGAAGACGGCGAAGAGGGCCGCGCAGCCGCCGAGCAACAGCAGGAGGAGGCCGAGCAGCACCCACGGCCAGCGGCGACGCCGGCGCGGCGCGGGCGGGGGCGGGGGTTGCGGGTACGGGTACCCGCGGAGCGGCTCGCTCCGGGGGGCGTCCCGGGGGCCCCATCCCCGCGGATCGGGTTCTGGTGAACTGTTCGATCGGCTCATGTCACCAGCGTCGCCCCGGTCGGCTCACTCCTCCACCCCGGCGTGCCGCAGCGCGAACCACAGCTCCATCCGGGTGTCCGGATCGTCCAGGTCGAGCGCCAACAGGGTCGCGCACCGGGCGATGCGCTGGCGGACGGTGTTGCGGTGCACGCCCAGAGCCGCCGCGCTGCGGTCCCAGCTGCCGTGGTGGGCCAGCCAGGCGCGCAGGGTCCGCGCGTGCGCCGGGTTCAGCGGGGCGAGCAGTGCCTCGGCGTGCGCGCGGGCCTCCGCCGGGTCGAGCAGGGCCGCGATGCCGCCCGGGGCGTGCCGGGCCAGCGGGACGCGGGCCGCCTCGGCGCGCTCCAGGGCCCGCCGCGCCTGGGCTCCGGCGGTCCGCAGCCCCGCGGGCCCGGCGGGCGCCGCCACCCCGAGCCGCCAGCCGGGCTGCGGGGCCGGGTCCCGGTCGGTGAGCAGGCGCATGCCGTCCTCGCCCGGGTCCAGCAGTACGGTGCCCAGCGCGGCCGCCAGGGCCCGCGGATCGCCGGCGCCGCGCGCGTGGACGGCGTACCAGGGCCCGGCCCCCAGCGCCCCGTCCGGATCCCCGTCGAGCAGCAGCCGGGTCAGGGCGGCCGTCTCCGGGCCGGGCGGGCGGTGCGCGGTCAGCAGCGTCAGCAGCACGGCGGCCACCGAGGCGATGGTGTGGTCCCCGGGGGCCCGGCCGGGCGCGGCCAGCGCCAGCACGGGCAGGGGCGCGGCCCCGGGCGCCGCCCCCGGGCGCCCCAGGGCGTGCACCGAGAGGTGCAGCCCCTCGTGGGTGTCGGTCGCGGTCGCGGCGGCGGGACCGCCGGCCCCGGGGCCGTTCCCCGCGACGCGGGCGGCCAGCGCGGTCAGGGCCGCGAGCACCCCCGCGGGTGCGGGGCGGCCCGCCGCCTCCCGGACCCCGTCCGCGCTCACCAGTACGGCGTGTCCGTCCAGGACGCCGGCCAGCCGGGACAGTACGGCCGGTACCGGATCGGGCCGGGCCGCGGCGGCGGCCAGCGCCTGCTGGGCCTCGGTGATCCGGCTCAGCTCGCGGGTACGGGCCCGCGCCATCAGCCGCCACACGGCGCGGGCGACCGCCGTGAACGGCGTCCCGGCGGGCACCTCCAGCAGCGGCAGCCCGTGCCGGTCGCAGGCCGCCACCAGCTCCGGGGGCACGGTCGCGTGCACCGGGGTCACGCCGAAGCCGAGGGCCGCCGTGCCGGCGCGGGCGAGCCGGGCGACGTACGCGTCGGGGTCCTCCAGCGCGGCGCCCGCGGTGAGCAGCAGCTCGCCGCCCAGCAGGTACGGCGAGGGGTCGGCCATCTCGGAGGCGTGCACCCCGTGCACCTCGGCCCCGGCGGGTCCGGCGAGGTGGCGCAGCCCCAGCTCCCGCTCCGGCAGCAGCGCGCCGAGCGGGACCGGCGGAGTGGGCGGGGCTTCCATGGATACTCCGTACACATCGGGGATGCTCGATGGATGGAACGTACACTCCGCGTGCCCGGGGTGTCCGTTTACGCTCGAAGCACCGCACTCGCAGGACCTCCAGGAAGGGCACCCCCCATGAGCACGCAGCCGCGCGGCCCCGTCGACTCCTCCCGCATCCCGCGCTACGCGGGCCCCGCGACCTTCGCCCGACTGCCCCGCCTGGACGAGGTCGGCGGCAAGGCGGACGTCGCCGTGGTCGGCGTGCCCTTCGACTCCGGCGTCTCCTACCGCCCCGGCGCCCGCTTCGGCGGCAACGCCATCCGCGAGGCCTCGCGCCTGCTGCGCCCGTACAACCCGGCGCAGGACGCCTCCCCCTTCGCCCTCGCGCAGGTCGCCGACGCCGGTGACATCGCGGCGAACCCCTTCAACATCAACGAGGCCGTCGACACGATCGAGGCCGCGGCCGACGAGCTGATCGGCAACGGCTCCCGCCTGATGACCCTCGGCGGCGACCACACCATCGCGCTGCCGCTGCTGCGCTCGGTGGCCAAGAAGCACGGCCCGGTGGCGCTGCTGCACTTCGACGCGCACCTGGACACCTGGGACACGTACTTCGGCGCCGAGTACACGCACGGCACGCCCTTCCGCCGGGCCGTCGAGGAGGGCATCCTCGACACCGAGGCGCTCTCGCACGTCGGCACCCGCGGCCCGCTCTACGGCAAGCAGGACCTGGACGACGACGCCAAGATGGGCTTCGGCATCGTCACCTCGGCCGACGTCTACCGCCGCGGCGCCGACGAGGTCGCCGACCAGCTGCGCCAGCGCATCGGCGACCGCCCGCTGTACATCTCGATCGACATCGACGTGCTGGACCCGGCCCACGCGCCCGGCACCGGCACCCCCGAGGCGGGCGGCATGACCTCCCGCGAGCTGCTGGAGATCATCCGCGGCCTGTCGTCCTGCAACCTGGTTTCCGCCGACGTGGTCGAGGTCGCCCCGGCGTACGATCACGCGGAGATCACCTCGGTCGCGGCCTCGCACACCGCGTACGAGCTGACCACGATCATGAGCCGTCAAATCGCTGCGGGCACGCAGCGCCATTGAGCACAGCGCGCAGGCGAAGGGCAAGTAAGAACCGTGACGCACGACCACGACCTGGTACTCCGCCCCACCGAAGCCCAGAAGGCGGCCGCACTCGCGCCGCCGCCGGGCCGGACCGGCGGGGACCTGGTCGTGGAGACGCTGCGCTCGCTCGGCGCGACCACCGTCTTCGGCCTGCCGGGGCAGCACGCGCTCGGCACCTTCGACGCGCTGGGCCGCTCCGACCTGCGGCTGATCGGCCTGCGGGTGGAGAACAACGCGGCCTTCGCGGCCGACGCGTACGGCCGTCTCACGGGCGAGGCGGTCCCGCTGCTGCTGTCCACCGGACCGGGCGCGCTGACGGCCCTGCCCGCCCTGGCGGAGGCGGCCGCCGCCTCCGCCCCGGTCGTGGCCATCGCCTCCCAGGTGCCGAGCGCGGGCCTGGGCGGCGGGCGGCGCGGTCACCTGCACGAGCTGCGGGACCAGGCGGCGTCCTTCCGGGACGTGGTCAAGTCGGTGCACGAGGCCCGCACCCCGTCCCAGATCCCCTCCGTGATCGCCGCGGCCTGGGAGTCGGCGCTGACCGCTCCGCACGGCCCGGTCTGGGTGGAGATCCCCGAGGACGTGCTGCGTGCCGAAACCATCGTTCCGCAGGTCACGGGCGTGGACGCGACCCCGCACGACCTCGCCCCGCGCCCGGAGCTGACCGCGCTGGCCGCGCACTGGCTGGAGCGCGCCGAACGGCCGGTGATCATCGCGGGCGGCGGAGTGGTCCGCTCGGACGCCGCGAAGAAGCTGCGGGAGCTGGCCGAGCGGCTGAACGCGCCGGTCGTCACCACCTTCGGCGGCAAGGGCGCCTTCCCCTGGACCCACCCGCTCTCCCTCCAGTCCTGGCTGGAGGACCGCCACATGACCGACTTCCTGGAGGACGCCGACGTCCTGCTGGTCGTCGGCTCGGGCCTCGGGGAACTCTCCTCGAACTACCACACGTTCTTCCCGGAGGGCCGGGTCGTCCAGATCGACGCGGACCTCGGCAAGCTGGAGTCCAACCACGCCGGACTCGGCATCCACGCGGACGCGCGGCTCGCGCTCCAGGCGCTGCTGGAGACGGTGTCCGAGCGCCCGGATCCGGGCGCGCCGGAGCGGGTGCGCGCGGTCCTCGCCGCGGTGGCCGAGCGCCTGTCCACGCAGGACGTGGCCCTGGAGCAGTCCCTGCTGGCCTCGATCAGGGCCGCCCTCCCGGCGCGCTCGCCGTCCTTCTGGGACATGACGATCCTGGCCTACTGGGCCTGGTCCGCCTTCGACCCGAAGCACCCCAACACGATGCACTCGGCCCAGGGCGCGGGCGGCCTCGGCTACGCCTTCCCGGCGGCCCTGGGGGCCTGCGCGGCCGAGCCGGGCACCCCGGTCCTGGCGGTCTCGGGCGACGGCGGCGCGATGTACTCCCTGGCGGAGCTGGCCACGGCCCGCCAGTACGACCTGGACGTGACCTGGCTGATCGTCGACGACGGCGGCTACGGCATCCTGCGCGAGTACATGAGCCAGTCCTTCGACGGCCGCACCACGGGTACGGAGCTGACCCGCCCCGACTTCGTCGCCCTGGCGGAGTCCTTCGGCGTCCCGGCGGCGACGACCACCCCGGACTCCCTGCGCGCGGACCTCGCGAAGTCCCTGTCCACCCCGGGCCCCTCGGTCCTGGTCCTCCCGGCCACCTTGAAGATGTTCGCCCCGACGCACGTCTGATCGGCGCGGCACGTCCGGGTGGAGCTCAGGCCGCTTCGTGGCCGTGGGCAGTGAAGACCACGCGGGAGGTCTCACCGGCCAGCCGGAGGTTCAGCTCTGAGTCCATGGCCCGGGCGAGGCGCGCCAGCAGCGGCACCGTCGGCACGGTCCCGCCCAGCTCCAGTTTGGAGATCTGCGGCTGGGTCATGGCCGCCCGCCGGGCCAGCTCGGTCTGGGAGATGCCCAGCTCGGTCCGCCGGTCGTGGACGGCCTGGCCGAGTTCGAACGCCAGCCGGATCTCCTCCCGGCGCCTGGTGATTTCCGGGCTCTCCGAGAAACCTTCGGCGATCTCTTTGTCCCGGGTGAGCTTCCAGCGTGCGTGGCTGACCATTACGACACTCCGCCCTTCGAGTCACGGATGTAGACATCGGTTGCAGGCCCGTGTTCGGCCTTGCAGTGTTGCTTAGCGAGTTTGGCTCGGGCCACTTCGCGATCCTCGCGCTGCCTCGTCTTGCGGAAGACCGTCAGCAACACGATCCGCCGGTCGGGGGCGAGCCAGTACGAGATGCGTACCGAGCTCCGATCGCGACCGAGGTCGAACCGGAGTTCGCGCAGCCCGTCGCCGAGATGGCGCGAGTACGGCTCGCTGAGCGTGGTCGGGTTGTCCAACAGGAGCCCGACCACGTGCTCCGCGACCAGGTAGTCCGTGTCCGAAAGGTTCATCAGTCAGAGCCGGACCTCCGGCTCGATCTCGATGTCGAATGGCTCGTCCATATAGCGGAACGTATAGGCAGCTCAGTATATGGCCGTCGGGAACGGGCTGGTAGTCCCCCGAAAGGGTGTCCGGCGGTCGCGATGCTGACGACATGCCTGTTCGATTGTTGCGGCGGGATGAAATCCGCCGGTCGCAGCGTTGGGGCTTCCGGCAGGACAGGCAGGACGGACGGGGAGGCACCACGTGGCGGCGGCGGAGAAACAGGGCCAGGGCTGGGGCAAGCGGCTGACCGGCTACACCTGGCGCTACAAGGCCAACGTGCTGCTGGCGCTCGGGTCCTCGCTCGGCGGCATGGCCGTCATGGCGCTGGTCCCGCTGGTCACCAAGGTGATCATCGACGACGTCATCGGGGACAAGAGCAAGCCCATGGCCCCCTGGGCCGGGATGCTCATAGGCGCGGCCCTGATCGTCTACGTGATGACCTACATCCGCAGGTACTACGGCGGGCGGCTCGCCCTCGACGTGCAGCACGACCTGCGCACCGACATGTTCGCCACCATCGGCCGCCTCGACGGACGCCGCCAGGACGAGCTGTCCACCGGCCAGGTCGTCGGCCGCGCCACCAGCGACCTCCAGCTCATCCAGGGCCTGCTGTTCATGCTCCCCATGACCATCGGGAACTTCCTGCTCTTCGCGATATCCCTCGCGATCATGCTCTGGCTGTCCCCGCTGCTCACCCTGGTCGCCGTGCTCATGGCCCCGGCCCTGTGGTTCATAGCCAAGCGCAGCCGCAAGAAGCTCTTCCCCGCCACCTGGTACGCCCAGGGCCAGGCCGCCGCCGTCGCCACCGTCGTGGACGGCGCCGTGACCGGCGTACGCGTCGTGAAGGGCTTCGGCCAGGAGGAGCAGGAGACCGGCAAGCTCCGCGAGGCCGGCCGGCGGCTGTTCGCCGGACGGATGCGCAGCATCCGGTTGAACTCGCGCTACACCCCCGCCCTCCAGGCGGTACCCGCCCTCGGGCAGGTCGCGATCCTGGCGCTGGGCGGCTGGATGGCCACCAAGGGCGAGGTCACCCTCGGAACCTTCGTCGCCTTCTCCACCTACCTCGCCCAGCTCGTCGGACCGGTCCGGATGCTCGCCATGGTGCTGACCGTGGGCCAGCAGGCCCGCGCGGGCGTCGAGCGGGTGCTGGAACTCATCGACACCGAGCCCGTCATCCGGGACGGCGCCCACGCGCTGCCCGCCGACGCACCCGCGACCGTCGAGTTCGACGCCGTCGGCTTCGGCTACGACCCCGAGCGGCCCGTCCTCGACGGCTTCTCCCTCACCATCGAGGCCGGGGAGACCGTCGCCGTCGTCGGCGCCTCCGGCAGCGGCAAGTCCACCGTCTCGCTGCTCCTGCCCCGCTTCTACGACGCCGACCGCGGCGCCGTCCGCGTCGGCGGCCACGACGTGCGCGAGCTGACCTTCGACTCGCTGCGCGCCGCCATCGGAATGGTGCCGGAGGACTCGTTCCTCTTCTCCGACACCATCCGCTCCAACATCGCCTACGGGCACCCCGGCGCCACCGACGAGCAGGTCGAGGCCGCCGCCCGCGCCGCCCAGGCCGAGGGGTTCATCGCGGAGCTCCCGGCCGGCTACGACACCAAGGTCGGCGAGCAGGGCCTGACCCTCTCCGGCGGCCAGCGCCAGCGCATCGCGCTCGCCCGCGCCATCCTCACCGACCCCCGGCTGCTGCTCCTCGACGACGCCACCTCGGCGGTCGACGCCCGCGTCGAGCACGAGATCCACGAGGCGCTGCGCTCCGTCATGGCGGGCCGCACCACCCTGCTGATCGCCCACCGCCGCTCCACCCTCGCGCTGGCCGACCGGATCGCCGTGCTCGACCGGGGCCGGCTCTCCGACGTCGGCACCCACGAGGAGCTGGAGCGCCGCTCCGCGCTCTACCGGCGGCTGCTCACCGACCCCGATGAGCTCGGCGCCGGTTCGCCGCGCACGCCCGAGCCGGGTGTCGGCGCCCTCGCCGGCCTCGAACGGGAGCTGGAGCGCGATCTCGAACGCGACCTGGAACTCGAAGCGGAGATCGACTCCGAGCAGGTCGGCGCCAAGCGCCGGGTCGCCGACGGGGTCACCCCCGAGCTGTGGCGCCGCCAGGAAGCGGCGGACGCGACCACGGCCCCCGCCGCCGGTAGTGGCGCGCCCGGAGCCGGCCACTCCATGGCCGGAGCCGTCGCGGGAATGCCCGCCACCCCCGAACTCCTCGCGCAGGTGGCCGCCCTGCCGCCCGCCGACGACACCCCCGACGTGGACGAGGCGCGGGCCGCGGCCGCGGAGGAGAGCTACGGCCTGCGCCACCTGCTGCGCGGCTTCTGGGCCGTGCTCGCCGTCAGCCTCGGCCTGGTCGCCCTCGACGCGGGCGCCGGTCTGCTGCTGCCGATCCTGATCCGGCACGGCATCGACCAGGGCGTCGAGCGGCTCGCGCTCGGCGCCGTATGGGTGGCCGCGGGCCTGGCCCTGGCCGTGGTCCTCGTCCAGTGGGCCGCGCAGTTCGCCGAGACCCGGATGACCGGACGGACCGGCGAGCGCGTCCTGTACGCCCTGCGCGTCAAGATCTTCGCCCAGCTCCAGCGGCTCGGCCTCGACTACTACGAGCGCGAGCTGACCGGCAAGATCATGACCCGGATGACCACGGACGTGGACGCCCTCTCCAGCTTCCTGCAGACCGGTCTGGTCACCGCGGTCGTCTCCGTCTTCACCTTCTTCGGCATCCTCGTCGCGCTGCTCGTCCTCGACGTCGAGCTGGCCCTCATCGTCTTCGCCACGCTGCCCCTGCTGGTGATCGCCACGGTGGTCTTCCGCCGCAAGTCGGTGGCGGCGTACGAGCTCGCCCGCGACCGGGTCGGCCTGGTCAACGCCGACCTCCAGGAGTCGGTGTCGGGGCTGCGGATCGTCCAGGCCTTCCGCCGCGAGGGCATCGGCGCGGAGCGCTTCGCCGAGCGCAGCCACTCCTACCGCGAGGCCCGGGTCCGCGGCCAGTGGCTGATATCGGTCTACTTCCCCTTCGTTCAGCTGCTGTCCTCGGTCGCCGCGGCGGCCGTGCTCATCGTCGGCGCGGGCCGGGTCGAGGCGGGCACGCTGACCACGGGCGCGCTGGTCGCGTACCTGCTCTACATCGACCTGTTCTTCGCGCCCGTCCAGCAGCTCTCCCAGGTCTTCGACGGCTACCAGCAGGCCACCGTCTCGCTCGGCCGGATCCAGGGGCTGCTGCGCGAGCCGACCACCACCCCGCTGCCCGCCGAGCCGCGCGAGGTGCCCGCCCTGCGCGGCGAGATCGCCTTCGAGGACGTCCGGTTCCAGTACGGGACCGCCGAGGAGCGCGGTGCCAAGGGCGACGCGCTGGGCGGCATCAGCCTGCGGATACCCGCGGGGCAGACCGTCGCGTTCGTCGGCGAGACCGGAGCGGGCAAGTCCACCCTGGTCAAGCTGGTCGCCCGGTTCTACGACCCCACCTCCGGCCGGGTCACCGCCGACGGCCAGGACCTGCGCGACCTCGACCTGACGGCGTACCGCCACCGCCTCGGCGTGGTCCCCCAGGAGTCCTACCTCTTCCCGGGGACCGTGCGCGACGCCATCGCCTACGGGCGGCCCGGCGCGAGCGACGCCGAGGTGGAGGGCGCCGCCCGCGCGGTCGGGGCGCACGACATGATCGCGACGCTGGACGGCGGCTACCTGCACGCCGTCGCCGAGCGCGGCCGCAACCTCTCCGCGGGCCAGCGCCAGCTGATCGCCCTGGCCCGCGCGGAGCTCGTCGACCCGGACGTCCTGCTCCTCGACGAGGCCACCGCGGCCCTCGACCTGGCCACCGAAGGTCTGGTCAACCAGGCCACCGATCGCCTCGCGGGCAAGCGCACCACGCTGGTGGTGGCCCACCGGCTGACCACCGCCGCGCGCGCCGACCGGGTCGTGGTGATGGACCACGGCCGGGTCGTCGAGGACGGCACCCACGCCGAACTCCTGGCCCGCGGCGGCCGCTACGCCCGCCTGTGGCGGACCTTCGTCGGCGAGGACGAGCGCGCCGCGGCCTGACCCCGCGGCAGCGCGCCGCCCCGCCCCCCGCGCACCGGACCCCTCGGACGTGGTTGCCGCCTGCAACCTTCCGGGGGGTCCGTGCGTCGTACGGAGGCGTACGTCGTACGTACGACCGACGGGGGTAAGCGTGTTCGGGTTGAGGGGTGGGGCGGGCCGGGGGGTCAGGGCCGCGGGGGTGTTCTCGGCGGGGCTGCTCCTCGCGTCCGGCGTGCTGTTGGCGGCGCCGCCGGCGCAGGCGGC
Source organism: Streptomyces sp. NPDC098789 (assembly GCF_044759975.1). Classification (NCBI taxonomy): domain Bacteria; kingdom Bacillati; phylum Actinomycetota; class Actinomycetes; order Kitasatosporales; family Streptomycetaceae; genus Streptomyces; species Streptomyces sp. NPDC098789. The sequence continues at coordinate 228,639 of NZ_JBIWAJ010000002.1, forward strand.
GACCGGTGGCTGTCCGGGCCAGCTGGCCCGGACCGTGGACTTCGCCGGGGGCGAGGTCCGCGTGTACAAGACCCATGCCCAGGTGTGCGCGGTGACCGTGCCCGCGCGCCCGGGGGTGCGGACGTGGATGTCGGTGAGCGTGCAGCCGCGCGGCGGGGTGCCGGTCCGCGACGAGGGTCGTTTCACCCGGTTCGCCGGGCCCGTCACCGTGCCCGCCGTGAGCCGCTGCGTGTATGTAAAGGGGCAGGTGGGGTCGGAAGCGGTCGGCTCCGGCTGGATCCTGTGCTGAGAGGGAGGCCCAACGCCCCCTGTTCGAGCGTGCGTTGATCCCGCTAGGTTCACCGGTACCGCAGTGAACTCAAGGGGAGGGTGAGAATGCACAAGGCGCTCAGATGGCTGTTGTCGTTCGTGGTGCTGATCGGCACCATGGGCGCGGCGGGCGTGACGGCACAAGCGGCCACCGCCGCCGGGCCGACCGCCGCCACGGACATCAAGGACCGGATCCTCGCGATTCCGGGGATGACCCTCATCGAGGAAAAGCCGTACACCGGATACCGGTTCTTCGTATTGAACTACGAGCAGCCCGTCGATCACCGGCAGCCGTGGAAGGGCACCTTCAAGCAGCGGTTGACCCTGCTGCACAAGGACACGTCCCGCCCCACGGTCTTCTTCACCTCCGGGTACAACGTCAACACCAGTCCGCGCCGCAGCGAGCCGACGACCATCGTCGACGGCAACCAGGTGTCGCTGGAGTACCGCTTCTTCACCCCGTCCCGCCCCGACCCGGCCAACTGGTCGAACCTGGACATCTGGCAGGCGGCCAGTGACCAGCACCGCATCTTCACCGCCCTCAAGAAGATCTACACCAAGAACTGGCTGGCCACGGGCGGCAGCAAGGGCGGCATGACGGCGACGTACTACGAGCGCTTCTACTCCCACGACATGGACGGGGTCGTCGCCTACGTAGCCCCCAACGACGTCGTCAACAAGGAGGACTCGGCCTACGACCGGTTCTTCACCAAGGTCGGCACCAAGGAGTGCCGCGACAAGCTGAACGCGGTGCAGCGCGAGGCGCTGGTGCGCCGCGTGCCGCTGGAGGCCAAGTACGCGGCCGCCGCCGTCGAGAACGGCTGGACCTTCACCACCGTCGGCAACATCGACAAGGCCTACGAGGCCGTCGTGCTCGACTACACCTGGGCCTTCTGGCAGTACAGCCTGCTGGCCGACTGCGCGGGCATCCCGACCGCCGCGACCGCCACCGACCAGCAGATCTGGGACACGGTGGACGCGATCTCCGGCTTCTCCGCCTACGCGGACCAGGGCCTGGAGACGTACACCCCGTACTACTACCAGGCGGGCACCCAGCTCGGTTCGCCCGACATCAAGCAGCCGCACCTGGCCGGTCTGAGCCGCTACGGCTACCAGCCCCCGCGCAACTTCGTGCCCCGCGACATCCCCATGACCTTCCAGCCCGGCGTCATGGCCGACGTGGACAACTGGGTGCGCAACAACGCCCAGCAGATGCTGTTCGTGTACGGGCAGAACGACCCGTGGGGCGCCGAGCCCTTCCGCCTCGGATACGGGGTCCGCGACAGCTACGTGATGATCGCCCCCGGGGCCAACCACGGAGCCAACGTGGCCAAGCTCCAGGAGGGCGAGAGCAAGCTCGCCACCGCGAAGATCCTGCAGTGGGCCGGGGTCGCCCCCGCCGCCGTGCAGGCCGACCCGAACAAGGCGGCCCCGCTCGCCCGGGCCGACGCCCAGCTCGACAAGCGCGACCTGGAGCGCGAGCCGCAGCTGCGGCCGTGACCCGGTGAGCCGGCGTTCGCTCCGGTGACCCCTCCGCCCCCGCGGGCCCGTCGGCCCGCGGGGGCGGACGCGTTCAGTACGTCAGCCCGTGCCCCAGCGGCCAGCGCCCCGGCACCGGCACCGGGAGCCGGCCCGTGGGCCGGTGCGCGCCCGCGACCACCCGCGCGGCGGCCCGCAGTTCCCCCTCGCCCCAGGAGTACGTCGCCAGCGCGGCGGCGACCGGCGGCAGCCGGGCCGGGTCGTACGGATTGCGCAGCGCCACCGTCACCACCCGGGCGCCGGCCGCCACCAGGTCCCGCACCAGGGCGTAGGGGGCGCTCGCGGCGCCCTCCGGGACGTTGGAGGTGCACACCAGCACCACGTCGTGGTCCGGCGCGGCGGCCACCGCCCGCTCGGGCGCCGTCGCGGTCGTCGTGAAGCCGAGCGCTCCCAGCTCGCGCGCGAGGACGGTCGTCGGCTGGCCGCCGGTGCCGGTGGGCGACGCCGGATCGGCGCCGGTGACCAGCAGCTTCGGGTAGCGCACCGGATCCAGCGGCAGCAGCCCCTGGGTGTTGGCCAGCAGGGTGGTCGTGGCGGCCGCGATCCGGTCGGCCTCGGCGAGGTGCTCCGGGACGCCCACCGTCGTCGCGAGCTCCGCCGGGTCCACGAAAGGATGCGCCAACAGCCCCCGGCGTTCCTTGAGCCGCAGGATCCGCAGGACCGATTCCTCGATCCGGGCCTCGGTCAGCTCGCCCGAGCGGACCGCGGCCAGCACGCTGCGGTGGGCGAGTCCCACGTCCGGCGGGTCGAGCAGCTGGTCGCAGCCCGCCAGCAGGGCCAGCACCGGCACCCGGTCGTCCCCGTACTTCTGTCGGACCCCGGCCATCCGCAGCGAATCGGTGACCACCACCCCCGTGAAGCCGAGGCGTTCGCGCAGGATGCCCGTGACGATCGGGTGCGAGAGGGTCGCCGGGTCCCCGGCGGGATCGAGCGCGGCGAAGACGATGTGCGCGGTCATCACCGCGTCCACGCCCGCCCCGACGGCCGCCCGGAACGGCGGCTCGTCCAGCTCCTCCCACTCGGCGCGGGTGTGCCGCATCACCGGCAGCCCGACGTGGCTGTCGGTGTCGGTGTCCCCGTGCCCGGGGAAGTGCTTGACGGTGGCGGCCACCCCGGCGCCCTGGTAGCCGCCCACCTGGGCCGCGACCAGCGCCGCGACCGCCAGCGGAGCCGAGCCGAAGGACCGTACGCCGATCACCGGATTGGCCGGGTTCACATTCACGTCGGCGACCGGGGCGTAGTCCTGGCGGACGCCCATCGCGGCCAGTTCGGTCCCCGCGATCCGCGCGGCCCGCCGGGCGGCGTCGGCCGCGGCCGCGGCGCCCGCGCCGGTGGCCGCGCCCAGGGCCATCGCCCCCGGCAGTTGGGTCGCGGGCCGCCCGATCCGGTTGACGGCCCCGTGCTCCTGGTCGGTGGAGAGCAGCAGCGGGACGCCGTCCCCGTCGGCGCCGGCGGCGCGCTGGAGCTCGTTCGACAGCTCGGCGACCTGGCGCGGGGAGCGGATGTTGTGCGCCCAGCCGAAGTAGATGATCCCGCCCAGGTGGTAACGGGCGATCAGCTCGGCCGCGGTGCGCACCCCCAGCTCGGCCTCGGAGGTGTCCGCGTCGGCCGGATCGGGCGCGGTCGCGGAATGCCCGTAGATCCGGCTGACGAGGAGCTGCCCGACCTTCTCCTCCAGGGTCATGGCAGCCAGCAGGCGCGCCGCCGAATCCCCGGGCGCGGGCGCGGGCCCGCGGCCCCGCGGGGCGCCCTGCGCCCGGCGGGGGAGCGCGGCGGCGGCTCCCGTGACGGCTACGGCGGCCACGGCGGCGGCGGACAACAGGGAGCGGCGGGACGCGTGGTTCGGCACCCGGGCACGCTAACGCCGCGCGCCCCCGCGGCGGCTAAGGACACTCGCCGGGTCCCCCGGACGTGGTGGCCCAGTGTTCCTGGAGGGTGCGGACGGCCTCCGTGATGGCCGGCCGCCGCGCGGCCCCGGCCCGCCACAGGGCGTGCACCCTGCGCACGGGCGTCGGGCGCAGCGGGACGGCCACGGCGCCCGGCGGCAGCGGGCCGGTGCCCAGGCGCGGCACCACCGCGACGCCCAGGCCCGCCGCGACCAGGGCGACCAGGGTGTGGTTCTCCTCGGCGACGTGCACGACGTGCGGCTCGGCGCCGACCGCGCGCAGGGTGCGCACCAGCCAGTCGTGGCAGACCCGGCCGGGCGGCTGGCAGATCCAGCGCTCCCCGCCGAGGTCCGCGCGCCGCACGACGGACCGGGCGGTGAAGGGGTGGCCCGCGGGCACCAGCAGGTCGCAGAGGTCGTCGCCGATCACCGCCTGCTCGACCCCCTCGGGCACCGGCAGCGGCGCGATGTCCCAGTCGTGGGCCACCGCCAGGTCGGTGACGCCCCGGGTCACCAGGTCCACCGAGAGGTGCGGGTCGACCTCGGTCAACCGGACCTCCAGGGCCGGGTGCCGGTCGGCGAGTTCGGCCAGCACCCCGGGCAGCAGTCCGCGCGCGGCGGAGGCGAAGGCGGCCACCCGCAGCAGCCCGCTGGGCTGCCCCCGCCGCTCCTCCAGGGTGGTCTCGGCCCGCTCCACGATCCCCAGCAACTCCTGGGCGGTGGAGGCCAGGTGGCGGGCCTCCTCGGTGAGCGCGACACCGCGGCCGCGGCGCTCCAGGAGCGTGGTGCGGGTCTCCCGTTCCAGCTTGGCGATCTGCTGGGAGACGGCGGAGGGGGTGTAGCCGAGGGCGGCCGCCGCGCCCGCGACGGAACCGTGGACGGAGACGGCGTGCAGGGCGCGGAGCCGGGACAGGTCGAGCATGCTCGAATCGTAAGCGCTGCTTCATCCAACGGGGAAGAGATCATCGCTGGTGCTACATGGTTCCAGCGCCGATGCTCTTCTCATGCGTCCCGTACACACCGCCCTGGCCGTCCTCGTGGCCGCCGTCTGGGGCTTCAACTTCGTCGTCATCGAGATCGGGCTCGACCACTTCCCGCCGCTGCTGCTGTCCGCCCTGCGCTTCCTCGTCGCGGCCGTGCCCGCGGTGTTCTTCGTGGGGCGCCCCAAGGTCGCCTGGAAGTGGGTCCTGGGGGTCGGGGTGGCCCTGGGCATCGCGAAGTTCGGGCTCCTCTTCACCGGCATGGCCGCCGGGATGCCGGCCGGGCTGTCCTCGCTGGTGCTCCAGGTGCAGGCCGTCTTCACCGCCGTCCTCGCCGCCGTCGTGCTGCGCGAGCGGCCCGGGCGGGTCCGGCTGGCCGGAATGGGCGTCGCGCTCGCGGGCATCGCCGTCGCGGCCGTGGACCGCGGGACCTCGGCGCCCGTCACCGCCTTCCTGCTGGTGGTCGCGGCCGCCGCGTGCTGGGGGGTGTCCAACGTGCTGACCCGCAGGGCCGCCCCGCCCGACGCGCTGAACTTCATGGTGTGGGTGTGCGCGGTGCCGGTGCTGCCCCTGTTCGGCCTCTCGCTGCTGGTGGAGGGGCCCGAGCGGGACCTCGCCGCGCTGCGCGCCCTGGACTGGTCCGGGGCGGCCGTCATCGGCTACGTCGCCTGGGTGTCCACCGTCTTCGGCTTCGGGGCCTGGGGCTACCTGTTGCGCCGCTACCCGGCCTCGTCGGTGGCGCCGTTCTCGCTGCTGGTGCCGGTCTTCGGGATGTCCTCGGCGGCGCTGGTGCTGGGCGAGGCGATCTCGCCCCTGCGCTGGCTGGCCGCGGCGCTGCTGGTCGGCGGGGTCGCGGCCACCTCGCTGGCCCCGGCGCGGGGCGCCCGTACGGGTGGCCGTACGGTCCGCGGCGCCCCCGCACCGCTCAGTGCGGCGGGTCCTCCTGGAGCGGCAGTCGCCAGTCCTGTCCGGTCAGGGTGACGCCGTACGAACGGTGCTCGCGCTCGGCGACCAGGGTGAAACCGGCGCTCTGGTAGAGGGAACGGGCCCCGGTCAGGACGTCGTTGGTCCACAGCACCAGCTCGCGGTAGCCGACCGAGCGGGCGAAGGCGATCACCGTGTCCACCAGCAGCGCGCCGGTCCCGCGGCCGCGGCCCGCCGGGTCCACCAGGAGCAGGCGCAGCCGGGCGGTGCCGGGGGCCGGATCGCGCACGCACATGACCGAGCCCACCGGGCGACCGTCCGACTCGGCGATCCAGACGCGTTCGAGGTAGGGGTCGTGGTCCTGGGCGAAGTCCGCGACGATCCGCGCGACCAGCCCCTCGAACTCGCTGTTCCAGCCGTACTCGGCGGCGTAGAGGGCGCCGTGGCGCTGCACGATCCAGCCCAGGTCGCCGGGTTCCGGAGGGCGGAGTACTACCTGTGTGCCGGACGTGTCCATGGCGTCCGAGGATACGGCGCGGCGCGGAGCCGGGGAACGGGGGTTTCCGGCTCCGCGCCGCACCCGTACGTCCCGGATGCGCCGTACGGGTGAGGCTGCGGGGCCGCGGTGAGGGGGAGTTACTTCTTGCCGCCGCCGAGGATCTGGCCGAGCAGGTCACCGAGGCCGCCGCCCGGGGCCGCGCCCGGTGCCGCGCCCGGGGCCGGGGCGCCCGAGGCCTGGGGGGAGCCCGCGCCCGCGCCCTTGCCCGCCGCGCGCTTGGCGAAGACGGCCAGCAGCACGGGGATCAGCAGCTCGATCACCCGGGCGACGGTGGGGGCGGGGATGCCGGTCTTCTTGGAGACGGCCGCGGCGACGGGCTTGCTCACCTTGGCCAGCACACCGGCCATCATGCCGCCGCTCAGCAGGCCGCCGCCCAGGGTGGCCACGCCCTGGAGCGGGGGCTCGGTCACCTCGGCGAAGGCCTGGCGGACCTCGTGGCCGTCGTCGTCGTCCGTGTCGGCCTTCTGCTGGAGGTCACCGGTCATCGCGCCGACGGTGGTGGCGATCGTGTCGCGCGCGCCCGTGGCGTCGGTGCCGAGCAGACCCGCGATCTCGGTCAGCTTGTCGTCGCCCAGCTCGTTGATCACGTCGTCCTGGAAGGAAGGTTCGCTCATGACTGAAACGCTACGTCTGTCGTGTTTTGCCGGCACCTCGGGTAACAGAACGATAAAGCCTCGCATCTCTGTGCAACCGTCCAGCCGGGTCGAGGGTCGTATGGTGCGTCGGAACTTCCGGGAGGGGATCTGGGGGGATCGGGAAGTCCGACGAGGGAGGGGTAACCGTGAGGGGGTCCGGCCGCGAGGCCGGACCCCCTTTCGTTTTCTCCACAGGCCCCGACGGGCTGTCGGCGCCGGACGCTAGCGTTGCGCCATGGGGACGGACAGTGCGGTGAACACGGCGGTGCTCGAAGGGGTCCTGGAGCGCATCACCTACGCCAACGAGGAGAGCGGCTACACGGTCGCCCGCGTCGACACCGGGCGCGGCGGCGGCGACCTCCTCACGGTGGTCGGCGCGCTGCTCGGCGCGCAGCCCGGCGAATCGCTGCGCATGGAGGGCCGTTGGGGCTCGCACCCGCAGTACGGCAAGCAGTTCACGGTCGACAACTACTCCACGGTGCTCCCCGCCACCATCCAGGGCATCCGCCGCTACCTCGGCTCCGGCCTGATCAAGGGCATCGGACCGAAGATCGCCGACCGGATCGTCGAGCACTTCGGCGTCGACACCCTGGACGTGATCGAGGACGAGCCGAAGCGGTTGGTCGAGGTGCCCGGGCTCGGGCCCAAGCGGACGAAGATGATCGGCGCCGCCTGGGAGGAACAGAAGGCCATCAAGGAGGTCATGGTCTTCCTCCAAGGGGTCGGGGTCTCCACCTCCATCGCGGTGCGCATCTACAAGAAGTACGCCGACGCCTCCATCTCGGTGGTGCGCAACCAGCCCTACCGGCTCGCCGCCGACGTCTGGGGCATCGGCTTCCTCACCGCCGACAAGATCGCCCAGTCCGTGGGCATCCCGCACGACAGCCCCGAGCGGGTCAAGGCCGGACTCCAGTACGCCCTCTCCCAATCCACCGACCAGGGCCACTGCTTCCTGCCCGAGGAGCGGCTGATCGCCGACGGGGTCAAGCTCCTCCAGGTGGACACGGGCCTGGTCATCGAGTGCCTGGCCGAACTGGCCGCGGATCCCGAGGGCGTGGTGCGCGAGAAGGTGCCCGATCCGCAGGGCGGCCCGCCGCTCACCGCGGTCTACCTGGTCCCCTTCCACCGCGCCGAACTCTCCCTCGTCGGGCAGCTGCGGCGGCTGCTGCACACCGAGGAGGACCGGATGCCGGGCTTCGGCGACGTCGACTGGGAGAAGGCGCTGGGCTGGCTGGCCGGGAGGACCGGGGCCACCCTCGCGCCCGAGCAGCGGGACGCGGTCAAGCTCGCCCTGACCCGCCGCGTCGCGGTGCTCACCGGCGGGCCGGGCTGCGGCAAGTCCTTCACCGTCCGCTCGATCGTGGAGCTGGCCCGGGCCAAGAAGGCCAAGGTGGTGCTCGCCGCGCCCACCGGGCGGGCCGCCAAACGGCTGGCGGAGCTGACCGGCGCCGAGGCCTCCACGGTGCACCGGCTGCTGGAGCTGAAACCGGGCGGGGACGCGGCGTACGACCGGGACCGGCCGCTGGACGCGGACCTGGTGGTGGTCGACGAGGCCTCGATGCTCGACCTGCTGCTCGCCAACAAGCTCGTCAAGGCGGTGGCGCCCGGCGCCCACCTGCTGCTGGTGGGGGACGTGGACCAGCTGCCGTCGGTGGGCGCGGGCGAGGTGCTGCGGGACCTGTTGGCCGAGGGCGGACCGGTGCCCGCCGTCCGACTGACCCGGATCTTCCGGCAGGCCCAGCAGTCGGGCGTGGTCACCAACGCGCACCGCATCAACACCGGGCTCCCGCCCCTCACCGACGGGCTGCCGGACTTCTTCCTCTTCGCCGAGGAGGACACCGAGGCAGCCGGGGTGCTCGCCGTGGACGTGGCGGCCCGTCGCATTCCGGCCAGATTCGGCCTCGATCCGCGCCGCGACATCCAGGTCCTCGCGCCCATGCACCGGGGCCCGGCCGGAGCGGGGAACCTCAACGGGCTGCTCCAGCAGGCGATCACCCCGGCCCGGCCGGACCTGCCCGAAAAGCGCTTCGGCGGCCGGGTCTTCCGGGTGGGCGACAAGGTGACCCAGATCCGGAACAACTACGAGAAGGGGGCCAACGGCGTCTTCAACGGCACCGTGGGCGTGGTCACCGCGCTGGACCTGGACGAACAGCGCCTGACCGTGCGGACGGAGGAGGACGAGGAGATCGGCTACGAGTTCTCCGAGCTGGACGAGCTGGCCCACGCCTACGCCGTCACCATCCACCGTTCCCAGGGGAGTGAATATCCCGCGGTCGTGATCCCGGTCACCACCGGGGCTTGGATGATGCTCCAGCGCAACCTCCTCTACACGGCGGTGACCAGGGCGAAGAAACTGGTCGTGCTGGTCGGGTCCCGCAAGGCCCTCGGCCAGGCGGTGCGTACGGTTTCCGCAGGCAGGAGGTTCACGGCTGTCGCGCCCCGGCTTTCCGGACAGATACCGGTGGGAAACATCACCTAGATGATCGATCATTTGGGGTATCCCCGCCGGTTCGGAGGGGGCAGGATGAGCAGCTTGAAGGCACTCAGTGCCGTCAAAAACACCAAACCCCGACCCCGAGTGCACTCACCTGTGCCAAATGGGGGAAGGTAGAGGCAGTCAGGGCACCTCGAAGAAGAGGCACTACGTCGGTGAGGGATGACGTGAGCGACAACTCTGTAGTACTGCGGTACGCGGACGGTGAATACACCTACCCGGTGGTCGAAAGCACCGTAGGCGACCAGGGCTTCGACATCTCGAAGCTCCGATCCCAGACCGGGCTGGTCACCCTGGACAGTGGCTACGGGAACACCGCCGCCTATAAGTCCGCCATTACCTACCTCGACGGCGAACAGGGCATCCTGCGCTACCGCGGATACCCGATCGAGCAGCTGGCCGAGCGCTCGACCTTCATCGAGGTCGCGTACCTGCTGATCAACGGTGAGCTGCCGACCGTCGACGAGCTCGCGTCGTTCCGCAACGAGATCACCCAGCACACGCTGCTGCACGAGGACGTGAAGCGCTTCTACGACGGCTTCCCCCGTGACGCGCACCCGATGGCGATGCTGTCCTCCGTGGTCAGCGCGCTGTCGACGTTCTACCAGGACAGCCACAACCCGTTCGACGAGAAGCAGCGCCACCTCTCGACGATCCGGCTGCTCGCCAAGCTTCCGACGATCGCGGCCTACGCGTACAAGAAGTCGGTCGGCCACCCGGTCGTCTACCCGCGCAACGACCTCGGCTACGTCGAGAACTTCCTGCGCATGACGTTCTCCGTGCCGGCCCAGGAGTACGACCTGGACCCGGTCGTGGTCTCGGCGCTGGACAAGCTGCTCATCCTGCACGCGGACCACGAGCAGAACTGCTCGACCTCCACCGTGCGTCTGGTCGGCTCCTCGCAGGCGAACATGTTCGCCTCGATCTCCGCCGGCATCAGCGCCCTGTGGGGCCCGCTGCACGGTGGCGCCAACCAGTCCGTCCTCGAGATGCTCGAAGGCATCAAGAACGACGGCGGCGACGTCGACGCCTTCATCCGCAAGGTGAAGAACAAGGAAGACGGCGTCCGCCTCATGGGCTTCGGACACCGCGTCTACAAGAGCTTCGACCCCCGGGCGAAGATCATCAAGGCTGCGGCCCACGACGTCCTCTCGGCGCTCGGCAAGAGCGACGAGCTGCTGGACATCGCGCTGAAGCTGGAAGAGCACGCGCTGGCCGACGAGTACTTCGTCTCGCGCAACCTCTACCCGAACGTGGACTTCTACACCGGTCTGATCTACCGGGCCATGGGCTTCCCGACCGAGATGTTCACCGTGCTCTTCGCACTCGGCCGCCTTCCCGGCTGGATCGCCCAGTGGCACGAGATGATCAAGGAGCCCGGCTCCCGCATCGGCCGTCCGCGCCAGATCTACACCGGCGAGGTCCTGCGCGACTTCGTCCCGGTCGAGGCCCGCTGAATCCCCGGCCGTCGAACACCTGGCCGTCGATCACCCCACCGGTGATCGCCGTGCCGCCGCCCCGGGAGTGCGAGCCGCCCTCCCGGTGACGTGAGCGCAACGAAAAGCGCCCCGCCGTCGATCCCCCCACGGGTCGACGGTCGGGGCGCTTTCCTTTTCCCCGGTGCGGATTCCCCCCACGGGACCCGGACCAGGGCGTTGATGAGGAGCGCGCGCGGCGCTCCGGCGGGGGAGTCTGCCGGGACCCGTTCGGATCGGGAAGCCCTTTGGCGTGCTCCCCGCGGGTACGTGTCCCGGCCGGCGGGTGCCTGCGGACGTCCCCCAAGACCTCCGTGAACGTCCCCCAAGACGTTCTTGGCACCGCCCCATTAGACCCGCGCCACCACCTGATGGTTACGTTCCAATCACTGTGATCTGCGTCTCCCGTGAAGGAAGTGTGTGTGAGGTGGGGAGGGGGTTCTCTAACGGAAGGAGCGCAACCGGAGGCTGTTGCTCACCACGAAGACCGAGGAGAACGCCATCGCGGCCCCCGCGATCATCGGGTTGAGCAGCCCGGCCGCGGCGAGCGGCAGCGCCGCCACGTTGTAGCCGAAGGCCCAGAAGAGGTTGCCCTTGATGGTGGCCAGGGTGCGCCGGGAGAGCCGGATCGCGTCCGCCGCGACCCGCAAGTCCCCCCGGACGAGCGTCAGATCGCCGGCCTCGATGGCCGCGTCCGTACCCGTTCCCATGGCCAGTCCCAGGTCCGCCTGGGCCAGCGCCGCCGCGTCGTTGACCCCGTCGCCGACCATGGCGACCGTACGGCCCTCGGCCTGCAGGCGGCGTACGACGTCCACCTTGTCCTGCGGCAACACCTCGGCGATCACCTCGTCGATGCCCACCGCCCGGGCCACGGTCTCGGCCACCGCGCGGTTGTCGCCCGTCAGCAGCACCGGGGTCAACCCCAGTGCCCGCAGCCGGGCCACCGCCTCGGCGCTGGTCTCCTTGACCGCGTCGGCGACCGTCAGCACCCCGCGCGCCGCCCCGTCCCAGGCCACCAACACCGCCGTGCTGCCCGCTGCTTCGGCGTCCGCCTTGGCCCGCGCGAGTTCCTCGGGAAGGGCGATCGACCAGTCGGCCAGCAGTTGTTCGCGGCCCACCAGGACGGCGTGGCCGTCCACCAGGCCCTGGACGCCGAGACCGGCGAGGGCGCGGAAGTCCTCCGGCACCGGCAGCGAGCCCGCGCGCTCGGCGGCGCCGGCGGCGACGGCCCGGGCGATCGGGTGCTCGGAGGCGTGCTCCAGCGAGCCCGCCAGGCGCAGGAGTTCGGTGGCGTCGGTGCCCTCGGCGGGGTGCACTCCGTCCAGGGTCATCCGGCCGGTGGTGACCGTACCGGTCTTGTCCAGGACGACGGTGTCCACGCGACGGGTGGACTCCAGCACCTCGGGACCCTTGATCAGAATGCCGAGCTGCGCGCCGCGGCCGGTGCCGACCAACAGGGCGGTCGGGGTGGCGAGTCCCAGGGCGCAGGGGCAGGCGATGATCAGTACGGCCACGGCGGCGGCGAAGGCGGCGGTCGGGTCGTCGGTGATCAGGAGCCAGGTCACCCAGGTGCCGAGCGCGAGCACCAGCACGACGGGCACGAAGACGGCGGCGATCCGGTCGGCCAGCCGCTGGACCTGCGCCTTCCCGTTCTGCGCCTGTTCGACCAGCTTGGCCATGCGGGCGAGTTGGGTGTCGGCGCCGACCCGGGTGGCCTCGATGACCAGGCGCCCCGAGGTGTTGACGGTGGCGCCGGTGACGGAGTCGGCGACGGTGACCTCGACCGGCACGGACTCGCCGGTCAGCATCGAGGCGTCCACGGCGGAGCTGCCCTCGACGACCGTGCCGTCGGTGGCGATCTTCTCGCCGGGGCGCACGACGAAGCGGTCGCCGACGGCCAACGCGCCCACCGGGACGCGGACCTCGGCGCCGCCGCGCAGCACCGCGACGTCCTTGGCGCCCAGGTGCAGCAGCGCCTTCAGGGCGGCTCCCGCCTTCCGCTTGGAGCGCGCCTCCAGATAGCGGCCGAGCAGGATGAAGGCGACGACGCCGGCCGCGACTTCGAGGTAGATGGCCGAGGCGCCGTCGGTGCGCGAGACCGTGAAGTCGAAGCCGTGCCGCATGCCGGGCATGCCCGCGTGACCGAAGAACAGGGCCCACAGCGACCAGGCGAAGGCGGCCGAGGTGCCGACCGAGACCAGCGTGTCCATGGTGGCGGCGCCGTGCTTGGCGTTGGTCCAGGCGGCCCGGTGGAAGGGCAGTGCGCCCCAGACGACGACGGGCGCGGCGAGGGTGAGCGAGAGCCACTGCCAGTTGTCGAACTGGAGGGCCGGGACCATCGCCAGCAGCACGACGGGGAGGGCGAGGACGGCGGAGACCAGCAGGCGCTGGCGCAGCGCGGCGAGCTCCGGGTCGGCCGCCGCCGCGTCGCCCGCGGAGCCGGCTCCGGCTTCCGCATCGGCTTCCGCATCGGCCTCCGGTTCGGGGGCCGGCGGCGGGGGCTGCTCGGCGGTGTAACCGGTCTTGACGACGGTGGCGATCAGGTCGGCCACCTGGACCTCGGGCGGGTAGGAGACCCGGGCCTTCTCGGTCGCGTAGTTCACCGTCGCGCTGACGCCGTCCATCCGGTTCAGCTTCTTCTCGATGCGGGCCGCGCAGGAGGCGCAGGTCATCCCGCCGATCGTCAGCTCGACCTCGGTCACTATCGGTCCGTCGTGCACTGTGCTGGTCATTCCGGCTCCAGGGGGAGGGCCGGGTGCGTACGGAACCAGTATGAGCTGGACGGTACGGCCCGGCGGGGTGCTGCGGAGGAGGAGGGGGTCGGCGGGCCCGGGCCCGCCGACCCCGGGGGATCAGGCCTGGCCCGCGTACACGTATCCGGCCTCGTCGACCGCGGCGCGCACGTCGTCCTCGCCGAGCGGGCCGGCCGAGACCACGGTGACCTCGCCGGCCGCGGCGACGGCCTTGACCGAGCTGACGCCGGGCAGGGCGCTCAGTTCGGCGGTCACGGCGCCTTCGCAGTGCCCGCAGGTCATGCCGGTCACCCGGTAGACGGTGGTGGTCTGGGTGTCCGTCTCGGCGCTCATGTCGTTCTCCTCTTCGGGGGCGTGTCCGGTCGCCGGCGGGCGGTGGATCCCTCCACCCTCCTGCCGATGACTCCAGACTATACCCCTAGGGGGTATCGAAGCGAGCGTCGACGCCCGCGATCACCGGTGGACACGACGCGTTCACCGTATGTAAATGGCAGGTATGTCCGCTTCGGGAAGTCTCACGCTGATCCTGATCATGTCGATCGCGGTGGTGGCCCCCCTGCTCGCGTACGGCGTGTCCCGGTGGGTGTCGGTGCCCCTGGTGATCTTCGAGATCCTGCTCGGCGTGCTGGTGGGGCCCGACGTGCTGGGATGGGCGGAGCCGGGCCCGGTGATCGACGTGCTCGGGCAGCTCGGCCTGGCGATGCTGATGTTCCTCGCGGGGTACGAGATCCAGTTCGACCGGATCGGCGGCGCCACCCTCAGACGCTCCGGCGGGGCCTGGTTGATCGCCCTGGCCCTGGGGCTGACGGCGGGCACCCTGCTCGCGCACGGCGGCGGTTTCGACAAGGGCGTCTACGTCGGCACCGCGCTGACCAGCACCGCCCTCGGCACGGTGCTGCCGGTGCTGCGCGACGCGGGCGACCTGCGGGGCCGGTTCGGCTCCGTGGTGATGGCCATGGGGGCGATCGGCGAGTTCGGGCCGGTCATCGCCATGGCCCTGCTGCTCAGCGGGCGGGCGCCGGGGCGCTCCGCGGCCCTGCTGGTGGCCTTCGGGGTGCTCACGGCCGCCGCCGTGTTCTGGGCGCTGCGGCCGAAGGCGACCTGGCTCTCCCGGGTCATCGCCAAGACGCTGGACAGCAGCGCGCAGTTCGCGGTGCGCCTGGTGATGCTGCTGTTGGTGGCGATGCTGGGGCTGGCGCAGGCGCTGGGCCTGGACGTGCTGCTCGGGGCGTTCGCCGCCGGCCTGATCACCCGGCTGGTCCTGCAGGGGGCCGCGCCCGAGAGCAGCGGCCTGGTGCTCTCCAAGGTGGAGGCGATGGGCTTCGGCTTCCTGGTGCCGCTGTTCTTCGTGCTCACCGGGGTCCAGTTCGACCTGAAGGCCCTGCTCGGAGGTGGGCGGGTGCTGCTCCTGCTGCCCGTGTTCCTGCTGTTGTTCCTGGTGGTGCGCGGGCTGCCGATCTGGTGGCTGGCGCCGCGCGACCTCGGGCGGCGGGACCGGGCGGCGCTGGTGCTGCTCGGGTCGACGGCGCTGCCGCTGGTGGTCGCGATCACCACGCTCGGGGTGCAGGACGGCATGGTGGAGCCGGGCGAGGCGGCGGCGCTGGTGGGGGCCGGGATGGTCTCCGTGCTGGTCTTCCCGCTGCTGGCGCTGCGGCTGCGGTCGGGTGGGGGCGCGGGGGCGGGAGCGCGCGCGGCCGGTCGGGAGGGGCGGGCGCGGGTCAGCGAGGGGGAGTCGTGGTGACCATCGGCTCCAGGTAGCGCAGCAGTACGCTCTTCAGCTCGGCCACGTAGGCCTCGCGCTCGGCGCCCTCGGTGGCCAGCACCAGGTCGAGGGCCGACTTGAAGATGCCCAGCACCATGTTGGAGACGTGGGTGAGCTGGTCGGGGGTGAACTCCGGGGCGAAGCTGCTCAGCACGCCCTCGACCCGGGCCAGCAGGCCGGTGTGCAGCTCCTCGTGCTCCTGGGTCATGCCGGGGACCCCCGAGCCGTGCATGAGGGCCCAGAAGGCCGGGTTCTCGCAGTTGAAGGCGATGACCGGGTCCAGGACCGCGTCGAGCAGCTCGGGCAGCGGCTTGACCAGGTTCTCGGGCAGGAAGGCCTGGCCGTGCATGTCGTGGGCGCGCTTGAGGAGCTCGCCGCCCAGCTCGACGGCGATGGCCTCCTTGTTCGGGAAGAACTGGTAGAGCGTGCCGGGGGAGACCCCGGCCTCGCGCGCGATGGCGTTGGTGCTCGCCGCGGCGTAGCCGGTGCGGCAGAACACCCCCGCGGCGGCGGCCAGGAGCTGCGCGATCCGGCGCTCGCCGCGGGCCTGGCGGCGGCGCGGGGCGGGCTCGGCGGCGGGGTCGGCGGCGAGCGCGGGCGATGCCTTGCGCGCGGCCTTCGCGGTCTTGGCGGCGGTCCTGGTGGCGGTCTTGGCAGTGCTCGTGCTCGTGGCCTTGGCCCTGGTCGTGGCCGCGGCCAGGGCCTTCGGTGCGGCGCCTCCGGGCGCGGATGTTTCCGGCATGTCGGGCACTTCGCTCCCGTTCCTTCCCGAGGGTGATTGACAAACACGAGCTGTCGCTCGCATTCTGTGGGAACGCGAGCGACTGCTCGTGTTTGCCAGTCTAGCTTCTGGCAATCACGGTGAAGGGGACACCGAGACATGTCCGAAGTCAAGAAACCATCAGTTCGAGGGCAGCGGACGGGGGTCGGGACCGGGGCGGATGGCGCCCCTGGACCGAAGCTCGGGGGCTGGACGCGGTTCGTCACCGCGCGGCCGAGGCTCTCGCTCCTGGTCGCCCTCGTCCTGACGGCCCTGGCCGTGCTCGCGGGCAGCGGGGTCGCCGACCGGATGGGCAGCGGAGGCTGGCAGGACCCGGACGCCCGGTCCACCTACGCCACCAAGGCGCTGGAGCGCGAGTTCCCCGCCTCGCAGCCCAATCTGCTGCTGCTCGTGGACGCCGGAGCGGCCGGGGTGGACGATCCGGCCGTCGCCGCCGAGGCGGCCCGGCTGACCGAGCGGCTCGCCGCGGAGCAGGGGATAGCCGGGGTCGGCTCGTACTGGCAGAGCCATCTGCCCGCGCTGCGCTCCGAGGACGGGCACCAGGCCCTGATCGCCGCCCGCGTGGAGGGGGACGAGAAGACCACGGCCGAGGTGCTCGACCGGATCGCCCCGGGACTGCGCGGGGCGCACGGACCGGTCCAGGTCTCCCTCGGCGGGCCCGTGGCCGTGCAGCGCGAGATCACCAGCACCATCCAGGAGGACCTGCTCCGGGCCGAGCTGATCGCCCTGCCCCTCACCCTGATCCTGCTGGTCCTGGTCTTCGGCAGCGCGGTGGCCGCCGTCCTGCCGCTCGGCATCGGCATCGTCGCGATCCTCGGGACCAACGCGGTCCTGCGCGGGCTCACCGAGATCACCGACGTCTCCGTCTTCGCCCAGAACCTCACCACGGCCCTGGGGCTCGGACTCGCCATCGACTACGCCCTGTTCATCGTCCGGCGCTTCCGCGAGGAACTCGCGGCCGGTCGGGAGCCGAAGGAGGCGGTGGGGGTCACCCTGCGCACCGCGGGGCGGACGGTGCTGTTCTCGGCGCTGACGGTCGCGGTGTCGCTCTCGGCGATGATGTTCTTCCCGATGTACTTCCTGCGCTCCTTCGCCTACGCCGGGGTCGCGGTGGTGCTGCTCGCGGCGGCCGCCGCGCTGATCCTGCTGCCCGCGGCGCTCGTGCTGCTGGGCGAGCGGGTCAACTCCCTGGACCTGCGGGCGCTGTGGCGGCGCGGGCGCCGGACGCCGGCCGCGGAGGGCCGGGGCTGGGCGCGCGGAGCCGCGTTGGTGATGCGGCGGGCGCCGGTCTTCGCGGTGGTCACCACCGCCGGGCTGCTGCTGCTCGGCCTCCCCTTCCTCGGGGTGAAGTTCGGCACCGTGGACGACCGGCAGCTGCCGGCCACCGCCGCTTCGCACGTGGTCCAGCAGAAGATCCGGGACGACTTCCCGGGCGGTCCCGCGGCGCAGCTCGTCGTGTTCGCCGAGGGTCCGGCCGACGCCTCCGCGTACGGCGCCTACCGGAGCCGGTTGAGCGCGCTGCCCGGCGTGGTCCGGGTCGACGGGCCGGTGGGCTCGGGACCCGGTGGGAGCGCCGGGCGGTACGCCTACTTCTCGGTGGTCGGCGAGGGCGAGGCGGTGGGGCAGCAGGCCCAGGACCTGGTCGGTGAGGTCCGCGCGGTGGACGCGGGCTTCAAGACCTCCGTCACCGGGCAGGCGGCCGTCCTGGTCGACGCGCAGGACGCGATAGGCAAGCAACTGCCGTGGGCGCTCGCCCTGGTCGTCCTGGCCACGCTGTTGCTCGTCTTCCTGCTCACCGGGAGCCTGCTGATACCGCTCCAGGCGGTGCTGCTCAACGCGCTCAGCCTGACCGCGATGTTCGGTGCGGTGGTGTGGGTCTTCCAGGACGGCAACCTCTCGGGGCTGCTCTCCTTCACCTCCACCGGGGACATCGAGACCACCCTGCCGGTGCTGATGTTCTCGATCGCCTTCGGGCTCTCCATGGATTACGGGGTGTTCCTCATATCCCGGATCAAGGAGGAGTACGACCGCACCGGGGACCACGAGGGCGCGGTGCGGACCGGACTGGCCCGCACGGGCGGGTTGATCACCGCGGCTGCCGTGATCCTGGCGGTGGTGATGGTGGCCATCGGCACCTCGCGGGTGACCAACACCAAGATGCTGGGGCTCGGGATCGCGCTGGCCGTGCTGATGGACGCGATGGTGGTGCGCAGCCTGCTGGTCCCGGCGGTGATGAAGCTGACCGGACGGGCCACGTGGTGGGCCCCGGGACCGCTGCGCAGGCTGCACGACCGGTTCGGGCTGAGCGAGGGCGGGGACCCGAGCACGGAGCGGGAGGGCCCGCGGGAGCCGGAGGCCGAGCCCGTCGATCGGGTGCCTGTCGGGACGTAGGGTCCGGGCCGGGGTGGGGGCACCCCGGCCCGGGGGCGGGGGATCAGTCTTCGCGGCGGCCCCGGTTGCCGGGGCGTCGGGCGACCCAGGCGCGGATCGTGTCGGCGTACCAGAAGGGCTTGCCGACCTCGACGTGGTCGGGTGGGGGGAGCAGCCCGTGCTTGCGATAGGAGCGCACGGTGTCCGGCTGGACCTGGATGTGCGCGGCGATCTCCTTGTACGACCACAGCTTCCGGTCGGTCATCTGGGGCACCTCCTTGTCCACACCGCGGGGGCGGCCGGGAGGCCGTCGGGGGAGCCTGAGTGTGGACACTGACGATCACTCAAGGTTGTGCCCGGAGAACGACGCTCAGTGAGCCCAGGGGAGGGGCTGTCGTACGCCTGTGACGGAAGACCCGCGTAATGCGGACATGTGTGACGGGACCACGACCCCTGTGACAGAAGCGGCACAGGGGTCGGATGGGGCAAACGGGTTACGCACCCCGGCGGCGGCCCCCGGTGGAGGGGCGGGCGCTACGGGTACAGGGGTGACCGTTACCGGTACACGGGTGACCGTTACCGGTACAGGGGCGGGCGTTCCACCAGATCGACCACCGTCCGCGTCCCCGTCCGGGAGGCGGTGAGGCCCGCCTCCGAGACCGCCGCCGCCGCGTAGCCGTCCCAGGTGCCGGGCCCCTCGACCCGGCCCGCCGCGGCCGCGGCCACCCACCGGCGCAGCTGGCGGTCGTAGGCATCGGCGAAGCGCACGGTGAAGTCCTGGGCGATCTCGCCGCCCCAGCGCCCCCCGGCCTGCACCACCATCGCCTGGCCGTCACCGATCCGGGCGCTCCCCGCCTCGCCCACCGCTTCGCACTGCACCTGGTAGCCGAACCCGCAGTTGACGAAGATCTCCACGTCCACGATCGCGCCGCCCGAGGTCTCCAGCAGCACCAGGCGGGGATCGCGCAGGCCCTCGGGGGCCGCGCCCGACGGCGCCGGGGACAGCACGGTGACCGCGGTGATCTCCTGCCCCAGCAGCCAGCGGGCCGCGTCCACCTCGTGCACCACCGAGTCGGTGATCAGCATGTCGCTGGTGAAGAAGGACGGCGAGGAGGCGTTGCGGTGGCGGCAGTGCAGGAACAGCGGCCGTCCGATGCCCCCGGCGTCCAGCAGCTCCTTGAGGCGCTCGTACTCGGCGTCGTAGCGGCGCATGAAACCGACCTGCACGCGCCGGCGCCCCAGCCGTTGCTCGGCCTCCATGATGCGCAGCGCGCCCGCCGGGTCCGGGGTCAGCGGCTTCTCGCACAGGACCGGCAGGCCCAGCGCCAGGGCCTGGAGGACGGACTCCTCGTGGGCGGGCCCGGGCGAGGCGATCAGCACCGCGTCCACCCCGGGCGCGGCTATGGCGGCCGCCGGGTCGGTGTGGGCGCTCGCGCCCTCCAGCGCGGCCGCGACCTCCTTGACCCGGTCGCCGTCGGGGTCGGCCACGGCCACCACCCGCGCCCCGCCCACGGTCCGCCCGATCCGGCGGACGTGGTCGCTGCCCATCTTCCCGGTGCCGATGACGGCGATGCCGAGCGTGCTCATGCGCTACCTCTTCCAGGGTCCAGCGGGATCCGGGTCGGGATCGAGATCGGGGTCGGGGGTCGTGGCGTGCGGTGTGGCGGGTGGTCAACGGGCGGTCAACGGGCGCCGCAGGAGCGCAGGAAGGCGCGGGTGCGCCGGGCGATCGGCAACGGCCGATCCGGCGGGCACGGATACATGTCCTGCTCGACGATGGCGAAGAGGTCCACGCCGAGCCGCTGGGCCGCCGCCAGTACGGGCTCCAGCGCGGGCACCCCGGCCGGCGGCTCGCACATCACCCCGCGGGCCACGGCCGGACCGAAGGGCAGCTGCTCCGCGACGACTTCGGCGAGGATCCGGGGATCCACCTGCTTGAGGTGGAGGTAGCCGATGCGCTCCCCGAAGGTCTCGATCAGCTCGACGCTGTCGCCGCCGCAGTAGGCGTAGTGCCCGGTGTCCAGGCACAGCGAGACCGCTTCCGGATCGGTCGCGTCCAGGAACCGGGCCACGTTCTCCGGGGTGTCGATGTGGGTGTCGGCGTGCGGGTGGACCACGATCCGCAGCCCGTACCGCTCGCGCACCTCACGGCCCAGCCGTTCGGTCTGGCCGGCCAGTTCGCGCCATTGCGGCGCGGTCAGGTTCCGGTCCTCCAGGACCGCCCCCGTCTTGTCGTCCCGCCAGAAGGAGGGGATGACCACCAGGTGCTCCGCGCCCATCGCCTGGGTCAGGGCGGCGATCCGCGACACGTGCTCCCAGGTCTGCTCCCAGACGGCGGGCCCGTGATGGAGTCCGGTGAAGACCGTGCCGGCCGAGACCTTGAGCCCGCGCCTGCCGGTCTCCTCGGCGAGCCGCGCGGGATCGGTGGGCAGGTAGCCGTAGGGGCCCAACTCGATCCACTCGTAGCCGGAGTCCGCGACCTCGTCGAGGAAGCGTGACCAGCCGGTCTGCCGGGGATCCTCGGGGAACCACACACCCCAGGAGTCCGGAGCCGAACCGATGCGGATACGGGTCAACGCGGGTGGGGATGACGTCATGACGACACCTTAGGGTGCGACGCTCAAGGGGACGGGCAAGTGTGCCCGGTAGAGGACGCGAGACGCGAGGACAACGGGGTGGACGGGCCCGGTTGCAGAGCCCGGCCGGAGCGCCGGACGAGGAGCAGGGAGGACCGCGGGTGACCACCGCCCCCGACGACCAGCGCGAGCAGCGCGAGCTGAGAGACCCGGACGACCGACAGGATCCGTTCGACGTGATCACGATGGGGCGGATCGGGGTGGACCTCTACCCCCTGAGGACCGGCGTGCGGCTGGCCGAGGCCGATACCTTCGGCAAGTTCCTCGGTGGCTCGCCGACCAACGTCGCGGTCGCCGCCGCCCGGCTCGGGCGGCGCACCGCCGTGATCACCCGGACCGGGGCCGACCCCTTCGGCGACTACCTGCGCGAGGAACTGCGCGGATTCGGCGTGGACGACCGCTGGGTCACCGAGGTCGCCGCCTACCCGACCCCCGTGACCTTCTGCGAGATCTTCCCGCCCGACCACTTCCCCCTCTACTTCTACCGCCAGCCCAAGGCGCCCGACCTGGAGATCCACCCGGGCGAGCTCGACCTCGAAGCGGTGCGCGCCGCGCGGGTGTTCTGGATGACCGGCACCGGCCTGAGTGCCGAGCCCAGCCGGACCGCGACCCTGGCCGCGCTGGAGGCCCGGGCCAAGTCCGGGACCACCGTCTTCGACCTCGACTGGCGGCCGATGCTGTGGTCCTCCGAGCCGCGGCCCTGGTACGAGCGGGCGCTGGCCGCTGCCACGGTGGCCGTCGGGAACACCGAGGAGTGCGCGATCGCCACCGGTGAGAGCGAGCCGTGGGCGGCGGCCCGGGCGCTGCTGGCCGCCGGGGTCGAGCTGGCGGTGGTCAAGCGGGGCCCGGAGGGGGTCCTGGCCGTCCACCGCGACGGCCGCGCGGTGCAGGCTCCGCCGGTGAAGGTGGAGGTGGTCAACGGCCTCGGCGCCGGGGACGCGTTCGGCGGCGCGTTGTGCCACGGGCTGCTCGGCGGCTGGGAGCTGGAGCGGGTGGTCCGCTTCGCGAACGCGGCGGGAGCCATCGTGGCGTCCCGGCTGGCGTGCTCCACGGCGATGCCGGTGGTCGACGAGGTCGAGGAGGTGCTCGCGTCGTGGCGGTGACGGGGACGTGGGGGATGGCGCACACGCAGCTGCGCGTACTGGACCTCCGACCGGGGGAGACGTACCCGCTGGACTGCGGCGACCACGAGTGGATCGTCCTGCCGCTGGCGGGAGCGTGCGCGGTCCGCAGTCACGGCGCGGGCGAGCGTGCGGTGCGGGTCTTCGAACTGCGGGGACGGACCGACGTGTTCGCGGGGGTGAGCGACTTCGTCTACCTGCCGCGTGACGGGCGCGCCGAGGTCCGTTCGGTCGGCGGGGGGCGGTTCGCGCTCGCCGGGGCCCGTGCCACGCGGAGGCTGACCGCGCGTCACGGACCGGCCGAGGGGGTGCCCGTAGAGCTGCGCGGTGCGGGCAACTGTTCACGGCAGGTCAACAACTTCGCCGCCGCGGACGTCTTCGCCTGCGACCGGCTGATCGCCGTCGAGGTGCTCACCCCCGGCGGGAACTGGTCCTCGTACCCGCCGCACAAGCACGACGAGCACCACCCCGGCGCCGAGTCGGAGCTGGAGGAGATCTACTACTACGAGATCGCCCCGCACGACGGCACCCCGGGCCTCGGCTACCAGCGTGTCAGCCCCTCCCCGGCCGGGAAGACCGACATCCTCACCGAGGTGAGGACCGGTGACGCCGTGCTGATCCCCGACGGCTGGCACGGGCCGTCCATCGCCGCGCCCGGGCACGACATGTACTACCTGAACGTGATGGCGGGCCCGGGGGAGACCCGGGAATGGCTCATCCGGGACCACCCCGACCACGGGTGGATCCGGGACACCTGGCCCGACCAGGCGGTCGACCCCCGACTCCCCTTCCCGACCACCACCACCGCCACCGCCACCGCCACCGCCACACCCGCACACGCACCGGCACCGGCACCCGCAGCCACCGCCGACCGAACGGAGGACGCCCGGTGAGCGATACCCGTCACCTCACCGTCGCGCAGGCCCTCGTGGCCTTCCTCGCCCGCCAGTTCACCGAGCGCGACGGCCGCCGCGCCCGCCTGATCTCCGCGACCTGGGGGATCTTCGGGCACGGCAACGTCGCCGGGATCGGACAGGCGCTGCTGGAGAGCGGGCCGGAGGCGATGCCCTTCCTCCAGGGCCGCAACGAGCAGGCGATGGTGCACGCCGCCGTCGGCTACGCCCGGCGCAGCGGCCGGCTCTCCGCGCACGCCGTCACCACCTCCATCGGCCCCGGCGCGACCAACCTCGTCACCGGAGCCGCCCTCGCCACGATCAACCGGATCCCGGTGCTCCTGCTCCCCGGGGACGCCTTCGCCACCCGGCCCGCCGATCCGGTGCTCCAACAGCTCGAAGTGCCCTGGGCCGGGGACGTGTCCGTCAACGACGCCCTGCGGCCCGTCTCGCGGTACTTCGACCGGATCACCCGGCCCGAGGCGCTGGTCCCGGCCGCGCTCCAGGCGATGCGCGTGCTCACGGACCCCGTCGCGACCGGCGCCGTCACCCTCGCGCTGCCGCAGGACGTCCAGGCGCAGGCGTGGGACTGGCCCGAGGAGTTCTTCGCCGAGCGCGTGTGGTCCGTACGCCGCCCACGGCCCGACCGCGCCGAGCTGGCGCGGGCCGCCGAGGCGGTACGGGCCGCCGCGCGCCCCCTGCTCATCGCGGGTGGCGGCATCCGCCACAGCGGGGCCGAAGCCGCCCTCGCGGCCTTCGCGGAAGCCACCGGCATCCCGGTCGCGGCCACCCAGGCGGGCAAGGGCGCCCTGCCCCACGGCCATCCCGCCGAGGTCGGCGGGGTCGGCCACACCGGCACCGACACCGCCGCCGAGCTGGCCCGGGAGGCCGATCTGGTCATCGCGGCCGGCACCCGGCTCACCGACTTCACCACCGCCTCCGCGACCCTCTTCCAGCATCCCGACGTCCGCTTCGTCGGGCTCAACCTCGACCCGTACGACGCCCACAAGCTCGCCGCCCACCCCCTGGTCGGCGACGCCCGCGAGAGCCTGGACGAGCTGCGCGGGGCACTGGCGGGCCACCGGGTCGCGCCGGAGTACGCCGCGCACTACACCCGCGCGAAGGAGCGCTGGGAGGCGCGCGTGGACCGCGCGTACGCCACCCCGGACGAGAGCGCCGTGCCGACCCAGGCGCAGGTGCTCGGCGTCCTCGACTCCCTGGTCACCGCCGACGACGTGATCGTGAACGCGGCCGGATCCCTCCCCGGTGACCTGCACAAGCTGTGGCGGGCCCGCTCGCCGCACCAGTACCACGTGGAGTACGGGTACTCCTGCATGGGCTACGAGATCCCGGCGGCGCTCGGGGTCGCCCTCGCCGCGCCCGGGGACCGGGTCTGGGCCCTGGTCGGCGACGGGACGTACCTGATGAACCCGACCGAGATCGTCACGGCCGTGCAGGAGCGCGTCCCGCTGCGCCTGGTCATCCTCGACAACCACGGCTACGCCTCCATCGGCGGTCTCTCGGGGGCCGTCGGCGGCGAGGGGTTCGGGACCGCCTACCGCTTCCGGGAGCCCGACGGTTCGTACGGCGGCGCGCCGCTCCCGCTGGACCTCGCGGCCAACGCGGCCTCCCTCGGGATGGCCGTCTTCCGCGCCCGCACCGTCGGTGACCTGCGGGAAGCCCTGACCGCGGCCCGCGCCGCGGACCGTCCCACATGTGTCTACGTGGAGACCCGAACGCCCGACACTGTGTCGGGCCCACCCCCTGCGGCGGCGTGGTGGGATGTTCCTGTGGCCGAGACCGCGACCCGTGCGTCGGCGGCCGGAGCCCGTGAAGAGTACGACCGGCAAGCCGCGCAGCGACGTCGCCATCTGTGAAGGAGCAAGGCATGAAGACCGTCAACCACTGGATCGGTGGCCAGACCGTCGAGGGCGCGTCGGGCAACTACGGCCCGGTCACCGACCCGGCCACCGGCGAGGTCACCACCCAGGTCGCGCTCGCCTCGGCCGAAGAGGTCGACGCGGCGGTACGGGTCGCCAAGGAGGCGTTCCTCTCCTGGGGCCAGTCCTCGCTGGCCGCCCGCACCAAGGTGCTGTTCGCCTACCGCGCGCTCCTCGACGCCAACCGCGACGCGATCGCCGAGCTGATCGTCGCCGAGCACGGCAAGGTGCACTCGGACGCGCTGGGCGAGGTCGCCCGCGGCCTGGAGATCGTCGAGCTGGCCTGCGGCATCACCACCCAGCTCAAGGGCGAGCTGTCCACCTCCGTCTCCAACCGGGTGGACGTCTCCTCGATCCGCCAGCCGATCGGCGTCGTCGCGGGCATCACCCCCTTCAACTTCCCGGCGATGGTGCCGATGTGGATGTTCCCGCTGGCCGTGGCCTGCGGAAACGCCTTCATCCTCAAGCCGAGCGAGAAGGACCCCTCGGCCGCCGTCAAGCTGGCCGAGCTGGCCACCGAGGCGGGTCTGCCGGCGGGCGTGCTGAACGTGGTCCACGGTGACAAGGTCGCCGTCGACGCGCTCCTCGCGCACCCCGACATCGCCGCCGTCTCCTTCGTCGGCTCCACGCCGATCGCCCGCCACATCCACACCACCGCCTCCGCCAACGGCAAGCGCGTGCAGGCCCTGGGCGGCGCCAAGAACCACATGCTCGTCCTCCCGGACGCCGACCTCGACGCGGCCGCCGACGCGGCGGTATCGGCGGCGTACGGCTCGGCCGGCGAGCGCTGCATGGCGATCTCCGCGGTCGTCGCGGTCGGCGCGATCGCCGACGAGCTGGTCGAGAAGATCCGCGAGCGCGCCGAGAAGATCAAGATCGGCCCCGGCAACGACCCCACCTCCGAGATGGGCCCGCTGATCACCGCGGCCCACCGCGACAAGGTCGCCTCCTACGTCACCGGCGCGGCCGCCCAGGGCGCGGACGTCGTCCTCGACGGCACCGGCTACACGGTCGAGGGCAACGAGAACGGCCACTGGATCGGCCTCTCGCTCCTCGACCACGTCTCCACCGACTCCGACGCCTACCGCGACGAGATCTTCGGCCCGGTCCTGTGCGTCCTGCGCACCGAGACCTACGAGGAGGGCCTCGCCCTCATCAACGCCTCGCCGTTCGGCAACGGCACCGCGATCTTCACCCGCGACGGCGGCGCCGCCCGCCGCTTCCAGCTGGAGGTCCAGGCGGGCATGGTCGGCGTGAACGTGCCGATCCCGGTCCCGGTCGGCTACCACTCCTTCGGTGGCTGGAAGGACTCGCTCTTCGGCGACCACCACATCTACGGCAACGACGGCATCCACTTCTACACCCGCGGCAAGGTCGTCACCACCCGCTGGCCCGACCCCTCCGAGGCCCCCTCCGGCGTCGACCTCGGCTTCCCGACGTCTCGATAATGCCTGACGCCTGACCCTCACCCCAAGCACAGGAGCCCTCGGCCACCCTCACCGGCCGGGGGTTTCTGCTGTTCCCGCCCCCTTGACCTGCCCGACCCCCGAGAGTGAGCTTGTGCAACCAGGCGCAACGCGCTCGACAGGGAGGGACACCATGGCCTTACGGTTCGTTGGTAAAGATCCAGAGTCTGGCGATCACGGATGCCCGGCCGTGTGGGTGGACGACGACCGCCGCATCCTCGTACAGGGGGCGCGGGCGGACACGGACACGCTCAGCCAGACCTCGGCTGACTCGCCCCAGGCTGACAACGAAGCCTTGATCATCCTTGAGCCCAGGATGATCCCGCTCCTCAAGGAGGCCATCCGTGTCGCAGAGTCTGACTGACTTCGCCGACCTCATTCGGTCGGTGCAGGTGTCAGCCGTGCATCTTGAGATGCGCGACACGTACGGCGTCGAGAACGAGATCAACGGGTTCGCAGCATGGAAGCAAGGCCACCGACTCAACCCGGACGACCGTGCTTCGTGGTGGCGCCCATGGCTCGACCTCGTGCAAGAGGTCACCGCCAAGGGTGTGGTCATTCGTAGGGCCCGTGTGGTCTCGGAGCCTGTCAGTGACTACATCGCATTCGAGCACTCCGGCACCTTCACCAACGTGGCCGCCGGTGAGCAGATCCGATGGTTGCCCCGCCGTCAGGCATCCGATCTTGCGTTGCCCGGCAATGACTGTTGGATCTTCGATGGCAAGCTCGTGCAGTTCAACATCTTCGACGGCGTCGGCACGTGGGTCCATACCGACCAGACCGACGACCCCGCCGTCGTTGAGCACTGCGTGACGGCGTTCGAAGCCGTGTGGGACCGCGCTGTCCCGCACGGGAAGTACACCGTCTGATCTCTGGCCGGTCAGTTCATGCCTTCCTCCCCGCTCTCCACAGCCCAAGCAGCACGGGCCGCCGTGGCCACCCGCCTGCAAGGACTCATGAAGGACGCTGGGCTCTCAGGGCATGACCTGGCCGTCCGGTGCGGCTGGCACAGAGCCAAGTCGTCCCGCATCGCCCGTGGCATCTCCTGGCCGTCCGATGCCGACATCCGGGCATGGTGTGCAGCCTGCGGGGCCGCAGACCAGGCAGCCGACATAATCGCCGCGTCCCGCAACGCCGAGTCGATGTACGTCGAGTGGAAGCAGATTCACCGCGACGGCATGCGCCGGGTGCACGAGCAGACCACCCCGCTCTACCAGCGGACCCGCTCATTTCGCGTCTACGCCTCGAACCTCGTACCGGGCATGCTCCAGACCGCCGGGTACACGACAGGGCTCCTCAAGGCCATCACGACCTTCCAGGGCACCCCCGACGACGTGGCCGACGCGGTAGCGGCTCGCCAACGCAGGTCACGGGTGCTGCGCGAGGGTGACCACCGGTTCGCCCTGCTCCTCGAAGAGACGGTTCTCTACTACCGCGTCAGCGACGACGAAGCCATGAGAGAGCAGCTCGAAGCGCTGCTAGGCGTGATGAGCCGGCCGAACGTGTCGCTCGGGATCATCCCCGCACGCGCCCGCCGGACCGTGTGGCCCTTGGAGGCGTTCTACGCCTTCGACGACCAGCAGGTAGCCGTAGAGACTCTCACCGCAGAGATCAACCTGACCACCCCCGGGGAGATCGGAACGTACCTCCGCGCCTTCGCAGACCTGTCCAGGATCGCCGTGCGCGGCACGTCGGCCCGCGACCTAATCGCCAAGGCCATCAACGCACTTGAGTGAAACCGTGCAACAGCTTGCAACAACGTGGAGACTCGCCCGCCCCCCTCTCTAGCTTCGTGAGTACACCGAGCTGCGCGGAGGCTGCGACATGGCAAGGGCAAGGGCACCGAAGAAGACCCCGGCTTACGACACGGGCGAGTGGGAGTACCTGACCTACGCCCCGACGGGGGAAAGGTGCTCTGCCTGTAGTCACAGGTTGGGGTCGATGGAGCCTGTCCGCCGCCGCTCCGTCGACAGGGTTTCCGGGCCGCCCGCCACCGTCTACCGGCACGCCGACGACTGCCCGGCCGGGGCCGTGGCGGCGTGAGACGCCTCCCGGAGTACATGACCCCGGAGGAGCGGCGCGAGCGCGCCTGGCGGTCCTACCGCGCCCGGAACCGAGAGGAGGTGAAGCCGATGACCGACCCCGGAGACAAGGAGAAGTTCCCGCCCCCACCTGCCGCGTGACCCCTACAACCCCTTAGGAGGTACGCATGACGACCATGCTGGAATCCCCCGTCGCCTTACGGCACGGGCGGGACCTGGTCAGTCCCGAGCTGTTCGAGAAGGTCTCTCAGTTCTGCGCCGAGGAGTACGGACACGAGCTGTCCACCGCGCGCAGGATCGTGGACCAGGCCCTTGCCTTCCTCAAGGTCATGGGCGACACCCGCGCATTCGACATGACCCCGTCGGACGCCGTTGACCCCGGCTGGCACTCGTTCGTTCTCCACACGCAGGCATACGCCGCCTGGTGTGACGAACAGTTCGGGTTCTTCCTGGGGCACGAGCCCAAGGCCACTGTCCGCACGCGCCCGCTGATCGGCTCCGTGGTGGACCGCGTCAGGGCTGCCGGGTTCCACGTCGATGACCGGCTGTGGGGCTCCGCGAAGGAGTGCAACCCCCCTGCCTGCTGCGGCGACGGCGACGGCTGCTAGCCGCAAGCTCCCCCGCAGGACTGCGGCACTGAACCACCCGTGAACGGAACGGTCCGGGCGTGGCTAAGGCGCCCGGACCGTCACAGAGCCAAGGGTTCCATCAATGAGCAGCAATGACGAGGGCCTCTCCGGAACCGGCAGGGTCACCGTGTTCGCCATGTTCGGCGTGGTCTTCGGGTACACCACCCATCACCTTGACGAGCGGCATATCGGAGAGGTGGCCGTCGTCGGCCCCCTGACTCCCGGGGTGGAGTGGCCACGGTTGTGGCAGATGGCGCGCACCTGCGGAAAACCGACTGCCAAGGATGCCGAGCTAGCCCAATGGGTTCTGACGCAAGCAACCCGCTCGTTCGTCTGCGGTAGCGACCGCATCGCCCAGTTCAACCGGCAGGGCTGGAAGCTTGAGCCCGGCGGCAAGCGGGTCACCTTTGAGGCGACCTACGCCCACCGCGATCACCTCTGGACCGGCAACATGACCGTGGACGGCCTCACCCCGGACCAGGTAGCCGAGCAGCCCACCATCTACACCGCCTAGCTGCAATGAGTTGAGGCTCTGACGGCCTCAAACCTCCAGGTCACCGATCCGCCGGCATCAGTCAACTGGACAAAGAAAAAGGCCCCGACCTCCCCTTAGGGTGGTACTCAAAGCGCTCCGGGATGCTTTTGCTCACGCTTCCTCGCTCTGGCAGCCTTCCGTTTCCCCGCCGCTGCCTCCTGGCCGGTCTTCTGGGCATGGTGCCAGCGGCACAGAACGTGACCGTTCGCCGCGATGCTCCGGCCACCCTGGGACAAGGGTCTGATGTGGTCCACCGCATCGCCTGCCGCATAGCAGGGCAGGCCAGTGTCATACCGGACGTGCTGACAGAGTCCGTGGTCCCGTGTCCAGACGGCCCGGCGGACATGCTCCGGCCAGTCGCCCGGACGAGCACCGGAACGGTTTCCCCAACGGTGACCGCTTGCGGTGCCGGAGTTGTGGCTACTCATCCGGCACCCCCAAGGCACAGCTAGTGCAGCGCAGCTTGGGGCGCTGCCAGCGAGCGTTTCCGTGCTTGGCACTGTGGCACCACTCGAAGCCCCCAGACGGCGCGAACGTCACCTCTCGCTCCCGCTGTCTGCGCCGGTGGCCAAGCAACTCGTCCGACCTCTTCGGAACCGGTCCTCTACGACCCATAAGGCCGCTCCTTTCTGTGTGGTCTGAGTCACGAACTATCGAGAACCCGTACAGGGGGACCACCGGGGCTCATGTTGGAAACCCGGGCTCGATGCCGCCTGCTATCACGTCCCGGTCAGGATTCAAATCGATCATGGGGACACCCCCCACCCCTATCGCGACCCTTTGCGCGAAGCTTTAGCCGAATGTCAAATGTTTAAGCTGCTTTTTCTGCTTTGGTTTCTCACACTCTTTAAGCGAAAGCTTTTCGTTTGATTGAGCGTTTGTGTGCGCTTATGCATTCACTGCGTGCACGTGTAGTGCAGTGTGTATAGGGGCCTGTGCGTGAGGCCCTTATGCGAGGGCCCCAATGCATGGGCTGTGCTTAAGGTAGCCAGTGGCTTAGCGCTTATGTCTAAGCGAGTGATTACTCAAGTGCATGTGTTTGTGTGTGTGCACCCCTTGCGGGGGGTGCCTATGGGGCACCTAGCGGGAGGGGTTAGGAAAGCCCTGTGAGGGGTTTCCTGTGCGGGGTCGGTATCTACAGTGCGCCTGGATGCGGTCGGGCCTTAATAGCCCGTACAGCTCATCGGCCCATACTCCGAAGCACCCCTACCGCGTCAAAACCCTTGCGGGTGGGTGTGGGATCGAGTCCACCGGTACCAATTAGGGGCTCGAAGCGTGCGCGGATACTAGCCATTCGCTGAGCATCGGCTTCAAGAGCCTCTGGGGTATCACCCTCGATCAGATCGGCAATGTCTTTGCCGTACCGGTCTGCCAGTTTCATACGGGCAAGCTCGACGCGGAGTGAAGCATTGTCTGCTTCAAGGCTACCGACAGACGCCTCGGGGGTATCGTCTACAGGTGCAGATTCTTCTACCGCAGGAATGGGGTCAGTGTTACTAACGTCATCGTCTCCAGTCTCCCCGGTAAGCAAATCCTTCGGGGTAGGGATGCTGTCTCCCATAACTCTCCTCCTTGGTACTAGCGCAAGCCGAAGGGGCCACCCCCTCACGGGTGGCCCCAGGTTATTAGGCTTACTTGAGCTTGAAAGCGATCATTCGCTCGGCATCGAGTACGGACGATCCACAAAGACTATCCACGGTCGAAATCTCAGCCTTAGTGTTGGGGTCGTACGAGTGCGTGATTCGCAGGCCGTAGCGGTCACCGGGGTGGACGCTCGCATACGAGCGTGTACCCATCGACGGCTCCGGGACGCGGACGGCGAGAGCCATGGCGTCACGGTGATAAGCAACCATGCCGTTAATGTGCGGAGAAACCACAACATCAAAGCCGAAGAGGTTGCCAAGTATCGCGTTACGCAACCCCTCGGAGTCACCGGCTTCATTCACCTTCTGAAGATGCGGAGTGTCCAGAAGGAGGCGCTGCACGTCCGGGCCAACGGCCACGAAGCGGAAGCGCGGGTTAATCTCTCGGCGAGTGAACTCGGACGCGGCCCACGTGAGGGCCTTGACGACATGGCCGGCCTTGCCCGGCTCCGCAGCCGGGTCAATAACCTGGTTAGCCGCGTCAGTCTTAACGGCGTCGGTTGCCTTGTTCATGAGAGTGGCAAGGTTCTTTTCCGTATACCGGGCTACAGCCTCAGTCTGCGGAAGCAGAACCTGCTTAGCGAACGACGTCACGTCGAGAGTGGCCTCACGGGTGGTTAGCTTGGTTGCATCGGTCGGCTCATCCGAAAGCTTGACCTGAACGGCACCCTCGTTAACATCCACGAATTCGGTAGTGCCGTTGAAGTTCTTAGCGGTGCGACGCTTAGGAATGCGGACGCGGACAGAGTCGCCCTTGCCGCCCGTGAACCCCTTCTCCGCGTCTCGGTGAACGGTCTCACCGAGAACGCTCTGATGGAAGAGAAGCTCGATAGCGGAAGCTACGATCTGATCGGTTTCGAATGCGTTAGCCATATGATGACTCCTTGATTGAGCCCTAGGTGGACATAAGAAAGGGAGCCCTTAGAGGCTCCCTAGTTGTCAACGACCCTGTTGTCTAAGGGTCGCTAAGTCTTTAGTGGGTGCGCTTCCCTTCAAGGATGCGCTTGACCATTGCAGTGATTAGCGGTTCCTCGGCGCGGCTACGGTTAAGGCGGGCAAAGGTGTCCCGGAATGCCCTGCCGAGCTGCTCGTCTGAGATGAGCGCGATATCGACAGACGTGAGCCGCACACGTCGAGTGGAACATGTGCCCTGATACTTGGCGGCACGGTCCTTAATGGTGATCTCAAACATAGGCAGTCTCCTTAAGGGTGGTCTTTGCGACAGGTTCGGCACGGCCGGTAGGTCAGGGCATTAACCATCCGGCGACCGCATCCGCCGGAACAGTAGACGTACGTCTGAAACCCGGAATCGCTGTACGCCGATATTTTGACCGTTCCGGGCGGGGTGAGTCTCCAGACACCTGAACTGCTCAGGCGGTCACTCACGGGCTCCACAGCCCCCTTGACGGGGGCCTCCAGAGCGTTCCACCCGTTAGCGGCGGCCGGGTAAGGGAAGCTGTCTACCGTGGCAGCGCACAAACGACACGGTGGGTTGATTCGAGAGAATCCGAGCTGATGGCCGTAAGCGGCTTGTCCAGCACATCCCTGGCAGATGCCGGCCCGCACATACAGGGCCTTAGCCTGTTCCCACCGGCGAGCCTGCCGCAGGCTCTCGGGGGCTTCCATAGGGATAGCCATCACTTACGCTCCTTAGTCTTGATGTACTTTTCGATCCGACGGAGCCTAAGCAGCGCCTCACGCTCTTTAGGCGACAGCTCCCAAAGAGGAGTCTTCAGGTCCATCTAGATCGGCCCCCTATCGGCGAGAGCATCAATATCGGATTCGACGACAGACAACGGAACGTTAAGCGTCCCGGCAACCTCTTCAAGTGGTAGCCCTTGCTCGATAGTCAGGGCGCGGACGGAGGCACGGCGGGACTCAGGCTCTGGGGCAACCTCATGCCGTCCTCGCGTCGGGGCCTCAGTCGTAAGCACGTGGTCGCGACCTTCGAAAAGGTCGCGGGGGTGAAGGGCGTAATGCTCGGCAAGCGCCATCAGGTGCTTAGCCGTCGGCTCGGACTTCCCGCGCTCCCATTCCGAGTAGCGGCCCTGAGAAACGTTCAGCGCCGTGGCTAGCTGAGCCTGTGTGCACTGACGGCGGGTTTGGCGAAGATGCTTGAGGTACGCGTGATCAAAGGTCAGCACAACACAGCCTCCTGTATCCGTGATCGGTTAATTATGGGCAAATGAAGATGCCCCCGGCGTCTCACGACGAGCGGGGGCTGTCATCCTCAATACGCACCGGCAAGCACCCTGAGGAAAGGTCTTCTACGCGAGGGCTACCCACCCGCACCGGTAGTCGGGAACAACGACGTGATGGTCGGCCCGGACGTTCTCGCTCCGGAAACCTTGACTCATTGCCTAGGTCTCAGAAGAGGCCATGTGCAACCCCTCCCACGCGCTTTTCTCGCGCGTTGCAGTAACCGAGCGATGAGCGAGGTTACGTCCGTGAGTGCAGCCCTTTGAGGGGCTGCTTAACCCTGGTTAGTAGTAGAGCCCCTTAGGGGGCTCTTTAACCGGTTGGGTTGTTCGGTCGGTCAGTCGGTCGCTTCGCTCCCTCCTTCCCTCCCTCACTAGGTACATAGATGGGGGATTTCTGTTTCACCCACGTGAGCCGCTGTGATGGTGGCCACAAGCGTGGCTGCCAGACGGATCGCTGCGGGTACGACGAAGGCCCCTCCGGAGAGGGGCCTTCGACCACTACGGCTCGTCAGTTACTGGCGGGGGCGCGCTGCTCCTGCGCCCA
This sequence comes from Streptomyces sp. NPDC098789, assembly GCF_044759975.1. NCBI lineage: Bacteria > Bacillati > Actinomycetota > Actinomycetes > Kitasatosporales > Streptomycetaceae > Streptomyces > Streptomyces sp. NPDC098789. Next base: position 262,755 of record NZ_JBIWAJ010000002.1, read on the forward strand.
CCTCAATGCGTTCTCCCGGAACCCCGGCGGGAACACGGTCACGATGACCGGCGAGCCAGGGGCGGGCATGTCGTCCGTCTGCCGGATCACCATGGACCGCATGCCGATCGACCTCAGCCAGTGGCCCCGATCGGCATACTCCAGCGTGGCCCAGAACTCGCGAATCGTCATGCCTGACGGCTCCTCGCGGACCTCTGCCTTGCGGGACGGCATGGCCTCCAGAGCGGCCTTGCGGTCCTCCAGGCGCCCCATCATCCGCCGGTACCGCTCCGCCCCGTCAGGACCCTTGTAGAGCCCGTGCTCGTACCGGTCGTCCTCAAGATCGCGGATCGACTCGATGACCTCGGCCAGCTCGGCCGCATGATCTTCCCCGGGGATGACGACCCGATGGGTGTGAGGGAGGTCCCCGACCACGTCCATGAACGTGGCCTCGAACCCTGACTCGATCTCGTCTGCCCGGAAGTTCTTCCCGTCCAGGCAGTCTAGGTAGGTCTTGCACCTGTAGTAGCGGGTGGTCTTCTCGCGCTTCGTCGACGCCTGCCCGTAGATCGGGTGAGAGAACGGGTTCACGGCGTCGCCCTGTGCGGACAGTGCCACGGCCCGAGCTACCGCCGCGTGAACCTCGGCGAACGTCGATTCTGCTGTAATGCCGGCCGCGTGATAGCCGCAGAAGCCCACCTGCCGAAGCATGTAACTCGTGTACTTCGAGCGGGACATGCCCGGCTTGGCGCGCTGCACGGCCAAGAGGTCTTGCAGCTGGCGGAAAGCAGCTGGGTCCACGATCGGGATGGCCACCTGCAACGGCCTGCCATCCTCACCCCGGACAGTCTCCGTCTTGACCGCCTTGCCGTTCGCGTCCCTCTCCGTGGCGTGAGTGGTCTGGCCGATCAACGCCACGTTGGTCAGGATGCGGCGCAGGCCAGAGACATCCCACGGGGCGCCCTTGGGTTCCTTGGGCGTCTGCCGCTTCGTAAGGGCGTAGTCCCAGGGGGACAGGACCCGGCGGGACGTGAGGTCCCGGCACACGTTCGTCAGGGAGTCCCCGCCAAGCATGCGGGCAACGATCTCGACCACCGTTGCAGCCGACACCGGATCGGGTTCAAGGTGGTAGCCCTTCCCCTCCGGGTTGGGCTCCAGCCATACCCCGCAGTCAGCGCACTTGCTGGCTTCCGTCCGGGGGACGTTCTTGGTCTTCTGGTAGCCGTAGGGCGGGGTACCCCCAGCCCACCGGCCGTGCCGCCGCAGGAAGCGGCGGGAGCGTGTAACCCGCTTCTTGATCTTGTCTAGCTCGGTAGCGGCCTGCACAGCCTTGCCCTGGGCGATCCATCGGCCCATGGGGGTGCTGATGTCGAACGAGGGGTCATCGAGGACGACCAGGCCCTTACCCCAGTCGAGCACGTTGCCGACGAACGCATTGAAGTGGCGGTCATCGCGAGACAGCCGGTCTTGGGTGGAGACGACAAGCGTGTCCCACGCTTCACGGCCTACCTCGGTCAGGTGCTTGCCGAGCTTCGGCCGGTCGGGGAGATCGACCGAACCGGAGACGGTCCGGTCCTCCACCTCGGCCGCGACGGCGTGGCCGTTGCCGAGTGCCCAAGCTCGCATCTCTTCTAGCTGGGCTTCGACGCTGTTCGAGTGGTCTTTGTCGTCTGAGATTCGGGCGGTGAGTAGTACGCGCGCCATGATCAGCACTCTCCGCCGGGACGGCAGGCTCCGCATCTTGTGATGCGGTATTCCGGTGACCTCCGGTTCCCCCGCAACCACTGACCGACCCCGCCCGGCCCCCGGCCGAGCAGCAGCCCACCCCCGGCCAACCCTCACCGGCCGGGGGTTCCTGCTGTTCGGGGCGGGGCGTCGCCCGGATGGACATCGCCCGCGCGGTCGTGGGCGGTCGCCGCTACGGCACGTTCCACCCGAGGACGACGGGCAGCCCGTGCTCGTAGCCCAGTGTGTTGATCGTTCCCGGATGCGGGTGCCCGAACTGCCGGGCGCTCGACGGGTCGAGCCCGAGCCAGCGTGCGGCGAGGATGCGTGACAGGTGGCCGTGTGCGACGACGGCCACGTCGCCCTCGTCCAGCCGCGGCCGGACCCGGCCGAGGAAGGCGTCGACCCGCACGGCCACCTGCCCGAGGTCCTCGCCCGCGTCCACGCCGTCACGCCACAGCTCCCAGCCGGGCTCGCGCTCCTGGATCTGCTCGGCGGTCAGCCCCTCGTAGCGGCCGTAGTCCCACTCGATCAGGTCGGCGTCGGCTTCCGCGCCGCTCAGCCCCGCCAGCTCGGCCGTCCGGACGGCGCGGGTCAGGGGGCTGCTGTAGACGGCGACCCACTCCCGTCCGGCCAGTCGAGGCGCGAGCGCACGCGCCGCTTCCTCCCCCGCCCCGGTCAGCGGCAGGTCGGTGCGGCCGGCGTGCCGGCCGGTCCGGCTCCACGCGGTCTCGCCGTGCCTGATCACGATCAACTCGCCCATGGCGGAGGAACGTATCCCACGCCGCGCACCAGGGGAACGGTGCCTGACGGGGCACTGGACCCCCTCTCCCGGACCGTCGGTCGCGGAGGCGTCAGCTGGTGGGCCAGAGGTCTTCGGGGGCGGTGCGGCTCCAGGTGGCGTCGCCGTGGGCGTAGCCCGGGACCACGCGGTAGGTGACCCGGGGGTTGCCGGCCGCGCGGATGAGGTCCGCGCCGCGGGGGTGGTCGCCGCGGCCGTGTTCCGTGTTGAGCCAGAGCACCTCCGCACGGATCCGGTCCCAGGCGATGGCGTACGTCGCGTCGTCGCCCGCCCAGATCGCGCTCAGGTCGCGCAGCAGGGCCACCGGGATCAGGCCGCTGCCCAGGGCGGCGGTGGCCGCGTGCCATGCCGCGAGCGGGGTGTGGGTCAGGGCGAAGCGGTCCTCGGCCGGTGTGGCACCGAAGGCGTAGCTGCCGGCGGCGTGGCCCCGGGCGTAGATCCAGTTCGCCGGGCCGGGCAGCTCGGCGGTGCGGATCAGGGCGAAGTGGGCCAGGCCCGCGTGGGTGAAGCGGAGCGTCGGGTCCGGCGGCCACGGCACGGCGGAGGCGCCCTCCGGATCCGTCACGGCCCGGGAGACCAGCCCCGCCAGCCCGGGATCGCTCGCGTGCGTGCCCGCCGCGAGCTGGGCGGCGTACGCGTCCCGGGTCGCGGCGGCCCGGGCGGCGTCCGGGCCGGTCAGCGGGCCGGTCGTGTCCAGGGCGAGGACGCGCCGCAGCCGGGGCGAGGGGTCGTGGGCGGCCGCGTCGAGGGCGAGGGCGGCCCCGGCCGAGTGCCCGGCGAGCCCCCACCCGGCGCTGACGTCACCGGGCCGGGCCGCGTCCTCGCGCGGGGTGACCCCGACGACGAGGTGGCCCTGTCGGCGCAGGTGGTGGGCGAGGCCCTGCTCGCCCGGGGCGAGGAACCCGGCGGCGAAGTTCAGGCCGCCGCCCGGCAGCAGGTACGCGATCGAGTGCGGGGCCCGATCGGTGTCGGCGAGCACGTCCACGGTGAACGGGACGGTGGTCCCGCCGCCGGTGGCCGGGTCGCCGTCGAAGAGCGGGAGGGTCAGGCGCAGGAAGCCGCGGCCGGGGAGGTGGGCGGCGGTGCCCGTGCTCAAGGTGCGCTCGATCAGGGTCAGCAGGGCCGGGCCCGCCGCCGTGTCCGTGTCCGTGGCCGGAGGGACGACCGCGACCGCGGCCGTGTCCGTGGCCGTCCGGTCGGCGGGCTGCTGTCGGTCCATGGAAGTGCCTCCCCGTAGCGGTGGCGGGCGAGCGCCGCCACCTGGGGACACCCTTCATGATCAGCGGGTTTCAGCCAAGTCCCCTGCTGTTTCCGGAAGTTCCCCGTCCGTACGGCGCCGTCGGCGCAGCACCCAGGTCGCGCCGCCGGCCCCCAGCAGGACGAGCGCCGCGCCCGCCGCCGGCCAGGGCACGGCGAGGAACTCCGCCCCGCCGGTCGTGGTCAGGTCCGGGTACAGCGCGGAGCCGGCCGTCACCTTGACGGTGACCCAGTCCAACTGGGGCGCGTCCGGCCACGGTTCGCTCAGCTCGATGCGCTGGCCCGGCAGCAGGGTCAGCCGCAGCTCGCGCCCCGGGCGGGACAGCACGTCCCGGCCGAAGAGGCCCTCGGCGCTCACCGCCACCTTCGGCTCGATCACCACGTTGCCCCGGTTGACCAGCGTGTACGTGATGGTGGCCGGCGCGTCGTGCACCCACGGCAGCAGGGGCGCGTCCCGGTGGACCCGTACGTCCTCGACGCTCAGGCCGGGGGTCAGTGGCCCCGGCACGCGGAAGTAGAGCCGGGCGCCGACCGAGCGCTTCACCCCGACCTGGACCTTGCCCTCCTTCTGGACCCCCTCCACCTCGGTGTTGAGGGCGACGATCCCGCCGACGTGGTCGCCCGGCGTCGCGTCCTCGGGGACCTTCACGGTGAACGGGATGTCCTTGCGGCCCTTGGCGGGGACGGTGACGGTGGCCGTGTCCTTGGGCAGCGCGAGCCAGGTGCCCACGTCCTTGGGCTTCGTCTCGACGGGCAGCAGCGCGAAGGCGCCACCGGCCGGGGTGTTCACGGCATCGGTGGCGAAGACCTGGAAGGTCAGGTCCTTGGTGGAGGAGTTGAGGATCGTCACGCTGTCGCTCACCGCGGTCCCGGCCGCGCCCTGGTGGAAGAAGTACGCCCGGTCGGTCATCGCCGCGCCCGCCGGGGGCGTCGGGAAGACGCCCCAGGTGCCGTTCTCGGCGGCGTGCGCGGTCCCGGCGGGCAGGAGCAGGCCGGCCAGCGGCAGCAGCAGGCCGAGGAGCGGCAGGAGCAGCCCGCGGAGCCGAGCGGCGCGGGAGCGGCCCCGCGGGCCGCCGTGCCGACGATCGGGAGGGGTGTTTCGGCCGGGCGGGCAGGTGCGGGAGCGCATGGTCGGGTCTCCAGACGTGACGGGAACGGGAAGGGTGGTGGGGGGGCGGGGCGGCCCCCCCCCCCCCCGGGCCCGCCGGGGGGCCCCCCCCCCCCCCCCCCCCCCCCCGCCCCGCGCGGCCCGGACCCGGGCCCGACTCCCCGCGCGTCCCCCGCCCCCCCCCCGGCCA